>JBHJHB010000107.1:0-34877 GCA_050331215.1 Sandaracinaceae bacterium | reverse complement strand
GGCCTGCGGCACCGCGCGGAGCCTGACGGGCCCGTTTGCGGACGTGATGCTCGACTCGACGCGGGGCCTCGGCGGCGGCACCTGCATCATCGGCGATCGCAACATCACGTGGTTCTCGTACACGCCGCCCGAGGACATCGCGATCGTCGAGGCCGACGAGAGTGACACGATGCTGCTGGCGGACCAGGCCACCAACCTGCCCCTGATCTGCCAGACCGACGCGACGCGGCCGACGCCGGCGCTGATCCGGTCCGGCCGGACGCTCTGCATCGGCATCCCGAACGACAGCGACATCACGAGGCTGACGTTCACGGAGCGCGAGTACGACGGCATCGGCGGGGTCGTGACCGACACCGGCATCACCCGTCCCCTCGACGACTCGGGGTCCGAGCTGCGCTGGGACGCCGAGCCCGCGTGGATGGCCGCCGACGACAACACGCTCTACTTCGGGCTGAACGGCTTCGGCTTCAGCGACCCCGGAGAGGAGACCATGTTCGTGCCGAAGGCGGGCATGGCCCAGGCGGTCCTCGCGGACGGCATCTCCGACGGCCAGATGGGCTGGACCGGGCTCACGGTCGGCAGCGACCTGTTCACCGCCGACGACACGACGAGCACCACGGCGAACCGGATCTACCTCGCCACCGATGGGATGACCTTCCCGTGGATGCCCGAGGAGTGGGACGAGCCGAGCCCGCGGTACGACGACGACATCATCTCGTCGGCCTACGACGGGACGAGCATCTACTTCGCGTCCAATGACTTCACCGAGACGCGGATCTGGCAGCTCGACCCGACCGCATCGTCGACCCCGGTCGAAGTCGCGCGCTGGCTGGACATCGAGTACACGGTCGGCCTCGCGGTGGACGAGGACTACGCCTACGTCCAGGCCCGCTGGCAGACCGGCCTTCCGTTCCCCGACAACCTGGTCGAGGGCCTGTTCCGCATCCCGCGCTCCTCCTGGGGTACGACGACCGCGACGCCCGAGGTGATCGCGACCTGGGATGCGGCCTTCACGGACCCGGGCGCGATCTTCCTCGACGACCCGACCGACCCGACGGTGCTCTACGTGCGCCAGAACGACTTCGGCGACCCGAACACCATCCACGTGGTCCTCGACCCGGCGAGCGCGAACCCGCTCTACGTCGGGCCGATCCTCCGCCTCGGGCGGGGCGGCCTCGACCACGCCTACACCTACGACGCCGACGAGAACGCGCTCTTCCTCTTCGAGGCGGAGACCGTGCCCCAGGGCCGCATCGTCCGCGTCGACTGACCCACACCGGACCGGCCGCGAGGCCCGGAGAGCCGCCGCCGGCGCGAGCTGGCGGCGGCTCTGGCCGTCTTTCCCCGACAAGCGCCGGAATGTGCGTGGTATTGATCGGGCGTCCGGCGGGACGCATGATACGCGTCGTCGGGCTCAGCCCGAGCTTGGGCCGAGGGGGGCTGGGTCGGCGTACGCCACCGTCAGGTGTGCGGCGAGGAAGCGGTCGATGGCACGTCAGAACCACGCATTGAAGGACCCGCGCCGCGAGTCGTCTCGACCGACCCGCGCGGCGAGGAAGGCGGGTCGAGCCGAGGCGCCGCTGGATCCGTCTCCGGGTCTTCGGACCCCGCAGCCGGGTGGTGTCGACCACGTCCCCGCGGAGCGCCTCGTGAAGATCCAGGCGCCCGCGACCCCGCCGGAGGACGACCTGAAGCGCTCCGGCATCCGCCGCCGCTTGTTCTCCTGACGGCGCCATCGGGGGACGGAGCGCCCGTCCGGGGATCGCGAGCGGCGGCGCCGGTCGGCGGGCGCGCGCGGCGGGTACGGTGCGTGCGCTCTCGGTGCGTCCGGAGGCGCGGTTGACACCATCTGGGCCGCTTGTAGATCGACCGTCACGGGCTCGCCGCGTGTCCCGGTGGGGCCGGAAGGAGGAGTCCATGGCCGGTCGCGAAGTCTTCATCGTCGGGGCGTGCCGCACGCCGATCGGGTCGTTCCAGGGAGCCCTCGCCGACGTCTCAGCTCCGGAGCTCGGGGCCACCGCGATCCGCGCGGCGGTCGATCGGTCCGGCGTCCCGGTCGACGCGATCGGGGAGACCTACATGGGCAACGTGCTCACCGCGGGCGTCGGCCAGGCGCCGGCTCGCCAGGCCGCCAAGCTCGCCGGGATCCCGAACCGCGTGCCGGCGACCACGGTCGGCAAGGTCTGCGGGTCCGGCCTCCAGGCGGTGATCCTCGGTACCAAGGCGATCCGCCTCGGGGACGCCGACACGGTCGTCGCGGGCGGCATGGAGTCGATGAGCGGGGCGCCCTACCTGCTCCCGAAGGCGCGCGCCGGCTACCGCATGGGCCACGGCGAGGTCCAGGACTCGATGATCCTCGACGGCCTGTGGGACCCCTACAAGGACTGGCACATGGGGAACGCCGGGGAGCTCTGCGCGCGCGAGCACAGCTTCTCCCGCGAGGCCCAGGACGAGTTCGCGCTCGCGTCCTACCGCCGCGCCCTCGCCGCCCAGGAGGCGGGCGAGTTCGAGGCCGAGATCGCCGCCGTGACGAAGACCACCCGCAAGGGCGACGTCGTCGTCGACCAGGACGAGGAGCCGGGTCGCGCGAAGCTCGACAAGATCCCGAGCCTGCGGACCGCGTTCGACCGCGAGGGGACGATCACGGCCGCCAACGCCAGCTCGATCAACGATGGAGCCTCCGCCCTGGTGCTGGCAGGGCAGGACGTGGTCGAGGCGCGCGGCCTCACGCCGCTGGCCCGCGTGGTCGGCTACGCCGGCCATGCGCAGGCGCCCGAGTGGTTCACCACGGCGCCCGTCGGCGCGATCCGGGCGGTGCTGGAGCGGACGGGTCTCGGCGCGGACGACATCGACCTGTACGAGATCAACGAGGCCTTCGCCGTCGTGCCGATGGTCGCGATGAAGGAGGTGGGGATCGGGCACGACCGGGTCAACGTCCGGGGCGGCGCCGTGTCCCTCGGCCACCCGATCGGCTGCTCGGGCGCCCGCATCCTCACCACGCTGCTCTACGCGATGGCCGACCGGGAGGCGCGGCGGGGGCTGGCGACCCTCTGCATCGGCGGCGGCGAGGCCCTCGCCCTGGTCGTCGAGCGGGTCTGACCCGCGCCCAGGGAGCCCGGATTCGTCCGGCGCGCTTGAATCTGCGGCGCCCGCCGACGTCGTTCGGGTTAGGGTTCGCCAACCCCAGCGCGAAGGACTTGCCATGAGCCGACTCGGTCCCTGCCTTCTCGGTCTCGCCGCCGTCCTGGCCGGCGGCTGCGCCCACACCCGCTTCGTCGAGATCCGCCACCCGCTCCAGGTCGGGCAGGTCGACCCGAACGCGGTGCCCTTCGAGAACACCAGCCAGGAGCGGGAGACCGGCCTCCCCCCGGGCACCCTGGTCGACCAGGCGACCCTCACCGAGGTGACCCCGGAGCGGGTCTGCGCCGACGTGACCCTCTGGAGCCTCCAGACCAACCGGGCCCGGGGCGCCTATCAGAACTACCGGATCGCGCTCCTGACGGACCAGCAGGGCGTGGAGCAGACCCAGGCGGAGATCCAGCTCGAGCAGGCGACCCTGACCCGGATCCAGGGCCACCGCGCCGTGCGGGTCCCCGCCGGGCGCGAGCGGTACTGCTACCGCAACCGCCGGGGACGCTGCATCGAGTGGCGCTGGCGGACCGTGTACGCGACGGAGTACCAGCCGCACATCTGGGAGGTGCAGACCAACCCGGCGGAGGTCTGCTTCCCGAACGGCGGCTTCGTCACGCCCTCGACCAGCCGCGCGGCGATCGAGTTCCGACCCGTCAACAGCGCCAGCCGCTTCGTCTTCGAGTGGGTGTTCACGTCCGCCGTGGCTGGCGGCACCTAGTCTAGCTCTAGCTCGCCTGGCGAGACCCGTCTCGTCGCCCGGGGCGCGGCCCCGTTCGCGCGAGAGGCTTGACGGCACGCCCACCCGGTCGCTACTCGCCTCCGCAGAGGAGGCGCTGATGGCGAACGACCGGCTGGTCCTGGTGGAGCACGAGGGACCGATCACCGTCCTCACGGTGAACCGCCCCGACAAGCTCAACGCGCTCAGCCCCGCGGTCCTCGAGGACCTGCAGCGGGGGATCCTCGATGTGTCCGGCCGGCGCGAGACCCGCTGCGTCATCCTGACCGGGACGGGCGACAAGGCCTTCGTCGCGGGCGCGGACATCGCCGCGATGCGCGGCTTCGACGTCGAGGCGGCCCGCACCTTCGCGCATCAGGGCCACCAGATCCTGCATGGGCTCGAGACCCTCGAGCCGCCGGTCATCGCTGCGGTCAACGGCTTTGCGCTCGGCGGGGGGTGCGAGCTCGCCCTGGCCTGCGACTTCATCCACGCCTCCGAGAAGGCCCGCTTCGGTCAGCCGGAGGTCAAGCTCGGCGTCATCCCGGGCTTCGGAGGGACGCAGCGCCTCGCTCGCCGGGTGGGCGTGGGCCTCGCCCGCGAGCTGGTCTACTCGGGCGCGACGATCGACGCGGGGAGGGCGCACGACATCGGCCTGGTCAACGCCGTCCACCCCCACGACCAGCTCATGGCGAAGGTGCGCGAGCTCGCGGCGACGATCGCCGAGATGGGCCCGCGGGCCGTCGCCCGCGCCAAGCGGATCATCCGCGAGGGCGAGGAGCAGCCGCTGATGGACGCCAACCACCTCGAGGCGGAGGCCTTCGCCGAGTGCTTCGGCACCCCGGAGCAGGCGGAGGGGATGGACGCGTTCCTCGCGAAGCGCGACGCCGCCTTCGCGGACCGCTAGCCTGCCGGAGCGCGCCGGACTGCGCACGGGCGTGCCGGGAGCACGCCGCGCTCCACGACGTCACGACCGCGCCTCGGGCGCGAGCTCCCGGCGCGACGGAGGAGACGATGAGCAAGGTGATCTCGACCGATGGCGCCCCCGCGGCGATCGGGCCCTACAGCCAGGCGATCCAGCACGGCGGCCTGCTGTTCGTCTCGGGGCAGGGCGCCCTCGACCCCGCGTCGGGGCAGAAGGTGGGCGGCGGCGACGTGCGGGCGGAGACCGAACGCACCCTCGCGAACCTCCAGGCGATCCTCGAAGCGGGGGGGAGCTCCCTCGCCCAGGTCCTCAAGGTGACGATCTACCTCGCGGACATGAACGACTTCGCTGCGGTCAACGAGGTGTACGGCCAGGTGTTCGGCGCCGACCCGCCCGCCCGGGCGACGGTGGAGGTGGCCCGGCTCCCCCTCGACTTCCGGGTGGAGATCGACGCGATCGCGGCGGTCGCGCAGGGGTAGCTAGCGCCAGGGGTCGGCGACCACGATCGTCTCGCTCCGCTCGGGGCCGAGGCGCAGCAGGCTGACGGGCACGTCGAGGAGCTCCTCGATGCGTGCGACGTACGCTCGCGCTGCGGCGGGGAGGTCGTCCACCGTGCGGCAGCGCGTCAGGTCCCCGTCGAAGCCGGGCAGCTCCTCGTACACGGGCCGCGCGCGGTCGAGGCCGACGGACGGCGGCGGCTCCCGACGCGTGCCGTCGACGTCGTAGGCGACGGCGAGGCGGAGGCGGTCGAGGCCGCTGAGCACGTCCAGCTTCGTCCGCGCGAGCTCGCTCAGCCCGTTGACGTGCACCGCCCAGCGGAGCACCGGGATGTCGAGCCAGCCGCAGCGCCGAGGCCGCCCCGTCGTCGCGCCGAACTCGCTCCCGCGGCGCCGCAGCGCGTCCCCCTCGTCGCCGGAGAGCTCGGTGGGGAAGGGCCCGTCGCCGACCCGCGTCGTGTACGCCTTGGTGATGCCGAGCACGCGATCGATCGCCGTGGGCGGCAGCCCGGAGCCGGTGCACGCGCCGCCCGCGGTGACCGACGAGCTCGTGACGTAGGGGTAGGTGCCGTGGTCCAGGTCGAGCATCGTGCCCTGGGCGCCCTCGAGGAGGATGCGCTGCCCCGCCCGCCGGGCCGCGTGGAGCGCCTCCGTCACGTCGCCCGCGTGCGGGAGCACCTGCTCGGCGTACGCGAGGTAGGCCTCCCCCGCGGCCTCGAGGGCGGCCAGCTCGTGCCCCCGGGCGAGGAGGAAGGGCGCCCAGGCCTCGAGGTTCGCCCGGACCTTGACCCGGAAGGCGTCCGGGTCGGCGAGGTCGGCCACCCGCAGGCCCCGCCGCGAGGCGCGGTCCTGGTAGGCCGGGCCGATCCCCCGGAGCGTCGTCCCGATCGCCGAGGGCCCCTTCTCGCGCTCGCCGTCGATCACGAAGTGGTGGGGCAGGACCAGGTGCGCCCGGTCGCTCACCAGCACCCGGCCCTCGCGCAAGAGGCCCCGGGCGGCCATCGTGGCGAGCTCGTCGGCGAGCACCTTCGGGTCGAGCACCATCCCCGGCCCGAGGAAGAGGCGGGGCTTGTCGTGCAGGGCGCCGCTCGGCACGAGGTGGAACACGACGGTGTCCCCCTCCACGACGAGAGTGTGCCCGGCGTTCGCGCCGCCGCCGAAGCGGACGACCGCGTCGGCCTGGGCCGTGAGCAGGTCGACGACCTTCCCCTTGCCCTCGTCGCCCCACTGGGCCCCGACGATCACCACGGTGCTCATCCGTCGGCCTCCTCCGACCCGCCATCGATCCACCGCCGCAGCGCAGCCCAGGGCTGCTCCGCCCGCGGCAGGCGCCGTTCCGCGCCGTCCTCGCGCCGTCTCGCCGTGAGCGCGCGCGGACCGAGCTCGACGGCCGCATCGTAGCCCCAGGCCTCCGCGTAGGCGAGGGCCTCCGCGGGCCCCGCCGCGTCGAGCACCGCCGCCGTGAGGCCTGTCGTCCGCGCATCGCGGGCGAGGGCCTCGCGGTCGGGCGCGCTCCCTCCGAACACGACCACCCGACCGGGCTCGACCCCGTTCGGGGGGGTCCCCTGCGCCCGGAGCGCCCACTCCAGGTTCCCGACGTCCAGGCCGAAGCCGGTCGCGGGCGCGGGGGCGTCGAAGCGCGTCAGGAGGTCGTCGTAGCGCCCCCCGCCCCCGACCGGCTCGCCGGGCCCATCCGCGAGGATCGCGAAGCTGATCCCCGAGTAGTAGGCCATGTCGCGCACCTCGCCGAGGTCGACCTGGAGGCTGCCGCGCAGGGGCCGGCCCCGGAGCGCGGCGATCATGTGGTCCAGGCGGTCGAGGGCCTCCCGCTCGGCGGGGGCGTCGAAGAGCGGCCGCGCAGCCTCCAGCACCCCCGGGTCGCCGTAGAGGCCGGTCATCGCGAGCAGGCGGTCGCGGGCCTGGCGCTCGACGGTCGTCCCCCGCAGCACCTCCTCGAGGGACGCGGCGTCCTTGCGGGCGAGCGCCTCGGCCGCGGTGGGTCGCGCCCCCGCCTCGACCGCGGCGAGCGCACCCCAGCCGAGGCTCGGCAGGTGGAGCTCGACGACGTGGCCAGCGAGGCCGACCGCTTCGAGGGCGTCGTCGGCGAGGCGGATGCCCTCGAGGTCCGCCTGGATGTCCCCCCGGCCGATCAGCTCCACGCCGGCCTGGAACACCCGCCGCGGGCGCCGGGCACGGTCGCGGCGCTGTCGGATCACGGACCCCGCGTAGCAGAGGCGCCAGGGGGCCGGCCGGTCCGCGAGCTGCGTCGCGACGATCCGGGCGATCTGGGGGGTGATGTCCGGGCGCAGCAGCGCCACCTCGCCCGACTCGGGCTCCACGAAGCGGAACAGCTCACGCCGATCGATGCTCCACAGCCCGCGCTCGATCACGCCCGCGTGCTCGAAGACCGGGGTGGTCACGAGCTCGTAGCCGTGCAGGCGGAAGCGCTCGAGGAGCACGTCGACCAGCGCGCGTCGGGTCGCGGCGTCGGGAGGCAGCAGGTCGCGCATCCCGGCGGGCGGGGCGAGGGGGATCTCCGGCGAGTCGCTCATCGGGCGGTGCGCTCCGTTCGGCGCGTCGGGTCGCGGCGCCCGGGCGACGCCGTCCGGGCGGCGGCACTTCACGATGCGCGGCGCAGCCCGTCAAGGGCGCGGCTAGACCGGGTCGACCCAGTGCACGAGGCGCAGGGCGAGGGCGAGGCGCGTCGCGCGGTACGGCCGATGGGGGTCCCACTGCCCGGCCCGCTCGAGGCGCGGCGCCAGCGCGTGCAGGGGCAGCGCGGTCTGGAGCGCGTCGACCACCTGGGCGACCTCGTCGGGCACCCCGGGCGGGACCCGGGTCCCCGAGCGCCGGAGGCGGTGCATCATGCGAGGCGCGAAGGTCCCCTGCTCGAGGCCCTGGGCGAGGCGCCGGTCGATCCCCTGCCTGAGGACCGCCCACGGATCGAGCTGCAGCGGCAGGTGGTGCGCGGGAGGCAGGACCCCGGGCTCGTAGCGCCCTTCTCCCGCGTGCCAGGTGAACAGCTCCAGCACCTTCTCCATGACCTGGTCCTGGAGGTGGCGGAAGAGCTCCGGCGGCTCCACCAGGCCGAGGGCGTTCAGCGCCTCGCCGAGGCTCCCGTCGTAGCGGGGCATGACCGCGAGAGCCATGTCGAGCTCGCCGCGCCGCAGGACCCCGCGCCGGATCAGGAACTCGCCGAGGAGCTCCCGGCCCAGGTTGGAGCTCGCGAAGTCGGGCTGGCCCTCGTCGAGGTAGACCTCCTTGCGGACGCCCCCCGAGCCGAAGGCCCAGCGGCCGCTGGACCGGGCCACGGCGCACTCCGCCAGGGCCTCGATGATGCCGCCGTCGGCCAGATCGATGGTCCGGGCGCCGAGGCTGCGGCCGGCGGGCCGGGCCGGGGCAGGCGCCGAGGGCAGGGCGCTCGGGCGGGTCGAGCCGGGCAGCTCGTCGGGCAGCTCGCGCGTCACCTCCTCGGGCGGCGCGTGGCCGTGGTCCACGCCGGCCTCGGGGTCGGCCCGCGCGACCAGGGAGGCGAGCTCCGCGGCCAGGGTGTCAGGGTCGATCGTCATCGCGTCGACGAAGCGCTCCCGGAGGGCCGACGCGGACGTCGGCCGCTCCGTCGGGTCGCGCTGCAGCGCCCACAGCACCGCGTCCCGCACTGCCCGAGGGAGGCGCTCTGCCGCCGCGAGGAAGCGGTCGACCCGGGCGTCGCGGATCGCGAGCAGCGTCGCCAGCTCGCTGTCCGCGCCGAACAGGGAGACCCCGCTGAGCAGCTCCGCGGCGACCACCCCCACGGCGAACAGGTCCGAGCGGAGGTCCAGGGCGGCGCCCGTCACGCGCTCCGGCGACAGGTAGGCGAGCTTGCCGCGCGCCCGCCCCGCGGCCGCCGCGTGGGGGTAGCGGTCGAGCAGGCGAGCCCGCGCCACGCCGAAGTCGGCGAGCTTGACCTCGCCGTGGACGCCGAGGAGCACGTTGCTCGGCGACACATCGCCGTGGACGATGCCCATCGGCACCCCCGTGGTGTCGACCGCGCGGTGGACCGCATCGAGCCCCAGGAGGAGCTCGCCGAGGACGTGGAGGCTCAGGTCCGTGCCGAGGATCCGGTTGCTCTCCCGGAGCCAGCGGAGCAAGCGGGCCAGGTCGACGCCCCTCACCAGCTCCAGCACCAGGTAGGGCGAGCCCTCGGCATCGCCGTAGCCCAGGACCCGGACGACGTTCGGGTGGTCGATGATCCCGCCGAGGCGCGCCTCCTCCTCGAACATCGACGCCGCGCCAGGCTCCGAGGCGACGGCGGGCAGCATCCGCTTCAGCACGACCAGGCCCGGCTCGCCCGCCCCGCGGTGCTCCGCCGCGACGAACAGCTCCGCCATCCCGCCGACCGCCAGGCGGGAGCGCACCTCGTAGGGCCCCACGACGCCGGATGCCTCGTCCGGGGCCGTCGGCAGCGACAGCTCCTGGCTCACGGGCATCGATTGTACGTCGAGGGACCCATGGGAGAGGCCTGTCCTCATTTGGGGACACATGACTGCGGACAGTAACGGAGGTCCGAGCGGCAGGGAATCGGACCCAGGGAGCCGGCGGGGCGGCTTGGTGGTCGGGAGCGGATCGCCTAGCGTGCGGCCGATGTGCGCCGCATGCGCCGACCCTAGGAACGGTTCGAGCGGCTCGCCCTTGACCGGCGTCCGGCCGAACCCCACTTCCCGCCCGTCCCGGCCCCCGATGGGCCCGGGCCTCGGTGCATGTCCTACGCGGCGACACAGGGAGCGGGAGCAGAGGAGGGGGTGGGGCCGTCCGTGACGACCCGCCCCCCGCTGCGCACCCTCGCCCTGGGCCTCGGGACGGCCGCCCTCGTGGCGCTGGCCGCCTGGAGCCTGCTCGGCCTCCTCCAGGGGGCCTTCAGCCCGCCCGGGCGGCTGGAGCTGCGGGGCCTCCGCCTCGGGTACACGCCCTCGATGACGCGAAGCGCCTTCGAGGGCGGGGTGGACGGCACGTTCCGCACGGCGACCGTGGGCGAGGACCTCCACCTCGAGTGGACCCCGGCCGACGACCGCGGGCCCGTGCGCTGGGCCCGGATGGAGTTCCACGCCGGGCTGCTGGTCGCCGTCCGCCTCGACCTCGCGCCGGACGCGCCGGAGGCGGCCGGTCCCGCCATCGAGGATCGCCCCGACGGCGTCCTCGAGCGTCGAAGCGCCGACGGGGCCGTCCGGCTCCGGTACCTCGCCCTCCACTGCCCGACCCACGCTGACGAGGTCGCCCGGATAAGGGCCCTCACGAGAACCCCGTGAACGCTGCCCGACACGGCTTGTGCAGAATCCTGCGGCCTAGTACATAGGCCGCCGCCGTCGCCCCAACCCGTCGTCACCCACGCTCCCATGCAGATATTCCCCCGCTCCCTGAACTTCCTCCCGCTCGTGGCGGCCATCGCCGTTGCATCGGCCGGCGCGGTCGTCACCTTCGCGCTGACCTACTACAACGGGCCTCGGAACTATCAGGTCGGTTACATGCCCGAGCAGCCCGTGCCCTACAGCCATCGGCTGCACGCCGGTGAGCTCGGCATGGACTGCCGCTACTGCCACGCGAACGTGGAGCGGTCCGCCCACGCGATGGTTCCGCCGACGCAGACGTGCATGGGCTGCCACGCCCAGATCAAGACCGACTCCGCTCGGCTCGCGCCGGTGCGCGAGAGCTGGGCGAGCGGCGAGCCGATCGAGTGGGTCCGGATCCACAACCTGCCGGACCACGCCTACTTCAACCACTCCGTGCACGTGTCGGCCGGGGTGGGCTGCGTGAGCTGCCACGGCCGGATCGACCAGATGGAGGTGGTGGCGCAGGCCGAGCCGCTCAGCATGGGCTGGTGCCTCGACTGCCACCGGAACCCCGAGCCCCACCTCCGCCCGCTCGACCGGATCACGGACATGGACTGGGAGCTCGGGCAGAGCCCGGACGAGGAAGTGAACGTACGGGAGGCGGCCGAGGTGGCCTACCTCGCCGACCACGCTGTGCCGCCTGAGGCCTGCTCGGGGTGCCACCGATGACGACTGCGAACGACCGCTCCGACGCCGCCCGGCCCGCCGCGGACACCACGCCTCGCGCCTGGCGCTCCCTCGACGAGAAGCGGGGCACCGCCCCGGCCGCCGATCCCGGCCGTCCGATCCAGATCGGCACGAAGACCGTCGCCCGCGACGGCAACGTGGGGCGGCGGGACTTCTTCGCGATCGGCGGCGCGACCGCCGCGATGGTCGGCGCGGCGGGCTGCCTGCGCCGCCCGCTCGAGCACATCCTGCCCTACACCGAGGGTCCGGAGTACACCCAGCCCGGCATCGAGCTGCACTACGCGACCAGCGTCCAGCACGGTGGCGAGGCGGTCGGGTTGCTCGTCGAGAGCCACGAGGGCCGGCCCACCAAGATCGAGGGCAACACCCAGCACCCGGCTAGCCGCGGCGCCACCGACGCGAGCCTCCAGGCCTCGATCCTGGACCTCTACGATGACGCCCGCTCCCGCGCTCCACTCCGGCGCTCCGGCGACGGCACGGAGGAGGGGTCCTGGTCGGACTTCGACGCGTGGTGGCGCAGCCGGGCCGACGACCTCGCCGCGGACGGCGGCGCGGGCCTGCGCGTCCTGATGGAGCCGTCGCTGTCCCCGTCGATGGACCGGGCCCGGGCCGCGCTCCTCGAGCGGTTCCCGAACGCCCACGTCCACACGTGGACGGCGGACGGCCGGCGCGAGGTGCAGGCCGGCACGGACGCCGTGTTCGGCGAGGGCTACGAGGTGTGGGTCGACTACGCCCGTCCCCGCGTGATCCTGGCCCTGGACTCGGACTTCCTCGGCCGCGAGACCGGCCACATCGAGGCGTCGCGGCGCTTCGCGGCCCGGCGTCGGCCCCAGAGCGCCGACGAGGCGGACCGGATGAACCGGCTCTACGTGGTCGAGGGCACGGTGACCCTGACGGGCATGACCGCAGACCACCGGCTCCGGCTCCGCTCGACCGACGTCGAGGCCTACCTCAAGGCCCTCCTCGTGGCGCTGTCGGCGTTCCCGGACGTGCAGATGCCGGCGGAGGTCCGCGCGACCCTCGGGGACGGCTCGGCGCCCGAGGGCGTGCCCGAGGCGTGGGTCTCCGCGGTGGCGGAGGACCTGCGGGCGAACCGGAGCCAGAGCGCCGTGGTCGTCGGGAGCCGGCAGCCGGCCCGGGTCCACGCGCTGGCCCACATCGCCAACCTCGCGCTCGGGAACTTCCGACGCACGGTGTTCGCCTCTCCGAGGCCGGAGACGCCTCCCACCGAGCCCCTCGAGGACCTCGTCGAGGCGATGCAGGGCGAGGCGGTCGACACGCTCCTGATCCTCGGCGGCAACCCCGTCTACGACGCGCCGGCCGACCTGGCCTTCGCGGACGCCCTCTCCCGCGTCCCCCATGCCGTGCACCTGTCGAGCCGGGTCGACGAGACCTCGTCGCTCTGCGAGTGGCACCTCCCGCAGTCGCACCCCCTCGAGGCCTGGGGCGACCAGCGGTCCCTGACCGGGGTGGTCAGCATCCAGCAGCCGCTGATCGCGCCCCTGCGGAGCAGCCGCAGCGACGCCGAGGTCCTGGCGATGGTGGGCGGTATCCGCGGCTGGCGGGGCTACCACCTCGTGCGCAACACGCTCCGCGGGCTGATGGCGGCCGACGCGCCCCTCACGGCGTTCGAGCGGGTGTGGCGCCGCAGCCTGCAGGTCGGTCGGTTCTTCGGCGTCCGCCCGGAGCGCCCGGTGGCGCCGCCGCTGCAAACGGCCAGCTTCCAGGCCCTGCTCGGGCAGAGCGCCCCGACCGCCGGGGACGGCTGGGAGGTCGTGTTCACGCCCTCCTATCAGGTCGGCGACGGCCGCCAGGCGAACAACCCCTGGCTCCTCGAGCTGCCCGAGCCCGTCACCAAGCAGGTGTGGGGCAACGCGGCGTGGATCAGCCCCGCGGCCGCGCGGGAGCTCGGCGTGGCGAGCGGCGACCTGCTGACGCTGTCCCGCGAGGGCGCGGACGACCTGCGGATCCCGGCCTTCGTGCTCCCGGGTCACGCGGACCGCGTGGTCACGTTGCCCCTGGGCTTCGGCCGGACGGCGGCCGGCCGGCACGGGACGGGCGTCGGCGTCGACGTCTACCCCTTCCGGACCCGGGACGCCCTCGGGTTCGCGGGCGGGGTCACGGTGCGCCCGGCGGGCGGCCACGAGGAGCTGGTCCAGACCCAGACCCATCACAGCATGACGCCGGTCGTCACCGTGCTGGGCAACGAGGTCGAGTTCCCGGAGCGGCCGCTGGCGGTCTCCGCGACCGTCGAGCAGTACCGGGAGCGCCCGGACTTCGCGCAGTGGCGGGAGCCGACGCCGAGCGTCGGGCCGCTGTGGGACGAGGTGGACTACCGCCAGCCGCGGATGCCCGCCCAGGGCACGCAGACGGGTCGGCTGATCCCCAACGGCAACCAGCCCTCCGAGAGCGCCCCGATCCGCCACGCCTGGGGCATGACGATCGACCTTTCGGCCTGCACCGGGTGCAGCGCTTGCGTCGTGGCGTGTCAGGCCGAGAACAACGTCGCCACCGTCGGGCCGGCCCAGGTCGCCCTCGGCCGCGAGATGCACTGGATCCGGATCGACCGCTACTACCGCGGCGACGAGGCCAACCCGGAGGTCGTGGTCCAGCCCGTCGCCTGCCAGCACTGCGAGGAAGCCCCCTGCGAGAACGTCTGCCCGGTCGCGGCGACGGTGCACGACCAGGAGGGCATCAACGCGATGGCGTACAACCGGTGCATCGGCACGCGGTACTGCATGAACAACTGCCCGTACAAGGTGCGGCGCTTCAACTTCCTCGACTACCACCGCTACCACAACGTGCCCGACCTGAAGCGGATGGTGTTCAACCCGAACGTCACCGTGCGGATGCGAGGCGTGATGGAGAAGTGCACGTACTGCGTGCAGCGGATCCAGAGCTCGCGCATCGCCGCGAACCGGGTGACGTCGCGCCGGCTGCAGCGCCGCTTCGAGGAAGGGGAGACGGCGCCGGACTGGGCGGCGGTGGAGGAGCGGCTGACGACCGCGGACGTGGTCCCCGCCTGCGCCCAGGCCTGCCCGAGCGACGCGATCGTCTTCGGGGACCTGAACGACGACGAGTCGCGGGTCTCCGAGCTCGCGCGGATGGACCGTCACTACAAGCTCCTCGCGGCGGTCGGCACCCAGCCCCGAACCACCTACCTCGCGAAGGTGCGCAACGTGAACCCCGCCCTCGCCGCCGGTGGCGAGGCCCACGCGGAGAACGGCTGACCCATGGCTTACAACAAGCCGATCGAAGAGCTCGGCGAGGAGCCGCTCGTCTCCGAGGGGACCTCGTTCCACCAGATCACCGACATCGTCGCAGGCGTGACCGAGCGCCCCGCGCCCCGGCTCTGGTGGATCCTGTTCATCCTCAGCGCGAGCTTCACGGGCGTCCTCGGGGCGACGATCGCTTACCTGGTCTGGGTCGGCATCGGGATCTGGGGCAACAACAGCCCCGTCGCCTGGGCGTGGGACATCACGAACTTCGTCTGGTGGATCGGCATCGGCCACGCCGGGACGCTGATCAGCGCCGTCCTCTACCTGTTCCGGCAGTACTGGCGCACCGCGATCAACCGCTTCAGCGAGGCCATGACCATCTTCGCGGTCATCTGCGCGCTGCTGTTCCCGACGATCCACACCGGCCGGCCCTGGTTCATCTACTACCCGCTGCCCATCCCGAACCAGATGCTGATGTGGCCGAACTTCAAGAGCCCGCTCCTCTGGGACGTGTTCGCGGTCAGCACCTACTTCACCGTCAGCCTGCTCTTCTGGTACGTCGGCCTGATCCCGGACTTCGCGACGCTCCGTGACCGGGCGAAGGGGGCGGTCCGGCGCTTCATCTACGGCTTCCTGGCCCTCGGCTGGCGCTTCAGCAACCGGCACTGGAGCAACTACGAGAAGGCCTACCTGATCCTGGCCGGCCTGAGCACGCCGCTGGTGCTGTCCGTGCACTCGGTCGTGTCCTTCGACTTCGCGACGAGCGTCGAGCCGGGATGGCACACGACGATCTTCCCGCCCTACTTCGTCGCCGGCGCCGTCTTCAGCGGCTTCGCCCTGGTGATGACGCTGCTGCTGGTGGCGAGGACGGTCTACAACCTCCACGACCTCGTCCGGCTTCGCCACCTCGAGCTGATGAACAAGATCATGCTCTGCACGGGGAGCCTGGTCGGCTACGCGTACGCGATGGAGTTCTTCATCGCCTGGTACTCCGGGAACGCCTACGAGCGGTACATCTTCGTGAACCGCGCCTTCGGCGACTACTGGTGGGCCTACTGGACGATGGTGAGCTGCAACGTGATCAGCCCGCAGCTCTTCTGGTTCAAGAGCATCCGACGGAACATCCCCGCGATGTTCGTCATCTCGATCGTCATCAACATCGGGATGTGGTTCGAGCGCTTCGTCATCATCGTGACGAGCCTCCACCACGACTACCTGCCGTCGGCGTGGGGCAACTTCACGCCGACGCTCTTCGACATCGCGACCTTCGCCGGGTCGATCGGCCTCTTCTTCACGGCCTTCCTGCTCTTCCTCCGCTTCATCCCGATGATCGCGATCGCGGAGGTCAAGATGGTCCTTCCGGAGGCAGACCCGCATCACGGCGAGGGGGGCGGAGACGCCGCGGCCCACGCGGAACCGACACCGGACGCGGCGCTCGCCGCGGCGACGGAGGAGTGAGCGCGATGGCGGACACCGACGCGCAGCAGGTGGAGGACCCGGGCCCGACGCGGCCCCTGCTCTACCTCGCGGAGTTCGAGTCGACGGCCGACGTCTTCCACGCCGCGGAGCGGGTGCGGGACGCGGGCTACTCCCGGTGGGACGTGCACACGCCCTTCCCGGTCCACGGGATGGACAAGGCGATGGGGCTCGGGAACTCGCCGGTCGGCTACATCGTGCTCGCGATGGGCCTCACCGGCTGCACCATCGCCTTCCTCCTGATGTGGTGGACCAACGGGATCTCCTACCCGCTCATCATCGGCGGCAAGCCGCCCGGCGTGGGCACGCTGCCGTCCATGGTCCCGGTGATGTTCGAGCTGACGGTGCTGCTCAGCGCCTTCGGCGCGGTGTTCGGCATGCTCGGCCTCAACCAGCTGCCGCGCCACCATCACCCCGTCTTCTACTCCGAGCGCTTCGAGCGCGGCTCCGACGACCGGTTCTTCATCTCGATCGAGGCCGCGGACCCGGAGTTCGACCTCGTCGAGACCCGGGAGCTGCTCGAGAGCGTTCACCCCTCCCACATCGAGCTGATCGAGGAGACCACCTGATGGCGCGCCGTACTCTCGCCACGCTGGTCGTCGTCGCCAGCGCGCTCGCCGCCCTCGGCTGCCGCGGCACGACCAAGACGGAGCCGCCGATCGGCTGGATCCGGAACATGCACGAGGTCCCGCGCTACGACGCGCAGGAGCGGAGCACCTACTTCCCCGACGAGCGGACGATGCGTCCGCCGGTCCCCGGGGCGGTGCCTCGCGGCGTCGGCCTCTACGTCGACCCCGTGCTCAACACGGGGGTGCACGACGACGGGGAGTACGTGATGACCATCCCGGAGCAGGTCGTGCAGGAGGCCGAGGGCTTCCGCAACCTCGTGGCCCGCGGCCGGGACCGCTACGAGGTCTACTGCGTCCCCTGCCACGGTTCCCTCGGCAACGGCCAGGGCCTCGTCGGTCAGCGCAGCGGGCTGCTCGTCCCGCCGACCTTCCACGACGACCGCCTCCGCACGATGCCCGACGGCCAGGTCTACGCGACGATCCGCAACGGCATCCGGACCATGCCCGCCTACCAGGCATCGATCCCGCCGGCCGACCGTTGGGCGATCGTCTCCTACGTCCGCGCGCTCCAGGTGAGCCAGTACCAGCCGGAGACCGCTGCCCTGCAGGGGGAGGCTGACCGATGAGCGAGACCCCCGAGGCGACCCCTCGCACCGGGTCCTACCTGCTGCCGACGAACGGCGTGTGGCCGCACCTCTGGAAGGTGACCGCCGTGCTGGCGGCGGTCGGCGCGATCGCCTGCGTCGTGATCTACGACGGCGACCGGTTCGGCTTCTCGTGGCTGTTCGCCTTCATGACGTTCCTCGCGATCGGGCTCGGCGGCCTGTTCGTGACGCTCGCGATGCACCTGACCGGCGCGGGCTGGGGCGTGACCCCGCGGCGCACGGCGGAGTTCCTGCTCGCGGCGCTCCCGGTGTTCGCGGTGCTCTTCCTCCCCATCCCGTTCCACCTCGACGAGATGTACCCCTGGACGCACCACCAGGGCGGTGGGGAGCACCACGAGGAGCACGAGGGCGAGGACGGCCACCACGACGAGCCCGAGGCGCGCGGGCTCGGCATCCCGGGCGCGCCGTCGGGCGCGGGCGCCCAGTAGTCTGCCGACGACCACGGCTATGACGACCACGGCGATGACGACCACGGCGAGGCGGCGCATGGCGCCGAGGCCGGGCACGGGGCCGGTGCGGAGCACGGGGGCGAGGTCCGGCGCTCGGGCGGGGGCGGCATCCCCGGGGTGCAGTTCGCGGGCCGGATCCTCGAGCCGGGCCATGACGAGCACGGCCCCGAGCACGCCGTCCACGAGGAGGTCATCGAGTCCAAGGTGGCCTACCTCAACCCCTCCTTCTTCTACGGGCGGGCGATCTTCTACCTGGGGATGTGGGTCCTGCTGAGCGTGGCGTTCTTCCGCTGGTCGACCCGGCAGGACGAGACGAAGGACCCGAACCTGACGCGGCGCATGGAGACGCTGGCCCCCTTTGCCACCATCGCCTTCGCCCTCACGCTGACCTTCGCCGCCTTCGACTGGATGATGTCCCTCGAGCCGACGTGGTTCTCCACGATCTTCGGCGTGCAGTACTTCGCGGTGAGCGCCGTGAGCTCCCTCTCCACGATCATCCTGATCACGCTCGCGCTACGCCAGAGCGGGGTCTTCGGCAGCGCGATCAGCGTCGAGCACTACCACGACCTCGGCAAGCTGCTGTTCGGGTTCCTGGTGTTCTGGGGCTACGTCACCTTCAGCCAGTTCATGCTGATCTGGTACGCCGGCATCCCCGAGGAGGCGACCTACTACCACCTGCGCGGCAGCGGGGCCTGGCAGAACGTCTCGACGGCCCTGGTGGTCGCCCACTTCGCCATCCCGTTCTTGCTGCTCATCTCGCGCGGCGCCAAGCGCCGGCTCGAGGTGCTGACCTTCGGCGCGATCTGGCTCCTCGTGATGCACGTCGTCGAGGTCTACTGGCTGGTCCTCCCCTACGCGGAGCAGTCCAGCGTGATCGCGACGAGCCTCAAGCTGTCGCCCCTCGACGTGGCGGCGTTCCTCACCGTCGGAGGGCCCTACCTGACGGTCGTGTTCTGGCTGATGGGCCGCTTCCCGCTCATCCCGATCGGCGACCCTCGCCTCGCCCGCGCCCTCCACCACGAGGTGGTCTGAGGTCCCATGGATACGACCCCGCCCCGCAACCGCGTCATCGCCTTCTACGCCGCCCTCGCGACGGCGACGCTGCTGGCCCTCGCGCCGGTCCTCAACGCCTACTTCGACCGGATGTGGCGAGGGCAGGTCGGCGACAACCTCGAGGCGGGCTACGTCCGCGCGGAGGTGCTGCAGGCGCCCGAGGCGAGCGTCGACGCGCTCGAGTCCGCCCTCGTGAGGGCCCGGCCCGCCCTCCAGCGGTGCTATGCGGCGATCTCGGGGCCGGACTCGCAGCCGGTCGGCCGCCTCGAAGTCACCGTCAGCGGCGCCCAGGGGGTGGTGCGGACGAGCGAGCTCGACGACGAGCGCCTGGGGCGCCCTGCGCTCACGGACTGCACGAAGGACGCGCTGGAGTCCCTGCCGGCGGACGCCGTGCCCGGGGAGGGGGCCCGCGTCCGGGTCGTGTACGGTGGCACCTGGGCCTACGCGGAGCATGCGGTCTGGGAGGACGAGCTGGTCAGCAGCGGGTCGCGCCCGATCGACCGGGCGATGGCCGAGCTCGCGGAGGGCGGTCGAACGTTCTTCCGGCCGATCCAGCCGGCGGACGACCACTCCGACCGGGGCGCCGTCATCGGCTGGAACGAGCGGCAGAACGAGGATCCGTGGGCGGAGCGCTTCGCCGAGGCCGAGGAGCCCGAGGGCGCCGAGCCGGCCCAGGGTGCCGAGCCGGCCGAGGGAGCGGAGGGGCAGAACGGCACGCAGGCCGCGGAGGCCACCCCCTCGCCTGCGGGGTCCGCCGGACCTACCTCCCCCGCGTCCGATGAGGAAGTCTCGCCCTAGCGTCGCTGTGATGTCCTGGCGCGCGCGGATTCTGGCTCTGCCCCTGGTCGCGGTGCTCGGCGCCGCGCCGGCCGTCGCGCAGCCGAACCTCGACGCGCCCCCCGGCCTGGAGGGCGTCGACGTCACCGAGCACCTCGAAGCGCAGGTGCCGCTCGACCACGTGTTTCGGGACCACACGGGTGAGCGGGTGCGCCTCGGCGACCTCCTCGACGGGGAGCGCCCCGTGCTGCTGACGCTGGTCTACCACCAGTGCCCGAACCTCTGCAGCCTGGTTCTCGACGGTGTCGTGGACTCCCTCGTGCAGCAGGTCTGGACGGTCGGGGACGAGTTCGACGTCGTCACGCTCAGCGTCGACCCCCGGGACACGCCGGAGGTCGCGGCCGACAAGCGGCGACGGATCCTTCGCCAGTACGGCCGAGCCGAGGCCGAGGAGGGCTGGCACTTCCTGGTCCCCACCGAGTCCATGACGGACCGGGAGCTGGTGCTCGCCGAGGGCCGGGCGCCGGGCGTGACGGAGATCGCGGAGGCGATCGGCTTTCGCTACCAGTGGATGCCGCGTGAGGGCCAGTTCGCCCACCCGGGCGTGATCATGCTCCTCACACCGGACGGCCGGGTCGCCCGCTACCTGTACGGCCTGTCCTACCCGATGCAGGACGTTCGGCTCGGCCTGCTCGAGGCCTCCGAGGGGCGCAGCATCAGCACCGTGGAGCGGGTGCTCCTCTTCTGCTTCACCTACGACCGCGAGGCCCAGGGCTACGTCCTCGTCGCCTGGCGCGTGATGCGCATCGGCGGCGCGATCTGCGCGCTCCTGTTGATCGGCATCCTCGCCTTCCTCTGGCGCCGGGAGATCCGGCGGCACCGCCGGCACGCCCGTGCCCAACCCGATTCCCGCCGCCTCGACGAGCAGGCGGCCGTTCGGAGCTGACGACAACGATGGACGAGAACTACCGCGAAGCGACCATCCAGCTGCCCGAGGCAGCGTCCACCCTCGCGCCGATGGTGGATGGCCTCTACTCCTGGATCTTCTGGGTCAGCACCGTGTCCTTCGTGCTCATCGTGGGCTTCATGGTGGCGTTCGCCTGGTACTTCCGGCGCCGGCGCGGGGTCACCTCCAAGCCTCCGGGGCACAACAACACCCTCGAGCTGTTCTGGACGTTCCTGCCCGTGCCCTTCCTCGTGGTGATGTTCCACTACGGATTCGAGGGCTACATGTTCATGAGCGTCCCGCCCGAGAACGCGATCGACGTCCGGGTGCAGGGCTCGGCCGGCTGGGCCTGGTCCTACGAGCAGCCGAACGGGCTTCAGGACTCGGTCCTCCGGGTGCCGGTCGACCGCCCCGTGCGCCTGATCATGTCCAGCATCCCGAGCGGCTCGAACCCCGCGGTGCTGCACAGCTTCTTCGTGCCGGCGTTCCGCATCAAGCGCGACCTCGTGCCGGGGATGTTCACCTCGGTGTGGTTCGAGGCGACCCGGGAGGGCACCTACCAGGTCTACTGCACCGAGTACTGCGGCAGCGGCCACAGCGCGATGCTGAGCACCGTCGAGGTGATGTCGCAGGAGGACTACGACGCCTACCTCGAGCGCGGCCCTGGCCGCCCGGACGAGTACCCCGACGACATCGCGTGGGGCGAGAGCTTGTTCGCGCAGAACGCGTGCATCGGGTGCCACAACCGGGCCGAGGGCGCAGGCCGCCTGGTGGGCCCCAACCTCTGGGGCGTGGCCGGTAGCCTGCAGCCCGTCGAGGGCGAGGGCGACGTCCTGGCCGACGCCGACTACCTCCGCACCTCCATCTGGGAGCCCGCCTCGCAGATCGTCGAGGGTTACCCGAACCAGATGCCGTCCTACGCGCACCTGCCGATCAGCGTCCGTGACGCGCTGGTGGCCTACATCGCGTCCCTGAGCCCGGAGAACGGCGCGTCGGTCCTCGAGGCCCTGGAGGAGGGCGACGAGGGCGACGACACCGGTGGCTGAGCTGACTCCCCCCGACCTTCCCCTGAACCCACCCGGACCTCGCGCCGAAGGCGCGAGCATGAAACCTGGAGCCTGGCGTGCTACGCGCACGCCAGCGCGAAGTTCCCGCATCCCGAAGCCCACACGGTGAGACGACATGACGGTCGACGCTGATACCGATTTTCCCACGACGGGAGGAGGCCCCGCCGCGGCCGCCCATGACGCGTCCTACATCGACGCGAAGAGCGGTCTCTGGTCCTGGGTGGTCACGCTGGACCACAAGCGGATCGGCATCCTCTATCTGCTGTCCGTCATGGCGATGTTCATCGTCGGCGGGGTCTTCGCGCTGGTCATCCGGACCGAGCTCCTGACCCAGGGGGCCACGATCCTGCCCGACGCGCACACCTACAACCAGGTGTTCACGCTGCACGGCGCGATCATGGTCTTCCTGTTCATCATCCCGGCCATTCCCGCGTCGCTCGGGAACTTCTTCCTGCCGCTGATGCTGGGGGCCAAGGACGTCGCGTTCCCGCGGCTGAACCTGTTCAGTTATTACATCTACGTGGTCGGGTCGATCTTCGCGATCGCCAGCATCATCGTGAACTCCGTCGACACGGGGTGGACGTTCTACACGCCCTACAGCTCGAACACGAATACGGCGGTCATCACCATGACCGGGGCGGTGTTCATCCTCGGGTTCAGCTCGATCTTGACCGGCGTCAACTTCATCGCGACGACCCACAACCTCCGCGCTCCGGGCCTGACCTGGAAGCGCCTTCCGCTGTTCGTGTGGGGCATCTACGCCACCTCGCTCGTCCAGGTGCTCGCGACGCCGGTGCTCGCGATCACGCTCTTCCTCCTCATCATGGACACCTGGCTGCGTCTGGGCATCTTCGAGGCCCAGTACGGCGGCGACCCCGTGCTGTTCCAGCACTTCTTCTGGTTCTACTCGCACCCCGCCGTGTACATCATGATCCTGCCGGGCATGGCGATCATCAACGAGCTGATCGCGACCTTCGCCCGCCGCAAGATCTTCGGCTACATGTTCGTGGCCATGAGCTCGGTGGCGCTCGCGCTGCTCGGCTTCCTCGTGTGGGGCCACCACATGTTCGTGGCCGGGATGAGCGAGTACGCGACCATGGTGTTCAGCGCCCTGACGTTCCTCGTGGCCATCCCCTCGGGCGTGAAGGTCTTCAACTGGACGGCGACCCTCTACAACGGCTCGGTGTCCTTCCAGTCCCCGATGCTGTACGCACTGGCCTTCATCGTGCTGTTCACGATCGGGGGGCTGACCGGTCTGTTCCTCGGCACGCTGAGCACGGACGTGCATCTCCACGACACGTACTTCGTCGTGGCCCACTTCCACTACGTCATGGTGGGCGGAACCGTGATCGGGTTCATCGGCGGTCTCCACTACTGGTGGCCCAAGATGACCGGCAAGCTGTACAACGAAGGGATGGCCAAGGTCGCCTTCGTGTTGATCTTCATCGGCTTCAACATGACCTTCCTGACCCAGTTCATCTTGGGTTCCCAGGGCATGCCCCGCCGGTACTTCGACTACCTCGACCAGTACCAGCCGCTCCACGGGTTCTCGTCGGTCGGATCCTACGTGCTGGGGGTCGGGTTCCTGATCCTGTTCTGGATGTTCCTCGACTCCCTTCTGCGGGGGAAGAAGTCGCCGCCCAACCCGTGGGGCAGCGCGGGCTACGAGTGGCTCACGGCGTCGCCGCCGATCGAGCACAACTTCCACCACACGCCCGTGTTCGAGCGGGGCCCCTACGACTACCACCTGGCGTCGGAGGCGGAGCTGTGGAGCGGCCACGCCGAGGAGATGCCGGCGTCGATGCGGGAGGCGGAGGAGCCGCCTGCGACCCACGCCGTGGAGGACGCGCCACCCCACGTCGGCGCGTCCGGCGAGAGTGAGGCGGGGCAGACCGCGGCCGACGAGGCACCGGCCGCCGACACGACGGCCGGCGCGGGTGCGGCCGACGGAGACGACGACGACGAGGGGTCCCGCCAGGACGGGTAGGCGACCTCGAGGGCGGTGAGCCACGGGCGGCCCGGCCGCCCTTGCCTGTTGCCGCCCCGGCGTGTATTCGCCGGGGCGGCGCGCGCCATCGGGCCTCTCTGCCCGGTGCCGCGCGAGGAGAGTGAGCGCGATGGCAAGCACCACGGAAGCTGCGGATCACGGGCAAGAGGGCGGCCATGGGAAGTGGGGCCCCTGGCTCCAGCACCACTTCGAGACGCCCAGCCAGCAGTTCTCGTCGGCGAAGCTCGGGATGTGGGCCTTCCTCGCGCAGGAGGTGCTGTTCTTCAGCGGGCTGTTCGTCGCCTACTTCGTCTTCCGCTTCCTCTACCCGGAGGCCTTCGAGGCCGGGAGCGCGCAGCTCAACCGCTTCATCGGCGCGTTCAACACGTGCGTCCTGCTGATCAGCAGCTTCACCGCGGCGATGGCGGTACGGTCGAGCCAGCTCGGTCAGAAGAACCCGACCAGCATCTACCTCGTCATCACGATCGTCTGCGCGCTCGCCTTCCTGGTCATCAAGTACTTCGAGTACAAGGCCAAGTTCGACCACGGGCTCCTGCCGGGCGAGTACTGGGCGCCGGACCTCAGCCACGTCCACCCGTGGGGGAGCATGGCGGCCCACGCGGCCGAGGGCGCCCACCACGGCGTCGCCGCGCTGCCGCCGAAGACGCACATCTTCTTCGCCATCTACTTCATGCTGACGGGGCTCCACGGCGTTCACGTCGCCGTGGGCATCGGCGTCCTCGTCTGGATCCTGGTCCGCAACATGCGGGGCGAGTTCAGCCGGCAGTACTTTACGCCGGTCGACATCGTGGCGCTCTACTGGCACCTCGTGGACCTCGTCTGGATCTTCCTCTTCCCCCTCCTCTACCTGATCTAGGGAGCTCCGATGGCTGAGCAGGCGATCGAATCCGAAGGCAGGGTGACCAGCCACCCGCCGGCATCCTTCGACGCGGAGCCGAAGAGCGGCATCGAGGTGCACGGGGATCCGGACGGGGGCGTCCACGTCCACGTCCACCCCTGGCAGCTCTACGCGGGGATCCTGGGCGCGCTCCTGGTGCTGACCGTGATCACCGTGGCGGTCAGCCTCGTCGACATCGACTACTGGGTGCACATCGACGGCGAGGTGCGCGGGGTCGGGGCCTGGAACCTGGCTGTCGCGATCCTGATCGCGGTCGCCAAGGCGAGCCTCGTGGTGCTCTACTTCATGCACCTCCGGGAGGACAGCCGCTTCAACGCGCTGTTCTTCCTCGGGTCGATCCTCTTCGTCGGCATCTTCCTCGCGTACACGCTCAACGACACCAACCTGCGCGGCCAGCTCGACACGTACAACGGCGTGCACATCGACCCGCAGACGGGCGAGCGCGCGCCGGGCGGCATCAGCGGGCCGATCGCTGGCCAGGAGCTCGAGCCGGGCCTCGCCCGTCCGGCGCCGGCCGCGGCCGCGGCTCCGGCGGCCGCCGGCGAGGATGAGGCGGAGGAGGACGCGGCCGGCGCGGAAGCCGAGGCGGAGAGCGCCGAGGGTGAGGCGACGGAGACCGACGGGGAGGGCGAGCCCGCGGGCGACGACGCCGCCGACGCGGACAGCGGGGGCGCCGAAGCAGGGGCCGCGGCGGCAACGGCCGAAGCCGAGCCCGAGGAGGGCGGCGCCGAGGAGGCCGCGGCCGCCGATGCTTCCGACGGCGCTGGCGAAGCCGGGAGCGACGCCGAGGGCGGCGAGGTGACGCCGTCGCCCTGAGCTTGGCGGCGCGCACGCCGGGGCGGGATCGACCCTATCCTCGACCCGTGCGCGTTTTTCTCGCTCTCGTCCTCATCCTCGGCCTGAGCGGCTGCATCAAGCCGCCCCGCCGCGAGGTGGGCTCCGTCGAGGACCTCGGCTACCCCTCCTGCGGCGAGGACGCCCTCCCGGCGGGGGAGCTGGTCGCCGAGGGGTACCTGCGCTCCGGCCCGATGATGCGGGAGGAGGACGTGGTGGAGCGCTTCGAGGTGCGCCGGCGTGACTGCGTGACCGTGGTCCAAGCGCACCAGGAGTGGGCGCTCGGGACCTCCGACCTCGACGTGGTCTACGACGAGGCCCTCCTTCCCCTCCGAGTGTGGAAGCGGACCACGGCCCCGAGCGCCGCCGACCCGATCGCGACCATCGAGACGCGGCGCTTCGAGCTGCGTGGCGACCGCACCACGATGACCGGCCGAAGCCGCGACGGCCGGCGGCGCCACTTCGTGCTCCGCGGGGGGCGGCCCCAGGCGGTGGTCGGGCCGGGGCGAGGCCTGCTCACGGCGTGGTTCCAGCGCGCCGACCTCGGGGTCGGCGGCCGCGAGCGGGTGCCGGTGCTCGACGTGCGCGAGCCGATCGAGCGGATCCGGGAGGTCACGCTCCAGCGGCTCGCCGACGACGAGGTCGAGGGGCGCGGGCGCGTCCGCGTCTACACCATCTATGGCCGCGAGCCGGTGTTCGCCGATGACGACAACGTGGTCGTGGGCGACATGTACGGGCTGAGGCCGGACGCGGTGCTCGACACCCCCGCCCCCGCGCCGCTCCCGACGGCAGGGCCCGTCGACCCGATCCACACCCCCTGAGGCCACACCCCCTGAGGGCGCGCGCCGCTCAGGGGTTCGGCGCCGGGCGGGAGGCTCCTGGCTGGAGGCGTCGCTGGAGTCGCAGGATCGCGAGCGCGACCGCGCCCAGCACCACCGCCCACCAGAGCGTCGCGACCCGGCACAGCATGGTGGCGGCGGTCGCTGTCGCCGGGGAGATCCGCCCGCCGCCGAGGAGCTCGAGGAGCTGGGTCATCCCAATCTCGGTCACGCCGAGGCCCCCCGGCATCATGGCCAGCGCCCCGGCGATCGTGGACGCGGAGTAGGCGAACGTCGCCGCGGTCCAGCTCAGGGCCGCGTCCGGGAACCCGCGGAGCAGCACCCCGAGGGAGATGCCCTCGAGGCCCCAGCTCACGACGGACACGCTCGTGGCGACCGCGAGGGGCACGGGTCGATTCAGGGTGTAGAGCGCCTCGTAGGCCTCGCGCAGGCGCGGGGTGAGGCGACCGAGGATGGGGAGGCGCGCGGCGAGCCCGAGCAACGCCTCGCCGACCGGCCGCCAGGACGCCCCCACGAGGATCGCGACCGTCGCGGCGGCGCCGGCCAGGGCCAGGGGCAGGCCGCGGGCGAAGGCCAGCGATCCGACGGCCGTCAGGAGCACCAGCGCGGCCAGGTCGGTCACCCGCTCGGCCACGACCACGGGCGCGGTCTTCGCGATCGAGGTCCCGTCGTGCTCGTACAGGAGCAGGGACTTGAACACCTCGCCCACCTTCCCGGGCGTGATGCTCATGATGAAGCCGGCGACGAAGATCAGGAAGCTCGGCCCGTGGGCCACCCGGACGCCGATGCGGCCGAGGTAGTACTGCCAGCGCACGAAGCGGAGCGCGTAGTTGCCGGTAGCCAGGACGAGGGCCCACCCGAAGGCGCTCCACCGGAACGCGCCGAGGTTCGCGCCGAGGGCCGCGAGGTCCGCGTACACCGACAGCCCCGCGAACACGAGGACGCCGAGGACCGTGCCGACCACGAGGCGCCGGGTGAGCCCTCGGGTCGCGAGGTGGGCGGGGGGGACGTGGGTCTCGTGCTCGACCCGCGGTGCGTCGTCGTCCGCGCTCATCGGTGGTTGCTCATCGGCGACCGAGCGCGATGCGGGCGACCAGGGCCGCGGCCGCGCCCCCGGCCACCGCCACGGTCAGGAGGATCAGCACCCACGGCTCGACCTTCACCACGCCGCGCTGCCAGGGCCCCGGGGGCGCCTCCACGGCCTGCTCCGGCGATGTCCCGACGCCCGCCGGCGGCTCCGTGTCATCGGCCGGGCCGGCGGCCTCCCGCGCCGGCTCGGCCTCTCCTGGCCCCTGGGCCTCGGCCGGGGCGACCACGGCGAGGCCGAGCGCCAGGGCGAGGGCTCCGCCGCGCGCGTCCCGTCGGATCCCTGTCGCTCGGCCCAGCAAGGCGGGACGGAACCTGACAGCCGGCCCCGAGCCCAGCAAGACGGCGCTCCATTGACCGCGCACCCGCCCGTCGCCTAACCTCGCGCGTCCATGGTGGCGCGCCGACGGACGCGGACCGAGCGAGGGCTGCTGGTCCGCGCGGACGAGCCTCCGGCGAACGAGGACTTCCTGTTCCACCTGTCCCGGGGGAGCGAGTACCTCGTCCAGGACCGGGTGATGGAGGCGAAGCTCGAGCTGGAGCAGGCCCTCGCCCACCAGCCGCTCGACGCCCAGGGGCAGGACCTGCTCGCCGGCGTCTACTTCCGCCTCGGCGTGTACGGCACCGCGATCGAGCTCTGGGAGCGGCTGATCGAGGACTTCCCGGAGGACGTCACGCTCCGCGTCAACGTGGGCCTCGCGCTCCTGAAGACCGGCCAGCCGGCGCGGGCGCGGCAGCACCTGGCGACCGCGATCGACCAGGACCCGACGCACGCCAGGGCCTGGAGCTACCTGGGCCTCGCCTTCTGGAGGGCGGGCGACCTCGAGCGCGCCCGCGAGGCCTTCCTCAGCGGCGGGCAGCTCTCGATGGCGCGCCGGATGGAGGAGGCGTCGGCCGCCGCCACCGAGCCGGTGCTGGTGCCGCCGCCGCCGCCGCGGCCTGACGCGGACGTCAGCGCCGTGCGCGACGCGGCGCGGGATGCGCTGAGCCAGCTCGAGGTCGACGGTCTGCGCGTGGCGCCGCACGGGCGCGACGTCGCCGAAGGCGCGTGGGCCGTCCGGGAGACGGGGGCGGCGCCGGTCGAGCCGACGGTGCGGGTCGAGCCGAGGCACGCGCCCGGGCCGCCGCGCCTCGAGGCGCTGGTCGACGACTGGGTGGCGGTGCCGGCCCCCGCGGCGCCGATGGCGGTGGGCCCGCGCGGAGACCTCCTGCTCCAGAGCCGGGGCGCGCTCCACTTCCGGCGCCGGCACCTCGCGGCCGTGCGCTGCGAGGGTCGGATCGAGCCGTTCGAGGGGCCAGGAGGGGCCGGCGCGCGCGCCTCGGACGCGCTCCTTCGCTGGGGCGGCCCCGTGCTCGCGGTCCTCGCCCCGCCCGGGTCCGGGCAGTACTGCTGCGCTCGCCTCGGCCAGCGAGGCCTCGTGGTGCGCGAGGCCCTCGTCGAGGCCTTCGACGACCGGGTCGTCTGGGAGCGGGAGAGCGTCGACGGGGCCGAGGACGTGCGCCTCCTGTCCTTCCGCGGCGAGGGCGTGATCGCGCTTCACCTCCCGCGTTCGCCGGCCGCGGTCGAGGTCGACGGTCGGGAGGTGGGCGTGGACCCCGCGCGGCTTCTCGGGTGGATCGGTCGCCTCGCCCTGTCGCCCCCCCGGGCCGCCGCCCTCGGGCTGTCGGTGCGCGGCCGCGGGGTGCTTCTCCTGCGGTAGGCCGCGATGGCGATCCGCGGCGCGCTCCGATCCCTGCCGAACCTCCTGACGCTGCTCCGCATCGCGCTCATCCCCCTGGTGCTGTGGCTGGTCTGGCTCGGCACGCCGCGGGCGAGCTTCTGGGGGGCGATGGTCTACGCGCTGAGCGCGATCACCGACTTCGTCGACGGCTGGCTCGCCCGCCGCTGGGGCGAGGTCAGCCTGCTCGGCGCGTTCCTCGATCCGCTGGCCGACAAGCTCCTCGTGATGGCGCTGCTCGTGCTGCTCGTGGACCTCGGGCGCGCGCCGGCGTGGGCCGTGATCGTGATCCTGGCCCGCGAGCTCGCCGTCACCTCGCTCCGCGCGATCGCGATGTCGCAGGGGCTCAGCCTCGCCGCCCGGGCGTCCGGCAAGGAGAAGACGGCGGTCCAGATGGTCGCCCTCCTGATGCTGATCGTGCACTTCCCCTACGATGTGCGCTTCGGCTTCGCGACCGTCCGGGCGGACTTCCACCTGGTGGGCCTCGCGCTCCTGTACGTGGCCGTGCTGCTGTCGGTGGTCAGCGGGGCCGACTACGTCCGTCACGTGCTCGTGGCGGCGCGCTCGGGGCCGGAGCGCGGGCCTACGGATGGAGCCGGTTGAGCATCCGGGGGAAGGGCGACGTCTCGCGGATGTGGGCGAGGCCGCAGACCCAGGCCACCGTCCGCTCCAGGCCCAGGCCGAAGCCGGCGTGGGGGAAGGTCCCGTAGCGGCGTAGGTCCAGGTACCACTCGAACGCGCCCCGGGGCAGCTTGTGGGCTTCGATCGCGGCCTCGAGGGCGGCCAGGTCGTCCTCGCGCTGGCCGCCCCCGATGATCTCGCCGTACCCCTCGGGGGCGAGGACGTCCACGCCGAGGGCGAGCTCCGCGCGGTCCGGATCCCGCTTCATGTAGAAGGCCTTCAGGGCCGCGGGGTAGTGGGTGACCATCACCGGCCGGTCGAAGCGGTCGCTGATCACCGTCTCGTCGTCGCCCCCGTAGTCGTCCCCGAAGGACGCCTCGAGGCCCTCCTCCTTCAGGATCTGGAGGCCGTCCTCGTAGGTGATGCGAGGGAAGGGCTTCTGCACCCGCTCGAGGGGAGCGAGGTCCCGCTCCAGCACCTCGAGCTCGACGCGCCGCTCCTCGAGGACCCGACCCACCACCGACACCAGGAAGTCCTCCGCCAGGTCGAGGAGCCCCGGGAACTCGAGGAACGCCACCTCCGGCTCCACCATCCAGAACTCGGCGAGGTGGCGCCGGGTCTTGGACTTCTCCGCTCGGAAGGCGGGCCCGAAGCAATACACCTTGCCGAACGCGGCGGCCGAGGCTTCCATGTAGAGCTGCCCGGACTGCGTGAGGAAGGCCGGCTCGCCGTGGTAGTCCGTGCGGAACAGCGTGCTCGTCCCCTCGACCGCGTTCGGCGTGAAGATCGGCGCGTCGATCAGCGTGAAGCCCCGGTCGTCGAAGTAGCCCCGGATCGCGCTGACGATCGTGTGGCGGACCCGGAGGATCGCGTGCTGCCGCCGGGACCGCTGCCACAGGTGCCGGTGGTCCATGAGGAAGTCCACCCCGTGGTCCTTCGGCGTGATCGGGTACTCGCCGACCGGCTCCCCGACCACCTCGAGGTCGGCGACGCTCAGCTCGAGCTCGCCCTCCCGCTTGGCGTGGGCCCGGACCTCGCCGGTGACCCGGAGGCTGGTCTCCTGGGCGAGGTGCTTCGCGCGCTCGAAGAGCTCTGGCGGCACGTTCTTCTTGACCACCACGGCCTGGCAGAGCCCCGTCCCGTCGCGGAGCTCGAGGAAGTGGATGCGGCCGCTCGAGCGCATGTTGTAGAGCCAGCCCTCGAGGCGGACGGTCTGGCCGACGTGCTCGGCAAGCTCCTCGATGGTGGTGCGGGTCGCCATGGGAGGCGGTTGTAGCGTGGGGCCTCGCCGGGGGCGAGGGTGGGGAGCCCCGGTACCTCGTCGCGGGGGCGCGCTACGCGCGAGTTTCATTGGGGCAACAGTGACCCCGTTCGAGGACGTGTGGGACGAGGCGGAGGCGGGGTAGGCCTCCCGGCGACTTCCGCCGTGTGAAGGTGGAGCCAAGGTTCGGAGGCTACGGAATCTCAGGGAAACTCGGCGGGGAAGTGACTCGGGACGGCGCGTGCTGACATCTCCTGACACCCCGCAGGTGACACCTGAGGTTCCACCTCCAGCGACTTCCGCCATCCTCGTGGGATTCAGCTGAGAGGCGCCGGCGACCGCCGGCGGCCCGTCGGCGACCGCCACTCGCAGCGCCCCCTCACCGGACTAGTCCCCAATCCCGCGCCTGAAAAAAAGTGAGGTCGCGGGAATTCACCTGAAAAGCACGGCGTTGCTGGGGTTGCGAAACCAACCAGCCACTGACCCGGGAGCTTTTCAGGTGAGCCTCAAGATACGGCGCGCGATGGCGCGGAGCGAGCGAAAGCTGCGACGGCGGCTCGATGCGGCCAAGGGTGGACAGGTGCGGAGGCGAAGGGGGCCGGAGTTCTCGGGCAACCCTCGGTTGGAGTTCGCCGAGCGGACGCGGGCGATCCCGTACGGGGGCGTCGCGACGATGCTGAAGCTCGCCCGCGACGTCGGTCTGATGGCGAAGCTGGATGCGGAGCTCGATGTCCTGAAGCGGCCCCACCCGTACACCGATGCGGACCACGTGATGAACATCGCGCTGAACATCCTCTGCGGTGGTCGCGTCCTCGACGACCTCGAGGTGCGCCGCAACGACCTCGGCTACCTCGACGCCCTCGGCGCACGCTCCATCCCCGACCCGACGACCGCCGGCGACTACTGCCGTCGCTTCGACGCCGAGGCGGTGCTGCGCTTGATGATGATCGTCAACGACATCCGCGTGGACCTCTGGCGCCGCCAGGGCGCGGACTTCCTCGACGAGACCGCACGCATCGATGCCGATGGCTCCCTCGTGCCGACGGGCGGCGAGTGCAAGCAGGGAATGGACGTCACCTACAAGGGCGTCTGGGGCTACCACCCGCTGGTCGTCTCGCTGGCGAACACAGGCGAGCCGCTGTGGATCCTCAACCGTGGCGGCAACCGCCCCTCCTCCGAGCATGCCGTCCATCTGCTGAACGAGTCCGTGAAGCTCGTTCGCCGTGCCGGCTACCGCGACGTCCTACTGCGCGGCGACACCGACTTCTCGCAGACCGAACACCTCGACAGCTGGGACGACGACGGAGTGCGCTTCGTCTTCGGCTACGACGCGCACCCGAGCCTCGTGAAGCGCGCCGACGCGATCGACGAAGGCGAATATCAGCGCCTCGAGCGTGAGGCGGACCGCGCTTTCGACGCGCGGCAGCGCCGCGCGAAGCAGCCTCGGGTCAGGGAACGGATCGTCCGCGAGCGCGGCTACAGGAACCTCGTCCTCGCGCACGAGGACGTCGTGGAGTTCGAGTACCAGCCGAAGAGGGCAAGCAAGACCTACCGCATGGTCGCGGTCCGCAAGACCATCGACGAGGAGCGCGGTCAGGTCTGCCTGGACACCCTCACGCGCTACTTCTTCTTCATCACCAACGACCGCGACATGACGGCCGAGCAGGTCGTCCGGGAGGCGAACGACCGCTGCAACCAGGAGCGGCTCGTCGAGCAGCTCAAGGGCGGCGTCCGTGCGCTCCATGCGCCCCTGAACACGCTGAACGCGAACTGGGCGTACATGGTCATCGCGTCCCTCGCATGGACCCTCAAGACGTGGTTTGCGCTCCGCCTCCCCATCTCGCCGCGCTGGCGCGAACGGCATCTCGCGCAGCGCGACCGCATCCTCCGCATGGAGTTTCGCTCCTTCGTGCAGCGGCTGATGTGGGTGCCGGCTCAGGTCCTTCGAACTGGACGACGTCTCGTCCTCCGCATCCTCGGCTGGCGGCCCGACCTTCCCCTCCTCTTCCGCCTCGACCGCAGCCTCGCAGGCGGCTGAACCGAGGCCTGGCTGACGCACTGGGGCGCGGGCAGGTCGGAGCGGAACCGGGATCACGAGCCGCACGAGAGGGGGGGACACGAACAACGAACAGCTTCAACGACCACCCCGGGGCTCCGCCCCACGGTGATCTGCGATCGCCCTCTGAGCCGCTCACGCCACGCTCCTGAACGCGTCGCAAGGCGCTTGTTTAGGGACTAGTGCTCTCGGAAACTGACGCGGAGCCACTCCTGCTCTGGCGAGGCGGGTGCGCGCCGCCGCCTCGCTACCCGGGTCCCCCGGTCCGACCTACATCCGGCGGCGGCCGGAAGAAACCACGCTCCACGGCGCCGTCCACCGCTCCCTACCGACCTGGCTCGTCGAGCGCGACGCCCGCGAGATGCACGGCGGCTCCGCCTTGCCCCGCGTCGTTCGCCGCGAGCTCGACGGCTTCCTGAAGTGCGGCCGTCTCGAGCACGGCTTCGCCCGCTTCCGCTGCGGCGCGTGCGGCACCGACCGTCTCGTCGCCCTGACGTGTAAGGGCCGCGGCTTCTGCCCCAGCTGCATGGGCCGCCGGATGGTGCGCGGCGCGGCCCATCTGGTGGATCACGTCTTGCCGCACGAACGGATCCGTCAGTGGGTGTTGAGCCTCCCCTTCGCCCTGCGGTGGCGTCTCGCGTGGGACCACCCCCTCGCCCTCGCGGTCTTGAAGGTCGTCATCCGGGCCCTGCGCGGCCACTACCGGACCCGCGCCCGCCGAGCCCGCGTGAAGGGCCGCGTCGAGATCGGCACCGTCACTGTGCTGCAGCGCTTCGGCAGCGCGCTGAACCTGAACCTCCACTTCCACATCCTCGCCGTCGACGGCGTCTGTCATCGCGACGCAGGCGGTCAGCTTCGCTTCACCCGCATCGCCGAGCCTACCGACGACGAAGTCGCCGACCTCGCCGACACCATCGCTGCGCGGGTGCGACGCCTCCTCGTGCAGCGGGGCGTCTGGGAAGACGACCTGGACGGCGGCCGCCTTCAGGTGGACGAGCCGCCCGCCCTGGCCGACCTCTACGAGGCGGCCGTCCGCGGCGTCGCCGCCAGTGGTCCAAGGGCGGGCCGTCCCCTGGAGCGCCAGGGGACCCGCTTCGCCCTCGAGCCGGGGAGCGCCTTCCGAGACGGGGGCCGCCCGGACCACGGCTTCGACCTCCACGCCTCCGTCGTCGTGAGCGCCAAGCGGCGCGACCGCCTCGAAGCGCTGTGCCGCTACCTGCTCCGGCCGCCGCTGAGCGACGCCCGCCTCGAGGCGTTGCCGGATGGCCGCTACCGGCTACGGCTGAAGACCGCCTGGCGGGACGGCACGAGCCACTTGCTCCTGTCGGGGCATGAGCTCTTGAACCGCCTGGCCGCGCTCGTGCCCGCGCCGCGCAAGAACCAAGTCGTCTACCCCGGCGTACTGGCGGGACGATCGACCTGGCGTCGCGCCGTCGTCCCCAAGGCGCCCGCCCCCTCCACTGCCACGACGTCACCCCCGCCTCGTCGCAACCCCACCTGGGCCGACCTCCTCCGGCGCGGCCTCGCCATCGACGGCCTGGCCTGCCCGAAGGACGGATGCGCCGGACGCCTCCGCTTCGTCGCTGTGATTCTTCGCCAGGACGTCATCGACCGCATCCTCGCTCACCTGGGGCTCGCACCGCGTGCGCCGCCCCGGCCCTCCAAGCGCCTCCGCGGTCAGCTCGCCCTGCCCGGGATGTGAGCCTCACGCGTCCTCGACATCTGACGTCCAGCGCGAAGGCACCGGTGCGTCCTGGACCTCGTGATGGACGCGAACGAGGTTCCGGACATGGCCTTCATGGCCCCCGGCCCCCGGCTCCGGCGCGGCGCGCCGTCCCTCAACGGGGAGGGCTGGCCGCCCGACTTCGCAGATTGAGGAGCATTTCGTGAAGCGCGCCCCCGAGCGCACCCTCGTCTCCGCAGTGGCGCGCGGTTCGCGAAATGCCCCTTGAGGCGAGGGGCTTCGGTGCAGCCGCTGGCAGTCGTCGAGCCGCTATGGGGATGTCGACGCGAC
>JBHJHB010000106.1:0-60572 GCA_050331215.1 Sandaracinaceae bacterium | reverse complement strand
CCGCTGCCGGGTCGGCGCCGGCGCCCGGTTCCGCAGCCACCGCGGAGGGCTCGGCGCCCGGCGTCAGCAGCATGGCCGCGCCCAGCCCGCCGCCCGCCACCACGACGAGCAGCGCGCCCGCGACCCCGACGACGAGGAGCCAGGTCCCCATCGACCACCCGCCGGCGCGGGCGGCCGGCTGGACCGTGGCCGCCCCGGTCCTCTCGCCGGCGCCGTGCCCGGCCGGCTGCGCGGGCCCCGGTCCTTCGAGGGTGGCGGTGGGCGCGACCGCGACGCCGGCCGCGTCGGCGGGGGCGGCGGCCCTCCCGCGGCCGCTCAGGACCGGGACCAGGGCCTCCACCGCGGCGCTGGCGTCGGCGAAGCGCGCTTCCTGCGCGCGCGCCACGCTGGTCAGGAACCAGGCGTCGAACCCGGGGGGGAGGGGACCGGCCCCGAGCTGCCGCGCCCGCTCGCTGGCCGGCACCACGTCCTGCGTCATCACCTCCACCAGGAGCGCCGACAGGGTGAAGGTCGCCTCGTTCGCCGCCCGCCAGTAGCTCTTGCCCGTCAGCAGGTAGAACGCGATGAGCCCGAGGGCCCAGACGTCGGTCGCGGGCCGGAGCTTGGCCCCCGGGGTCGCCTGCTCCGGGGCCATCCACAACGGCGAGCCGATCGCGCTGGTGACCGTGGCCGACGTGTGGCTGCGCTCGGCGGTGCGGGCGATCCCGAAGTCGAGGATCTTGACGACGGACCCCTCCCCGCGGCGGCGGCTCCGGGCGAGGAACAGGTTCTCGGGCTTGAGGTCCCGGTGGACGATGCCCTTGCCGTGGGCGTCGCCCAGGGCGTGGGCGGCCTGCTCGAGGACCTCGAGCGCCTCCGCGGGTGGCAAGGGGCCGCGCGCCTCGACCACCTGGGCGAGGTTCTGCCCGTCGAGCAGCTCCATCGCGAGCCAGGGGATGCCGGTCGCCTCGTCCACGCCCGCGGCGACGACGTCGACGACGTGCTCGCTGTCGATCCGGCTCCCGACGCGCGCCTCCTCCGTGAACCGCTGGCGGCTCTTGTCGTCCCCGAGGAGCTGCGGGTGCATGACCTTCAGCGCCCGGCGCTTGCCGGTGCTGAGCTGGTCGACGACGTAGACCGCCCCCATCCCGCCCTCCGCCAGCGGAGCGACCACCCGGTAGTCGTCGGCGAAGGTCGTCCCGGGGGCCAGCGCGATGGGTCCGAGCACGGCTCGCATCCTACCTGGGCACTGACGTCGAGGCAGCTTCGCGCGTCGGGGCGCGAGGGGAGCAATCCGGTCCTCCAGCGTAACTCCAGATACGCATATCTGTGCGTGGATGGAGAGGAACGGATGACCGACGGACTCGATCGGGCGCGGCCCTCGGGGTGGCGCCGACGCAGTAATCCCATGAAGTCGAGCGCGATGGTGAGGATCGGGGCAGGCCTGATCGTCCTCGGGGCGAGCCTCGGGGCGGCTCCGGCCTTCGCTCAGCCGGTAGGCCTAGCAGGCGGAGCCTCCCAGGGACCCCAGATGTCCGTGGAGGTCCGGTCCGACCGAGCGGATGGGCGCCTCACCCTTCACCGGCTCCTCGCGATCGGGGGCCGGAGCTGGTGGACGGGGCGGCGGCAGGCGGTCTTCCAGCCGCTCTGCACGGCGCCCTGCGTGACCACGCTCGCCGTGGGGAGCCACTTCCTCGGCGTGTCCCTCGACGGCCGCGAGGCGATCCCGGTGCGAGGCTCGATCGACGTCCAGCGCGCGTTGTCCCTCGAGGTCGACTACCGCGACCGTCGGGGCCTTCGGACGGCCGGCTGGATCACCTTCGCCGTCGGGATGGCGGCGACCCTCGGCCTGCTCCTCGGCGGCCTGGTCCCCTTCGCGACCCAGAGCGACCCGGACGACGGCTTCGTGACCGCGATGCTCGCGTCGTCCCTCGGCACCGTGCTGCTCACGGGCGCGATCTCGATCCCGCTCGTGTCCTTCCGTGACGGCGCCACGGTGCGCGTCGTCCCCTAGGCGCTCCCCCGGGCGTGTGCCGCGGGCCCCCGGGATCTGCTAAGCGTCGCCCGATGATCCCGCGCTACACGCCCGCGGACCTCGGGGGCCTCTGGAGCCCGCGCACGAAGGTCGAGACCTGGCTCGAGGTCGAGCTGGCGGCGTGCGCGGCCATGGAGGCCGCGGGCTGGGTCCCGGCGGGGACCGCGGAGGGGCTCCGGCCCGTGGCCTCGCGCCTCGATCCGGACCGGATCGACGAGATCGAGCGGGAGACCCGCCACGACGTCATCGCCTTCCTGACCCACGTGGAGGAGCTGGGCGGGCCGGCGGCCCGCTGGCTCCACCTCGGATTGACCTCGAGCGACGTGCTCGACACGAGCCTGGCGCTGCTCCTGGTCCGCGCGGGCAAGGCCCTCGACGAGCGGCTCGCGAGCCTGGCCTCCGCGTTGCGGGAGCGGGTGGAGGAGCACCGGCGCACGCCGATGATCGGCCGGTCCCACGGCGTCCACGCCGAACCGACCACCTTCGGCCTCGCTCTGGCCGGTCACCTCGCGGAGCTCGCGCGGAGCCGGGTCCGCCTGGCGGCCGCTGCCGACGAGGTCGCGGTCGGCAAGCTCGCGGGGGCGGTCGGCACCTACGGCCATCTGAATCCCGAGGTCGAGGCGGCGGCGCTGGCCTGCCTGGGCCTCCGGCCCGAGACCGTCGCGACGCAGGTGGTGGCGCGGGATCGGCACGCGGCGTTCGTGAGCGCGTGCGCGCTGGTGGCGGCGTCGGTGGAGCGCTTCGCCACGAACGTGCGCCACTGGCAGCGGACCGAGGTCCTCGAGGCGGAGGAGCCCTTCACCACGGGCCAGAAGGGCTCGAGCGCGATGCCCCACAAGCGCAACCCGATCCTCAGCGAGAACCTGACGGGCCTCGCCCGCGTGGTCCGCGCGGGGGTCGTCCCCTCCCTCGAGAACGTCGCCCTGTGGCACGAGCGGGACATCAGCCACTCCTCGGTCGAGCGGATGGTCCTCCCGGACGTGACCACGACCCTCGCGTTCATGCTCGACCGGATGACCCGGCTGGTGCGGGGCCTGGTCGTCTACCCGGAGCGCCTCCGCCGCAACCTCGACGCCACCGGGGGCCTCTGGGCGAGCGAGGGCGTGCTCCTCGCGCTCGTCCACGCGGGCAAGCCCCGCCAGGAGGCGTACGTGTGGGTCCAGCGCAACGCCATGCGGGCGTTCGCGGGGCAGGGCCCCTTCATCGACCTGCTCCTCGCCGACGAGGACATCCGGAGCCTCCTGTCCGAGGAGACGGTCCGGCGGCAGTTCGACCTCGACCGCGCGCTCGCCCACGCGGACGCGATCGTGGCTCGGGCCCTGGCGGAGGCGCGGGTGTGACGGTCGACGAGGCGACGCTCCGCCGGGGCCTCGGCCTGACGCTGGACCGGACGGCGCTCGATCACCTCGGTCCCCGGGTCGAGGGCAAGGTCCGGGACGCCTACCGCCTCGGCGGGGGGCGGCGGGTCCTGGTCACCACGGACCGGATCAGCGCCTTCGACCGCGTGCTCGGCACGCTCCCGTTCAAGGGGCAGGTGCTCAACCAGCTCTCGGCGTGGTGGTTCGAGGCGACGGCGGACGTCGCGCCGAACCACCGGCTGGCCGTCCCCGACCCGGCGGCCACGCTCGCCCTCGAGTGCGAGCCCCTGCCGGTCGAGTGGGTGATGCGGGCCTACCTCACCGGGGTCACCTCCACGAGCATCTGGACGCACTACCAGGCTGGAGAGCGGGTGTTCTGTGGCCACCGCCTCCCGGACGGGCTCCGCAAGAACGAGCCGCTGCCGGAGCCCCTGCTCACGCCGAGCACCAAGGCCGGCGCCGGGGGTCACGACCGGAGCGTGAGCCGGGCCGAGGTCCTCGCGTCCGGGGCGCTGGACGAGGGGACCTTCGACGAGGCAGCGCGGATGGCAGCGGCGCTGTTCGCCCGCGGGCAGGCGGTCTGTCAGGCCCGGGGGCTGATCCTCGTCGACACGAAGTACGAGATCGGCCGCGCGCCGGACGGGCAGCTCCGCGTGATCGACGAGATCCACACCCCCGATTCGAGCCGCCTGTGGTTCGACCGCTCCTACGAGGCCTCCCTCGCGGAGGGCGCGGAGCCGGAGAGCTTCGACAAGGAGCACGTCCGGCGCTGGCTCGCGTCCGTGGGCTTCACCGGGGAGGGGGCCCCGCCGCCCTTGCCCGACGACCTCCGCGTGGAGGCCGCGCGCCGCTACCTCGAGGCCTGCGAGGCGATCCGCGGCGAGCCCTTCGTGCCCGATCTCGAAGACCCGACGAGCCGCCTGTCCCGGACCCTGGGAGCCCTGCGATGAAGGCCAGCATCTACGTGACCCTCAAGGAGGAGGTCCTCGACCCCCAGGGCGACGCCGTCCGGCGGGCGCTCCAGGATCTGTCCCTCCCGGTGCGGGGCGTCCGGGTCGGCAAGCTGATCGAGGTGGACCTGCACGAGACGGAGCGGGCCGCCGCGGAGGCGAGCGTGCGGCGGATGTGCGAGCGCCTGCTCGCGAACCCCGTCATCGAGGACTACCGCTTCGAGCTCCGAGAGGACTGACCGATGCGCTACTCCCGGGCCTTCATCCCCACCACGCGGGAAGCCCCCAAGGAGGCCACGAGCCCCTCGCACGTCCTGCTGCTGCGGGCCGGCTACGTCCGGATGGTCGGCGCCGGCCTCTACGAGATGCTGCCGCTCGGGCTGCGCGTGATGAACCGCATCGCCGCGATCGTGCGCGAGGAGATGGACCGGGCCGGCGCGCAGGAGCTGCTCATGCCGGCGCTCCTTCCGCGGGAGTACTTCGAGGAGTCGGGCCGCTGGGAGGGGTTCGGCGACACGCTGCTGCGCCTCCGGGACCGCAAGGGCGCCGACTACCACCTCGGCCCCACCCACGAGGAGATCATCACGGATCTCGTGCGTCGCGAGGTCAAGAGCTACCGGCAGCTCCCGATCAACCTCTACCAGGTGCAGATGAAGTACCGGGACGAGCCGCGTCCCCGGGGCGGGCTGCTGCGCGGCCGCGAGTTCCTGATGAAGGACGCCTACTCCTTCGACGAGTCCCTGGAGAGGGCGACCGACAGCTACGAGGTGATGCGGGAGGCCTACCACCGCATCTTCCGCCGCCTCGGCCTCGACTACCGCGTGGTGAGCGCCGACAGCGGCGCGATGGGCGGCAGCACCAGCGCCGAGTTCCAGGTCCTCGCCCAGAACGGGGAGGACGCGATCGTGGCCTGCGCCAACTGCGACTACGCGGCGAACGTCGAGGTCGCGGAGGCGATGGGGGACGACGAGCCGGCCCCCCCGCCGAAGGGCGTCCCGCCCATGGAGGCGGTCGCCACGCCCGGCGCGAAGACGATCGACGAGGTGGTGAGCTTCCTCGGCGCCGGCCTCCGCCCCGAGGGGATGCTGAAGAGCCTCGTCTACCGGGCCGGCGACCGCCTGGTCCTCGCCGTCGTGCGCGGCGACCACGACGTCAACGAGGTGAAGCTCGCCCGCCTGCTCGACGTGGACGAGGTCCACCTCGCGCCGGAGCCCGAGGTGCTGGAGGCGACCGGAGCGCCGACCGGGTTCGCCGGCCCGGTCGCCTATAGCGGCGACGTGCTGGTCGACACCGCGGCGGCCCGCGTCCCCGGGGCCGTGGCGGGCGCCAACCGGAAGGACGAGCACTTCCGCAACGTGCTCCACGGCCGCGACTACGAGGCCCCGACCGCCGACCTGCGGGTCGTCCGCTCCGGCGACCGGTGCCCGCGCTGCGGCTTCCCGCTCAGGCTGTACCGGGGCATCGAGGGCGGGCACATCTTCGTCCTCGGCACCCACTACTCGGCCAAGATGGGCGCCACCTTCCTCGACGAGGAGGGCCAGGCCAGGCCGGTGGTGATGGGGTGCTACGGCATCGGGATCTCGCGCCTCGTCGCGACGGCCGTCGAGCAGCACCACGACGAGGACGGCATCACGTGGCCGATGGCGTTGGCGCCCTACGCCGTGATCGTGACGCCGATCGGCGGGGACGACGCCGTGACGGAGGCGGCCGAGCGCATCTACGACGAGCTGAGGACCAGCGGCGTCGAGGTCCTCCTCGACGACCGCGACGAGCGCCCGGGCGTGAAGTTCAAGGACGCGGACCTCCTCGGCGTTCCCCTGCGGGTCACGGTCGGCAAGCGCGGCCTGAAGGCCGGGACCGTCGAGGTGAAGGCCCGCCGCGCCGAGGAGGCCGAGCACGTGCCGCTCGCCGACGCCGCGGCGATCGTCGCCGAGCGGGTCAAGGCCGCCCTGAAGGCCAGCTGACGTGGCGGCGGACCCTCTGGGCGGCCGGCGGAGCCCGCTGGCGGGGCAGCTGACCGTGCTGATCCTGTTCCTCGCGCTCGCGGCGATCGGGGTGGCGACCGTGCTCCTCCCGGAGCTGCGCGACGACGAGCGGCCGGAGCCGTCGGAGGCGGCGGAGCCGGGGTCGTCCAACGACGGCCCCGCCGCGCCCTGAGCGCGCCGTCGACAGGTTGACACCCGCCCTCGGCCCGGGCCGCCAAGGAGGCTCCGCACGGGCGGTCCAACACCTATGTGCTCGCGGATCCCCTTCCATCCGTGCGAGGCTCGGACCTTGCGTTCGTGTCCGGGGTGCGACCCGGACGCCGGGCGCGCGGGGAGGCGGGCCGGGGGAATGTCGAGCTCCGATCGAGGCCGTGGGCGAAAGCCCCCTTTGCGGACCCGGGTGCGAGATTTCACACTGACAGCGGGAGTCGTGCAGTGAGACTTTTCCGCTCTTTTCCTTCGGTCGCCTTGCTGGCGGCCCTCGTGGCACCGGCGGCGGCCGCCGCGGACGACCCGCCGATGTGCCTGCCCTCGATGTCCTGGGCCCCGGAGCGAGCGGTGCTCCCGCCGGAGGCCTTCGGCGCGTCCGACGCTCCGCTCTCGCCGGCCCCCCAACGCTACGATGCGCCGCTCCCCTTCGCGGGTCCGACCGGCGCCGCTTGCTGGGCGGGCACCTGGGTCATGCCGCCGTGGGCGCCCTTCGCCGCGGAGGGCCTCGACGCGGAGGACGGTCGGTCGGCCTACCGCCGGGCGCGGTCATGGGCCGAGCGCGGCGAGATCGCTCGCGCGATCGTCGAGCTCGAGACGGTCGCGGCGGTGTACCCGCAGCTGGAGGACCGGGTCGCGCTGTGGGCCGCCGAGCTGCGCATGGCCCACGACGAGCCGACCGCGCGGACGTGCGACGCCTACGACCGGGCGCAGCGAAGCCCCCACCGGGCGCTCGCGGTGCTCGCCCGCGTCGGCCACGCCCGGTGCCTTCTCGCGACGGGCGACCGGCGCGGCGCCGAGGAGGTGAAGGCGCTCACGCGCCGCTACCCGAGCCTGCCCCAGCGCCCGGAGCTGCTCCTTCGCCTGGCCCAGGCACGGGAGGGGTGGGGCGAGCTCGAGGAGGCCGCGGACGGCTACCGGCGCATCGACCTGCTCTACCCGGGCGAGCCGGTCGCGGCCAAGGCGCGCGAGGCGCTGGCCCGGCTCCGGGAAGGCGGGGTGCCGGTCCGTGCCTTCACCGCGCCGCAGCGGGTCGAGCGAGCGGAGCGGCTGCTCCGGGATGGTCCCCACCGGCTCGCCCGGAGCGAGGCCGAGCGGCTCTCCGGCATGCCGCTCAGCCGCCACCTCGAGCAGAAGCTGGCCCGGGTGCTCGCCCGGATCGCCCGGGTCGAGGGGCGCTTCGAGGAGGCCGAGCGGCTCTACGGGCTGGCCCAGGGCGACCCCGACCTGAGCCCGGAGGAGCTCGACGACCTCGCCGACGCCCGCGCCACGCTCGGGCGCGTCAACGCCCCCACGGACCCCGAGGAGGTGCTCCAGCGGCTCCGCCGCGTCCGCCAAGGCGAGCGGCTCCGGGAGGCGAGCACCTCGAGGCTGTTCCGGCTTCTTCGCATCGCCGGCCGGGGCGACCTGGGGGCGGAGGTGAACGAGATCCTCGAGGAGCTGCTCCGGCGAGATCTCCCCCCCGGCCTGCGGTTCCGGGCGGCCGTGCTCTCGGCGGGCCCCGGGAGCGACGAGCACATCGCGGCGCTGCTGGAGCCCGCGCGCGACCACGCGCGCTACGGGGTCGCGGCGAGCTACCACCGCGCCCGCGCCCTCGAGCGCCTCGGCCGTGTCGACGAGGCGCGGGCGGAGTACGGCCGGGTGATCGCCGAGGACGACCCGTCGCTCCCCTACTACGCGGTCTGGGCGAGCCTGAGGCGCGCCGGGCTGCCCGCCGCGCCCGAGGCGGAGCCCGCCGCGGCGGTGGCCCCCGTCGAGGCATGCTCGCCGCTCGGGACGGCGTCCCCGGCCTGGGCGTCGATGGCGGACCGGGCGGCGGAGGCGATCGTCCAGGCGACGGCCCGGGTGCGGCAGTCGGCGCTCGGCGGCGCCCCGGCGCTCTCCGAGGAGGCGCCGTCCGAGGAGGCGCCGCCCCCCGGTCCGGGCCCGCTCCTCGTGAGCGAGCCCGAGGGCGAGGTCCTCCCCCCGGTCCCTCTGGCGCACCCGGAGGCCGTCGCCCCCGCCGGGGCATCCGAGGAGGCCGCCCCGGCGTCGCCGTCGCGGACCCCGAGCGAGGCCGTGCCCTCCGCGCCGGTCGCCGCGGACGACGGCGCCGCCGAGGAGCCCGCCCTCGCTTCCCTCGCGATCCCCTCGCCCCGGCCTCCGTCCCTCGCCCAGGTCCGAGGGCTCCTGCACGAGCTCGCTCGGACGCACGGCGAGGCCTACCCCTTCTTCGGCCGCGCGCTGGCGCTGGTCGAGCTCGGGGAGGTCCTGGCGGCGGCGGACGAGGTCCACGAGGCGTACACGGCGTGGCGGGAGGCGACCGGCAGGGGGCCGTCCCGGGCCGGGCTCGAGGCCGTGCTGAGGGGGGGGACCGCGCCGCGGCGTCCCGTCGCCCACGACACCTGGGTCGCGCGACGTCGCTTCCCCCGCGAGGCCCAGGACAAGCTCGCCCGGGCGGCGTGGGGGCTCGGGGAGGCCGGGCTGGCGATCCACCTCGTCGGGACGGAGGTCACCGGGCCTCGCCCCCGCGCGTTCCGCGCCGAGGTCGAGGCCGCGGCGGCCCACTGGGACGTCGACCCGGACCTGCTCCACGCCGTGATGCGGGTCGAGAGCGTCTACAACCCGCGCATCATCTCCTACGCCGGCGCGATCGGGTTGATGCAGATCATGCCGCGCACGGGCCGCCACATCGCCGACGCCGTGGGCGACGACCGCTTCACGGTCGACGCGCTCCTGGATCCGGCCCTCAACGTCGACTACGCGGCCTGGTACCTGCGCAGCCTCCTCGACCGCTGGGACGGGCGCCTACCCCTCGCGATCGCGAGCTACAACGGCGGGCCCCACAACGTCCGACGGTGGATGCGCGACTACTCGCCCCGCATGCCGGTCGACGCCTTCCTCGAGCACATCCCGTTCAGCCAGACCCACCGCTACGTCCGCCGGGTGCTGACCCACTACGCTGCGTACCGGGCTCAGCGCGGCCAGCCGCTCCCCGAGCAGGAGCTGACCCTGCCGGAGCCCGTGGCCGACCCGATCGCGTTCTGAGCCAGCCCGAGGCGGCGCGGTGCTCCTTGGCCAGCCCGCCGGAGGGCCGGCGCGCCGGTCGCCCCGGACGACGAGCGAGCGCCCGGGACGCGGGTTGGCGCTCGGGGCTGCTACCGTGCCGCGAGCATCGCGGCGAACAGGCGCGCCGCCAGCACCTCGCGCCCGCGCGACGAGAGGTGCTTGCCGTCGCCGCCCGCGAGCCCGCGGCGCTGCCACGCCCGGAAGGTGCCGGTGCCGCCCATCGCCGCGGTCGTATCCCAGAACGCGCACCCTGCCCGCGCGGCCGCGGTCCGCTGGGCGTCGACCAGGGTCTGGACATGGCGGGGCTCCACCGGGAGCCGCCCGCTGGCGAGGTGGTCGTTGATCGCGACGACCAGGCAGCTCGACCGGGGGACCGCGCTGCGGATCCGCTGGAGCACCCGTAGCGTCTCGCTCCGGAAGCCCTCCGGGGTGACCGCGCCGCCGACCAGCCGCCGGAGATCGTTGCCGCCGTAGCCGAGCACGACGAGGTCCGGGTCCCGGTGGGCGAGCTGGCGAGCGAAGTGCTCCTCGTCGTGGGCCAGGAGCCGGGGCGTGAAAGCTCCGGTCATGCTGAGGGTGTCCCACACCACCCCGGGGCCACCGTTCTCGAGCACGACGCCGAAGGCGCGGCTCCGGCCTCCCCCGAGGGCCCGGACCTCCGCCGTGTGGCGGCCGGGCGGCTGCCGGAGCCGGTGCCAGCGATCGGCCAGGTCGGCGCCGGCGGTCGAGATCTCGACGTCCGCCTTTCCGAAGCGGAAGGCGACGCGACCGCCGCGAGGCTGGGCGGCGTACCAGAGCTCGGCCGTGCTCACGCGCCGCCCCGAGGCCGGCGCGATCCGCGTCCGTGCGCCGCCCCACGCCTCCACCGTCGCGCCGCCGAGCCCGTAGAAGCCGTCCCGTCGGCATCGACGGATGATGAAGCAGAGGCCGGGCCACGGAGGTGAGGCGCGCACCCGGACCGTGCGGTTGCGGTAGCCCGGGTTGTGGGGCTGGAGCAGCACGAACCCGGGCCCCGCGTCGCCGAAGCGCTCCTGGAAGCGGCGACGGAGGCGATGCGGGAAGTCGTCGAGCCCGATCGAGGAGTCCCCCATGTGGACCACCCGCGTGACCGCGTCCCCGCCTCCGGCGCGCGTTCGACGAAGCGCCCGGTGGAAGGAGGCGAGCCGCTCGACGTGCTCGATCGGGACGTTGGTGCCCGGCTGGGTGGGCATCGGGTCGGCCACGGTGACCGGTCTCGCCTGCTTCGCGCCGGGCGCGACCGGCGAGGACCACGGCCCCACCGGGCTCGAGCACGCGCCGAGGCCGGCCAGCGCACCGAGGAGGAGCAGGCGAGGCGATCCGCTCGGTCGCTGGCGAGCCATCGGCTCACCATACCGATCGAGGGCGTGGCGCGAAGCCCCTTCTTGCCCGGGCCGCGAAAAAAGAGCCGCGCGCTCGCCCGGGGAGGCGGCTCAGACCCTCCGCACGGAGAGGCGGCGGCGGAAGTTCCCCGTGAACCGGCTGTAGGCCAGCCTCGCTTCGAGGGACGGGGACGACCCCCGGTAGCCCGGAGGCGGCTGCCCCTCCACGTCGAACCGGTAGCGGCGCGTGCGCGCGAGAGAGGGTCCGAGCTGGATCTGGGTCTCGATCACGTGGGGGCCCGGGACGACGCTCTTCGAGACCAGGAACCCCCGCCGGAAGGACCCCTCGAACACGACGCGGTCGTCGAGGCGTACGGTCAGGCGGGGGTCGTTGACGAAGACCCCGGGCGGGTCGAAGCGGACGCGAAGCTCCATGCCTACCTCCCGGCCCGGACGAGGCGCCCGGGCCTGGCCCCGGTCAGCCGGTCGTCCCGGAGGATGATCTCCCCGGAGACCACGGTCGCCCGATAGCCGCGCGCGGCCTGCAGGAAGCGCTTGCCGCCGGCCGGCAGGTCCGCCACGAGCCTCGGCCGCTCGAGGCGGAGCCGTGGATGGTCGATCACGTTCAGGTCTGCCTTCTGCCCCGGAGCGACCACCCCGCGGTCGCCCATCCCGAGGTAGCGGGACGTGTCGTGGCTCATCATCTTGACCACCCGCTCGAGGGGGAGGCCGGGGTCCCGGTCCCGGGCCCAGTGGGCGAGCATCGTGGTGGGGAAGCTCCCATCGCAGATCGTGCCGACGTGGGCGCCGCCGTCCGATAGGCCCGGCAGGGCGAGGGGGTGAGTCAACATCCGGTGCACCGCGTCGAGGCTCCGCTCCATGTAGTTGTAGATCGGAAAGTACAGGAGCTCCCGCCCGTCGTCGGCGAGGAGCGCGTCGTAGATCGCCTCGAGGGGCGTGACCCCGCGCGCCATCGCCTCGCCGAACAGCGCCTCCGAAGGGTCCGGCTCGTAGCTCGGGTGCTGGCCGAGGCGGTAGAGGTTGAGGGCGACGAAGTCGATGTTGGCGAGCAGCTGATCCGCGAGCGGAGGGATGGGGCTCCCGTCCCCTGCGACGCGCTCCGTGGTCTCGCCGAGGAGGCGCGCCTTGAAGGCCGGGTCCCGCATCCGCGCGACCCGCTCCGCCAAGGGCAGGCCATGGATCGCCTGGTAGGACGGGTAGCCGATGAAGGGATGGAAGGTCGCGTCCAGGCCGAGCAGGACCCCGATCCCGCGCGCGGCCACCTGCACGCGGATGTCGAGGCCGCGCTCGCGGGCCTCTTCGGCGCGGCCGAGGACCCGCTTCCACTGCTCGGAGTCCCGCTGCCGCTGGAGCAGGCTGACCGAGAGGGGCCGCCGCCCGGCCGCCTGCACCATTGCCTCGAGCAGGTCGAACTCGGGGTCGAAGCGCTCCTTCGACTCGGTCATGTCGAAGTCGCTGACGGCCTGCAGCACGCCCCCCTGGGCCCTCAGCGCGTGCGCGATCCCGGTCAGCTCCGCGCGCGTGGCCTCCGACGACGGCGTGGGGCTGCCGTCGGCGGCCCGGTGGTTGTCGGTCCGTCCGGTGGAGAAGCCGACGGCCCCGGCGGCGAGCCCCTCCTCCGTCAGCGCGCGCATTCGGGCGATGTCCTCGGCGGTCGCGCTCTCTGCGGCCACCGCCCGATCGCCCATGACGTAGACGCGGAGGGGGTCGTGGACGACGTGGACCGCGACGTCGAGCGCGTGGGGGACTCGGTCGAGAGCGTCCATGTACTCCGGGAAGGTCTCCCACCCCCACGCGATCCCCTCCGCGAGGGCCGTCCCGGGGATGTCCTCCACGCCCTCCATCAAGTCGATCAGGCGCGCCCGGTCGGCCGCCCGGCAGGGCGCGAAGCCCACGCCGCAGCTCCCCAGGACCACCGTGGTCACCCCGTGCTGGGAGCTCGGCGCGAGCTCCCCGTCCCAGGTAGCCTGGCCGTCGTAATGGGTGTGGAGGTCGGTGAAGCCCGGGGTGACGATCGCGCCGGAGGCGTCGAGGGGCTCCGTCGCGTGGCCGCGCACCTCGCCGACGGCCACGATGCGGCCGTCCCGGACGGCGACGTCCGCTCGTCGGCGCGGAGCGCCGGTGCCGTCGACGAGGGTCCCGCCGCGGATCGCGAGATCGTAGTCCGCCATGCGAACGAGGTTAGCCCGGTTCCGTCACCGAGGTCCGCGACACCGGTTTGCCACGGGTCACCCCGGCCCGGTCGGAGGAACATGAGCCGCATGACCCCGCACGGCGTCCGTCTCCTTCTCCTTCTCCTTCTCCCGCTCGTCCTGGCCGCTGCCTCCTGCGGCGGCGGGCGCGACCGCCAACCCGAGCCCACCCCGGCGCCGCCCGAGGGCTCGACGCCGGCCGCGGAGGGCGCCGAGGCGGCGGCCCCCCCGGCCGCGAGCCAGGGCTCAGCGCTGTTCGCCCAGGGCGTCGCGAGCGGAGACCCGGCGCCCGACCGCGTGATGCTCTGGACCCGGATCGAGGGTCGGGAAGGGGAGGTCCCGGTGGCGTGGGCCGTCTACCGGGACCCGTCCGCCACCCAGCGCGTGGCGGGGGGTCGGGCGACCGCGCGGCCCGAGGAGGACCACACGGTCCGCGTGGACGCGACCGGCCTCGAGGCCGGGACGACGTACTACTACCGCTTCGCGGTCGGCGAAGAGCGCTCGGTGATCGGGCGCACCCGCACGCTGCCGACCGGCGAGGTGGACCGAGTCCGCCTCGCCGTCGTGTCCTGCTCCAACTACCCGGCCGGCTACTTCCACGCCTATCGCGCGATCGCGGAGCGCGCGGACATCGCGGCGGTGCTCCACCTCGGCGACTACATGTACGAGTACCCCGAGGAGCACGAGACCGAGGACGGGGAGCGCGTCGGCTACGGGGACGGGACGCCGCTGAACCGGGAGCCGGAGCCCGCGGGGGAGGTGATCACCCTCGACGACTACCGCCAGCGCTACCGCAGCTACCGCTCGGACCCCGACCTCCAGGAGGTCCACCGCCAGCACCCCTTCATCCCGGTCTGGGACGACCACGAGACGGCGAACAACTCCTGGGTCAACGGCGCCGAGAATCACGACCCGCAGACGGAGGGGCCGTGGCGTCGTCGGCGCGCGGCCGCCCTGCAGGCGTACTTCGAGTGGCTCCCGGTGCGCCGACCGGAGAGGTCCGGCCCCCGGCTCTATCGCTCCTTCGCCTTCGGTGAGCTCCTCGACCTCTTCATGCTGGACGGCCGCCTCGAGGGGCGCGACCGGCAGGTGGACCAGACGGACCCGAGGTGGACCGCGGAGGACCGCCACATGCTCGGGGACACGCAGGAACAGTGGCTGATCTCGGGCCTGCGGGCGTCGGACGCGGCGTGGCGGCTGGTCGGCCAGCAGACGGTGTTCTCGCCCGTGATCGGCCCCGAGATGCGTCGCAACACCGACCAGTGGGACGGCTACCCGGCCGCGCGAAACCGGATCCTGAGCGCGATCGCGGGCGGGCGGGGCCAGCCGCCGGTCACCGACGTGGTGATCCTCAGCGGCGACATCCACTCGAGCTGGGCCTTCGAGGTCCCTCGGGACCCCTTCGCGAACGACGGGAGCTACGACGCGAGGAGCGGGCGCGGGTCCCTCGCGGTCGAGCTGGTGACGCCCGCGACGAGCAGTGAGCCCGTCGGGGTCGCCCTCCGCAACCAGGGCATGGACGTGGAGGTCATGCTCGGCTCGGCCGTGTCGACCCACCCCCACCTGAAGTGGGTGAACGCCCTCCGGAACGGCTACCTGATCGTCGACCTCACCGCGGAGCGCGCCATCGGCGAGTGGTGGTTCATCGACGACGTGAGGAGCCCCGAGTTCGGTCAGTCCTTCGCCCGGGCCTATCGGGTGGACCGGGGGAGCGCCCACCTCGTGGAGCTCGGCGAGGCGACGGAGCCGCCGCCGGCGCCCGCCCTCGCCCCCTGAGGCCGGCCCTCTCCGCCCGGCCTGCAAAACTTGACCCACCCCCGCCCCCGCGGTCTGATGGGTGGCGGAGGCAGCCTTTGTTCAAAGAGGTGCTCAAAGAGGTGGTGGATCGGACCGAGGGCGGCGTCGCCGGGCTGCTCATGGGCTTTGATGGCATCCCGGTCGATGCCTACGTCCGCGACCCCCGGGACCCGACGATCGAGGTGGAGACCGTCGGGATGGAGTACAGCGTCATCCTCAAGGACATCCGCAAGGCGGCGGAGCTCCTCGAGGCGGGCCTCGCCCGGGAGATCTCGATCCGCGCCGAGCACCTCACGACGGTGATCCGGGTGCTCAACGAGGACTACTTCGTGGCGATGACGCTCCGCCCCGACGGCAACTACGGCAAGGCGCGCTTCATGCTCCGCACGGCCGGCAGCAAGCTCCTGTCGGAGCTGGCCTGAGCGGGCCCGACGTGGCCCCCGCCCGGCGGATCCTCGTCCTGCACGGGCCCAACCTCAACCTCCTCGGAACGCGCGAGCCGGCGCTGTACGGGCGGTCGACGCTGTCGGCGATCGACGCCGACCTCGCGGGCCTCGCCGCCGAGCTCGGCGCGACGGTCGACTGCCGCCAGTCGAACCACGAGGGGGAGCTCGTCGGGTGGGTCCAGGAGGCGCGCGTCGGCGTCGACGGGATCCTCCTCAACGCGGCGGGCTACAGCCACACCTCGGTCGCCCTCCGCGACGCCGTGGCCGCCGTGCGGGTGCCCTGCCTGGAGGTCCACCTGACCAACGTCTACGCGAGGGAGGCCTTCCGTCGGTCGTCGCTCCTCGCGCCCGTGTGCGTGGGCGCGATCGTGGGCCTCGGGCCGGGGAGCTATCGCCTTGGCTTGCGGGGGCTCATCGAGTATCTCGAAGCTTCGCCCCGCGCGCCGTCGGATCCCCGGCCGGACCCCGAGCCCTCCTGACGCGGCGCTCCCGCCCGCTCCCGCGGACACGGCCCCAGGACACCGACGCGAGGACACCGACGCGAGGAAACCGACGCGAGGAAAGAGTGGAGATCGATCTCAAGCAGCTCCGCGAGCTGATGCGCGCCATGAAGCAGCTCGACGTGAACGAGCTCGAGCTCGAGCTCGAGGGGCAGCGCGTCTACCTCCGGCGCGGCGGGGCCAGGGGCGAGGCCGTGGCGACGACGTTCCAGCCGGTCACCCTCCCGCCGCCCCCCATGGTGCCGGCCGCGCCGGCCGGGGCGGCGAGCTCGCCTCCGCCGGCCGCCGCGCCGGCCGCTCCCCCCGAGGAGGAGGCCAACGTCGCCTTCATCACCTCGCCCTTCGTCGGCACGTTCTACCGCTCCCCGTCGCCCGACGCGCCGCCCTTCGTCGAGGTCGGCGCCACCGTCCGCCCGGGGCAGGTGCTCTGCATCGTCGAGGCGATGAAGCTGATGAACGAGATCGAGGCGGACGTTCAGGGGACGCTGCTCGAGGTGCTCGCGGACAACGGCAAGCCAGTGGAGTTCGGGGACCGGCTCTTCAAGGTGAGGAAGAGCGCCTAGGGATGCGCAAGGTCCTGATCGCGAACCGCGGCGAGATCGCGGTCCGCGTGATCCGGGCATGCCGGGACCTGGGCCTCGCCACGGTCGCCGTGCACAGCGACATCGACGCCCAGTCCCTCCACGTCCGCCTGGCCGACCAGGCGGTCTGCGTGGGCCCTGCCCCCAGCGCCCAGAGCTACCTCAACGTCCCGTCGATCATCGCGGCGGCCGAGATCACCGGCGCCGACGCGGTCCACCCCGGCTACGGCTTTCTCTCGGAGAACGCGGAGTTCGCCGACACCTGCGAGGCCTGTGGGCTCGCGTTCATCGGCCCGACGGCGAGGGACATGAGGCAGTGGGGGCGCAAGGTGCCGGCCCGGGAGCTCGCCCTCGGCCTCGGGCTGTCCCTCCTGCCGGGCACCCAGGTCCTCCGGAGCGCGGAGGAGGCCCGGGCGGCAGCCGAGCGTGTCGGCCTGCCCGTGATCCTCAAGGCCTCGGCGGGCGGCGGGGGCCGGGGGATGAAGATCGTCCGGGACCTCGACGACATCGGCCGGGTCTTCCCCCAGGCCCGGGCGGAGGCCCAGGCCGGCTTCGGCAACCCGGACATCTACCTCGAGCGCTTCATCGAGGAGCCTCGGCACATCGAGTTCCAGGTGATCGCGGACGGGCGCGGCACGGCGCGGGTGCTCGGCGAGCGGGAGTGCTCCATCCAGAGGCGGCACCAGAAGCTGGTCGAGGAGGCTCCGAGCGTCGCGGTCACCGACGAGATGCGCGGGGACATGACCGCGACCATCGAGCGCGCGATCCGGGACAGCGGCTACCGCTCCGCGGGGACCCTCGAGTTCCTCCTCGATGAACGGGGTCACCTCTACTTCATGGAGATGAACACCCGCATCCAGGTCGAGCACCCGGTGCCCGAGGCGGTGACCGGCACCGCCCTCATCCACGAGCAGATCCGTATCGCGAGGGGCGAGCCCCTGTCCGAGCGGGCGAGCCGACCGCTGTCCCTCGACGGGCACGCCCTGGAGTGCCGGATCAACGCGGAGGACCCCGACACCTTCGCCCCCTGGCCGGGCCTGATCACGGAGTACCACCCGCCCGGAGGCGCCGGCGTCCGGGTCGACGGGGGGGTCTACGGCGGCTGGAGGGTCCCGGGGAGCTACGACTCCCTGCTCCTGAAGGTCATCACCCACGGCCCCAGCCGAGCCGACGCCATCGCGCGCATGGAGCGGGCCCTGGCCGAGACCCTGGTCGGGGGGGTCCGGACGAACGTCCCCCTGCACCGCCGGATCCTGGAGCACGAGGACTTCCGGGCCGGCCGGCTGTCGACCCGCTTCCTCGAGCACATGGGGGCCGTGCGGCCGTCGGCTTGACCCTTCGGCCGGGCCCTTCGTAGCATTCTCCACTACGTTGGGGCGAGTGTGGGAGCCTACGGCTGAACCGACGGGAGCGATGACTGCGTCGACCTAGCGGCGCATCGAGCGGCACGTGAGCTTCGATCGCAGCAAGGTCCTGGAATCCGCACAACGGTATGCCTCTCGCGGGCAGCTGGACCGTGCGATATCGGAGTATCGCAAGGTCGTGCAGACCGACCCGGGCGACGTCCGGACCTGGTTGAACCTCGGCGACCTCCACTCCCGTCGGGGCGACCAGGCGGAGGCGATCGAAACCTACCTCAAGGCCGCGGGTCAGTACGAGGATCAGTCCCTCTACCGCAAGGCGCTCGCGGTCTACAAGACGATCCTCAAGCTCGACCCGGGCCGCCTGGACGTGCAGCTCCGCCTCGGCGAGATGTTCCACGCGGAGGGCCTCGTCTCGGACGCTCTGACGACCTACGAGACCGTCGCCCAGGCCCATGCCCAGTCCGGAGACCTTCACCGGTCACTCCAGACGATGAGCAAGATGGTCGACATCGACCCGCACAGCATCCCGGTGCGGATCAAGCTCGCCGAGGCCCTCTCCCGGGCGGGGCGGCTGCGGGAGGCGGCGGCCGAGTTCGAGATGGGCGGCAAGCTCCTCCTCGAGCAGGGGCGGGTCGACGACTACATCAAGGTGGCGGAGCGCCTGCTCTTCCATCGGCAGACCGACACCGCCCTGGCCCGGGAGCTGGCCGAGCTCTACCTCGAGCGTCGGGACCCGAAGCGGGCGCTCGCCAAGCTCCAGCTCTGCTTCAAGGCCGACCCGAAGAGCATCCCCACGCTGGAGCTCCTCGCCGAGGCGTTCATCCAGCTCCAGCAGCTCCCCAAGACGATCAGCGTCTACAAGGAGATCGCGCGCATCCACGACGAGGCGCGTCGGCCCGACGAGCGGGCCAGGGTGCTCAAGCGGATCCTCGAGCTCGATCCGGGCGACGCCGAGGCCCGGCGGGCGCTGGCCAGTTTCGCGCCGAGCGCGAGCAGCGCCCGCCGCAACCTCGCGCCGCCGCCGACCGCGGTGGTCGAGCCCGGGCCGCCCGTGGCGCAGCGGGCCGACTCCGACGGGCCGGAGCTGATCGACGAAGGCCCGGTCGAGGGAAGCTTGGACCCGAGAGAGTACGACGACGAGCCGGCCGCTCCCAGCGGCGCCCCCGGGGGCCGGGTGCCGAGCGTGCCGGCGGACGTCCAGCGGGAGGCGCAGGTCGCCCGGCTGCTGACCGAGTGCGACGTGTACCTGCGCTACGGGCTGCGGCAGAAGGTCGGCGAGCAGCTCCGCTCGGTCCTCGAGATCGACCCGAGCCACGTCGAGGCCCACGAGCGGCTGAAGGACCTCTACCTCGAGGACGGCGACGTCCCGCGGGCGGTCGCCGAGCTGATGACGCTCGCCGCGCTCCTCGCCGACGATCAGAGCCCCGCCGCGGTGCTCTACCTGCGGCAGGTCCTGGACCTCGAGCCGGGTCACGAGGGGGCTCGCGCGCGTCTCCGGGACCTGGGGTCGCTGCCTCCCGACGAGCCGGACGCGGCCTCCGGCGCCCCTGCGATCACCTCCGGCGCCCCTGCGATCGCCTCCGGCGCTCCTCCGATGGCCGCCGGGCCCTCGTCCGAGCCCCCGTACCTGATCCTCGAGGAGGAGGAGGTCGCGCCCTCGGTGCTGCCCCGGGGCACGGCGAGCGGCGCGGGCCCGATGCCGGGCTCCCAGGCGCCGGAGTCGCTCGTCGACCGCCCGGCCCCGAGCGGGGCCTTCGGGATGCCCCAGCCGCCGGGGTCGAAGGCTCCCTCCCGTCGGATGCTGCCCACCCCGGACGTGTCGGCGGACGCGGCCGGCCTCGCGCGCGACTCGTCCTTCCCCGTGCCGGGCTTCGACCCCCTCGCGCCGATGACGCCGGAGGAGTTCGAGGAGGCCCCGCTGCGGCGCAGCTCGCCGGGGGAGGCCAAGGCCGAGGCGGAGGCTCGCATCCAGAGCCCCGGCGAGGTCGAGGAGATGCTCGACGAGGCCGACTTCTACGTGACGCAGGGGCTGTTCGAGGAGGCTCAGGGCACGCTGGCCGAGGCCCTCGGGAGCCACCCGGGCCACCCGCTGATCCTCGACAAGCTCGAGGAGCTCCGGGAGATGGCCCAGGACGCGGCGGAGGAGCTGCGCTCGGGTGCGCCGGAGGCGAACGGGGACGCCGTCGACCACTCGTTCCTCCTGGCGGAGAAGCTCGCCGAGGAGTTCGAGGACGTCGCCGAGGAGAGCGGCAACGGGAGCGACGTGCTCGACGTCGACGCCGTCTTCCAGCAGTTCAAGCGGGGCGTCGAGCAGCAGGTCGGGGCCGAGGACACCGACACCCACTTCGACCTGGGAATCGCGTACAAGGAGATGGGCCTCGTCGACGACGCGATCCAGGAGTTCCAGCTCTGCCTGAGCGACCCGCTCCGCCAGTGCATCGCGGAGACGATGATCGGGCTCTGCTACCTCGAGAAGCACGAGATCCCCACGGGCATCGCCCACTTCCAGCGCGGCCTGGAGGCCACCCGGCGCACGGAGCGCGAGGAGCTCGGGCTCCTGTTCGAGCTCGGGGCGGCGTACGAGCAGCTCAACGATCCGAGGCAAGCGCTCGCCTACTTCGAGCAGGTGCACCGTCGGGAGCGAGCGTTCCGGGACGTCGAGGCGCGCCTCGAGCGGCTCCGCCGCGCCGCCGCGTCGGTCCGCCCCGTCGCGGCCATGGGCCAGGACGACATCGACAAGGCCTTCGACGACCTGATGGGTGAGGACTAGCGAGGCCGCTAGCCGCGAGGCGCCCACGCGCGCGTCCGGGGCGCCGGAGAGTCCTCCTCGGCGCGCCGATGGCCGGGGGCGCCAGCCGGGCTCGGAGCCCGTCAGGCGGCTCGGTGGGCCAGCCGCTCCGCGACCTCGCGCAGCATGGTGAGGCCCGGCTCCGCGAGGCGCGCCCCGCGGAGAGCCGCCTGGGCGGCCTCGAGCAGCTCGTCGAGGCGCGCCTCCACCGCCCGCCGCGCGCCCGTGCGCTCGAGCAGGGCCATCGCCTCGGCCACCTCGGCGTCCGACGCGGCGCCCACGCCGAGCACGGCGCTCAGCGGGCGAAGCTCGTCGGGCGTCGCGCGGGCCTCCGCCGCGGCGATGAGCGCGGTGCGCTTGCCTGCCCGGAGATCGTTGCCGGCGGGCTTCCCGGTCGCCTTCGGGTCACCGAAGGTCCCGAGGAGGTCGTCCCGGATCTGGAAGGCCTCGCCGAGGGGCACCGCGAAGCGGTCCAGCGCCTCGCGCTGCTCGCCGTCGGCGCCCCCGAGGGCGGCCCCGAGGGCGATCGGGCCGCGGAGCGTATAGCTCCCCGTCTTGAGTCGATGCATGCGCGACACGTCCTCGACCCCGAGCAGGTCGAGCTGCTGGCCGACCAGCACCTCTTCGTGCATGCGCAGGACCGCCGCGAGGGCGCGGGCCCGGCTCGCGGCGTCCGGCGCCGCGCGCAGGAAGAGCGCCCAGCTCTCGGCGCACGCCAGGTTGCCCGCGAGGATCGCGAGGCTCGCCCCGAGCTGGGGGTCACCGTGCTGCTCCCGGAGCATCGCGTGGACCGAGGGGCCGCCCCGGCGCTCCTCGTCCCCGTCCATCCAGTCGTCGTGGATGAGGAGGTAGGTCTGGAGGAGCTCCAGGCCCGCGCCGGCCTCGACCACGTCGGCGAGGCGGCCGTCCTCCTCGACGCTGCGGTACGCCGCGTACAGCACGGCCGGCCGGAGGCGCTTGCCGCCGCGCAGGGTCAGGGACCGGATCGCCTCCACGAGACCCGCCGACTCCGGAGCCACCGCGTGCAAGCGCTCCCGTTCCTCGTCGAAGAAGGTCGCGAGGCGCGCTTCGACGGCCCCGCGAACTTCCTGAACCCATGCGTCCACGCTCCGCCTCCGGCGCCGGACCCTGTCCCGGGCTCGGGGCCGTGTCAACCGGACCCCCGTGAACCCCGTTCATGATTGTGAGTGAACGGTGAACGTCGTTCGAGGGGGGCTTTACCGCTCGACGGGAGTCGCTTATGGTCCCGCGTCCGTCAGGGTCCGATCCGCGCTCTGACCCCACCCCTACCCCACCGAGGCGACCGTGACCAGCCAGCTCTCGCGCTTCTATCGGCTGCCGCTGCCCGAGCGCCGGGATCGCATCGGGTCCATCGCCGACCTGTCCGGCGCGGAGCGCGACCGCCTCACCCCATCGGGGGGGCTGGGCGAGGACCGCGCCGACCGGATGGTCGAGAACGCGATCGGGGTGTTCGGTCTGCCCCTCGGGGTCTGCGTCAACCTCCGCCTGAACGGGACGGACGTCCTCGTCCCGATGGCGGTCGAGGAGCCGTCCGTCATCGCGGCGTGCAGCTACGCCTGCAAGCTCCTTCGCGCGGGCGGGGGCGTGCAGGGGGAGGCGAGCGACCCGCTCGTCGTCGGGCAGATCCAGGTCATGGAGGTGGCGGACCCCGACGCGGCCGGGGCGGGCGTGATCGCGGCCGCCGAGGAGCTGCTCGCGCTGGCGAACCAGGGCCACCCCCGGCTGCGCGCCGCGGGCGGCGGTGCGCGGCGCCTCGAGGTGCGTCGCTTGCCCCCCGAGGAGGACGGCGACCCCTGCGGCGACATGCTGGTCGTGCACCTCACCGTGGACGTGCGGGACGCGATGGGGGCCAACGCGATCAACTCGATGTGCGAGCGGCTGGCGCCACGGGTGGAGGCGATCACGGGGGGCCGCGTCGCGCTGCGGATCCTGTCGAACCTCACCGACCAGCGGACGGTCACCGTCGTCGGGCGCGTCCCCTTCGACGTGCTGGACGGCAAGGGCGGCGTGTCGGGCGAGGCCCTCGCCCGCCGCATCGAGGAGGCGAGCGTCTTCGCCGAGCGGGACCCCTACCGCGCGTGCACGCACAACAAGGGGATCATGAACGGCATCGACGCCGCCCTCCTCGCCTTCGGGCAGGACTGGCGGGCCGTCGAGGCCGGCGCCCACGCCTACGCCGCCCGGCGCGGCCGCTACGAGGCGATGGCCCGCTGGCGCGCCGACGCCGGCCACCTCGTCGGCCGGATGACGTTGCCCCTCGCCGTGGGCACGGTCGGCGGCGTGGCTCGCTCCCATCCGGTGGTCGGCGTCAATCGCCGCATCGCGGGGATCGAGGATGCGCGCACGCTCGCGATGGCCTGCGCCGCGGTCGGCCTCGCCCAGAACCTCGGGGCGCTGCGCGCGCTGGCCGCCGAAGGCATCCAGAGCGGGCACATGCGGCTGCACGCCCGCAACGTGGCGGTGGAGGCGGGCGCCGAAGAGCGCGAGGTGGACGAGGTGGCGCGCCGCATCGCGGACGCGAAGAAGGTCAACGTCACGGAAGCGGAGCGGGTGCTCGCCGAGCTCCGGGGCGGCGGCCCGGGGGTCGAGGGCCCCGCGCGGGTCGAGCTGATCGAGGGGCCGCGGCTCTGGCGTCCCCCGGTCCCCGCGGCCCCGGCCCTCGCGCCGTACGAGGCCACCCGAGAGCTCAGAGAGGACAACTCCATGGACCACGACCGTCCCCAGGCCCGGCCGCTCGGCCAGCGCGTGCTCGTGACCGGCGCCGCCGGCCACCTCGGCGCCAACCTCGTCCGGCGTCTCCTCCAGGAGGGGCGGACCGTCCGGGTGCTCCTCCGGCGGGAGAGCAACAACGGCGCGGTGGACGGCCTCGACGTGGAGCGCGTCTACGGCGACCTGCGGGAGCCGGACACGGCCGCCGCCGCCGTCGCCGGCGTGGACGACGTGTTCCATGGCGCCGCCCGGCTGTCGACCGTGCCCCCGACCCCCGCGATCGAGCGCGAGGTGTACGAGTGCAACGTCCTCGGCACCCGGAACCTGCTGCGGGCGGCCAGGGAAGCCGGGGTGGGGCGCGTGGTCGTGACCGGCTCCTTCAGCGCCGTGGGGTACGACCTCGACGACCGCTCCGCCCCCGGCACCGAGGACATGCCGTTCTGGCCCTTCGAGGACGTCCTCCCCTACGCCCGCACGAAGGTCCTCGTCGAGCACGAGGCGCTCAAGGCCTGCGTCGAGGGTCTCGACGTGGTGATCGCGACCAGCTGCGCGATCCTCGGGCCCCACGACCACAAGCCGTCGCGCATGGGCAAGACCCTGATCGACTTCGCCCACGGTCGGATGCCCGCCTTCATCCCGGGTGGCTTCGAGTTCGTCGCGGCCCGGGACATCGTCGAGGGGCACATGCTCGCCATGACCCGCGGCCGGACGGGCCAGAAGTACATCTTCTCGAGCGGCTACCTCGAGGTCGACGAGCTGATGGCGATCTTCGAGGAGGTGAGCGGCCATCCCCGCCCGCGGCTGCGGCTGCCGGGCGCGGTCATGGCGCCGGTCGCGGAGGTGTCCAGCTTCGTGCTGGGCAGCCTGTTCCCGAGCCGGCCCCAGCGCCTGACGCCGGCCGCGGTGCGGATCCTCCGGAAGCGTCGCCGGGCGGACACGAGCAAGGCGAGGCACGAGCTCGGGTTCCAGCCGACGTCGATCCGCGCTGCGATCCACGAGGCGTACGCCGACTTCGCGCGCCGGGGCCTCGTCCCGGCCCGCCCCGGGACCACCGAGCCGCCCCAGGCGGCCGACCAGACCACGACCGAGCCCGAGGAGCAGCCCCGCGCCGCGACCGGGTCGTGAGAAGGAGCATGACGATGGCGAGTCATCGCGCACCCGCAGGCGCCCCTCCGTCGTTCGAGGACGCCACCAACCGCCGGGCCAAGGCGCGCGCCGCCGGCCTGGACCCGAACTACTGGTACGCCGTCGAGCACGATGAGGCCATCCGGCAGGGACAGGTCGTCGAGGTGAAGTTCTGGGGGGAGTCCGTGGCGGTCTACCGCGACATGGACGGCCGCCTCCATGCCCTCGAGAACCGCTGCGCCCACCGGCACCTCCCGCTGACGGTCGGGGTCGTCGAGGGCCGGAACCTCGTCTGCCAGTACCACGGCTGGCAGTACAACGGCGCAGGGGAGCTGGCCAAGGTCCCCCACGAGATGTTCGGCAAGAACAAGCCGCGCTGCGAGCTCCGGACCTATCCGCTGCGCGTACGCTACGGCCTCGTGTGGATCTTCTTCGGCGACGCGGAGCGCGCCGACGAGGTCCCGATGCCGGAGATCCCGGAGCTCGAGGGGGACGACCCGTGGGCCTGCGTGCCGGTGGACTTCACGTGGACGGCCCACCACTCGATGATCATCGACAACGTCAGCGACTTCACACACGCGTTCCTGCACCGGAAGCATCGGCCCTTCACCGACGCTACGCTGACCCATCTCGAAACGCGGGACGATAAGGTCTTCCTCTCCTACAACACCAAGGTCGGTCGCGGGAAGATCAGTGGCCTCTTCGTCGACCGCAAGGCCATCGACACCGACGCGATGGACCTCTGCTACGACTACCCCTATCAGTGGTCGAATACCGACGACAAGATCAAGCACTGGTGCTTCGTCCTGCCGATCGACGAGCGGACCACGCGCACCTTCTTCCTGTTCTACTTCGACCACTTCAAGGTGCCCTTCACGCCGCTTCGGATCCCGAAGGACGTGATGAGGCCCTTCCTGCGCATCTCGAACGAGCTCCTGATCAAGCCGCTCCTCAGCGAGGACGGCGTCGCCGTCGAGGCCGAGCAGGTCGGCTGGGAGCGCCACTGGAACCAGCCGCTCGTCGAGATGAACCCCGCGGTGAACGCCTTCCAGGCGCTCACGGTGAAGAAGTGGGAGGAGTACCTGGACGGGCAGGAGCGCAAGCGCTCCGCGAAGGAGCTCGCTCGACTCCGGCGCAAGCAGGCGCGGGACGAGGCGGTGGCCCCGGCGCCCGCGGACGGAGCGGAGTGATGGCGCCGTCGGCCCCGACCACGGAAGCGGACGTCGCGATCATCGGCGCCGGCCCCGCCGGCACCGCGGCCGCCGCGCACCTCGGCGAGCTCGGCGTCCGGCGGGTCGTCCTCGTCGACCGCCACGACTTCCCCCGGGACAAGACGTGCGGCAGCGCGGTCAGCCCCAAGGGCATCGAGGTGCTCAAGGACCTCGGGGTGTGGGAGGACGTCGAGCCCCACGCCTACGGCATCACCGGCATCCGGCTGGTCACCCCGGGGGGCCGGGAGAGCTGGCAGTCGGCCGGCGGGACCGCCGAGGCGATCGTCTGCAAGCGTCGGGTGCTGGACAAGATCCTGCTCGACAAGGCCCTCAAGCGAGGCACGACCTTCGTCCCCCACTTCGACGCGGCCGAGGCGATCGAGGAGGACGGTCGGATGGTCGGCTTCCGATCCCGCGACGGGCGCGAGGTCCGCGCCAAGCTCGTGATGATCGCAGGGGGGAGCCACTGCCGGGTCGGCCTCCCGGAGCTGCGTCCACGCCGCACGATCCAGGCGATCATGGGCTGGTGGAAGGACGTGGACTTCCGCCCCCACCACGTCGAGATGATCTTCGACCGGGCGATCGAGCCGTACTACGGCTGGCTGTTCCCGGAGGGCGACGAGATCGTCAACATCGGGATCACCTATCAGGACCCGCCGGACGGCAAGCGCCTCAACGCGCGCAAGCTCTTCCAGGACTTCCTCGACCGCCAGTACGGCCAGCGCCTGAAGGGGGCGACGCGCGTCGGACCCCTCAAGGGCCACCCGATCGTGTGGAGCTACGCGATCGAGAAGCTGACCGCGCCGGGTCGGATCGTGATCGGCGAGGCGGGGCTGATGACCCACCCCGCCACCGCGGAGGGCATCTACCAGGGCATGTACTCCGGGATGCTCGGCGCGGGGGCGGCCGCCGACATCCTTCGCGGGGGCCAGTCGGAGGAGCTCGCCTTCGCGCGCTACGAGCGAGCGTGCCGCAAGGCCTACCGGAGCTCCTTCCTCGCCGGCGGCTTCTTCCTCAACCTGATCAAGACCGACGTCCTCGACTGGATGGTGGCCCTGACCGACCTGCCGGTCGTGAAGTCGGGGACCGCCAAGCTGATGGCCAAGATGTGATGGCGTCCTCGCGCTACGACGTCGCGGTGGTCGGCGCGGGCCCCAGCGGGTCCGCGGCTGCCCTGGCGTGCGCAGCGCAGGGGATGCGGGTGCTCCTCCTCGAGGAGGACCCGATGGGGGCGGCCGAGGCCACCGTGGGCGAGTGGCTCCACCCGCCGGCGATCGACCACCTCGAGGCCCTCGGCGTCGACCTGACTCCCAACCCGGGGTACCCGACCGGGAAGGGCTACGTCGTGCACCCCGAGGACGGCGGAGAGCCCCTCGTCCTGCCGTACCGCTCGGGCCGCTTCGGCCTCAGCGTGGAGCGCGGCCTGCTGGTCGAGACGCTGCGGGGGTACGCGGGTCGGCACCGCGGCATCGAGTACGCCACGCCGGCGCGGGCGACCCGGCTCGAGGGGGACGCGCTCACCTGGTCGGCGCGGGGCCGCACCCTGACGGCGCGGGCGGACCGCATCGTATTCGCCGGCGGCGGGCGAGGGCAGGTCTCGTCCCGCGGCGACGTGCTGGCCTTCGGGCGCGTCGAGCGGCCGCCGACCTATCGCCTCGCCAGCCTCGTCCTCGCCCAGGCCGAGCTCCCCTTCGAGGGCTACTTCCACATCCTCGTCGGTGGCCCGGGCCCCGCGGTGGCGTACCGGATCGGCCCGAGCTTCGTGCGCCTCCACCTCGACGTGCCGATGTCGCTGCGCGTGCCCCGGGACGGCGGCGTGCCGCTGTTCGAGGCCTACGCGGGCGCTCTGCCCGAGCCGCTCGTCGAGGCCTTCGCCGCGGCCCTCCGGCGCGGCCCGCCGTCGTGGTCGGCGGGACACCTCCGGCCGCGGGTGGACCTCACGGTCCACGGCCTCGCTCAGGTGGGGGGCGCGGTGGGGTGCCATCACCCGATGACCGCGACGGGGCCCAGCCTCGGCATCGGCGACGGGGCGGCCTTCGGGGCCTCGCGGAGCCTCGAGGCCTACCGGCGTACGCGGCGCGCGGCCGGTCGGGTCCCGGAGACGATCGCGATCGGGCTGACCGAGCTCTTCACCGACGTCTCCGCGGAGACCGTCGCCATCCGGCGCGCCGTCTACCGCAGCTGGCGGTCGCTGCCGAGCGAGCGGCTGCGCAGCATGTCGTTCCTGAGCGGCGACGGGGCGAGCGTGCACCGCTTCGGCCGCAGCTGCCTCCGCGTGATGCTCGACAGCGCCCGGGAGGTGGCCCTCGACGGCATCCGGACGGGCCGCCCGGCCGACGCGCACCGCGTCGGGCTGCGCATGCTGCGGCGGATGAGCTGGATGATGGGCGGGAGCGTCGGGGTCACGGAGGCCCTGCCCGTCCGGCTCAAGGAGCGCCTCGAGGCGCGGTACGGAGCGGCGGCTCGCTACGGGGCGGCGGTGCGGACGGAGCCGGAGGCGGAGGTCGTCGCCCTGCCCACGGTCCACGCCTCGCGGTCCGTGGAGGGGGCGCTTCGGGCGAGCGTGGATGCGCTGGTGCGGGAGCAGGCCTCGGACGGCTCCTTCGAGGGCGAGGTCGTGTGGTGCCCGATGCTCGCCGCGCAGTACGTGCTGGCGCACCACGTGATGGAGCGTCCGCTGCCCGCGGAGCGCCAGCGCCTCCTGCTCCGGCACTTCGAAGCGACCCGGCTGCCCGGCGGGGCCTGGGGCCTGCACGAGAAGAGCCAGCCCTACCTGTTCGTGACGACGCTCGTCTACGTCGCGGCCCGCCTCCTCGGCGTGGGCAAGGACGACCCGCTGCTCGCTCGGGCCAAGGGCTTCCTGCGGGCGGAGGGCGGCGCGGTGGCCATCCCGAGCTGGGGCAAGCTCTGGCTCGCGCTGGTCGGGCTCTACGAGTGGGAGGGGGTCACGCCGGTCGTGCCGGAGCTGTGGTCCTCCCCTCGCTGGTCCCCGATCCACCCCTCCCGCTACTACTGCCACACCCGCCTGATCTACCTCGGCATGGCGACGCTGTACGGAGAGCGCCTGCAACGGGAGCCGACGCCCACGGTGCGGGCGCTCCGGGACGAGCTGTTCGTCACCCCCTACGAGGAGATCGACTTCTCGCGTGCCCGGACCCTGCTCCGCCCCGAGGACCTCCACGTCCCGCCGACCGCCGCGCTCTCCCTCGCCTACCGCGCCCTCACGCTGTTCGACCGGACGCGCACCCGGCGCGCCCGCCAGCCGGTCCTGAGCGAGCTCCGCGAGCGCATCCGCTACGAGCTCCGCTCGACGTCCTACACGTGCATCTCGCCCGTGAGCGGCCTCCTCGGGCTCCTCGCGCTGTGGTCGGCCGACCCGAAGGACCCGGACGTCCGGATCGCCCTCGAGCGCTTCGAGGGCTGGATCTGGGAGGACGAGGAGGAGGGCGCCCGGGTGTGCGGCGCCCGGAGCGCCACCTGGGACAGCTCCTTCGCCGCGCTCGCGCTGGCCAGCGCGTCGCCCTTCGTGGACGTGCGGGAGCCGCTCCGCGCCACCGACCGGTTCCTGAGGAGCCAGCAGATCGGGGCGGCGACGGGCCGCGAGGCCGAGAACGACCGCCTCGACCCGACCGGCGGCTACTGCTTCGCGGGCGTGTGGCACGGCTGGCCCGTCAGCGACTGCACCGCCGAGGCGATGCTCGCGCGCCTCGAGTCGCCGCTCGCCGAGCCGCGGGCCGACGAGATGACCGCCGCCGCGCGCTTCATTCTCCAGTGCCAGAACTCGGACGGCGGCTTCGGGAGCTACGAGGCGCGGCGCGTCGACCTGCCGATCGAGTGGATGAACCCCTCCGAGATGTTCGGCGCGTGCATGACCGAGAAGAGCTACGTGGAGTGCACGGCCTCCTGCGTGGCCGCCCTCGCGCGCTTCCGCCAGCGCCACCCGGACCGGCTGCGCCCCGCGGTCGACCGGGCCATCGCCCAGGCCGTCGCGTGCCTGCGGCGGGCGCAACGTCCGGACGGGTCCTTCGAGGGCGTCTGGGGGGTCCACTTCATCTACGGGACCCTCTTCGGCGTCCGCGGTCTCGTCGCGGCGGGCGTCCCCGCCGTCGACCCGCAGATCCGGCGGGCGTGCCTGTGGCTCGCGGAGCGGCAGCGGCCCGACGGCGGCTGGGGCGAGCACCACGCGAGCGTCCTCGAGGGCCGCTACGTCGAGCACCCGGAGGCCCAGGTCGTCCAGACCGCCTGGGCCCTGATGACCCTGGTCGAGGCGAGGGAGCCGGACTTCGGCGTGCTCGAGCGGGCCGCCGGGTTCCTCGCCCGGACCCAGCGCGCCGACGGGACCTGGGCCAAGCAGGACCCCGAGGGCATCTTCTTCCACACCGCGCTCCTCGAGTACCGCCTCTACCGCCGCATCTTCCCGGTGTGGGCCCTCGGCCTCTACCAGCGTCGGATGCAGGAGCGGCAGCGGGGCCTCGAGGCCTCCCACCGGAGCCGGCTCGCCCCCCTCGCGGGGTGAGCCCCTCCACCGACGAGAGATCGCCATGACCCAGCTTCAACAGGAACGGCCGACCCCGCGCGCCCCGACGCCTCCCATGCCCTCGACCGACCGCGCGCGGCGTAGCCCGCCGCGCGTGTCCGGAGGACGACCGCTCGTCGGGCACACGCTCGAGTTCGTGCGGGATCCCCTGGGCCTCCTCGAGCGGGGCCGGCGCGAGCACGGGGAGATCTTCGGCTTCGAGGTCGCCGGGCAGAGCTTCGCGTGCTTCGCGGGGCCGGAGGCCCACCAGGCGTACTTCGCAGCGAAGGAGACCGTGCTCAGCGCCCGGGACGTCTACCAGTTCACGATCCCGATCTTCGGCAAGGGCGTGGCCTACGACGCGCCGTGGGAGATCTTCGAGGAGCAGCTCGGCTTCCTGTTCCCGGCGCTCCGGGACGGCCGGATGCGCACCTACGCGGGGAAGATCCAGAAGGAGGCCGAGGCCTACGTCGACCGGTGGTCGGACGGTGACGTCATCGACCTCCCGGTGGCCTTCAACGAGCTGACGGTCTTCAACGCGAGCCGGTGCCTGCTCGGCGACGAGATCCGGGAGCGAGTCGAGGAGGAGTTCGCGGCCGCCTACCACGACCTCCAGGGAGGCATCAACGCGATCGGGTTCTTCGCGCCGCACCTCCCGACGCCCGCCCACCGGCGCCGGGACCGGGCGCGTCGGAAGGTCGCGGAGATCATCGGCGGCGTGGTCCGCGACCGCCGGCGCACGGGTCGGACCGGCGAGGACTTCCTCCAGTCGATCATGGACGCTCGCTACAAGGATGGCCGCGCGCTCACCGAGGACGAGATCACCGGCATCCTGCTGACGGTCCTGTTCGGCGGCCAGCACACGAGCGCGGTCCTCGCGACCTGGGCCGCCCTGCTGCTCGCCCAGCACCCGCACCACTACGGCCTCCTCCGGCAGGAGATCGACGAGGTGTACCCGGGCGACATCGAGGTCACCCTCGACAGCCTGAAGGCCCAGCAGCGCCTCGACCGGGCCGTCCGGGAGGCGGAGCGGATGCACCCCCCGTTGATCATGCTGGTGAGGAAGGTCCTCGAGGACTTCGCGTACCGCGACGTGCACCTTCCGGCGGGGACCCTCGCGATGGTCTCGCCGGGGATGAGCCACCGCATCCCCGAGGTCTTCGCCAACCCCCACGTCTACGACCCCGACCGGTTCGCGCCGCCGCGGCGCGAGGACAAGGTGCCCTACTCCCTGATCGGCTTCGGCGGTGGCAAGCACCGGTGCGTCGGCATGGGGTTCGCCTACATGCAGCTCAAGACGATCTTCACCGTGCTCCTTCGCCGCTTCACGTTCGAGCTGATCACGCCGATGCCCACGCCCGACTTCGGGCAATGGGTCACGGGTCCGCAGGACCCCTGCCGGGTGCTCGTGCGGGAGGTGAGGCGATGACCGCGGCCGTGCCCAACGGCCGGGGCCCGCGCCGGAGCACCTACGACGTCGTCGTGGTCGGCGCGGGGCCGGCCGGGAGCGTGGCGGCGATCGCCCACGCCGCGCGCGGCGCCTCCGTGCTGCTGCTCGAGGCGGACCCCCGCGCCGCCACGCGCTTCGCGGGGGAGTGGCTCCACACGACGGGAGTCGACGTGCTCGACCGGCTCCGCGTCGGTCGCCTCGACGAGGCGCAGGCGAGGCCTGGCTACGGGTTCGTGATCCTGCCCGACGACGGGAGCGAGCCGGTGGAAATGCCGTACGGCCAGGGCGTGGCGCTGGTCGGCGAGCACTGCGGCGTGGTCGAGAGCCTCCGGGAGGCGGCGCGCGACCGCTACGGGGTGGAGGTGCTGAGCCGGGCCCGCGTCGCGGAGGTCGACGACGCCCGGGTCCGGGTCGAGGACGGCCACAGCGGGAGCGCCTTCGAGGTGCGCGCCGGCCGCATCGTGGGCGCAGACGGCCGCCGCTCCACGGTCCGGCGCAGCCTGGGCTTCCCGGATGGAAGTCAGCCGCTCTCTTTCATGGCGGCCGTCGAGCTCCGGGGCGTGACCTTGCCCCGGGAGGGCTTCGGCCACCTGTTCCTGGGCGGCCCGGGCCCTGCGCTCTTCTACCGGATCAGCGACGACGTGGTCCGCGGCTGCCTGGACGTGCCGATCGGCTACGGTGCCCGGGCCCGGTCGCCCCAGTTCCTGTGGGACGGCTTCGGGCCGGTCATGACGCCGGAGCTGCGTCCGGCGCTGCGGGCGAGCCTGGAGCGCGGGTCCACGCGCTGGGCGGTCAACCGGTTCCGCCCGCGGACGGCGTTCGGGGGTGGCCGCTCCGCGCTGGTGGGCGACGCGGTGGGCCACGTGCACCCGATGACCGCGATCGGGATGACCAACGGCCTCCTCGACGCCTACGCCCTCGCCCAGGCCGACCGCCTCGAGGACTACGCCAAGGCGCGGCGCGCGTACGTGCCCGAGCTCCTCTCGAACGCCCTCTACTACTGCTTCCGGCGGGACGACCCGGGCGCCACGGCGCTGCGGCAGGCGATGTTCGAGACCCTGCAGGCCGATCCGGACGAGCGGCGGCGGACCATGGACATCCTCGCCGGGCACGACTCGCGGAGCTGGACCTTCGGGTCGAGCTTCCTTCGGATCGCCGGCCGCGCGCTCGTGCGCACGCTGGGCGAAACGTCGAGCCCGGGTGGCCTGGAGCGGCTGCCCCGGAACGTGGCCGGGCTCTGGGAGTGGATGCAGTGGCCGGCCGCCCTCGCCGTGCCGGCGCTCCTCGACCATCGGGTCCGGGCGCGGAGCACGCCGACCCGCCCGATCCCCCAGCTCGAGTCGTGGCTCCCCCCGGCGCCCGAGCCGGCCGAGCTGCCGGACGTGGAGCGGGCCGACGGCGAGCCGCCCCTCGCGTCCGGGATCGAGGCCGGCGCGGCGCGGCTGCTCACGGAGCTCGAGCAGATCGCGGCCCGGGTCGGGACCGTGCCGGACGCCGCCCTCGCCGGCCCGGCGCTCTCCAGCATGCGGGCGATCCTGACCCGGGACATGGGGGTCGGGATGGCCGCGCGCATGACCCTCGGGCGCCGCCGCCTCGCCTTCGACGGCTTCCCCCGGCTGCTGGCCGGGAGCCCGGGGTGCCGGCACCTCGCGGAGCTGATGCTCGTGCTGCTCGACGGGGCGCCCTGGGAGGACGCGGCGATCGAGAAGCTCGCGGAGGGCGTCCGCGCGCTCCTCGACTGCCAGGCCCCGGACGGGGGCTTCGCGCGGGACCGGGACGCGGCCGCCCGCGAGGGCGCGGCCGACCTCGAGCTGACGGCGCTCGCCTGCCGCGCGCTGGGCGTCCTCGCTCGGCGGCGCCCGTCGGCCACCGAGGCCGACCTCGACCGCACGCTCGAGCGCGCGGCCCGCTGGGTCCGGGCCCAGCAGGCCGACGACGGGAGCTGGGAAGGGGACGTGTCGGCCTCGGCGTGGGCGGTCGAGGCGCTGCTCTCGGCGCGGGTCCCGAGCAGCGACCCCGCGGTCCGGCGCGCGGCGCGCTGGCTCGCGTCGGTGCTGGAGGGCGCCGCGGCCGTCGATGGGCCGGCGGGGGTGGCGCGGGCGCTCCGGGCCCTCGTGTCGTCCGGCGCCCCCCGGAGCGACACCATCCTCCGGGCGGCGCGCGACCTCGCCGCGCGGATGCGGTCGGGGGAGCTGGACGACGACGTGGAGGCCGTGCGCGAGGCGGTCCAGGCGCTGGCCGCGTGCGAGGCGCGCCGCGCCGCCCAGCCCCGGCCGGTGCGACGCCGCTCCCACCGCCGGGGACGCCGGGAGCGCTCGCCGGTGGACGCCGCCCGGAAGGCGGACTGGGCCTACTGCCGCACCAGCCTCGAAGAGGTGAGCCGCACGTTCGCCCGGCCGATCCAGCTCCTGCCGCCCAAGCTCGAGGTGGCGGTCACGCTGGGCTACCTGCTCTGCCGCATCGCGGACACGATCGAGGACCACGTCGCCGTGAGCCGCGAGGCCCGCGACGAGCTGTTCCGCGTGTTCCTCGACGTCCTGGAGGCGGGCCGGGATCCGGAGGACTTCGCCGAGGCGTTCGACGGGGTGGACCGGGCCGAGGGCGCGGTCGAGGGCGCCGACGACGCGGAGCGTCTGCTCGCGCGGTCGCTGCCGCGCGTGATGCACGTCTTCGAGGTGCTCGACCCTGGCGCCCAGGAGGCGCTGGTGCGCTGGGTGACCGAGATGTCGCGCGGCATGAACCTCTACGGCCACCGCCGGCCCGGGCCCGACGGGGTGGCCGCGCTCCACACGGTCAGCGACCTCGAGCGCTACTGCTACTACGTGGCCGGCACGGTGGGGCACCTGCTGACGGACCTGTTCGTGGCGGCGATCGATGAGGACCCGGAGGGGCCGATCGGCGTCGCCATGCGCGACCACGCCGAGGGCTTCGCGAGCGGCCTCCAGCTCACCAACATCCTGAAGGACGTGACGGACGACCTGGCCCGCGGGGTGAGCTTCGTGCCCCGGAGCGAGTGCGCTCGGCACGGGCTGCTCGTCGCCGACCTCGTCGAGCCGACCCTCCGGGAGCGGGCCCACGCGGCGGTCGCGCCGCTGTTCGACCTGGCCCGGGAGCGCCTGGACGAGGCCCTCGAGTACACCCTGCTCGTCCCGGGCGAGCACCGACAGATCCGGCTCTTCTGCCTCCTGCCGCTCTGGATGGCGGCGCGCACCCTGACCCTCGCGCGCGGCCACGACGCGATGTTCACGCCGGATGCGCCGGTCAAGATCACCCGCGGCGAGGTCGAGGCGCTGATCGCCGAGTGCATGGTCCTGGCGGAGGACGACGACACGATCCGGGCCCGCTACGCCGTCCTCTACGACACGGGGCCGCTGCCGGCGCTGGCGTCATCATCGAGGGCGAGCTGATGAGCCACCTGTTCGACCCCGAGGAGCTCCACGGCCTGGTGCGGCAGGCGATCGGGCAGCCCCTGCCGGCGATCATCGCCGAGCTGCGTCAGGAGCTCTCGGCGCGCTACCCCGGGCACATCCTCCAATCCGAGCGCTGGATCTTCAACAACGCGGGCGGGGCGATGGGGCAGATGCTCCTGCTCCACGCGAGCCTGACCGAGTACCTGATGATCTTCGGCAGCCCGATCGGCACCGAGGGGCACTCCGGTCGCTTCTACGCGGAGGACTTCTTCTTCATCCTCGAAGGGGAGCAGTGGGCCTACGCGGAGGGCGACATCGACAAGCGCGTCTACCGCCCCGGCGATCTCCACGTGCTCAAGCCCGGCACGGCCGAGGGGTACCGCATGCCCGACCGCTGCTTCGCTCTCGAGTACGCCCGGGGGATCATCCCCGCGATGCTGCCCTTCGGGTTCGCGGACGCCGTCAGCTCCACGCTCGACCTGAGCGCCGTGGGGCGGACGGTGGGCGTCTACACCCGCGGCGTCGTCGGGAACCTGCTGCGCGGCAAGGTCTGAGGGCACGACCGGGGCGGGCTGCGGCGCGACCCGGCGGTCGGCCTGGCCGCCCCGGAGGCTCGCCCCGAGCGGCTCGGAGCGGTGTGTCCCGCGCCAGCCGGGCCCCTCGCGTCGCGCACCAGCCCGGCTCGGTGGGTGCCTCGCGTCCCGCGCCGGCGTGCTCGGCGCAAGGCGTGGGGCCTACTCGGCGGCCTCGACCGGCGGGTCCGCCCGCGCCTCGGACGCCGTGGCCTCCCCGACGGCTCCGTCATCCTCGGTGCTGCCGTCCGTGGCCCCGTCGGCCGTCCCCTCGTCGTCCACGGTCGTCGTCGGGAAGCGGGTTCCTTCCAGGGCCTCGAGGCCGGCCAGCAGCAGGCGCGACGCCGCCGTCACGTGGCGGAGCACGCCCGGGCGCGTGTTCATCCCGGCTGCCCAGCCGACCATGCTCGCGAACCAGACGTGCCGCAGGAGGAAGCCGACGTCCCGCTCCCCCGGGGTGCAGGTGGTGACGTCGAGGTCGACCGGCCGGACGCCGCGGAGCGCGGCGATTACGATGCGGGTGGTCTCCGAGTCGTGCTGGAAGATCGCGCGGGCGATGTCCGGGTGGCGGCTGAGCGTGGCCCTCAGCGCGGTCTTGGCGTAGCTCGGTCGCCGGGTCAGGGCGCGGGTGAGCCGGTCGAAGAGGTTCTCGATGCGGGCCTCGGGCGTGGCACCGGTGGCGGGCTTGCGGTCGAACTGCAGCCGGAGGCGCCGCGTCTGGGCCTCCACGGCGGCCCCGACGATCTCTTCCTTGCTGCGGAACGTCTTGTAGAGCGTGCCGAGGGCGACCCCGGCCGACTCCGCGAGCTCCCTCAGCCCGACGCTCTCGAAGTCCCTGCCCTCGGCTAGCCGCAGCGCGATGGACGCGATGCGATCACGACGTCGTTCCTCCGCCACTGCATGAGTGGTGTACGTCAGCCGGCGGGGCCGTGCCACGGGTGCGGCCCCCGACGTGCGACTCGGAGCGGATGCTCTCCGTTGTGGCGCCCCAGCGGCTCGGCTCCCCGGGACAGGGCGCCTTCAGAGACGCGTCAGCGTGACGTCGTACTCGGCCGTGCACCGCTCGCGGACGACCAGCGTGCCGCGGAGCAGGTCCTCCTCGGCGGTGAGCACCGAGCCCTCGGCCTCGATGCCGACCTCCGCCGCGTCCTCGTCCTCGTAGGTGCAGCCGAAGCCCTCGGCCTCGACGGGCAGCCACCATCCCCCCTCGAGGTGGAGCTGGTCCCCGCACAGCCGCCCGCGGACCTCGTACTCGTTGTCGACGAGGATGTCGACCTCACCCCCCGCCTGCGTCATGACCCAGTTGAGGGGGCAGGAGGGGAACACCTCGCCGGGAGCGGCGTCCTCGCAGCCCTGGCTGGTGATCGTGACCTGGCCCTGGTCGAACCACTCGCCGGTCAGCACCGTGGCTGGCGGCTCGGTGCAGTCGGGGAGGCGCGCGGAGCCGCGGAAGAACCAGGGCGGGCCCCCGCCGCCGAGCCCGCAGGCTGGGAGCAGCGTGGCGGCGATGACCACGGCGGCAAGGCGACCGATCATGACCGCCATGTAGGCCCCGATGGGCCTGCTGGCGACCTGCCGCGTCCTCACTCCCCGGCGCCGCCGATCAGGAGGCTGATGAGCGCAAGGAGATAGACGGCCGCGAAGAGCGCGGGGAGGACGGACTCCATCTTCGATAGGCCCACGTAGGACCCGTCGCGGGGGGTCAGGAGCTTCCACTCCTCGCCGAAGGGCGCGTAGGGAAGGCGCCTCTCCATGCGGCTGATCACCTCGAACTTGGCCCGCGACAGGCGCCGGTAGTGGCGGAGCAGGACAACCCAGGTGAGCGCGAGCGCGAGCCCGACGCCACAGACCAGCCCGATCCACACCGCCCGCTCGCCGGCCAGGGGAGAGCGTAGCCCGAGGGCGGGGAGGAGCAGCGTGTTCAGCGTGAGGAAGAGGCCGTTGGCCGACGTCCGCCAGTCCGTGACCTTGAGCGCCGAGTCCACGAAGACCTTGTACTGCTCCAAAAAGAGAGGGAGGTCGTGGTGGTCGGCGGGCCTCCCCTCGTCGCGCGCGGCCTCCACCCTGTCCTGTGCGTCCTGGCTCACCGATGGGCTCGGCTCACCAGTTGTCCGCGAACTCGACGAACGACTCGTACAGGTCGGACGCGCTGTTCGGGCAGCCTCCGTAGTTGTGGATCCCGACCGCGCAGTAGCGGTTCCGCAGCACGGGGGCGCCGCTCTGCCCACCGAACGTATCGATCATGTAGTTGAACTGCCCGCCGCTCTTTCCGATGATGTCGGTCATCTTGTACTGGAAGATGCCGGTGTCGCGGTCGCCGGGGTACCCGCACACCTCGGCGTGGCTGGGGTCGGCGAGCTCGGGGCGCAGGCACTGCCCATGGGTCACCGGCCGGTCGAGCTTGATCAGCCCCATGTCGTAGCGGTGGGAGCCGTTGTCGATCCAGCCGCGCGTCGCGGTCATCGACACCGCCCGGTACTCCCCGAACGGCTTGGTCAGCCCGTTGAGGCCCGGGACGACGGTGATCGACGTCATGAAGCCCTGCTCGCCCACATCGTAGACGCAGTGCCCGGCCGTGTAGAGCTTGTTCGGCGCGGATAGCCAGCCCGTCCCGATGTAGCTCCGGCCGCTCGGCGAGCGCATGTAGAGCTTGCAGATCGCCATGTACGGCATCGTGTTGGTGGCGGTCACCTTGACCCGCTCGTCGGCTCGGCAGACCGACTCCGCCGTGAACGCCTCGTCCTCGACCCGCCAGTACCGGCTCGTGATGTTGTCGTAGTCGTAGGCCGGCGCGTCGTCGCCCACCTTGCCCTCCACGAGCTGCTTCGCGTGACCCTCGTCCATGGCGTCTCCTCCTGCGCTCGCCGTGATGGACGCCCCCCCGGGCGCCGGCGGCGCGTCGGGCGAGCCTACGTCGTACGGTGGCGAAACCACCAGGTCGCCGTTCGGGGAGGTAGGCCGGGCCGGGGGCGGGGGGCGGCGCCGTAGCCACCTCCGCGGGCGCCTTGCGCCCCCGGCCGGCCCGTGCGAGCCTTCCCGGCCCCGCGGGCGTAACTCAGTTGGTAGAGTGTCAGCTTCCCAAGCTGAATGTCGCCGGTTCGAGCCCGGTCGCCCGCTCTGGAGAATGTCTGTGATGTCGCCCGGTTCGAGCAGTGGCTCGGCCGGGCGTCGTCGCTTCGGGCGGGGCGTGTTTCCCGAACGGGTCCCTGAGTCCGGGCGGCGGCGGTGAATCGAGCGCCCGTTGGGGAGACTCGAGTGGATAGGCGTGCCGCGGGAGCGGTGCGCACGTTCGGAGACCTCAGGCGGTGGCTCAAGACCACCTGGCGCGATGGCACCAGCCACCTGCTCCTGTCGGCGCACGAGCTGCTGGACCGGCTCGCCGCCCTCGTCCCGGGACCTCCTGCGTGCCGCCGGCTTTGCCGGCGCCCTTGAAGACCGACAGCAGCATCCGGCGTCGGGGCTTGCCGTCGCGAAACAGATCCCCGGCCCAGCGGGCGATGAGCTCGTGCTCGCGCAGGCCCGTGCCGAGGGCTGTCGCGTCGGCCCGTGGTTGCGATAGCCCGCTCGGTGCTCGCCGGGGACCTTGAGCAGGGCTCTCTGCTCGCGTGCGGTCAGGGTGCGTGGGGTGCGTGTCGAGTCGGCGGAGTTTCGCCATCCTCCGGGATGAAGGCGTGCGTGGGCGGATAGCAAGATCAGTTCGCATTCTCAAGTTGGTGAGTTGACGGATAGCCGACGGGCAGGGCCATCGTCAGTCTTCGAGAAGGACGGACAACCGGAACATGAGTTGGTCGAAGTCGGGAGACGCTGATGGCCCGTTGCTACACCGGAAGACCCACTGGGCATCGGTCTCTTGCTCAGAGAGAGATCCAGCGTTTCCCGTCCACCTTGCTCTGTGATTCGACCATCAGGCCAAGGTCGATGAACGATCGAGCCCGTCGGCCACTCGCTTCAATGGGGCCGACGATCGACATCGTCGGATTGCATCCTTCTTGAACGAAAAAGACCAAGACCACGTCCCCAACGCGGGCTTCAATGGGGCCGACGATCGATATCGATCGCGTAGCGCGCGCAGGGCCGGAGCAGAGGGCCGGCCCGGACGGCGCGGCGCCCCGTCGTTTGCCGTAGGCTCGTGGCGATGGGCGCTCGCGGCAGGATCGGCGACGTCGCGTGCGGGCTCGCCGCGCTGCTCGCGAGCGCCTGCACGCCTCCCGTCCCCCCGGTGGAGGTGGGCGAGGTCACCACGGCGGCGGCCGAGACGCCCGCGGATCTCGCCGACGCGCGCTGGTCGCCGGTCAGCCTTCCCGATCGCTGGGACGCACAGGCGCCGCCCCGGGCCGGGCATGTCTGGTACCGATTCGCCGTCCCGGCGGCCGCCGGCGTCGACCAGCGGGCCGCCGTGTTCCTGCCCCGGCTGCGCATGAACGCCGCGGTCTACGTCAACGGGGCGTGGATCGGCGACGGCGGGCCCTTCGCGCCGCACGTCGCACAGAACTGGTCTCGGCCCCTGTACTTCGAGTTCCCCCGCTCGCTCCTCCGGGGCGACGGCGAGGACGTCGTCCACGTCCACCTCTTCGGCTTCCCCCACGACCGGAGCGGCCTCGGGCGGATCTACCTGGGCGCCCATGAGGCCCTCGCCTCGACCTACGAGCGGCAGCGAACGCTCGAAGTGGACCTCGCGCGGGTGGTGTCCTTCGCCGTCCTCGTCGTCGTTCTCCTCCTCCTCGCCCTCCTCGCCATGGGTCGGGTGCCGGAGTTTCGTTTCCTGCTCGTCGCCGCTGTCTTCCTCGGCCTCCACAGCGCGACGGCCCAGGTGTGGAGGACGCCGGTCCCCTATCCGCCCGTACGCTGGGCGCTCCACTTCGCCATCGACGGTTTCACCGTCGCCCTCGCCTCCTTCGTGCACCGCTGGGGCGGGCTGTCGCGACCCCGCGTCGACGCCGCGCTCTGGTCGCTGCTGGCCATCGGCCACGCCGTCGCCGCGCTCGCGCCAGCCGCCTGGTTCTTCGCCGTGGTGACCGTGACTCACGCGGGCAACCTGGTCGTGGGCCTCTACACGCTGGTGACCACGGCCCAGACCCTTCGGCGCGGCCCGCCGATCGAAGGGCGCATCGGCGCGGCCTTCGGCGCCGTCGCCCTCGCGATCGGCGGGCTGAGCTTCGCGCCCTACGTCGGGCTGCTGCCACCCGAGGCGCCGCGGTTCATCGTGCTGATGGGCCCGTGCATGTTGCTCGGCTTCGGCGCGACCCTGATCGTACGGCTCGCCCTCGCGTCGCGCGCAGCGGCGCTCCACCACGAGCAGCTCGCCGCGACGGTCCAGGCGCGGGAGGTGGAGCTGACGCGCGAGTTCGCGCGGACGCGGGCCCTCGAGGCGGAGCGCGCGGTGGCGGAGGAGCGGGAGCGACTGCTCCGCGAGATGCACGACGGGGTCGGTGGCAATCTCGTCGGCGTGCTCGACCTCGTGCAGCGCGGCGCCCCCAGCCCGGAGGAGCTCGAGGCGGCGCTCTCCGCGACCCTCGAGGACATGCGGATGGTGCTCGACAGCCTGGACCCGGACGTCGACGACGTACCGACGCTGCTCGGCATGATGCGCGTCCGGCTCGAGCGGCGGATCCGCGCGGCGGGCGTCCGCTTGGACTGGGCGGTGACGGACCTCCCGGAGCTCGCCTGGCTCGGTCGGCGCGAGCTCGCCCACGTCCAGCGCATCGTCCAGGAGGCCATCACCAACGCGCTCCGCCACGCCGAGGCCACCACCATCTGCGTGGAAACCACGGAGACGGCGACGGGGGTCCGGCTCACGGTGACGGACGATGGCCGCGGGATCCCCGACGGGACCCGCACCGGCCGTGGTTTGACGAACATGGCGCACCGCGCAGAGGCCATCGGCGGATTCCTGTCGATCGGTTCGGGGCCAGCCGGGGGGACGGCGGTCTCCCTATCGCTGCCCTACAACCGATCGACGTCGAGCAGCCCGCGCTGAAGCGCCTCGTAGACCGCTTCGCCCCGCGACCGCACGGCGAGCCTTCGGTAGATCTTCCGCACGTGGGTCGTCACGGTGTGGGCCGACAGCCCGAGCAGGTCCGCGATCTCGGCGTAGGTGAAGCCCTTCGCGATCAAGGCGAGCACTTCGCGCTCACGCTCCGTGAGGAGCGCCGGCTCCGCCGCGACCTCGGGCGACGGTGTGGGCGCTCGCGGCGCCTCCGCGTCGCGGAAGCGGCGCAGGAGGTGGCGCGCGATGGAGGGGCTGATCGGGGAGCCGCCGGCGAGCAGTTGCTCGATGGCGCCGGCGAAGTCCTCCGGCGTCCCGTCCTTGAGCAGGTAGCTGGACGCGCCCGCCGAGATGGCGCGCAAGACGTTCTGCTCGTCGCCGAACACGGTGACCACCATCGACAGCACGCCCGCCCCTGCGGCCCGCTCGATGAGCTCCGTACCCGACCCGTCGGGCAGCCCGAGGTCCGTGACCAGGACGTCCGGCGCGGCCTCCTCGAGGCGCGCCCGCCCCTCCGCGACGGTGCCGACGGCACCGACGAGCCTGAGGCCAGGCACGCTCTCGGCGGCCGCGCCGAGCCGGTCGCGCATCGCGACATCGTCCTCGACGAGCAGCAAGGTGGTCACGGCGTCCTTTCCGGATCGCGACACCCCCTCGGACTAGCGCGAAGCGGGCCGCAGACCATCCCCAATTCGTGCGATACCCGCCCTGCGGAGTCCTCGGCACCCTTCTTCGCGGAGGGTTTGGTGCGAGCGAAGGTGATTCCGGTTTTGGTCCTCGCCGTCATCGGGAGCACGAGCTGCGCGAGCGAGGCGCCGCCGGATGGCACGTCGCTGCGACCTCGCCTCGAGGCCGCGCAGGCCGTGGAGGGCGTCGTGGGTCCGGACGGCGGCACCCTCGAGGTGACGGCGTCGGATGGGACCGTCGCGACCCTCGACGTGCCCGCCGGCGCGCTCCTCCAGCAGCAGACGCTCCGCCTGACGCCGTTCGTGGCGGTCGAGGGCCTTCCGACCGGCGCCGTTCCACTCGCTGGCGTCCACTTCGAGCCCGATGGCCTCGAGCTCTGGCGAGGTGCTCTCGTCACGATCCGTCTGCCGGAGGGGCCGCCCACCGACGATCGGGCCCTCGTGGGCTACGGATACCGCGGCGCCGGGGAGGGGTTCGCGTGGGAGCTGGCCGGAGCCGACGAAGCCGGTCGGATCCGGCTCCCGGTCCGTCACTTCAGCGGGGCCGGCGTGGCGCTCGTGGCTCCCGAGGACCTCGAAGAGGTGGAGAGCACGGCCGAGGACGAACCCTACCGGACCGAGCTCATCTCGCTCGTGGTCGCCAACGCGAGCGTCGACGCGCTCGCGGCCGAGCTCCTCGCCTGGTACGACACGGTGATCGCGCCGCGCCTGGCCGTCGCTTCCGACGACGACGAGGCCCTCCTCGACGGCATCGGCGCGTACCGCGACTGGCGCTGGATCGTGCTCGAGGCCTTCGACCTCGTCATGCCGGTCTGGACGCCGGCTCACCAGGCCGCCCTCCTCGCGACCCCGGTCGGGCAGCGCCTGGTCGACGGCGACCTCCTCTCGGCGGTCGCCCTCCGCGCGGGGGTGCTTCGGAACAACGCCCAGTGCGCGGCGGAGCAGGACCTCCTGGGGGCCGAGGGCGTCGTCCGGTGGCAGGCGGTCGCCGAGGCCCTGGACCTCGCCACGCCGGAAAACGCGCTGGACCTGGAGACGGTGCTGGCGGACTTGTGCGTGGAGCTCCTGATCACGGAGCAGAGCTTCGACCAGGTGCTCACGCCCGGCGTGCCGGCGCCGATTCAGGTCGAGAGCGGTCCCTCCTTCGACGGCGAGACGCTCATCGTTCCGAACGAGGACGCGATCGTGGCCCTCTTCGCGACGGCGCAGGGAGCCACCTTCGATCTCGTCGTGAACGCGGGCTGGAACGACCCCTTCATCATCGAGGCCCCCGTCACGCCGACGGGCGAGGTGGAGCTGGTGATCGAGGGGCGGCTCTGCTTCTACGACGCCACGCACTACCCTATCCTCAGCGGCGGCGGGGACATCGATGCGGCGCGCCTCTGCCAAGACATCGTGATCGTACGCGGCCTCGGGCTCACGCCCCAGACGGCCGCTGTCGAGGTCGGGGACACCATCGAGTTCGAGGCGACGCTCTTTGGTGAACCTCACCCGAACGCCACCTTCGACGCGACCGGAGGGACCATCGACGAGGACGGAACGTACGAGGCGGGCGATGCGCCGGGCAGCTACACGGTCAGAGCGCTCAGTCAGCCCACTCCGGGGCTCGTCGACACCGCCGACGTCACCATCGAGGACGAGCCCCCGCCGCCCTGCGGTCCGACCTTTCAGAGGATCAGCGCCGAGATCGATTCTCAAACCCTCGGGTTCGACGAGTTCGGAACCTCGACGGCGTCCTACTCGTGGCCGGGCGGCCGAGTTCGAGCGACGAGCAGCTCGGTGCTGATCGAGAAGCGCTCGGACGACGGGGAGTTCGAGGAGTTCTTCGCGTCGACTCGGCTCTCCTTCCGGACGGTGCCGGTCGAGCCGGATCCGATGGTCGTGGGCACGCTAGAGGCCCGCGTCCGCTTCCGCTACGAGGGCCCAGAGTCGCCGGAGGCGTTCGTCGAGGCGCGCGCGTCCTGCGAGGGCTCGTCCGTCTTCTTTGAAACCGGCCCTGGCACCGAGGAACCGACCGCTCCGGGCGAGTACACCTTCGACGTCGACGTCTACCTCGGGAGTGAAGAGGCGCTCGAGTGTGAAGTGGCGATCCACGTCTCCGAGCCGAGCGACGCGGAGGGACTCCTGGTCGAGGTCGAGTGGCTCGGGCTCTCCGGGCCGACGGCCGTCCTCCCGCAGGACCGCTGCTGGAATCCATAGTCGCCCTCGTCGAACCAATGAAAGGGGTCCCGAGCTCGGTGGACCCCCGCTCGCGCGCCCCAACTCCTCGTCCCCGAGCGCGAGGGGCCCCTGTTCAGGGACTCTCTGCCAGGGACTCTCTGCGGGGCCGGCCGTCGGTAACCCTGCGCCGACGCGGCCTTGTCGCGACCGCGGCTCGCCCCGCGCTGCGTCCCGTCCGTGGGGGCCACTGTTTCCCGGCCGACGGACGCGGAAGCTCCAGGTTCCCCGGCGCGCGAGGCCGGGATGGCAACCCTCCGGATGCATCGCCTCGCCCTCAGGGTACGAGGTTGGTGCACATGGGACCCTACCAAGGACCCTACCAACTCGAGCTATTTCTTCGAGAGCGATACGATCGGCAGCGGCACCAGGGGAGCACTCCGACAGCCAACCAGAGGGCTTCTGTTCCCGAGGGCATGGAATGCCCAGAGAATCGGACCCTACGGCTGCACACCCGTACAGCTCACCAAGACCATCGCGGCGATCACATTCGCGGTCCCCAACGCGATCACATTCGCCGTCCCCTCACAGCGTCGGATCGACGTACAGGCCGGCGGGGAGCGGCGCTGAAGCAAGCTCCTACGGAGACCCCGGCGCCGGACGTCCGCTTCGGAGCGGAGACCGTCCCGTGCCTCCGAGCGTCGAGACTCCCATGCGCCACGTCCTCGTCTGCCTGCTCCTCGCGGCCTGCGCCACGCCGCCCCCCATCACCGCGGCGGCCAACCTCATGAGCTCCGAGGACGTCGCCGAAGACGTCGCTACGCTGCGCCGCGGCCTCGAGGAGGCCTATGCGGGGCGGGCGTTCGCGACAGACGACTCCTGGCGCTCCCTTCAGCGCCGGCTCGACGAGCTGTCCCGCCGTGCGCCGCCGGTGGAGGCGATATGCGATGCCCTCGGTGACGCGCTCTCGCGGGCCTCACCTCCCGGGCTGTTCGTCCTCGACGCGACCGGCGCGCGCTGCGGCTCGCGCGGCACCTTCGAGGCCAACGATGGCGGGCCGAACGTCGCGGCGGACGCCGAGGCGGCCTACGCGCTCGTCGAAGAAGCAGGCGTCGCCATCCTCGGCGTCCGGCACTTCGGCCCCGAAGGGTGGGACGGCATCGACGCGGCCATCGCCCGCGCCCTGTCCGCCGACGCGATTCTGGTCGATCTGCGGGAGGCGAGAGGCGAAGACCCGCGACCGGCGCTGCCCCTGCTGACCGCCCTGAGCGGCCTCGACACCCTCGCGCCCCTGCAGGCCATCCGCGTCCGGGAAGGGGCGCTCGTCGATGAGCTCAGGGCGGCGGCGCCCGCCGGGCCGCGCCGCGACCCCGATGCCTTCCGACCCTTCGTGGGCACCGAACGGCCTTGTCGGACCCCACCGCGCACCGACGTCCCCGGGCACATCCGGGACGTTTACAACCGGCCTCTGGAGGCGCCCTTCCTCGCCGTTCTCCTCGGCGGCGAATGCGGAGGGGCCTGCGAGCTGGTGGCCCGGAGCCTTCAGGTCTACGCGGGTGCCGACCTCCGCGGCGGAGTAGGCTCGGAGGAACGGTTGGCCCTGGCCGACCCGGGCCTGCTGGTGCTGCCGCGCTCCGGGCTACGGATCTTCATCCCGACCGCCGCCTACCTGCTGAACCCCCGCGTGCAACGCTCCGGTGGCCTGGCCGGCGGCTGGCAGAGCGCTCAGGGGCGCGGTGAGCGACGCCCTCTGCTCGCCGCCGCCATGGACGAGATGGGGCGGCGGGTCGCGCAACGAGAGGCCCTCCTGCCCTGGGTCGAAGAAGATCCTCCCGCCTGCGCGACGTACACCGCGTACGCGACGCGAGAAGCCATGCCTTCGCCGGCCCGCGAGCGCACCCACGGCTGGGACCCCGATCCGAGCCGCACCATCCGCGCCTTCGTCTACCTGCCGCCCGAACGCGCTTGACGCTATGTCCTCGGCTGCCCCGGCGTGACGCACGCCACCGCCTGGTCCGCGAACCCGGGCCAGGCCATCACCGTGGTCAGCCTCTCCGCGCGGAGCTTCGAGCCCTTGTCCCGCCTCGCCCAGTCGCCGGCGATCCACGCGATCAACATCGACATGTCGCCCCCGCCCGAGCTCCACTGACTCTGTCCGAGGAAGCGGTACGGCTGGAGCTCTGGTGTCGGTTCAGCGTTGACCCCGACACCGGCAGCGACCGACCGCAACGGGTGCGACCCGAACGCCCTCGCGTCGGTCGGTCGACGCCGTGCTCGCTTGTTCTCGTTCCCCAAGCGATCTTCGTCCCAGGGCATTGTCAACCTACCCGAACACCGGAACGTAGGGATGGCCGACCATGGCCGGGAGCTGAACCGGTCGGACGTGGGTGAGGGTGCGGCCTATGGCGTCGACGTCGTCGTCCGACGACGGTCTTACGGCGGCCTTCCGGTACGTCACGGGCGGCCTGGCGGACGGCGCCCGGCTCGAACTACGCCGAGCACTCGTCAGCGAAACCGGCCTCTCGGGGTAGGTGCGTTCGGGGGTGGGCCCGTGGCGGTGTTGGAGGATGCCCGCTTGCTTCCGTGCCCCGTCAGTCGCAGGGGTTCGGGAGGTTCGGATTCGGTCGGCGGCAGAAGCACCCGAAGCCCGCTCGGCAGCAGAGCTCCAATGGCGGCGTGCAGTCTCGCACCTGGCATTCGTCCTCACAGAGACATCCCCGGCCCGTGCAGCATCCGGGGATGCCCAGGTCTCGGCAGGCATCGAGGCACTCCTGACACGGGTCCCGCTCCTCGCAGACGGATGCCGGTGCACAGGCGCCTCCGCCCTCCTCGAGGCCCACGCAGCACCCGGCGCCACACTCCGCGTCTGACGTGCAGCGCTCCGAACACAGGGTTTCGCCGCTGGTGAAGCGAACGCAGAGGCCCGTGTCGGGGCAGTCAGCCGCGCTAGAGCAGCCACACACCAAGGGGCCGGTGCCACAAGCGGAAGAAGGCGGATTGCCGAGGCAGCAGTAGGGAAAGTCCCCGCTACAACAGTAGCCGTCGTTGCCCGTACCGCACGAGCTCTGATCTCGGGAACAGTTGGGGCCTTCCTCCGGCTCCGGCTCCGGCTCCGGCTCCGGCTCGTAATCGGTGACACATCGGCCCCAAGTGCACACCTCTTCGGTTGGGCATTGCCAGTCGAACTCACACTCTGGTGACCGCGCATCTCCGCTGCATCCGGCGAGAAACAGCAGGAGAGCTAGCTGTAGCGCCCATTTACTACGATACGAGATCATCATCTGTCGCGCCTCGGTTCTGCAATGGTCGGATCGACACTAAACCGCGAAACTCTACGAGTCCATGGGTAGCTCGTCTCATCGTAGGTGCGTACCATCGGCTCGAGAGGGACGAAGGCCACGGCCAGGAGCGACAGCCCGTGGCCCGGCTGCCGGGCGCGGGTGCAGCCAAAGGGGGCGATCGATCGGCGGTGTCGCTCCGTCCCTACTCCCGGCGTGGCGGGAGCACCCGATAGCGTTCCAGCACATATGGCCGCGGGAGCGGCGCGACGGAGCGGCGCGCGTACTCGGCCGCAGGTCGAAGGCTCTCAGTGGCCAGGTCGTCGCCGACGAGGTCGCAGTAGGCGACGGCAAGCCCGGGTAGAGGCTGTGCATGCGCCATCCGTTGGGGTCCGCCGGCAGGCCCACGGTGACGACCCGGGCGCCATCCCTGCAGGGCGAGGGGGTAGCGGAGGTAGAACCCGTCCGTCTGCTGCTCCCCCGGCGCCGTGAGCACCGGCCGCCACAGGGACGGCGCGCTCGGGGTGCTCGCCGAGGGCGGAGGCCTCGGGCTTGGGCACCGCCCCAGGCGCTCCCCTCGTGGCGAGATCGAAGACCAGCACGGCCTGGCGCGTGGGGAGGACGATCGCGGTTGCCGTCGCAGCAACGCGGATCGGCCCCGCTACTCCACCACGAAGGTCCCCGTCGAGGTCGGGGGCGAGGCCCGGAGGAGATCGAACGTGAGGGTCAGCCCGAAGGTCACCAGGGCCGTTGCCCCGAGAACGTCGGCGGTGATCGCGGCCCGGTTGCGCGTATCGAGGAGGCTGGGGTCCGGGTTGGGGCTCCCATTGAACTGGTTCCGCGCCCAGATCGCGACGCTCCCGGCGGCGATCGCCGCGATGGCCAGGAGCCCCACCGTCACGTACAGTGGGCATCGCCAGGCGGCGCGGTCCACCCGGTCGAGGGCCAGGTCCACGCGCGCCACGCCCGACGTTCCGGGCTGGAGCACGATTGCGGCCGACCAGGGCAGGTGCCCGTCCATCCGGACCTCGAGGCGCGCCTCGCCCCGCTCGAACCCATCCGCCCCGCTCAATCGGAGCGTGCCCGCGTAGGGGACGGCGCCGAGCTCGCGGTCGTTCACCCATACCGCGGCCCCGTCTGGCTCGCCCAACACGGAGAGGCGCACGACGCGCGAAAGCGCCTCGGCAAGGACCACCTCGGGAAGCTCCGTCGTCGCGTTCGGCCGCACCGTGGCGGACCGCCGCTCGTCCACGTAGCCGTCCGCGTGGACGCGGAGCTCGTGGCGGCCGACGCGATAGGTGATGTCCAGGGGGGTCGTGCCGAGCACCTCCCCGTCGGCGGTGGAGACGGTCGCCCCGGGCGGGTCGGAGCGGATGACGAGCGTCCCGACGACGGGCACCAGCTCCAGCCGAAGCGGCGTAATCTCGCCGCGCGTCGGCTCGACCGCTACGCGCGCATCCTCGTGGCCTGCGAGGCGCACGATCAGCACGCTTCCGTACTCGCCCTGGGCCGCCTTGTAGGTATTGAAGGCGACGCGGCGGGGCGAGACGCCGATCAGCCCCAGGCGCTCCTCGAGCGCGTAGAGTTCCGCGCCTGGAGGGTCGGTCTCTACGTCGAGGACTGCGAGCCGGCGGGCCAGCGCCTCCTGGCGGCGGTCGAGCTGCTCGAGGATGGCGGGATCGTCGACGCCGGTGCGGCGGAAGCTCTCGTAGAGGTTGTACGCATCGACCTCGGGCGTACGGTCACGGGCCCGGCGCCCCACCGGGATCTCGTCGAGGCAGGAAGCGGCGTTGAAGAGCGCGTTCGGGTTCGGGACGAGCTCGTAGGAGCTGAGGTAGAGCCGGGCGCAGTCGCGGAGGCGTCCGAGGCGGATGGCGGCCTGGGCCTGCTCAAACAGCTGAGATGCGATCACCTGCCGCCCCGCGGTCAGCGTGTCCGAGGAATCCTGAGCGCGACCCGCCGAGCGAAGCCCTACGACCAGAGTGGTGACAATGACGACAACAAGAGCGTTCATGGGAGAGCCTACTGGGGGAGAGTGATGACGCTGCTCGGCGGGTGCCGAGGGCGGCGTTGCAGCACGACAGGTGGCGCGCGGCCCTGCGGAAAGGGCGGCGCGAGTCGCAGAGACCCGGGCACAAAGCCGGGTCTCTCGAAGCGCAGCTCAAGCGGCTCCGCTCCGAGTTCGATCATACACGGTGTACGGGCACAGAGGGGCTCGTTGCCCAGAAATACCGACGCGCCCTGGGGATCGCTGTCGACCAGGATCCGCCCGGGGGCCGGGGCCGTCTCCACGCCGAGGCCCGTGTCCCCGCTCGGTGCCGACTCCGACGGGATGTCCTCCCCGGCCCGTCGTTCGGGCGATTGCTCCGCGCCCGGCGAAGGACCGTCCCGCTCCACCGGGCCCTTCGTTCGCCCGGGGGCTGCCTCCACCGTTTCCACCCGCGGGGGCTCGCCACGGCCGCCCCCCATCACGCCAGCCACGGCCGCCAGCGTCGCGAGGACAAGGCCAGCCAAGGCGAGGACGAGGTATCTCCTGGGCACCGCAGGCGCCGAGTCGGACTGGCCGTCGCCGCCATCGGGGGGCAGGACCTCGGTCGGAGCGACCGGGGGGAGCGGGGTCGTTGCGGGCATGGAGCGAGGTCCGGAGCGACCGGCGGCAAGCGGGCGAGCCCGTTCGCCGCTCTGCACCTCCGGCGCAGGCTCCTCGCTGAGGCGGCTGACCGTGCGGCTGAGCATCGCGTGGAGGCCGGACACGCCCGACTGGGAGGCCGCGGGCGCCTCCACGCCCCCCTCCAGGGGCTCGGGGGTGTGCCGCGGCGGGGCGATGGCGTGCTCGGGGCCGAGACGCTCGGCCATCGCCTCGAGCTGGTCCGCGAGCACCCGGGCGCTCTCGGTCCGGTGTTCCGGCTCCTTCGCGAGGGTCGCGGTGATAAGACGCGCGAGCTCCTCCGGGATGTCCGGCCGGAGAAGGTGCAGCGACTCAGGCTCCTCGGTCGACACCTTCAGCAGGAGCTCCGTGATCGTCGACGCGGAGTAAGCGGGCCGGCCGGCCAGGCACTCGTAGAGGATCATCCCGATCGCATAGACGTCGAGCGTCGGCTCCTTGCTGCCTCGGAGCTGCTCCGGGCTCATGTAGAGCGGAGTCCCGAGGATCTGCCCGGTCTTCGTCTTCCAGCTGTCGGCCACCGCCGGCGCGCTGAGGGCGTCCTCGAGCATCGTCGCGATCCCGAAGTCGAGCACCTTGACCGTGATCTGCCGACCGGAGCGGGTCAGAAAGACGTTCTGGGGCTTGAGATCCCGGTGGACGATGCCGCGCTGGTGGGCGGCGGCGATCGCGTCGCTGAGCTCGACCCCGATCCGGACAACGTCCTTCGCGGACATCGGCGCCACGTGGCGGATGACGTCGGCCAATTCCGCCCCCTCGAGTAGCTCCATCGCCATGTAGACGCCGTGCGCGTCGTGCCCGAGGTCGAAGACCTGAACGATGCCCGGGTGGCGGACGGTCGCGGCGCTCCGGCCTTCCTTGAGGAAGCGCCCGATCGCTGCGGGCCGGTCCCCGTACTCGGGCAAGAGAACCTTGACGGCGAGCGGCGTACCGAGCTCGATGTGCGTCGCCCTGTAGACCGCGCCCATGCCTCCGTGCCCGAGGAGGCGCTCCACGCGATATCGGCCTCCGATGACCAGGCCCGGAGCCACGCTGCCGACGGACGTCACCTGCTCACCCGCCCCTTCTCGGCATCGCTTCCCGGGCTCCCGTCACTCGCGAAGCATGACGGAGCCGCGGCGGGGAATGCCAGGTGAGATTCCCACGCTTCGGCCGCCACCGGGAGGCGGGGCCGGCGGCCGAACGACGCGCGGGCCGAGGCACACAAAGAGCGGCGTGACGGTGGCGTCTGTACTACGCTTCCCGTCCAGGGCGGTCGGTGGGTTGCTGCCACCGCCCCCTGAGACGGGACCACTCTTGGATCGCGAGCGACTGCTGCGGCTCTGTCGGGCGGGGCGCCAGGGGGTCTTCCTCGTGGCGTTCGGGTCAGCGGCGAGCTGCACTGCCCTCAGCCGGCCCGACGCGTGCGAGGTCTCGAGGCTGCCCACGGGATCGACGGAGACCGACGATCGCTCCGTCACCCAGGAGACGGTCGGGCTCGGGTCGTTCCCGTTCCAGGTACTGACGGGCCCCCAGAGCCTGGTCGCTCGCCCGGGGGGCGAGGCGGCGACGGTCGGCTGGATCGAGGTGTCGGACGTGTCCGACGACCGCCAGCTCGGGCGCCTCCAGCTCTCCGCGTCCGGCTTCGACCGGAGCTGCCCGAACGTCTACCTCGTCTGGACCGAAGAGGCGGTGCCCGACCGCCTGTCGATCGGTTTTCTTCCCCCGGGCACGGCGATCGGAACGAGCCGCGCGGCAGGGCTCCTCGCCTACTCCGTCGCCGGGCGAGAGGACACGGACAGAGTCAACCGTGTCGGATCCCTCCTCCTCGACCGCTTCGGCTGCTGGCTCATGCCGAGGCCGACGTGCGGCGACCAGCTCGCCCTTCTCAGCGATGAGGACGAGGGATTCGTGCTGGGGGTGGCGCCCGTGGTCCTGTCGTTTCGAACGGGTCGGGTGGTCGTCCTGTGGCTCCGCCGGGAGTCTTCGCGGAACACCGAGCTGCGCGGCGGACGGGTCGACCTTGGCGCGAGCTGCCCGGTTCCGGCGGCGACGTCGGTGGTCGGGGACGAGGGCGGGGTGAGCGTCCCCTACTCAGGCAACTCGATGATCGGGTTCGCGGGGACCGTGATCAACCCCGGCAGCACGGACCGTAGCCAGCGCGGCCGCTTCGCGCTCCTTTGGTACGAGGACGCGCCGTCGATCGACGGCTATCGGGTCGTCCTCGGGACGTTCGAGGAGACGCTGGCGCCGGACGCCGAGCCCTTCGTCATCGCCGAGGTGCCCTCCGTCGCTCAAGCAACGTCGGCGTCCGAGCTCCCGTCGCTCGCTTTCGATGGCGAGACCCTCCTCGCGACCTGGGTGGAGAGGGATTCGGCCGACGACTCGACAAGGGTCCGAGGGCGGTTCCTCGACCTGACCTCGAGCGACGCTCCGGCCTTTCTGAGCTCGCCGGGGACGAGCGGTGCGGACCGCTCGTTCCGTATCGGGGATGCCGAAGCGGGCAGCGAGGTGAACCCGGTGGCGACCGCGGTGCCGGGGGGAGGTTTCGCGGTCGCGTACGTCGAGAGCGGAGCGGGACGTGCGTCCGGGGAGCAGGGAGCGGGAACCGGGGTGCGCTTGATCGCCTTCGACGCGGATCGGCGCCGTCAGTTCCTCAACCTGGCCTGTGGCCCGAGCTCGATCGCGGTCACCCCGGAGGGAGCGCCGACGGCGCCGGGGACCGGCCGCGTCCGCTCCGATCCGACCCCCCCGCTGTCGCTGACGGTGCTCGCCGATCGTCGCGTGCTCGTGGCCTACACGGAGGGCGCGATCAGGCTCGATGATCAAGCGCCGTCCGGGGTGCGGGTCGTCTCGCTCGGCCCCGAGGTCCTCTTCCCTCCGGGAGCGCGGTGAAGCCGGGCGCCACCGTCGCCTCGCTCCTCGTGCCGCTGCTCGTCGGCGCCTGCGACGTCTCGGCGGGAAGCGGGCCCGAGCCCGAGCGGCTCGCCGTCGACGCCTCGGCGCGTTGCCTTGGAGGCCCTCCGAGGAGCGGCTTCATGCCCTGCGAGTGCGACACGGACTGCGTCTCCCTCGGGTGCCCGGCCCCCGACATCCGATTGCCGTCCGTGGCCAGGCTCTGCGTCGATCCCTGCGAGGTCGACGACGAGTGTGGCGCGGGCCAGGTGTGCACGCTCTCCCAAGCCACGGAGGGCCCTATCGGCGTCTGCGTCGACACTTGTCGCAGCAGTGGAGACTGCCCCGGCGGGACCGCATGCAACGGAGAGATCTGCCTCCCCTGGTGCTCGGACGATTCCGACTGCTCCCCGCGCCGGCAGTGCGACCCGATCCTCGGGAGCTGCTTCTTCCGCCATGACCCGAGCCTTCTCGGCCTGTCGGAGCCATGCGTGGACGCCTCCGACTGCCAGTCGCGGCTCTGCGGGAGGGTCCGGGCCGAGGACCCCCAAGGACGCTGCTTCACTTTTTGCCGCGTCGAACGGCCGAGCTGCCCGGCCGGCTCGACCTGCTTGTCCGTCCCAGGAACAGACCTCGGAGGTTGCGTTCTGACGTGTCGAACGGCCAACGATTGCCCGGACGGGCTCATCTGCGTCCGCCGGGACGACCAGCTCGTTTGTCTCGTCGAGGTCCTCTAGAGGAAGGTAGGACACACATGTTGTCTAGGAAGCATCTCGCCCTGACTATTGTCCTCGCTCTGCCCGCCGGCTTCGGGTGTGGCAACCCGTCGTCTACGCCCGGTCCCGACGCTGGGTCGGGCCCGGACGCGGGGATGGGCGACCTCGGGCGGGACGCCGGCGTCCCCCTCCGCCGCCCCGGCCAGCGTTGCGATAGTGACGAGGAGTGCGCGAGCGGAGACTGCACGCGTGAAGCCGAGAGTTCGGACGTCGTGGGGGGGTCGTGCTTCCAGCCCTGCCTCGACGACCCCGACTGCGGCGCGGACGAGATCTGCGTGACCTTTGGGGGCGGCAACAGCGAGTGCTTGGCCCGCTGCGCGAGCACGGCCGACTGCGACGCCGGCCGGCTCTGCTTCCCCGACTTCGACCGGGAGCCGGTCGAGACCTACTGCATTCCCCATTGCTGGCGCGATGACCAGTGCCTCGGCGGCCGATGCAATGCCTGGAGCGGCTTGTGCGAGGAGCCGGACCTCGACCTCGGTGGCGTCGAGGCCGACTGCGACGTCGACGCCGACTGCCGCTCCGACCTCTGCGACCCCGACATCGGGTGCCTGACCCTCTGCGCTTCGGACCTCGCCGGCGACGTCTGCCCCGAGGGTGCCGCCTGCATCCCCTTCGACGTCCCCGGCGGCCTCGGCGAGTGCCGGAGCCGATGAGCGCGCCGAGGCTCGGCCCTTCGTCGGGCGACGAGCTCCCCGCCGCGCCACGTGAGAGGAGACGGCGCTGCCCGGGGGCGAACCCGGTCGCGTCGAGGCCGAGGGGCGCGAGGACGCGGGCCCGGAGCAGCGCGCCGCGGCGCTCTTCGAGGGTGCGCTCGAGGGGGAGCGCCACGAGGAGCGCCGCGCCGAGAATCGAGCGGGCGACCGCCGGAGCCGAGGCCTCGGGAACACCCCGGTGCGCTTCGGCGGGCGGCCGCGCACTGGCCTCCTCATGACCCCGTCTTCAGCTGGAGCTGAGGGTTCTTCTCCAAGAGGAGCTCCCACACCGCGCTCACCCGAGGAACGCGCCGGAGCGCCCGGTGGGTCACGAGATAGAGGTCGTCGCGGGGCCAGGGCTCCATCGTGCGGGCGAGCTTCGGCGCGACCTTCACCGGCACGAAGCCGTAGTGGGTGACGCTGCCGGCGGGAAGGAGGGCGGCCCCGACCCCGGCCGCCACGACCGCGATCTGGACCCGGATGCTGTCCGAGCGCACCAGCGGCTCGACGCCCGCGTGGGCGGTGACCCAGCGCGCCGCGGGGATGTGGGCGAAGCGGTCGCCGAACGTGACCCAGGGCACGTCGCGGAATCGGCGGACGGTGCCGAGCACGTTGGCGAGGGCGGGCGCCGCCGCGAGCTGCCACGCGACCGGCGCGAGCTTGCGGATGATCAGGTCGCCCGCCTCGGGGCGCACGATGCGCAGCGCGATGTCGGCCGACCGACGGGAGACATCGACCAGCCCCTCGCCGGCCATGAGCTCGAGCCGGAGGCCCGGGTAGCGCGCGAGGAGATCGGGGAGGTGGGGCGCGACCAGCACCTCCGCCGCATCCGGCGGGCAGGCCACGCGGACGAGCCCGGCGACGTCCCGCTCGAGCGCCTCCGCGGCGCCAGCGAAGCGCGCCATCGCGTGCTCGATCTCCTCCGCCACCGGCAAGAGCGCCTCGGCGGCCGGCGTCGCGGCGACGCCCGCTCGGCCGCGGTCGAACAGCGACGCCGCGACCGTCTCCTCGAGGGCCGCGAGCCTGCGGGAGACCGTCGAGCCGTCCACGCCGAGCGTGCGCGCCGCCTCTCCGAGCGTGCGGGCCCGGCAGAGCGCCAAGAAGAGCCGGACGTCGTCCCAGTGCAGGTCAGCGGCCCGGGGAGCCGTTCTATGCATGAGCGCAACGATACTGTGCTGAATCTCGGCTACCAAGGTACAAGCGCAACGATCAGGGTCTCTCCCGTCGGGCGCAGGTCGCGCCCCCGAACGAACGGAGAGAGAGGATGACGACGACGAATGAAACGCAGCGCACGGTGGTCGTGGGCGGACGAGGCAAGACCGGCGCCCGGGTGGTGGAGCGGCTGCGCACCGCGGGGCGCCCGGTCCGGGCCGTCTCGCCCTCGGCCGAGGTCCCCTTCGACTGGGCCGATGAACGGACGTGGGGGCCGGCGCTCGCCGGAGCGGACGCTCTCTATCTGACCTACCACCCCGACCTGGCGGTCCCAGGCGCCGCCGACCACGTCCGCGGCGTGTCGAAGGTTGCGGTGGACCAGGGGATCCGGACGATCGTTCTCCTGGCGGGGCGCGGCGAGCCCCAGGTGCACCCGGCGGAGGACGCCGTGCGCGAGAGCGGCGCGGCCTGGACGATCCTCGAGTGCTCCTTCTTCCTCCAGAACTTCACGGAGGGCCTGCTCGCGCCGCGGGGGGACGTCATCGCCTTCCCGGCTGGCGACGTGCGCGAGCCCTTCCTCGACTGCGATGACATCGCGGACGTGGCGGTCGCCGCGCTCACCGACGAGGCACACGCGGGGAAGACCTACGAGCTGACGGGCCCCGAGCTCCTGACCTTCGGCGAGGCGACCGCGGAGCTCGCCCGGGCCACGGGGCGGCCCCTCCGGTACCTCCCGGTCACCTTCGGGCAGTACGGGCAGGCCATGGCGGAGCACTTCCCGCCGCCCGTCGTGGCGTTCTTCCTCGACCTGTTCCGGTTTCTCCTCGACGGGCACAACGCGGTCGTGACGGACGACGTCGAGCGCGTGCTCGGCCGGCCCGCCCGGGACGTCCGCACGTTCGCCGCGGCCGCGGCGCGGGGGCTCCGATGATGATGGTAGTCGCGACGTCGAGCGTGTGGGTGACGGCCGTCGGCTGCGGCCTGATGGCGGGCGTCTACTTCACGTTCTCGACTTTCGTGATGGCGTCCCTCGGGGCCATCCCAGGGCCGCAGGGGATCGCCGCGATGCAGTCGATCAACCGCGTGATCCTCTCGTCGGCCTTCATGCCGCTGTTCTTCGGGACGTCGCTCGCGAGCCTCGCGCTCTCGGTCTGGGGCGTGTCGCGCCTCGGAGAGGCGGGCGGCATGGCCCTCGCCGCCGGAGGCGTCGTCTACGTCCTCGGGATGTTCGCGTGCACTGCGGCGTTCAACGTCCCGCTGAACAACGCGCTCGACGCCGTCGACCCCACCACCCCGGAGGCAGCTTCGCTCTGGGCGCGGTACCTCCGCGACTGGACGCGCTGGAACCACGTCCGCACGGTCAGCTCGCTCTCGTCGTGCGCCCTGTTCCTGTGGGCTGCCGGGCGCCTGGTGTGAGGGACGCGGTCGGCGGAGTCGTTCCGCGCTCGGCACGCATGGCCGCGACGGCACCGAGTGCGACGAGATCGCCCCGGACTGGGCACGCGAGATCCTCTCGCCCAGCACGACGGGGCCGCTCACTGCCGGTAGAGCTCGATCAGCTCGCCGGAGCCGAGGCGGCCGACGTAGGTGGCGAAGCCCGGGCCGAAGTGGCCTTCGAGCATCGTGGTACCGCCTTCGGTGGTCCAGCGGGCGACGCCCTGGTGGCAACGCATGTCCTCGGTGCCCACGCGGACCTCGCCGTCGGGGAGGGTCAGCTCGCCGTCGGTGATCGAGAGGCCTTCCCGGAGGCGGCCCTCTTGGTCCCGAAGGCTGCCCACCCAGGAGCCCTCGGCGAGGGTGCAGCTCGGGTGCGCTTCGACCGCGAAGACGACGCGCCACTCGGGCTCGACCAGGGGCAGCGTGTCGCCGGTGTAGCTCATCATCGGATCGGTGTCGGCGGCGCTCATCTGGGTGTCTTCGACCGGCCCCATGACCTCACCGTCGGCGGGTGCGGGTGCGGACACCCAGCCGGAGCGACCGGCGCCGTAGAGGATGCGGTCGCCGCAGCGAGCCACCAGCCGCGCCGTCAGACCACCGGGGCCCCTCGGCTGCGGCTCGGTGCGCAGCGAGCAGTCGCTCGCGTCGAGCTCACCGAGGGCACCGGGGACCTCCCCTTGCACCGTGAGCTTCGCGAGGGTGCCGCGGGCGATGCTGCCCTGTGTGCTCTCGCCCATGGAGCGCTCCCCGGGCCCGAAGTCGGAGCTGAGGATGTCGAGCAAGACGTCGCGCGCCTCGATGCCTTGGAGCCACACGCGAGCGGCGTGCTGGTCAGGGTCGATCTGGATCTGCGGCGTCGCCCCCGGCCACTGGCCGGTCCGCGAGTAGGTCATCGTACGCGTGACTCGCCCGGGCACGCTGACGGCCTCCGCGGCGAGGTTCCTCACCTGGATCATCCCCATGGGCGAGGCCGTTGCGCCGTCGTAGATGGTGGCCACCCGCCCATCGGCGCCGCAGCGCACCTGCAGGCGCGAGAAGCCCTCGGCGACGCCCATGTCCACGACGCAGCCGTCGCCCGCCTGGAGCCCCTCGACGCCATCGGCCGAGCGAACGACGCCGGCGAGGCGAATGCGCTCGAGGGGCGAGGGCGGCTCGGGCTCCGGAACCGCCGGGGGCTCGGGGACGCGAGCTTCCGGAGCCGTCGAGACCACGGGGTCGTGCTCGCGGGAGCCTTGCAAGATGCCGAACACGACGATCCCCGGGATGATCGCCATCACCGCCGCCAGCCCGACCACCGCCCTCTGCCTGCGGGAGCTCGCCTGCTCTCCGGCAGCCTTCCGCGAGCGCGGCTCGAGCTTGGCCAGGCGCGCCTCCAGCTCGGCGATACGCCTGGCGTCGGCTTCGTCGTTGGCCTGGGCGTCGGCGAGCTCCCGCTCCATCTGCTCGCGCTCGCTCTCGGCCCGCTCGGCCCGCGCCTCGGCGGCTCGGGTCCGCGCGCGGAGCGCTTCGCTGTCGTCCCGGAATCCCAACGCCCCCAGTGTACACGCGCCGTCGCGACGTCGGGCCGGAGGGCCGGCCTCGGCGAGCTCCTTGAGGTGGGCCAGGACCCGCCGGTGGATCGCGTGGAGCGGAGCTCGAACGGGACGACCGTCTAACCCTCCTCGCCGGACGCGCCGAGCGCCTCCGGGCGCGTGTACCACCAGGCCCACGCGACGAGCACGAGCTGGACCGGCAGTCGGATCCAGCGGAGCAGGCCCGTCGACTGCGGCGGGCTGCCCATCGGAACGTCGGCGATGGCCATGTGGAGGTTTGCGGGAAAGACCGCGACCAGGAGCGCGATGGTCGCCCAGGCCGCAGGCGCCCGTGTCCGTGGGATCAGCAGCCCGACGCCGCAGATCACCTCGGCCACCCCCGAGAGAGCCACGAGCGCGTCGTGCCACGGCAGATAGGGCGGCATGATCGACAGGTAGAAGTCGGGGTTCACGAAGTGGTTCACGCCGGCCGCGATGTAGAGGGCGGCCATCAGCCACAGAAGACCGGTCTTGATCCAGCGCACGCTGCTCCTTTGGATGGGGACAAGATCGGGAACAGAGACCCTAGCGGTCGTGTCGTTCCACCTTCGTGTTCTTCGCCGGTCGGCGAGCGCCGCACCGGGGCGCCGCACCGGCCCCGTGGCGTCGGCTCGTGTAAGGTGTCTGGTCGAGAGGGGGACATGAGTCACTGGCAACATGTGCTGATCGGGCCGGCCCGGGGGTTGATGCTCCGGGCTCTTATCGCGGCCCTTGCGTTGCTCGCGGTCGGCGGGTGCGGAGGCGAGCCTGCGCTGATCATCATCCGCATGGACGAGCTCACGCTAGTCGAAGTGGAGACGAGACCGTTCACCGACAACGACCTCTCGAGCTGCCGGATGCACGTGTGGAACCTCGACCGGGCGGTATCGACCGGCCCGCTGACCGGCGACCGCGTCGACGTGGGGACCCAGACCGACACCGGCCTCCACACCGGGTTCATGCAGTGGTTCTCCGCCGAGGACGGGGGCCTACCGCCCATCGAGGTCTGCGCGCACCGGATCACGGGAGAGATCACGCTCGGCGGCGTCACGTACACCTTCGCGGGAGAGACCGTGCAGCCGGTCCTCTTCGACGGGTCGGTCTCCGGCGTCGTGGCGACCACGGAGTGCACGTTCGCCGCGCCCGAGGAGTGCGGCTGGGAGGACGACACGGGGCGAAGCGGCGACCTCGAGCTGTTGATCCCGGAGTGAAGGCCGGGCCGCGGAGCCGGCCAGGGGCCTCGGGCGGTGGCTTCCGGCGGACGTCGGAGACGCGGATCGCCGGGCGGGCTGCCTCGACGGCGTCCCGTCGGTCGGCTGGACCCCTCGATTCGACCCGAAGGCGGATTCGCACTGGACATACGATCAGGTCTCGGCTATCGTCGTGCATGACCTGGACCGACGGTTGGTCGCGTCGACCGAGGCTGAGCTGGGGGACCGAGTCGCGCGAGCCAGGCTTCCGCACGCTCGCGATCGACGTGCGCGAGCGGGGGTCCCGATGTCCGTAGGTTTCGCCGACGGCGGGGAGGCGGTCTCGATGTCCGTAGGTTTCGGCGACGGCGGGGAGGCGGTCCGGATGTCCGTAGGTTTCGGCGACGGCGGGGAGGCGGTCACGATGTCCGTAGGTTTCGGGGAAGGCGGGGAGGGGGAAGAGATGTCCGAAGGTGTGGGGGAGGGGGGGGGGGGGGTAGGAAGGTACGGGGGGGGGGGGG
>JBHJHB010000105.1:0-6191 GCA_050331215.1 Sandaracinaceae bacterium | reverse complement strand
AGCCCGGTGGCGCGCTAGTTGAGCGCCGGGGGCACGGGAAGGAGGTCCATAGGCCGGAGCTCGGCAAAGGCGGCGAGGCGCGCCGGGTGTGTGCGGGCCATGCTCGCCGCCATGAGCGCGTCCGCGAGCTTCTTGGACACGGTGATCGGGATGTCGCTCGCGCTGTCCGCGCCGCCGGCGACGCCGGTGTCGATCGCGCCGTTGTGGATGGCCTCGGCGACGCTGACCACGGACTGGTAGCTCGTCGCGCAGGCCCGGCTGACGCTGAACGCGTCCACGTCCTTGGGCAGGCCCGTGAGCAGCACGATCTCGCGCGCGATGTTCGGCGCCGTGAGGCTCGGGATGACCTGGCCGTAGACCAGCTGGTCGACCTCGGTGGGGTCGATACCGGTCCGGGCCAGCAGCTCGCTGACGACCTTGGCCCCGAGGTCGAGCGCCGACAGCTCCCGGTAGGCCGTGCCCTGCTTGGCGAAGGGGGTCCGGAGGCCGGCGACGACCGCGACCCGACTCGATCCGTTCGCTTCGGTCATGGATTTGTGCCTTTCCGCCTGGGCGCCCGCCGGGACCTCGACGCTGGTCGGCGGGCCGGTGCCCATCGACGCCAATGAATGGCGATTCAGTACGACAGGCCTACGGCCCCTGACGCGTCGAGTCAAGCGCCGCGCTGGCGCGCGCGGGCGGACGGGCGGAGACTCGCCTCCATGCGCGTGACGGTGCTGTACTTCGCCGCGGTTCGGGAGCTCCGAGGGCTCGACGAGGAGCCGGTCGAGCTGCCGGACGGGGCGACCGTGGCCGCCCTCGCCGCCGAGCTCGAGGAGCGCCACGGGGCGCTCCGGGGGCGCCTCGGCGCGGTGCGCTTCGCGGTGAACGAGGAGTTCGCGGAGGCGGGGCGCAGGCTCTCCGACGGCGACGTGGTCGCCGTGATCCCGCCCGTGGCCGGCGGGAGCCCGGAGAGGCCCGCCGCCTCGCGCGTCCTGCTCTGCGACGCGCCGCTACGTGTCGATCCGTGCCTCGATCTGGTCCGCCGGCCTGGCGCGGGGGCGATCGCCGCGTTCCTCGGCACCGTGCGGGACCACCACGCCGGTCGGTCCGTGACCGGCCTCGAGTACACCGCCTACCGGTCGATGGCCGAGCGGGAGATGGTCCGCATCGTCGAGGAGCTCGAGGAGGGGGCCGCCGGGCTCCGCCTCGCGGTCCACCACCGGCTGGGGGACCTCCAGGTCGGGGAGATCGCGGTGATCTGCGCCGCGTCGAGCCCGCACCGGGGCGCGGCCTTCGAGGGGGGGCGGCGCCTGATCGACGAGATCAAGGCGCGCGTGCCGATCTGGAAGCGGGAGCGGGGCCCCGATGGGGTCGCGTGGGTCGGCTGGGAGGACGCGAGGGTGTCCCCCAGCGGGCGGTAGGTCCGGGCGCGTGCACTCGGGTCCGACCAGGGATAGGTAAGTGCCGGCATGTCGGAGCCCGATGATGCGGCGCTGGTCCGCGCGATCGCGGCGGGCGACCGCCCGAGCCTCGGTCGCCTCTACGATCGGCACGCGTCGGTGCTCCTCGGCCTCGGGATCCGGATTCTTCGCGATCGCGCGGAGGCCGAAGACGTGCTTCATGACGTATTCCTGGAGGTGTGGCAGCGGGCGCATAGCTACGAGCGGGGTCGCGGGCCCGTCCGGACCTGGCTACTTCTCCGGATGCGGTCCCGGTGCCTGGACCGGGTGCGGGCCGCCCGCGTCAAGAAGCGGGACCCGATGCCCGAGGGCGACATCGGGTCCGTCCCGCCTGCGGAGGTCGGCGACCAGCACCGCCTTCCGCAGATGCTGGCGGCGCTGAACGACGACCAGCGCAACGTCGTCGTGCTCGGCTTCTACCGCGGCCTCTCGGCCTCCGAGATCGCGGAGGCCCTCGCGGTGCCCGTGGGGACCGTGAAGTCGCGCCTCGCGGCCGCCCTCAAGCACCTGAGGCGAGGGATCGGCGTGGGAGGAGCGCCATGACCGACCCCCCGCCCCGGGATCCCTTCCTCGACGAGCTCCTCGACGGCCTCGACCCGGAGGAGGCCGGTGGCCTCCTCGAGGAGCTGGCCATGGCCGCAGCCCCGCCCCCGACGCCCGCTCTGCGCGACCGCATCCTGGCCTCGGCCGCCGCGACCCACCGCTTCGCCGATCTGGCCGACCGGATCGCGCGGGACGTCGACCTCGACCGCGCGGCGACGGACGCGCTGCTCCTGACCATCGACGACCCCGGGCGCTGGGCGGAGAGCCTCGTTCCGGGCGTCTCGCTGCTCCACTTCGAAGGCGGCCCGCGCACCGCCGACGCGATCACGGGGTTCATCCGCATCGACCCGGACGCGTCGTTCCCCGTCCACGCCCACCTCGGCGACGAGGTCACCCTGCTGGTCCAGGGCGAGCTGCGCGACGAGGCCACGGGCGCGATCTTCCGGCGCGGCCAGCGGGTCGCCCTCGGCGCGGGGGTGGAGCACGGCCCCCTCGTCGTCGTGTCCGACGTCCCCGCGATCTACCTCGCCGTCGTGGCCCACGGGATCACGCTCGGGGGCCGGACCTTCGGGCCCGAGGACCCGGGGATGTAGGCCTTCGAGACGGGAGCCCCACACGCATCGCCGAGGCTCGTCCCCGCGCGCCGCCTACCTCAGGTCGGCGGGCACCACGAACACCAGCTCCACCTCGTCGACGGGGGTCAGCCGGTCCCCGACGATCTCCAGGCCCGCGCGGAACACCTGCAGCTCGTCCCCCTCCGTCACGCTCACGTTGTCCGCCGGGCGGACGTCGTAGCAGACCGGCGCGTCGGGCCCCGCGTCCCGGAAGGTCTCGGCCACGTCGTCGGCGTCGATCCCCTCCCGATCGAAGGTGGCGAGCCCCGTCGCGCAGTCGAGGTCGGGCGCCGCCGTCGTCCGCGCCTCGACCGACGCGACGAAGACGCGCGCGTCCAGCGTCTCGCCCGGCAGGGCGCGGTCGACCACCCGGGCGCTGACGTCCATCGGTACGGCCGCCGCGAGCGCCACGGTGTCGACGATCGCGCCGGCCAGGCCCGCGCCGTTCAGGGCCAGGGGGCGGTACCGAGGCCCAGGCTCGGTCCCCCCGCGCGCGAGCACCGTGTCGATGACGAGCCGCCCGAGGAACCTCTCGGCTCGCGTGTCGCGCTGGGTGTAGACGCCGACCACGCGCGCCTCGAGGGTGTCGAGGGCCTCGCGGACCTCGCCGTACGTGGGCCCGTTGCCGGGGACCGCGAGGCCGTACTCGCACTGGACGTACGGCGGCTCGAGGCAGGTCCGGGAGTTGTGGTGATCGTGGTCGGTGATCACGACCACGATCGGGACCGCGTCGGCGCGGAAGCACGCCGAGCCGGCGCCCCCGGCCGGGCAGGTCGGCGGCGACCGGGTGTTCCCTTCGAACCGGGCGAAGCCGCCGAGCGTGCTCCGGGCGGCGAGCGCGTGGAGCGCGGCGAGCCCCGCGGCCGCGTCGTCGCCGCCGCAGCGGGCTGCGAGGCGATCCACGGCGGCCTGCGCCGCGGACACGGTGCTCGTCATGCGCTGGCCCTGCGCGAAGGGCACGTCGTGGGCGACGCCGTCCGTGTCGGTCCCGCAGTTCGGGTCGCCGTAGGCCTCGGTGGGGCCGAACAGCGGGTAGTCGTCGAAGGCGCCCACCCCGAACCAGGCCTCCGGGAGGTCGGCCTCGATGTCCCTGGCGATGGTGGCGGTGAAGGCCAGCTGGAGGGCCGCGATCTCCTCGCCCATCGACTCCGTCGTGTCGACCAGCAGGAAGACGTCGGCGCGTTGCAGAACCGCGCTGGCGTCCGCGGTCGCCGACGCGGGAACCGCCGACTGCCCGAAGGGCATCACGAACACCAGCTCGCCGCGGGCGGCGGGGTTGTCGGACGTGAGCGTCGGGTCGCTCCCGGACGCCACCTCCGCCAGGTCGGACGCGCCGTCGAGGTCGGTATCCGCCGCGGTCCGGCTCGTGCCCTCGGCCACCTCCTGGGCGTCCCCGAGGAAGTCGCCGTCGCTGTCGCGATCCCGGTAGTCGGGCGCCCCGTCCCCGTCGGTGTCCACGGGCGGCGTGGCGAGGTCGCCGTCGCCGGCCTCCACCCGGTCGGGCACCCCGTCGCCGTCGCTGTCGAGGTCGTAGCGGTCCAGCGTGCCGTCGCCGTCGGTGTCGAGGTCCACCTCGACCGCGTCGCCGATCGCGTCGCCATCGCTGTCCGGGCTGTCGAGGTCGAAGGTCCCGTCGCCGTCCGTATCCCGCGGAGCCGCGGGGTCCGCGCCGATCTCGACGACGTCGTCCAGGCCGTCACCGTCGTTGTCCGGGTCGACGCTCGCGATCCGGCCGTCGCCGTCGGCGTCCGAGCCGCCCTCCACGGCGTCGGGGACGCCGTTGCCGTCGCTGTCGAGATCCCGGAGGTCGGGCCGGCCGTCCCCGTCGGAGTCCACGGGGGGCGTCCCGAGGTCGCTGTCCCCCGCCTCCTGGGCGTCGTCGAGGCCGTCGTCGTCGCTGTCGGTGTCGAGGAAGTCGGGGGCTCCGTCGCCGTCGGTGTCGGTGGCGAAGCTCGCGGTGCGGCCCTCGTCGCCGTCGCGGACGGTGTCGCCGTCGCTGTCCGCGTCGGGGTCGAACACCCCGACGTCGGGCCGGGGCCCGGCGTCGGGGTCCGCTCCGCCGCCGTCGGGCGGCCCCGGACCGAGGTCGGGCCGGCCGGCGTCCACCCCGGCGATCGTGCACACCCCGTCGACGCAGGGGCCGCCCGGGCACTCGCCGTCCTCGCGGCACTCGGGCGGCATGCCGCCGCAGGCGACAACGGACAGGGCCGTCAGCGCGAGGCAGGAGCGAAGCATCGTCCCAGGGTAATCGGCGGCGGCAGGGCTCGAGCAAGGGGGCACGTCCGCACGAGAGTAGCCCCGATCGGGGTCAGGTGACCCTTGGCAGCCCCCCGCGTACGCTCCATGCTCGACACCCCGACCGCCATGGCCCGACGTCACCTCCCGATCGCCAACGCCCCGCAGGCCAGCCGCATGGCCCGCCTGGCCGCCCTGCCCCCGGTGCCGGAGGGCTTCGGGGACCCGGAGGTGCCGCTGCTGAGCGACGCCCGCGGCCGGGTCTACAGCTACCTTCGCCTCTCGCTGACGGACCGCTGCAACCTCGCCTGCGTCTACTGCATGCCGCCGGGTGGGGAAACGGAGCACGCGCTCCGGCCCGAGCTGCTGACCTTCGAGGAGGCGCTGCAGGTCATCGAGGTGTTCGCGGCAGGCGGCGTGCGCCGGGTGCGCTTCACGGGGGGCGAGCCGCTCGTCCGCAAGGACGTGGTGCGCCTGGTCGAGATGGTCCGGCGTCGCACGCCGATCGAGGACCTCGTGATGACCTCGAACGCGGTGCGCCTCCCCGAGCTGGCCCGCCCGCTGGCCCAGGCGGGCCTGCGCGGCGTGAACATCAGCATCGACAGCCTCGACGGCGACCGCTTCCGCGCGATCACCCGGGGCGGCGACCTCGGCCCGGTGCTGGCCGGCTTCCACGCGGCGCTCGACGCCGGCCTCCAGGTCAAGCTCAACATCGTGGCCCTCGGCGGGGTCAACGACGACGAGGTGGGGGCGCTGGTCGACTTCGCGTGGGACCACGGCGTCGTCCCCCGGTTCATCGAGCTGATGCCCCTCGGCGAGGCGGCCCTGCTGCCCGCCGAGCGGTTCCTCTCCGCCGACCGCATCCTCGACCTTCTCGGCGACCGGGTCGAGCGGACCGTCGAGCGTCACGGGGAGACGGGCAAGGGCCCGGCCCGCCACCTGCCGGCGCGCCGCCGCGACGGGCGCAAGGTCGGCTTCATCACCGCGATCAGCGACGAGTTCTGCGGCACCTGCAACCGGGTCCGGGTGACCGCCAAGGGTGACCTGCGGGCGTGCCTGGCGGACCGCACCGCGGTCAGCCTGCGCGACCTGTTGCGCGACGGGGCCACGGACCGCGACCTCGCCTGGGCGATCCACTGGGCGCTCGGGGGCAAGGACCGAGGCCATCACTTCCTCGACGACGCGGTGGAAGAGCACACCCACGTCGGGAAGAGTCTGATCGGGGGCTGAGCCTGCTGGGGGGCTGAGCCAGCTGGGGGGCAGGGCCGGCAGCTGAGCCTGCAGGCCGCAACAGCAAGATCCTGCGCCAGCTCGCGGGCGCAGCCGCAAGCCGGCTCCGACGGCAGCGCGCCAGCGC
>JBHJHB010000104.1:0-55493 GCA_050331215.1 Sandaracinaceae bacterium | reverse complement strand
GCGGCGGCTCTCCCGCCGGCTTCGGCGAGCCCTGCGGACCCCCCCGCGCCCGGCGATCCCGCGCTCGCCGTTTCGGCCGTGCCCTCCACGGACGTCGAGGTCCCCGCAGGGATCGCGCCCCGCGCGGTCCCCACGGGCGGGTCGCCGCGCCGGTCGGCCACGCCGGCGGACGGGACGGCCGCCCTCTCGCCGCCCGCCGCAGCCCCGGGGTCCTTCGGTGTCGCCGACCCTGCGACGCTGGGCGTGGCGCTGCCGGCTGCCGTCGTCCCGGGCCCGAGCTTGCCCGGGGCGGCCGACGTGGCCGCGCCTCGCCGGCGCGCCTCGCAGACCGCGCTCTGGCTCGGCCTGGCGGTGGTCGGTGGCCTCGTCCTGGTGCTGCTGGTCACCGGCCTCGTCCTCGTCGCCTACAACTGGGGACGGGAGGCGGAGCGCCAGGTCGAGCAGCGGGAGCGGGCGCAGCCGGTCCCACCGGCCGCCGCCCCGGAGGTGCCCGCCGCGGCGTCGGGGCAGCGCCGCCTGCTCGTCAACGCGAGCGTGCCTGGCGCGACCATCTACCTCGGCACCGAGCGGCTCGGCGTGGGCTCGGTCGACCTCGGCCACCGCGACCTGCGGACCAACCAGAAGCCGCTGATCGTGGTCGCGGCGCGCCACGACCCCGTCGTGGTAGAGGCCGAAGAGCTCCGGTCCCGCTGGGAGAGCGGCGCGGACGAGCTGCCCCTCGGCCTCGTGCCCAACCCCGCGCCCGCCCGCCCCGTCTACGTGGAGAGCAGTCGCTCTGGTATCGCCTACGCCCAGCCCGGCGCGCCGCCCCTGGGCCGAGTCCCCGGCCTCGTCGTGGTCCCGGCCCGGCGACCCGCCCTGTGGGTCGACTGCGGCGGGCAGGACGTCCAGCGCGTGCTGCTGCGCCCGTGCCGCGACGGGGAGCTCTGCGTCCTGCGCATCGGCGAGGCCGGGTAGGCGCCCGGCGAGGGCGCTCCGGCAAGGACGCCCCGCCGGACGGAGCGGCGGGCACCCCCCGGCTCGCCGACGGGTGCCACCCTGCCTCGGCGGGTCACCGACGGCCCGGCTTCGCGTAGGCTCCGTCCCGCCCCTCACGCCAGGAGCCCCGATGTCGACCCCCAAGCTCGTCCCCCCCTTCGACGCCGAGGGCCTGATGCGGCGCCGGGAGGCGAGCATCAACGACCGACCGATCCGGGAAGAGGACCGGCGCTGGCGCTGGGACGCGTCCGGGCCGAGGCCCGCGGACCACCCCGGGTTGATCGACACGCCGGAGTGACCCTTCTGCGGGTCGACGCCCTCGCGGAACACGACCCGAGGCCGTGGACCGTCGCGCCAACGGCCAACGGAGGGGCCGGTCGACCGCGACGGAGCACCCTGCGCCTTCTGGGTGACGTGACCTGGCGCACGCCGCTGCCGAACCCTGGCGGAGCTCGGCGACGAGCTCGGCCACGGTGACGGAGCGGTGGTGCCGTACGTCGAGGACGGCGCCCCCCACTACCTCGGCGGCGAGGTGGGCGAGCACCGTCGGCACCGGAGCGGAGGCGACGAGCGCGTCCGCGTCGCCTCGAGCTTCCCGAGCGTGGCGTGGTTCACCTCCTCGAGGGCGGCGACGCCGAGTCCCTGCGCGCGCTGGCCCGGGACTTGGCCGCTCACGCCTCCGCCCCCGAGCCCACGTCGCCGGACGTCGTTCGGGTCTACGGGGAGCCCGGCGGGACGGTCAGCGACCTGCGCACCGGCGTCCGAACGCCGTGGCGGGCGGTCCGCAAGGGACGGCTCGAGCCCTTTCACGAGGCCTGGGCCGCGACCACGGCGAGCGGGCCGTCGAGCGAACGCCACATGTACCACGTCCCCGCCGACCGGTAGGGCCGCCAGGGCTCCGTCAGCTCCTCGAGCTGGGCCGCGTCCGGAAGCTCGGCCAGCCCGAAGTGGGACCGAGCGCCCTTGCGCAGCCCGAGGTCCCCCACGGGGAGCACGTCGGGGCGCGCCAGGGCGAACAGGAGGAAGATGTCGACCGACCACGGGCCGAGGCCCTTCACGCCGAGGAGCGCCTCGCGCACGCGCCCGTCCGGCAGGCGGCACAGGCGGCGGCGGGGGATCGTGCCGTCGGTCAGCTTCGTGGCCAGGTCGTGCAGGGTGCGCGCCTTGGCGCCGGAGAGGCCGGCGCTCCGCAGCGTCGCCTCCGGGGTCTGGAGGACGTCCTCCGGCGTCGGGAACGCCCGCCCCGGGTACAGGGCGCGGAAGCGATCGTAGATCGTGCGGGCCGCGGTGCCGCTGAGCTGCTGGCCCACCACCGTGCGCACCAGGGACCGGAAGGCGTTGCGGGTACGGCGAAGCGGCGGCGGCCCGTGGAGGTCGATCAGCGGGCCGAGCGCTGGATCGGCCATGCGAAGGTGGGCGAGCGCCGCCGTCGGAGGATCTGCGTCGTGGTTCATCGGCGAGCGGGACCGACGGCTCGGGGCGCCGCCGAGTCGGCGAGGAATGGGGGCGTCAGAAGACCGTCGGGCTCTGGTCGGGCGCGGGCCGGCTCGTCGGTGCGCCGAGGCGGGCGCCCAGCCACGTCATGGGGACGAAGGTGACGAGGGTCAGCACCGCGAGCCACAGCGGGTGGGGGATGGCGACCACGTTCTGCACCCCGAAGGCCGTGAGGACGGCGCCCAGGCCGAGGGCGATCCATCGGCGCGAGCGGCCGCCGGCGCGCCCGACCACGAAGCCCCCGGCCAGGCTGCCGAGCACGTAGGACAGCTCGAGGAGCACGTAGGCGCCGAGCGGGAGGTCCCGGATGGCCTCGGCGAGGGCCGCCGGGTCGTCGAGGTCGACGTCCGGTCCGAGGGGGTAGAGCGTGATGTTGAGGTACTGGACGAGGGTGATCACGACCCAGGAGACGAGGAGGCCGAGCACCCCGACCAGGAACGGCCGGAGCAGGGAGGTGGACGGAGCCGGTTCAGGCATCGGGTGATCATCCAGGTCGGAGGCGGACGGAGGAGGGTCTCAGCGGGTTCGACGATCGCGAGCGGGCAGACGGCCAACACCACGAAACCAGCAACGTTACGCTCCGCGCCAGCGGCGGAGGGGGCGGTGCCCACGGGCTCCGCGGAGGTCCGTGTCGGTCGCCAGGCCGAGCGGTCGTTCTCCGCAGCCGGGGGCCTTCGGCGCGGTGGACACCGGGGACCAGCACCCGGTCTCCCTCGGCCAGGATCTCGCGGTCGGGCTGTGGTGGCCGGTCGGCGGACGCCGGTCTGCTCGCTGAGTCCATCCGGGCGTTAGGGTACGCCGTGTCCGCACGCCACCCCAGCTCCGCCAAGCTCCGCGCCGAGCTGCTCGCCTGGTACGACGCGCACCGGCGGGACCTGCCGTGGCGGCGAACCCGCGACCCGTACGCGATCTGGGTGTCGGAGGTGATGCTCCAGCAGACCCGGGTGGAGACGGTGCGGCGCTACTACGAGCGGTTCCTCGCCCGCTTCCCCTCCCCGCAGGCGCTCGCCGAAGCGAGCGAGGACGAGGTCCTCGCGGCCTGGAGCGGCCTTGGCTACTACCGGCGCGCCCGCCAGCTCCACGCCGGGGTCAAGGACGTCGTCTCCCGCTACGGCGGCCAGGTGCCGGCCTGCCGGGAGGCTCGCCGGGCCCTGCCGGGGGTGGGCCCTTACACCGCGGGAGCGATCGGGTCGATCGCCTTCGGCCGCCCCGAGCCCGTGGTCGACGGCAACGTGGCGCGCGTGCTCGCCCGGGTGTTCCGGGTCGAGACGCCGCGGGGCCGCGCGGCCACCGAGCGCGCGCTCTGGGCGCACGCGGAGGCCCTGGTCGACGGGGAGAGGCCGGGCGATCTCAATCAGGCGCTGATGGAGCTCGGCGCCACGGTGTGCCTGCCCCGGGGCGCCCCGCGGTGCTCGGCGTGCCCGGTCCGGGACGCCTGCCGGGCTCGACGGGAGGGCCGGGCCGAGGAGCTCCCGGTCCGGGCGCCCAAGCGGCCTCCTCGGCCGGTCCAGCAGGCGGCCGTGGTCGCCACGACCCGTGGCGGGACCTGGCTCCTGCGCCGGACGGGCGGGCTCTACCGGGGGCTCTTCGCGGTCCCGACGGCGAACGGCCGCGGCCGCCAGTCCGCCCGGACAGCGCTCCGCGCGGCGGGCCTTCGCGCGCGCCTCGCGAGAGCGCCGGCCGGGGAGCTGGAGCACGTGCTGAGCCACCGCCGGCTCCAGGTCGAGGTGTGGCGGGCATGCGCCGCGGCCGGCGAGGAGGGCGCCGACCGCCGCTGCGTCAGCGCCGACGGCCTCGCCGACCTCGGCATCTCGCGCCTGACCCGCCGGATCCTGACCCTCGCCGGCGACGCGGGCGAAAGGGGTCCGTAGGCCCGTCGAGGGTCTAGCTCCCCTCCGGATCAGACCCGGGGGGGCTCGCCGGTCGAGCCGGCGTCGTCGGCGAGCACCCAGCCGCCTCCGCGCTGGCGACGGCGGAACTCCGGCCTCAGCTCGCTCCGCGCGTCGTCCCGGAGGAGGTCGCACGGCTCGACCCAGTGGACGGTGCGGATCTCCGTGAGGATGCCCGGCATCGGGAGCGCATCGAACTCCGGCTGCTCGGGGCAGCGGTAGTGCCAGAGCGCGTCCCGGGCCGGCTCGTCCGCCAGGAGCATCAGCTCCTTGACGCCGCCGAGGCAGTTGGTCCCGACGAGGACGAAGCGCCCGCCGAGGTCGTTGGCCTCCTCCAGGCGGAGCACGAGGTCGTGGTGAAACTCGCCCTGGGTCCAGTGGTGCAACAGGCGGAAGGTGCCGAGCTCGGCGCGCAGGGCCGTGAGCAGGTCGCCCAGCGCGAGATGCTCGGGCAAGGCATCGAAGGACACGCCGGGAGCGTGCTCCGCTTCGTCCGCGCGGCTAGGGTCGGTCGGCAACACTCGGGCAACGAACGGGCTGATGGCCGGCATCATTCCTCTTCGGGTGCGATCGGGGGTCCGCTTTCGCTGCTGCGGCGACGGTCTCTGCTGCACCGACATTCACGCGATCGGGCCCCTGGACGACGACGAGGCGGTGCGGCTGCGAGCCTTCGACGACGACCTGGTTCAACGACACCAGGGCACACTGGTCCTGACGCCATCCGACACCGGGCGGTGCCTCTTCCTTGGCGACGACGGCTGCGCCCTGCATGCCCGTCTGGGGCCGAGCGTCAAGCCGACGGTGTGCCAGCAGTTCCCGATGGCCCTCGTCGCCACGCCGACCGGGGGACGCCTGGTCACCGAGCACCGCTGCCCGTGCCGGACCCTCGGCCCGCGCGACCCGGTGGACGACGCGGTGGCCGCCGCCTACCCGTCCGCGGATCCGGACCGCGAGGTCGAAGGTCCGCTCGCCCTCGACGCGGACGAGCGGGTGCCCTTCGCCGCCTACGAGGAGCGGGAGCACGCGCTGATCACCGACGTCCTCGAGGGGGCTGGCCTCGCCGCCCTCGGCCCGCCGCCGCTCGGGCACCCCGCGGTGCGGGAGGCCGGCCTGGAGCTGATCGGGGACCTGTCCGCCACGCGTTACGGCGGCGCGCTGCGCGCGTTTGGCGCCGCCATCGGGAACCTCCTCGGGGAGCCGGTCGAGGTCCGGCGCCCGGGCTGGGCGCGGGAGTTCGACCGGGCGGAGGCGCGCTCGGACCCCGGCGACCCGGACGCGATCCTCCGGGACTGGGCGGCGGACGCGGTGTGGGGTCTCGACTGGGTGCGCCACGGGACCTTCCGGCAGGCGCGGGCCGAGGTCGCGCTGCGGGCCCGGGTGGCCGGATGGCTCCTGGGGCGCTGGGCCGAGGAGGGCACCCGGCCCGACCGGGCCGCCGCGGAGGCGGTCGCGGTGGCCGAGCTCGCCGGGCTGAGCGACGACTGGCAGGCGGCGATCGGCAAGCTCTGAGGCTCCGCCTCGACGGGAGGCCTCGCCAAGAGGCGTCACGGCGCGGCCCCGCCCGTGGGCCGGGGCGCCGCGGGCGCGTCGGGCCCGTGCTACATCGCGGGCGATGGCGCTCCCCGCGGAGCTCCCGATCCGGGAGAACGTGCCCCTCGCGCCCCGGACCACGCTGGAGCTCGGCGGCCCGGCCCGGTTCTTCCTCACCGCCGAGGACGACCGGACGGTCGCGGCGGGTCTCCGCTGGGCGCGGGCGAAGGGCGTGCCGGCCTACCTGCTGGGCGGCGGGTCGAACCTGGTCGTCAGCGACGCCGGGGTCGACGGGCTGGTGATCGGCCTGGCCCAGCGCGGCGTCCGCCGCGGCCCGGGCGGCTCCTGGGCCGTCGCCGCGGGCGAGCCGTGGGACGACCTGGTCGCCGCGACCGTCACCGCCGGCCACGCCGGCCTGGAGTGCCTGAGCGGCATCCCGGGCCTCGTGGGCGCCACCCCGATCCAGAACGTCGGCGCCGACGGCCAGCAGGTGGAGGAGACCGTCGTGGAGGTGCGCGCCCTCGACCGGACCACGCTCGAGGAGGTCCGCCTCGACGCCCGGGCGTGCGCCTTCGCCTACCGCGACAGCCGCTTCAAGCGCGAGCCGGGCCGCTTCGCGGTGCTCGGGGTCACGTTCCGCCTCGCCCCGGGCGGGGCGCCGACGGTCCGCTACGCCGAGCTCGAGGGGGCCCTCGAGGGCCGCGCCGTCGACCTCCGTACCGTGCGCGACACCGTCCTGGCCCTCCGGGCGCGGAAGTCGATGGTGATCGCTCCGGCGGACCCGAACCGCAGGAGCGCGGGGAGCTTCTTCACGAACCCGATCGTGCCCGCCGAGGAGGCCGAGCGGCTCGTTCATCGAGCGGTGCAGGAGGGGCTGGTGAGGGACGCCGGGGACGTCCCCCGCTGGCCGGCGGACGGCGGCACGAAGCTCGCCGCGGGCTGGTTGATCGAGCGCGCCGGCCTAGGCCGCGGCACGCGGCGCGGCGCGGTCGGCTCGTCGTCGAAGCACGCCCTGGCGCTGGTTCACCACGGCGGCGGGACGACCGAGCAGCTGCTCTCCTTTGCGGCGGAGGCACGGCGCGCGGTGGCGGACCGCTTCGGCGTGGCGCTCACGATGGAGCCCGTGACCTGGGGCGTCCGACCTCCGTGGGTCGAGCCGGGCGCGCCGGCGTTGGCGGCAGGGCCCTCGGCAGGCTGCAGCTAGGGTCGCGGCGACAGGCGGGCGATGAGGTAGTAGCGGCCCGGCCCGAAGCGCACCGCCGCGTCGTGGTCGTGAAGGAGGCCGAGGTCGAGGGGCTCGACGTGGAACGTGGCCAGCCAGCGGCTCAGCAGGCCCCGGAACGGCGTGGGGACGCCGCCGAGGTCGGCGAAGTCGACCACCAGCACCTCGCCCCCCGGGGCGAGGCTGCGCTGGGCGTTCTCGAGCGCGCGGGTCGGCTCCTGCACCATCGACAGGCAGTAGCTGAACAGGATCCGGTCCGGCGGCTCGCCGTGGACCGCGGCGTAATCGCAGTCCTCCGCGAAGCCGTGGACCAGGTTCGCCCACGGGCAGCGCCGCCGCGCGAGCTCGAGCATGGCGTCCGAAGCCTCGACGCCCCCGTAGCTCGCGTGCCGTCGCCCCCGGCGCAGCTTGATCAGGTTGCGCCCGGTCCCGGGCCCGACCTCGACCAGGCTCTCCCACGGCTCCTCGAGGAGCTCCCGGAGCGCCCGGTCCCGGCCGAACAGGTAGTACTTGCGCGACAGGTCGTAGACGTGCCGGAACGCGCCGTAGTAGCGGTTGAGGAAGTCGCGGTGGGCTTGTTGGCTCGCGGTCATCGGGCTCGTGCCGTGGGCGGCGCGCCGCCGACGGCGGCCCTCCTGACGCTCGGCGTCAGTGGGCCACGCGGTAGAAGTTCACGCGCTCGTACTGCCGGGTCCGGTCCAGGGCCGACGCGATCCGGGTCTCCTCGGCCATCGGGACGAAGCGCTGCTCGAGCCCGAGGCGCTCGACCATGCAGTCGTTCTCGACCGAGCGGAACAGCACCACCGCCCCGTCCCGGCTCGTCCGGAACACGTCCTCCAGCAGACGTCGCTGCACCGTCTCCGGCATCCAGTCCGGCGCATCGCAGAACATGTAGTGGGACCAGGTGTTCGGCCCCGCCTCCTCGAGCACGTCGAAGATGTTCTGGCGGTGGTAGCGGACGTTGGTCGGCGCGTGGAACGACTGCTCGTGGCGGTCCCGTCGCAGGTAGGGGGGCGCCGCCTCCGGGTGGTCGTGGTTGAACTGGTTGGCGACGACCCACCAGATGAACCAGTTGGTCTCGATGTTGGTCCTCGTCAGCCGACGGATGTGCTCCATGAAGTAGCCGACGGTGTCGAGGCCCGTCGTCTCGAGGATCCGGTCGCGCTGCGTGAAATTGATGCCCAGGGTCAGCAGCTGGAGCGGCGACTCCATGAAGGCCCGGACGGCGGGGTTCTCGAACAGCGAGTTGAAGGTGGCGTCGACGAGGCGCTCCCGCTCCTCCTCCGGCGCAGCCATGATCGCCCGCAGCCAGTCGGCGTCGACGCCGGTGAGGCTCCGCAGGCTGCCGAGCACCTTGGCGGTCAGGCCCTCCCGGTAGATCGAGCGCTCGAAGCGATCGGCGTGGCGCTTCCAGTAGCGCTGCATCCAGCGGGGCAAGTGCTCCGCGAGGCCGCCGACCACCTTCTTCGGGTAGAGGGACCAGCCCCGCCCGAACAGGTCGTAGAACTCCGCGTAGCTCGGCATGCGCTGGGCCGCGGTGACCTTCAGGGCGGTCAGGGCGAGGTGGTGCTTGTTGATGTCCACCGCATCGACGCGGCGCGGGCGGCCGGCCAGCAGGCCAGCGATGCCGCAACCGGCACCGGTGATCGCGAGGACCGACGACTCCTCCTCGATGCCGAGGAAGCGCTCGTCGACCTCCGAGTCCTCCCAGAGGATGTTGTAGACGAACATGCGCGAGAAGGCGCGCTGGAAAGCTCGGTCTCTCAGCTGCACGGGACCTCCGTGGAACGCGGGGCCGCGGGCCCGAACGGGGCCCAACCCAGCGGGGCGCGGGTCGAGAACGTCGCGCGGCCGCGCCGGGCTCTCGGGGGCGCTCCTTTATCAGGTTTCGGCCCCTGGCCACAAGCGGAGCGGGCGGCTTTTCACACAAGCTCACGGACGGCGCGCATCGGGCGAGAGCGCCCGGTCCGCGCTCACGCGTCGGTCTGGGCCTCCCCGTACATGCTCTCGGCGATGCGGTAGGCGCTGAGCTCCAGGGCCTGCAGCGCCTCCCGGATCGCGATCGCGTCGCCCGCGTCCAGCACCCCTCGGAGCCGCTGGATGTCCTCCCGGACGTGCGAGAGCACCTGCTCCGGCACCAGCTCGGCGCACTGCTCGACGGCGTTCTCGCTCGACCAGAGCAGGTTCTCCGCCGTGTTGCGCAGCTCCGCGAGCTCCCGGCGCTTGGTGTCACTCTCCCGGTACTGGCCCGCCTCGGTGACGAGCTGCTCGATCTGGTCCTGCGTCAGGCCGCTCGACGCGACCACCTGGACGCGCTGCTCCTTGCCCGTCCGGAGGTCGCGAGCCGTGACGTTGACGATACCGTCGGCATCGATCTCGAAACGCACCTCGATCTCCGGCACGCCGCGGGGCGCCGGTGGGATCGGCGACAGCTCGAACTTGGCCAGCGTCTTGTTGTCCGCGGCCATCTGCCGCTCGCCCTGCAGCACGTGGACAGGGACGAAGGGCTGGTTGTCGAGGCTCGTCGTGAAGATCTCGCTCTCGCTGCAGGGGATGGTGGTGTTGCGCTGGATGAGCGGGTGGAAGATGCCACCGCCCACCTCCACGCCGAGGGACAGGGGGGTCACGTCGAGGAGCAGCACCGCGTCCATCTGCCCCGACAGGCTGGCCGCCTGGATCGCGGCCCCCACCGCCACCACCTCGTCGGGGTTGACGCCCTTGTGGGGAGGGCGCCCGAAGAACTCCTCCACCTTGCGCGCGACGAGCGGCATGCGGGTCATGCCGCCGACGAGCAGCACGTCGTTGATGTCCCGGACCGTGAGGCCGGCGTCCTTGAGGGCGCGTCGGCACGGACCGAGCGTGCGCTCCACGATCTCGCCCACGCGGATCTCGAGGTCGCTGCGCTTCAGCGCGTGGACGAGGTGCTTGGGGCCGCTCTCGTCGGCCGCGATGAAGGGGAGGTTCACCTCGGTCTCGAGGCCGGTGGAGAGCTCGTGCTTGGCCTTCTCCGCCTGCTCCTTGAGGCGCTGCAGGGCCACCTTGTCCCGGCGCAGATCGAGGCCCGGGTTCTGCGCGAGGAAGGCCTCCGCGAGCAGGTCGACCACCGCTGCGTCGAAGTCCTCGCCGCCCAGGTGGGTGTCGCCGTTGGTCGACAGCACGCGGAACACGCCGCCCTGGATCTCGAGGATCGAGATGTCGAAGGTGCCGCCCCCGAGGTCGTAGACCGCGATCCGGCCGCTCTTCTCGCGGTCGAGGCCGTAGGCCAGCGCCGCCGCGGTCGGCTCGTTGATGATCCGCTTGACCACGAGGCCCGCGATCTTGCCCGAGTCCCTCGTCGCCTGACGCTGCGCGTCGTCGAAGTAGGCGGGGACGGTGATCACCGCCTCGGTGATCTCTTCGCCGAGGTAGGCCTCCGCGATCTCCTTCATCTGCTCGAGGATCATCGCGCTCAAGTGAGGCGGCGAGTACTCGTTGTCCCCCACCGCGACCCACGCGTCGCCGTTCATCGCCTGGACGATCTGGTAGGGCACGACCTCCGCGTGGCGCCGCGCCTCGTCCGACTCGAAGCGGCGGCCCATCAGCCGCTTGAGGGCGTAGACGGTGTTCTCCGGGTTGGTCACCGCCTGGCGCTTCGCGACCGTCCCCACGCGGCGCTCGCCGTCCTTCATGAAGGCGATCACCGACGGGGTGGTCCGCGAGCCTTCGGCGTTCGGGATGACCACCGGATCTCCGTTGTCCACGAAGCTCACGCACGAGTTCGTGGTGCCGAGATCGATTCCGATGACCTTACTCATCCGCGTTCCCCCAGAGGGCCGGGGCCCTCACGCGCGTCCCCCACGGCGCCGCCGGGCCCTGGGATCAGCCCCCCTCCTCGTCGACCTTGGGCCGCGCCACGACGACCATGGCCGGCCGGAGGAGCTTCTCGCGGAGGCGGTAGCCCGGGAGGATCTGCTCGACCACCGTCCCCGGCTCGTACTCGTCGGTGGGGAGCTGCTGGATCGCGTCGTGGAGGGCCGGGTCGAAGCGCTCGCCCACGGCGGAGACCTTCTCGAGGCCGAGCTTCTGCGAGGCGTCCTCGAACTGCCGGAGCACCATCTCGACGCCCTCCCGGATCGCGTTGACGTCCGGCGCTTCCCCCGTCGCCATCACCGCGCGCTCCAGGTTGTCGATCACCGGGAGGAGCTCGCGCACGACGTCCTCCCTACCCCGGCGCTCGGCCATGTCAACGTCCTTGCGGGACCGCTTCCGAAAGTTGTCGTAGTCCGCCGCCGTCCGCAGGAGCTGGTCCTTGAGGCGGTCTCGCTCCTCCTCGAGCTCGCTGACGCCCGAGGCCGCCTCGTCGTCGGCGTCCTCGGCCGCAGGCTCGGCCATCTGAGGTTCGGTGTCGGCCTGGTCCTGATCGTGACCGTTGGGATCCGTCTCGCTCACGGTTGGCTGCTCCTACGCTCCTCGCTCCGGGAGCGGCGGGGAATGGTACCAGCATCCCGGCGGGGGCCCACTATCCGCGCTCGCCCCGCGCCCCGATCATCCCGCGCCGGTCATCCCGCGCCGGTCATCCCGCGCCCGGTCCACCTCTGCCCGGTCCACCTCTGCCCGGTCCACCTTCGCCCGATCAGCCGGGCCGGCTCAACCCTCGGCGCCCGGGCTCACGCCGTCGAGGACGTCCGTGATGACCTGGGCCGTGAAGCCGACGAGCGGAACGAGCTTGGCGTAGTTCATCCGCGTGGGGCCCACCAAGGCCATCGTGCCCGCCCGCCGGCCCGCCCGGTGGTAGCTCGTGCCGATCAGGCTGATGTCCATGTCCTCGTCGAGCTCCGTCTCCGAGCCGATCAGCACCTGCACCCCGCCCGCGGCCAGCGTCTGGTCGATCAGGGCGAGGAGGCGCTCCTTCTCGTCGAAGGTCTTGAGGTAGCGTCGGATGTTCCCGGCGTCCGCGAACTCGGGCCGGTCGAACAGCAGGCCCTGCCCCTCGATCACCAGCTCGCCGGGCCCGTCCGCGCCGGCCGCGGTCGCCTCGATCATGGCCTGGGCGAGCTCCCGGAGGCGCCTCACCTGCCCCCGCTCGCTGTCCATCTCCTCGGCGAGGGCCCGACGCACCTCGGTGAGCGTGCGGTCCTTCACGTAGCCGGCCAGGTAGTTGTGGAGCCGCTCGAGGACCCGGTCGTCCAGCTGGGGGTCGGCGGGGATGACCCGGTTCTGGATCGCGCCGCCCCGGGTCACGACCACGGCGAGGATCTCGTGAGCGCCGAGGGGCACGAAGCGGATCTGGCTGAGGGGCTCGGTATCGGCGCGCGGCCGGGTCACCACGGCGGCCGCGCCAGCGAGGGTCGCCAGCAGGCGGCCGGCCTCCCGGAGCACGTCGTCCACGCCCGGCCGCAGGGCCCGCATCCGCTCGAGCACCATGTCCCGGTCGTCCGCCGCCACCTCCCGCATCTGGACCAGCGCGTCGACGAAGACCCGGAACCCCCGCTCGGTCGGGACCCTCCCGGCGCTCGTGTGGGGCTGAGTCAGGTACCCGAGCTCGGTCAAGTCTGCGAGAACATTGCGGATCGTCGCAGGCGAGAGGTTGAGCCCGTAGCGCCGGGCGAGCTTGCGGGAGCCGACGGGCTCGCCCGTGGCGATGTACTCGGTCAGCACCGCGTAGAGGATCTTGCGGGACCGGAACGTCAGCTCCGGCTGCGCGGGACGCGGAACCACACCCTGGAAGTAAAAAGCGGCTCGCGCCGTGTCAAGCGTGCGCAGGAGATGCGCCAGCGCTCTCGCCGAGCAGCAGGCTGCTAGCGCTCGAACTGGAACAGCAGCTCGTCGGGCCGCACCATGCCGAGCTCGTCGCGCGCGATGCGCTCGATCGCCTCGGGCTCCTTGCGGAGCGCCTCGACCTCCCGGGCGAGCTCCCGGACCTCGCGCCGGAGGCGGTCGTTGATGCGCTCGACCTCGGCCTTCTCCTCCCGCAGCGCCCGGTACCGCGGGAGCCCCTGCTCGTCGAGGATCCGCAGCGGGACCCACACGATCGACACGAGCAGCAGGCCGAAAGGCAGGAGCCAGCCCAGGGGGTGGGGGGACACGCGGCCGAGCGTCGGCGACACGCCGGGGGCCGTCCAGAAACGCGCCGCTCCGGGTGAACCGAGCGATCGCTCACTTCCTTGACCACCGCCCCGCTGCTCCGATAACCGGGCCCTGATCGTGACCACCCTCGTCCGCGCTGCCCTGACCGTGCGCCGGAGGGCGCGGACCGCCTACGGCGTGGGCGCGGCCGCCCTCTTCGTCGCCCTGCTCCTGGCGGGCGCGTTCCGCACGGGACCGGGCGGCCCGGGGCTCCTCCAGCTCCTCGCGGCGGGCCTGTGGGTCGCCGTCGTGACGACGCGAGCCACGGCCCGGGACCGGACCGGCGGCGTCGACCTCGAGGTCGGGCTCCTGGTGCTGCTCGGGGTGCACGCCGTGGTCCAGGCCACCGGCGGCCTCGATGGCCCGCTCTACCCGGCCGTCTACGGCGCGGTCGCGTTCCTGGCCGCCTTCGCCCAGGCGCCGATCGGGGCCGTGCTGGTGCTCGCCGCGGTCGCGCTGGACGCGCTCCTGGGCTGGCTCGCGGACGGGCCCTTCGACCTCCGCCGCTTCGCCCTCCACGCGGGCTTCCTGACGCTGTTCGGGGTGCTCCACCTCGCGTCGACGCGAGTGGAGATCGCCCGCGTTCGACAGCGCTCCCGGCGTGCCCTCGACCGGGAGCGGGAGGAGGCCCGGAAGAGCGCCCGGCTGTTTCGCCTCTCCGGGGCGCCGAGCCAGGGGGCCGGCCCGCCGGACCCGGACACGGTGTTCCGCTCGAGCCTCGAGGAGGTGCACCACGCGCTCTACTACCTCCTCGAGCTGCTCCAGCGGACCCTGGAGCTCCACACGTGCGTGCTGCTCCTGCGGACGCCGCAGGGGGACCGGCTGCGGATCGTCGAGCTCGTCACCGACAGCGACGACGTCGCCGAGGGCACCCTGCCGATCGGGACCGGCGCCGTGGGGGCCGTGGTGCGGCGAGGCCTCGCGACGCGCCTCGAGAACCTCCGCCCTGGCTACGGTGGGCTCTCGTACTACCGCGGCCCCGCCCAGGTGCGGAGCTTCCTCGGGATGCCGGTGGAGGAGGGGGGGGAGACGGTCGGCGCGCTCTGCGCGGACCGGACCGTCGAGCGGGCCTTCGGGGCCCAGGACGAGGCGGTGCTCCGGGGAGCGGCGAGCCAGATCCTCCGGATCCTGGAAAACGAGCGGGTGTTCCTGCAGCTCGAGAAGAGCAAGCGCGAGCAGGGGTCGCTGTTCCGGGCGTCCCAGGCCCTGGGCGAGGCCCTCACCGAGGAGCAGGTGATCGAGGCCGGCCTCGCCGCGGCGAGCGAGATCGCGCCCCACGACCTCGCTGCGGTGACCCTCTACGACCCCGTCGAGAAGAGGCACCGGGTCCGCCGCGCCGTCGGACGGGGCGCGGAGCGGATCGCCGACCTCGCCTTCAAGGACAACGCGTCCCTGACCGCGATGGCGGTCCGGAACCGCCACTACCTGCCCTACCGCGGCGAGCTCGACCCGCGCCAGCAGGTGGTCTTCACGCGCCGCGCCAAGCTCCCGGACGTGCGCTCGCTCCTGATCCTCCCCCTCGTGGTGCGGGAGGACGCGATCGGCACGCTGATGGTGGCCGCGGAGCACCCCGGCGCCTTCCCCTGGGAGCTCCGGCCCACCCTGACGGTGCTCGCGAACCAGCTCGCGGTCGCCCTCGCCAACGCGGCCGCGGTGCGGCGCCTCGAGGAGATGGCCACCACCGACGGCCTGACGGGGTGCCTGAACAAGCGGGCCTTCCACGAGGAGATGGAGGCGAAGCTGCGGGCCGCCCAGCGCTTCGGGCGGCCGCTGTCCCTGCTGGTGACCGACATCGATCACTTCAAGAGCGTCAACGACACCTACGGCCACGCGACGGGCGACGTCGTGATCAAGGAGCTCGGCGGGCTGTTGATGCGCGTGAAGCGGGAGACGGACGTGGTCGCGCGCTTCGGCGGCGAAGAGTTCTGCGTGCTGTGCGAGCAGACCGACGGCGACGGCGCCTACCGCCTGGCCGAACGCATCCGGGCAGAGCTCGAACAGACCACGTTCCGGACGGAGCTCGGCCCGCTCGGCGTGACGTGCTCCCTGGGCGTGGCGACCTTCCCGAGCGACGCCGAGACGCCCGAGGCGCTGTTCGAGATCACCGACCAGGCCCTCTACGTCGCCAAGCGCACGGGGCGCAACAAGGTGTGCACGAGCCGGGACGTATCCGCGCCGGCCCAGCCGCGGGGCTGACCCCGTCGGGTCAGCCGTCCTCGAGGACCATCAGCCGGTCCTCGGCGAGGAGCCACACCCGGCCGGCGCCGTCGACCTCGACGTCGCTCAGCAGCGGGTTCGGCAGGCCCTGCTCGGACCCGAGGATCAGCCACTCCTCGCCCTCGTGCAGGATGAGGCCGGTCTCCGAGGCCCCCCAGAGGTGCCCGGCGAGGTCCACGGCGAGCTGGGTCGGCCGGGCGCTCTGGATGAAGCCGGGCTGGCCGTAGCTGAACCGGTTGCGGTCGTACTTGCCGAGGCCCTCGCCCGACGCGATCCACAGCACCTGGTCGCCGACCGCGATGTCGGTGACCAGCTCCCCGCGGACACCACGGGCCTCGCCGTAGCGAACCGCCTGGTCGTTGCCGACGCGGACCACGCCGGTCAGCGACGAGAGCCAGGCGTAGTCCGTGTCGAACGTGATCTCGCTGACCTCGTCGGGCATCGGGATGCCCTCCTCCCGGTCGGCCCCGCGGTGGTGGTAGAGGACCTCCTCGCGGTCGACGTCGACCACGGCGACCCCGCGCATGCGCGGCGCCGAGACACCGTCCTCGTGCACCACCCGGAGGCCGAGCCAGATCGTCCGGTTCGGCGCGACCCCCATGAAGGGGATGCCCACCAGGTTGTCGACCTCGGCGAGCTCCCGGCGCACCAGGGGGCGCCAGGCGCTCCCGGAGTTGACGAAGATCCGAACGATCCTGCTACCTTCGCCTCCCTCGATCGCCGCGAGGTAGGCGCCCTGGGGGCCGGACGCGAGGGCCTGGGCGACGAGCCCCGACGGCAGGTCCACCCGCACCAGCCGGTCGTTGCGGAAGCTGGTGAGGTGCCGGTCCCGCGAGAGCACCCACACCCCGCCGCGCGCGTCGGTCGCGATCTGGAGGTTCCCCTCCGGCACCAGCGTGCGCGTCAGGTAGGTCCGCTGCTCGCCCTCTCCGGTCAGGTGGATCACGCCACCGTTGCTGACCGCGAGGAACACCTCACCGCCGTGGTTGAACGCGTGGTAGAGGCGCCCGTGCAGGTCGACGTCGACGGGCGTCAGCCGCAGCGGCGGGGCCGGGACCTGGGCCTCGCCCTCCTCGAGCACGAGGAACGGCTGGGGGTCCTTCAGGACGCTCGGCGCGGGCGCGTCCGCGGGCCGGTGCTCGGCGGCCGGGGTGAGGCCGGCGCGATAGCTCCGGACGTTGGCGCGCTCCTTGTGCACCCCGAGCAGCGGGAGGCCCTCGCCCTCCGCCGCCACGGCGAAAATCCGGCTCTGGGCCGCGAGCATCACCCGGTCGTCGCCGCGCCGGACCAGGGTCAGGACCGGCTCCCGCAGGCCCTCCAGCGTGTAGCCGTACCACTGGTCGTTGCGGTACCGGGCCAGGACAGAGCCGGACGGGCCCTGGACCAGCGCGAGGGCCTCATCGTCGCCGAGGGCCACCACCGAGCGGACGTAGGCCTCGGGGAGGCCACCTCCGACCGGATGCTCGCGCACCACGCCCTGCTCGATGTAGAGGAGCCCCTCGGTCGTCCCGACCCAGAGATGGCCCTGGGGCGTCACCGCCATGCTCGTGCACGCGACCGGGTCGCCGAAGGCCTCCCATCGACCGCCGCGGAGCTTCCGAACCAGGCCGCCCAGGCCGCACAGGTAGAGGGTCCCGCTCGTGGGGATCTCCTGGAGGCCCTGGATGGGCCCGACGTCGGGGACGTCGTCGACGCGGGTCACGCCGCCCTGGTGGTAGCGCGCGAGGCCGCCGGCGGTGGCGATCCAGAGCGCCCCCTGCTCCTCCGCGAGCGCGCGGACGTCCGGGCTCGGCAGCCCGGCGACCAGCTCACCGGGCTCGTCGGGCACGCCGTAGCGCAGCAGGCCGAGGTCCGTGGCGAGGAACACCACGCCGTCGAGCACGGCGACGTCCCGCACGTCCTCGAGGTCGGTCAGGGTCTCGATCCGGCGCTCGGCTGCCCCGCCGAGGCTCAGGGTCGGGGTCGTGGCGCCGGCGGGGAGGCCCGAGGGGCCGCAGGCCACCAGCAGGAGAACGCTGGGGAGGAAGGGAAGCTGTCGTCGGCGCACGGGTCACCTCGTCGCGACCGGACGGCCGCGGAGGAGCCTGTTAGCGCCCGGCCGACGGTCGTGTCAACGGAGGTCCGGACCCCGTCAGGCCCTCGCGCCGGCGGCGACGCGCTCCTCGAGCCACGCGATGACCCGGCCCTCGTAGTCGACGCCATCGAGCCGGGACATCTGCTGGATGCCGGTCGGGCTCGTCACGTTGACCTCCGTGAGCTTGCCGCCGATCACGTCGAGGCCGACGAAGGCGAGCCCGTCAGCCCGGAGGCGCGGCGCGACGGCGGCGATGATCCGCCGGTCGTCGTCGTCCAGCGTGGCCGCCTCGACCCGGCCGCCGACGTGGATGTTGCTCCGGAGGTCGCCCCGCTGGGGCACGCGGAGGATCGCTCCGAGGGGCTCGCCGTCCAGCAGCAGGATGCGCTTGTCGCCCGTCTGGACCTCCGGCAGGAAACGCTGCGCCATGGCGAGGCGGGTCCCGAAGGCGGTGAGGGTCTCGATGATCCCGTTGAGGTTCGGGTCGCCCTCCTGGAGGGCGAACACCCCCTCCCCGCCCCGACCGTGGAGGGGCTTGAGCACCCCGCGGCCGCCGTTGCGGGCGAGGAACGCCTTGATGCGCGCCTTGTCGCTCGCGATCAGGGTCGAGGGCATCAGGTCCGGGAAGTAGGTGGCGTAGATCTTCTCGTTCGCGTCCCGGAGAGCCCGCGGGTCGTTGACGAGGAGCGTCTCGCCGCGGACCTGCTCGAGCAGGAGCGTCGCGAACAGGTAGGGCTCGTCGAAGGGGGGGTCCTTGCGCATGAAGACGACGTCCGCCTCGGCGAGCGGCAGGAGCTCCTCGTCGGCGAGGCGAAGGGGGCGCTCGGGGTCCCGCTCCGCGAAGGCCTGCCGCACCGCGGCCGACAGCACGCCGTCCTCGAGCACGAGGTCGTGGATCCGGCAGTAGTCGATCCGGTGCCCGCGGGCCTGGGCGGCCAGCATCAACGCGAAGGTCGTGTCCTCGTCGACGAGGACCGTCTCCGGTGGGTCCATCACCACGACGATGCGCATGGGCACGCCGGTAGCACCGCGGCGGGAATCCGGGCAAGGTCTCGCCATGCGACGCTGGCCGCCCGGCGCTCTCGGAGCGCTCGCTCTCCTCGTGCGCCTCGGCCTCCTCGGCCAGGCGCCGCCCCCCGCCACGGACCACGCCGGGGCCTTCAGCGAGTACGCGGGCGCCGCCGACCACCCCCTCGCGTCGGCCGCCGGCGCCCAGATCCTCGCCCAGGGCGGCAACGCCGCGGACGCGGCGGCCGCGACGATGCTCGCCCTCGGGGTGGTCAGCCCGGCCTCCAGCGGCCTGGGCGGCGGGGGCTTCGGCCTCTACCGCGAGGCCGACGGGACGGTGTCGTTCCTCGACTTCCGCGAGCGGGCACCGGGCGCGGCGACCGCCGAGATGTTCGCGGTCCGCGAGGGAGACGACGAGGAGACGGCCGCCACCCGGTCGCGCGCGGGCGGCCTGGCGGTCGGGGTCCCGGGCGAGCCGGCCGGCATCGAGCTGCTGATCGAGCGGTTCGGCTCCGGGGAGGTGAACCGCGCCCAGATCGCGGCGCCCGCGATCCGCTACGCGACCGAGGGCTTCGAGGCCAACGATCGGTTCGAGCGCTTCAGCGCCTGGCTCGCGGAGCCGATGCGGGCCGACCCCGTGTGGGGCCGCTGGTTCCCGCCCGGCGCGGACCGGATCCCGGCGGGGCACCGGATCCGCAACCCGGCGCACGCCCGCACCCTGGCGGCGTTCGCGCGCTCGGGGGCGCGGCCGTTCTACCGCGGCACGATCGCGCGGGCGATCGTCCGCGCGGTCCGGGCCCACGGGGGCGTGATGACCCTCGACGACCTCGGCGCCTACGAGGTGCTGACCCGCGAGCCGATCCTGGGCCGGCACTTCGGCTACACGTGGGTCACGGCGCCCCCGCCGAGCGCGGGCGGCTTCACCGTCCTCCAGTCCCTCGCGCTCCTCGAGGCGTGGCTCCCGGAGGAGCGCCGGGGCGAGGACAGCGCGCTCTTGCGCCACGCGTTCGCGGAGTCCTGGAAGGGGGCCTACCTCGACCGGCACCTCTACGTGGGCGACCCCGACCACGTCGACGTGCCGCTGGCGGGCCTGATCGACCCGGCGCGGGGCGAGGCGCGAGCGCGCGTATTCCATCCGACCCTCGCGCGGGACTCGGTACACTACGCGGTGCCCATCCCCGGGCGGGCCGAGCCCCGCGCCGCCCGGCCCGGCCTCGACGCGGGCACCAGCCACCTCTGCGTGGTCGACGCCGAGGGCAACGTCGCGTCGGTCACCACCACCGTGAACCTGCCCTTCGGCGCCCGCTTCAGCGCAGCGGGCATCGTGATGAACGACGAGATGGACGACTTCGCGCGGGAGGTCGGCGAACAGAACGCCTTCGGCCTCGTCGGGGGCGCGCCCAACCTCCCCGGCCCGGGGCGGCGGCCGGTCTCGTCGATGGCCCCGACGATCGTGCTCGACGCCGATGGCCCCGCGCTCTGCGTCGGGGCGAGCGGCGGCAGCCGGATCCCCACCGCGCTGGAGCAGGTCGCCTACTTCGTGCTCGTCGCGGGGGATACGCCGGAGGAGGCGATCGCCAGGCCGCGGGTGCACCACCAGGGCGAGCCGGAGTCCCTCCAGCACGAGGGCGAGCTGCCCGCCGAGCTCGAGGCGCGCCTCGCGGCCCGCGGCCATCGCCTCGCGGAGATGCGCTACAGCGCCGTCGTCCAGGCGATCCAGGTCGACGACGAGGGCCCGCGCCGGACGCTCAGGGCGGCGAGTGACCCCCGCAAGGGCGGGCGGCCGGCCGGGCGCTGAGGGGCGGGCGGCGGGGCGCCAGGCGGCGGCGCCTCGGCGACGCGCTCAGTCGGCGGTGGCCGACGCCTCGGTCGCCGCGGCCGGCTCCGTGGACGCGGCGTCCTGCGGGATCGGCTTGGCGCCGAGCCAGATCGACACGAGCAGGATGATGACGATCGAGGCCGGCATCATCAGCAGGATCGCCAGGTCGAGGCTGGTGGCCTCCTCGTAACGGTCGGTCGACATCGGGGTCCTTCCAGGTCCGGTGGGCGGGAGATTGGCGGCACTGGGGCAGGGGGTCAACGTCGAAGCGTCGAGGGGTCGGGCGCGGGCTCGATCCGCGTCGCCGCGCCGCCCGCATGCGTCGGCGAGCCGGGAGCCCCGCCCGCAGGCATCCTGGCGCGGCCATCGGGCGCCACCCCGTCGTCGCTACTCGTCGATGCGGAGGAGCACGACGGTGACGTTGTCCTCGCCCCCGTTGGCGTTCGCCTTCTCGATCAGCGCTCTGACCGCGGAGTCGAGGTCCTCGCCGCTGTCGAGGACCAGGTCCCGGATGTCCTCGTCGCCGAGCATCCCGCTGAGGCCGTCCGAGCACAGCACGTAGATGTCGCCGGTCTGCGGCTGCTCGGGGACCAGGTCCACGACCACGCTGTCCTGCATGCCGAGCGCCCGGGTGATCACGTTCTTCGGGAGCTCGTCCCGCTGCTCCTGGGTCATGTCGGGCATGACCAGCAGGTAGTCGTTGAGCAGCGAGTGGTCGCGGGTGAGCTGGGTGATCTCGCCGTCCCGGATGCGGTACGCGCGGCTGTCGCCCACGTGGGCGACGTACATGCGGCCCCGCTCCCGGCTGAAGAGCGCCCCGACCACCGTCGTGCCCATCCCGTGGACCTCCCGGTACTTGGTGGAGGCCTCGAAGATGCGCTTGTTGGCGACCTTGATGCCGGTGATCAGGCGGTTCTCTTCGACCGAGAGGTGCGGGTCGAAGTGGAACGGCCAGGTCGCGTCCTCCTTGGACGTTGCCTGGAAGAACGACGCGATGGTGTGGGTCGCCATCTTGCTGGCGACGTCACCCGCACGATGGCCTCCCATCCCGTCGGCGACCACGAAGAGGTCGTACTCGGGGAGGATGCAGAAGCTGTCCTCGTTGTGCTCCCGCTGTTGCCCGACGTCGGAATGACCGGCCGTGATGATGTTCATGGGCGCGGCCTGTCCCAGCGCATCCCGAGAAAAGTCGCGTGCCCAGCGCAGCAAGTCAAGCGGACGCCCCCGCCCCGGGGCAGAAGCGGCGTGGTAACTTTGCGCGGATGGCGGAGCGGCATCGCATCGCGGTCATCCCCGGCGACGGCATCGGCAAGGAAGTGATCCCGGTGGGGGTCGCGGTGCTCGAGCGGCTCCGGGACCGCCGGGGCCTTCCCCTCGAGCTGGTCCCCTTCGACCTGGGGGCCGACCGCTACCTCCGGGACGGGGCGACGTTCCCGGAGGCGGACCGGCGGGCGATCCGCGACGGCTGCGACGCAATTCTTCTCGGGGCGCTCGGCGACCCCCGGGTGCCGGACCTGGGCTACGCGCGGGACATTCTGTTCGGCCTCCGGTTCGGCCTCGACCTCTACGCGAACGTCCGGCCCGTGGTGTGCCTCCACGACCGGCTGATGCCACTCCGGGACCGCCGGGCCGCGGACTGCGACTTCGTGGTGTTCCGGGAGAACACGGAGGGCGTCTACGTGGGCGTGGGCGGTCAGTTCAAGCGGGGGACGCCGGACGAGGTCGCGATCAACGAGGACCTGAACACCCGCAAGGGCGTCGAGCGCATCGTCCGGGCCGCGTTCGCGTTCGCGAAGGAGAGCGGCCGCACCCGCGTCCACATGGCGGACAAGTCGAACGCGATGCAGCACGCCCACGGGCTCTGGCGGCGCGTCTTCCGGGAGGTCGCAGCGGAGCACCCCAACATCGAGGCGGTGCACCAGTACGTCGACGCGCTCTGCTACCAGCTCGTGCGGGACCCGAGCGCCTATCAGGTGGTGGTCACCAACAACCTGTTCGGCGACATCATCACGGACCTCGGGGCGGCGCTGCAGGGTGGCCTCGGGATGGCGGGCAGCGCCAACGTCCGGCCCGGCGGGATCGGCCTGTTCGAGCCGGTCCACGGGAGCGCCCCCGACATCGCGGGGCAGGACCGCGCCAACCCGCTGGCCACGGTGCTGAGCGTGGGCATGCTGCTCGCGCACCTCGGCTACCCCGAGGAGGAGCGGCGGCTCGTGGCCCTGGTGCGTCGGGCGATCGAGGAGCGGCGGTGCACGGCCGACGTCGGGGGCGATCTCGGGACCGAGGCGGTGGGCCGGTGGGTCCTCGCCGAGCTCGATTGAGGCGAGCGGCCCGATGCCCGGGCTCGATGCCTGCCATCGAAATTCCATGGCTCCCGCCCCGACGCCGCCGGCCGGAGCCTTCCCCGCCGAAGGACCACGAAGGACCACGGAGGATGACAGCCATGAGAGACGTGTCGATCGCGATCAGCCTCGTCGCCGCGATGGTGGGGTGCGGCCAGAGCTACACCGAGGGCGTCGCCGAGGCGACGGTGGAGGAAGCGCCCGCCGAGGTGCCGGAGGCGGCCGAGGGCCAGGCCGCCGAGGGCCAGGCCGCCGAGGATGAGGCCGCCGAGGATGAGGCCGCCGAAGCCGAGGGTGCCGAGGGCGAGGCCGGCGAGCCGGAGCAGCTGACCGTGGACGTCGGCCGGAGCAGCGTCGGCTTCACCGGCGCGAAAGTGACCCAGAGCCACGACGGCCGGTTCCCCCAGTTCGAGGGCACGATCGACCTGCGCGCCGACGAGCTCACCGCGAGCCGGGTGGCGGTCACGATCCGGATGGCGTCCCTCGAGATCGAGCCCGATCGCCTCGCGAACCACCTGAAGACCGAGGACTTCTTCGACGTCGAGGCGTTCCCGACGGCGACCTTCGAGTCGACCCGCATCGCGGAGGGCGCCGACGGCGACGCGACCCACACGGTGACCGGCAACCTGACGCTGCACGGGCAGACCCACGCGATCACGTTCCCCGCGACGATCGAGGTGACCGACGAGGAGGCCCGGGCCCGCGCGGAGTTCCAGATCGACCGGAACGACTGGGGGATCGTGTACCCCGGGATGCCGGACGACCTGATCCGGGACGAGGTGGTCATCCGCTTCGACGTGCGCGCGCCGCGCTCGTCGTAGCGCGCCGGACGTCGGGTCCCCCGAGGACGAGCCGGAGCCCGGGAGCGCGCCATGGCGCGGGCGGAGCGAGCGTGTGGCGCGGCCCGGCTCTCGGTGCGACCTGTGGCAACCAGGTCGAGGAGGCACCCCCTCGGACGGTGGCGGAGATGCGCCTTCCGCCACCGCCTACAGGCCGACGCGCCGGCGCGCGTCGAGGCAGCTCGCGCTGCCCCGCGCGAACTCCCGACAGGTCCGCGGGCGGTCCTCGTAGACGCGGCAGGTGAAGGGCGCGTCGGGGTCGCCGGCGCCCTCCAGCGCCGCGCACCGGCGACCGGACCGGCGCACCGACAGGCGCCCGTCCCGTTCCTCGACGAGCTCGGGGTGCCGCCGCACCAGCCGCTCCCGCGGGCCGAGCTCGACCGTGGTGTACGCCTCCCGGCAGCATGCGCCGCAGCGGTGGCAGTCGAGGGACCCCTCGAACCACTCGCAGGCCGGCCAGACCGGGTCGACGCGCCGGTCGTCGAGCTGGTGGCAGCGCGGGACCCTCGGCCCCGGACCGGCCAGGCGCTGCCACACGCAGGTACCGCAGCGAGCGCCGGCCGGCGGCGCGGCATGCAGGAAGGGGCCTCCGGGGTGGCGTGGCGGGGGGCCCTCGACCAGCGCCCAGAGCGAGCCCGGCTCCGCCCCCTCGGCGGCCATCCGGGCGACCAGCGCGGTCGCGGTGAGCGCCCGCCTCAGGTGCGGGCCCCACGGCGGGCGGTCCGCCCGGGCGAGGCCTCGGCGGGCCGCCTGCACCGTCGCGTCGCTCCGAGGCTCGAGGGGCATCGGCCCGAGGCGATCGTAGAAGGCCCGGTGCTCGGTCGTCGGAGCCAGCACCCGCCGCAGCCCGTGCGCGCCCGCGAGGTAGGCCTGGAGCCTCAGGCAGGCGTGCTCCCGGAAGAGGTCCCGGGGGCCGTCGTTCTCGAGGCCCCAGTCCGGCCGCTCGAGGCTCTCGGGGCCCTCGACGAGCGCGTGGCAGAGCTCGTGGAGCACCATCTGGGCCAGGCAGTCGTCCGCATCGAGGGTCGAGGCCTCCCCCAGCGTGAGGGTCCCCCGCCCGTCGGTGGACGCGAACACCTCCGCCGAGCGCGTGACCCGGAGGCCGATGCGCGCGAGGGCGGTGCGCCAGATGCGGTCGAGGGGGTCCTCGTAGCGCTGCTCGATCGGGCGCGTCACGGCAGGGTCGGTCCCTCGGGGAGGACGCGGTCAGGGGCCGGGGGGGCGAGGGGGAGCCGCATCGGCCACTCGCCGTCCGGCCCGGCGAGGTAGAGATAGTGCGCGAGGTGCCCCGTGACCCGGCGCACGTAGCCCCGGGTCTGGGTGTAGGAGATGCGCTCGACGAAGTGGTCGAGGGGCAGGTCGCCCCGCTCGCGGAGCCAGCGCTCCACTGCCGCGCTGCCGCCGTTGTAGGCCGCGAACGCGAGGGGGATGCCGTAGCGGTCGACGAGGCGGCCGATCAGGGCCGCGCCGAGGCGGATGTTGACCCGCGGGCGGAACAGCTCGGCGGCCGGCACGTCGATTCCGCTCCGCCCCGCCACCCAGGCCGCGGTGCTGGGAAGGAGCTGGAGCAGGCCGACCGCGCCCGCGTAGGACATCACGTCGGGGTCGAAGCCGCTCTCCTGCCGCATCACCGCGTAGACGTGGGCCGGGGCGAGGCCGGCGCCCGCGGCCGCCGGCGCGACCGCGCCCAGCCACGGCCGGGGGAACGCCGCCTGCCAGCGCCACCGGTCCACCGGCCCCGGCGCCGCCGGGCGGGCCACCGTCGAGGGCCCCCCGACGAGCCGCAGGGGGCGGGTGGCCTCGCCCACCGCCGCGTACGCCGCGACCAGCGTCCGGAGCCCCGCCTGCCGGTAGCGGTGCTCCTCCGCCCGCACCGCGCTCGCCGCGTCCCGGCGCAGGCCGAGTCGATCGTACACGGCTGCCGCCGCGCCCAGCGGCGCGGCCGGGGCCGCGGGGGGCTCGCCCTCCGCGGCCGGCTCCGGAAACGGCGTGCCCGGGTCCTCGTCGAGCTCGACGAGGCGCTCCCGCGCGAGGAGCGCGTACCAGTGGAGCGGCTCGACCCGGAGGACGTGCCGGTAGTCGCGGACCGCGTCGGCTCGCCGCCCGGCCTCCTGGGCCGCGCGCCCCGCCCAGTAGCGCCCGCGACCCTCCACCATGGCGCCTCGACCGAGCCCGGCGTAGGTCGTGAAGAGGGACCTGGCCCGCCGGTGGCGCCGGCGCTCGAAGGCCCGCAGCGCGAGCTGCCACGTCGCCTCGCGGTGGAGCTCGCCCCGGCCCGCGCTGCGCCGGAACCGCTCCATGCGGCGCTCCGCGCCCGGCACCCCATGGCGGAGCTCGAGCCAGCCCGCGAGGTAGCGTGCCTCGTCGGCGCGGGCATGGTCCGGGTGGCGCTCCGCGAAGCGGCGGTACGCGCGCACCGCCCGCCGGTCCTGGTCGGCGCGGCTCAGCGCGCGGGCGGCGTGGAACTCGTCCTCGGCCGCGGTCGGGCCCCCCAGCCTCGCGCTCTCGGCCAGCACCCGCGCCGCCTCCGCGTAGGCCTCGCCGCGCATCCCGTAGAGCGCCATGCCCCGCAGGTGGGTCGCCCGGCGTCGGGCGCTGCGGCTCGGGGGCGGCCCCGCCCGCTCGATCTCCGCGAGGGCCGCCCGGGGGCGGTGCTGGTCGAGGAGGCGCGCCGCCCGACGCAGCCTCTCGCGGTGCGTCAGCTCGGGGGGCGCGCCCTCGAGCGCCTCGAGCGCCTCGAGCGCGGCCTCCGCCTCGGGGTGCTCGGGTCGGCGCACCACGATCTCCCGGAGGAGGCTCATGGCGTCATCGCGGCGCCCGCTCCGGAGATGGACCTCGGCGAGGTGGAAGCGCACGGCGACGGTGTCGACCTGGCGGCTGGCCGCAGCCAGCACCTCCCCGAGGCGGGTCTCGGCGGCGGCCAGGTCGCCCGCCGCGAGCGTGCACTCGGCGGCCAGGGCCGCGACGTCGGGGCCTCGATCGGCGAGGGCCTCGAGGTCCGCCAGGGCGGAGCGGCAGCCGCCGGCCCGGGCGGCCCAGGCGGCCCGGCGGCGTCGCAGGTCGGCCCGCACTCGAGACGGGAGCTCGGCCTGCGTCTCGCCGACCGGCCCCGCCGCGAGGGCCTCGGCGAGGCGGCCCTGACGCGCCTCGAGGCGCGCCCGCAGGTAGCTCGCGTCCGCGGCAGCGCGCCGCTCGGCCGGCAGCGCGTCCAGCCTCCGCAGCGCCTCCGGGTCCCGCTCGGCGACCACCGCCGCGCGGACCGCGGCCCACGGGTCCGCCGGCTGGGCGTCCGCGGCCGCCGAGAGGCCCAGGAGCGCGGTCGCGAGCGCCGCCGTTCGACCCCGAGAGGACACGCCGCAAAGGTACTCCGCCCCGAGCGCTCGGGGCGCGTGGGCGTCGCCGCCCGGACGGGGCTATGCTGCGCCGCCATGCGAGGCCCCCACGCCGCCGCCGTCGCCGGGTGCGCGATCGCCTGCCTCGCGGCCGGGTGCGCCCCGACGATCGGAGACAGCTGCCAGACGAGCCTCGACTGCAGCCTGAACAACGACCGCCAGTGCGACCGCACCGTCCAGAACGGCCAGTGCACCATCTTCAGCTGCGAGGCGGACTCCTGCCCCGACGGCTCGAACTGCGTGCGGTTCCGCCCCGCGCCGACCCGGCTGTCCTTCACCGCGTGCATGCGCCCGTGCCGGCGCGACGGCGGGTGCCGCTTCGACGCCGGCTTCCGCTGCTTCACCGAGGAATCGGCGGCCGAGGCCGACCTCGCGATCGAGATCCTGGACTCGCGACCCAACGGGCCACCCGGGGTCTGCCTCGGCACCGTGCTCGAGGAGGACTGATCTTCCTCATCCGTCGGCCCCGCCGCTCCTTGCTCGGTCGCACCGGCCGGCCCAACACCCGTCGCTGTGCTCAAGCTCAACCTCACGCCGGATGAACGCCCCTCCACGCTCAGCGAGGGTCAGCGGCGCGCCGCGCTGGCGCTCGCGGAGGCGATGATCCCGCCGGGGCGCACCTTCCCCGGCGCCGATGAGCGGTCCCTCGCGCTGACCGAGGGCGTCCTCGAGCACCTCTCCCCGTGGGCGGTGCGGGCCTTCGGGGCCGCGGTGACGCTGATCGATCAGGCCGCGGTCCTTCGAACCGGCCGACCGTTCCGGAGGCTCGACCCCGCGGCCCAGGAGGCGCTGCTCCAGCGGTGGCTGAACGACCCGGTGATGAGGGCCCCCCTCGGGGCCCTGTCGTTCGGGCTCAAGTTCCCCCACTTCGACAGCCCCCCGGTGTACCGGGCCCTCGGCGGGAAGCTGAACGTCGTCACCAACCTCGAGACGCCGCGCTACCTCCAGCAGATCGTCGCGGCGACGGCGTGGACCGAGCCCGGGCCGATCGAGTGCGAGGTGGTGGTGGTCGGCACCGGGGCGGGCGGCGCGGTGGTGGGCAAGGAGCTCGCCGAGCGTGGCTACGCGGTCGTCTTCGTCGAGGAGGGGGACTTCCACCAGCGCGACAGCTTCACCGGGAGCTCGGTCCAGGCCCACTTCGACTTCTACCGGGGCTCGGTGACCCTGGGAAACACCGCTCTGCCGATCCTCGCCGGGCGCCTGGTCGGCGGCTCGACGGCGATCAACACCGGGAGCTGCTTCCGGACCCCGGAGTGGGTGCTCGAGCGGTGGGGCCAGGAGATGGGCACCGACGAGCTCTCGCCGAAGCGGATGGAGCCGTACTTCGAGCGGGTGGAGCGGATCCTCCAGGTCGAGGAGGCCGACCACAGGGCGTCCGGCCCGATCGTCCAGCTGATGCAGGCGGGCTGCGACAGCCTCGGGTGGTCGCACCAGTGGATGCTCCGGAACGCGCCCGGCTGCCAGGGCGAGGGCTTCTGCGACTTCGGCTGCCGCACCGACGCGCGCAAGAGCACCAACCTGAGCTACCTCCCGCCGGCCCTCGAGCGGGGGAACCTGCTGCTGACGGGCCTCAAGGCGGAGCGGGTGCTCCTGGAAGGGGACCGCGCGGTCGGCATCGAGGCCCGCGACCGGAACGGGCGGGCCCTCGAGGTGCGGGCGCGCGTGGTGGTGTTCGCCGGCGGGGCCCTGTCCACGCCGCTGTTCCTGGAGCGGCAGGGCCTGGCCAACGGGAGCGGCCAGCTCGGCCGCAACCTCACCGTGCACCCGTCGAGCGGGGTGGCGGCGCTCTTCGACGAGGAGATCCGGGGGCACAAGCACATCCCCCAGGGCTACTTCTCCGGGGAGTTCCTGCAGGAGGGGATCCTCCTCAACATCGCCCAGCCGGACAACAACTACCTCCCGATGATGACGCCCCTGACCGGGCGCCGGCTCGCGGAGTTCCTCGACGCGCGCGACCGGATCGGGGGCTTCGGCACGCTGATCCGGGACGCCGCGGCGAGCGGGACGGTACGGGCGGGCCCCGGCGGCCTGCCGGTGGTCCGCTACAGCTTCTCGCGCGCCGACGTCGACCGGATGCACCGCGCCTTCGTGCTCCTCGGGGAGATGGCCTTCGCAGCCGGGGCCCGGCGCCTCTACCCGGTCACCACCGGCTTCCCGGTGGTGGAGGACCGCAAGGACTTCGAGCGCTTCAAGGCGCGGCGGTTCCACGCCTCGGAGTTCCTCGCGACGAGCTACCACCCGCTCGGCACCGCCCGGATCGGCAGGGACCCGAAGACCAGCGTCGTCGACCTCGACCACGAGACGCACGACGTGAAGGGCCTCTACCTCGTGGACGGCTCGAGCGTGCGCGGCCCGCTGGGCGTGAACCCCCAGATCACGATCATGGCGATGGCGACCCGAGCCGCGGAGCGCATCGCCGAGCGGCTCGGCTAGTCACCTGGAACAGCAGTGAGTGGTCAATCCCGGCGAGCGATCGGCGCCCGAATCAAGGAACGACGACGAGGAATGCTTCGCGTATTTCGAGGACGAGTGACGCCGAGTCGGGCGTCGAGGGCCGGCGGGGTTTTGCCACGAATCGCTGAGACCGGTGACTAGGGGGCTCGGCGGCCCCTGCGCTTCGTGGAGCGCAGCGGGGAGGCCGACGCCAGCAGGTAGGCGTTGAAGCCGGGGTCGTTGCGCACCTTGGTGCGGGGGCGAAAGGTGCCGGTGCCCTCGAGGTCCTCGTCCTCGTCCTCCCAGAGCACCTCGACGTGGGGGAAGCCCGCCTCGAGGAGGAGCTCCTGCACCTCCGGCAGCGTCCAGAGCCGCCACTTGTACGTGAAGGCGTTGCGGAGCTCCGTGCCGTCGGCGAAGCGGAAGTGGATGTGGGCCTCGAGGTGGTGGTCGATCGGGTTGAAGGCGGCCTGGTGCCACACGTAGCGGTAGCCGCGGTACTTGCGCTCCTCCTCGATCACCTGCTGGGCCTCCCACCCGCCGAAGAGGTCGAGGAGCAGCAGCCCGTCGTCCCGCAGGTGGCCGCGAGCCGCCTCGAAGTAGGCGCGGAGCGACGGGCGGTCCCGGAAGCAGAAGTAGCTGTAGTTGAACGCGACCAGCACGTCGCTCCGGTCGTCGCTCGGAGCGCGCACGTCGGCGCGGCGGAGGGTCACGCGATGGCGGTCCTCGCCGAGCGGGGCGACGTTGTGCTCCTCGCCCCAGCGAAGGACCTTGGGGTCGATGTCCACGCCGAGGGCCGTGCGCTCCGGGTGGCTCCGCACCCAGTCCGCGCACAGCAGCGCGGTCCCGCAGAAGTCCTCCCGCAGGCTCCGGGCCGGCCGACCGACCCGGCGCCGGAAGAGCTTGCGGATCAGCTGGACCTCGAACGCGGTGTCCTGGACGGTGCGCTGGTAGAGGTCGTGCGGGTCCGCGGTACCGGCGCTGAGCCGGCCCTTGCCCTTGCCCTTGGCCCTTCCCTTCGTCCGACCGCCCTTCGCCACGGCCCGGCCGAGTACCAGCGCAGGAGGGCCCCGGCCAAGCACAAAGAACCAGCACGATGAACCGACCCCGTGGACGTCGTCTCGCACCACGCCCCGACCTTGACGACGCCCACCGGGCGCCACACGGTGCGCGGTCCCCGCCATGAGCGACGACAGCACCATCCCGACCGACCGCACGATCCCCACTGACCGCACGATCCCCCGAGACCGCACGATCCACTTCATCAGCCTCGGCTGCCCGAAGAACCGGGTGGACACCGAGGTGATGCTCGGGGTCAGCGGCCTCGCCGGCTATCGGCACGTGGACCGGCCGGAAGACGCGCGGGTGATCGTCGTCAACACGTGCGGGTTCATCGAGCCGGCCAAGGAGGAGTCGATCGACACGATCCTGGCCATGGGTCGCCTGAAGGACGAGGGCGCCTGCGAGCGCCTCGTCGTCGCCGGCTGCCTCAGCCAGCGCTACCCGGAGGAGCTCGCGCATGAGCTGCCGGAGGTCGACCACTTCCTCGGATCGAGCGACATGCTCCGCCTCGGTCCGATCCTGGAGAGCCCCACGGCCAGCCCGCGGATGCAGGTCGGCAACCCGGCCCACTTCACGCTCCGCGCGTCCGATCCGCGGCACCTCAGCGAGGGCCGGCACCGCGCCTACGTCAAGATCGCCGAGGGCTGCAACCGGTCCTGCGCGTTCTGCGCGATCCCGTCGTTCCGCGGCAAGCTGCGGAGCCGCCCGATCGCGGACGTGGTGAGCGAGGTCGTCCGGCTCGCGGAGGGCGGGACCGTCGAGGTCAACCTGATCAGCCAGGACACGGTCGCCTACGGGCGGGACCTCCGGGACGGGTCGTCGCTGGCCGAGCTCGTGGCGCAGGTCGCGGAGGTGCCCGGCGTCCGGTGGGTGCGGGTCTTCTACCTCTACCCCGAGGCGACCGGGGAGCCGCTGCTCGCGCTCCTCGCCGAGCACCCGCGGGTGCTCCCCTACGTCGACATGCCGCTCCAGCACGCGAGCGAGGCGGTGCTCCGGCGCATGCGGCGCGGCCCCGGGGGCCCGAGGCTGAGGAGGCTCGTCGAGCGGCTGAGGTCCCGGGTCCCGGAGCTCGTATTCCGGACGGCCTTCATCGTCGGTCACCCCGGCGAGACGGAAGAGGACGCCGCGGAGCTCCTCGACTTCGTCCGGTGGGCGCGCTTCGACCGGGTCGGCCTGTTTCGCTACTCGCCCGAGGAGGGCACGGCGAGCCCGGAGCGGGGGGAGGCCGTGCCCGACGACGTGATCGACGCGCGCTACGCCGCCCTCGCGGAGGCCCAGCACACGATCGGGCAGCGCCACAACCAGGCGCTCGTCGGCCGGGAGCTCGAGGTGCTGGTCGAGGGGCTCAGCGCCGAGAGCGACCTGCTCCTCGAAGGCCGGTGGTGGGGGCAGGCGCCCGACATCGACGGGCGCACGATCCTCGCGAACGGGACCGCGCACGTCGGCGAGATCCGTCGCGCGGTCGTGACCGCGGCGGGCGGCGTCGACCTGGTCGCGGACCTCGTCGAGCGGGACGGGACGCTCCCCGACCCGCCGCCTGGCGCGCCGCCGCGCCCCAGGCGGATCGTGCGGCTACCGACGCTGGGCGCCGGATGAGCGTGCGCACGCTTCGCCGGGACGGAACGCCAAGGAAACGCGAGCGAAGCGGGCCCCCCGGGGCCAGCGAATCCCGTTGACGGCACCCTACCGGAGCCCTATAGGCTGGCCACCCGAGAACCCCTTTCGCGAGCGAGACCACCCCCTGATGGCGACCCATATCACGACCGACTGCATCAACTGCGGCGCGTGTGAGCCGGAGTGCCCGAACCAGGCGATCAGCGAGGGCGAGGAGATCTACGTGATCGACCCCGACCTGTGCACCGAGTGCGTCGGCTTCTACGACCACGAGGCCTGCCAGGCGGTCTGCCCGGTGGAGTGCTGCCTCCCGGACCCGGACCATCCCGAGGAGGAAGCCAACCTGGTCGAGAAGGCGCTGAAGCTGCACCCGGACGACCAAGAGCTCAAGGAGCGCGTCGCGAGCGGGAGCTACCCCTCGCGGTTCCGCGCCTCCTAGGCAGGCCCCCGCGGGCCGCGCCGATCGCCGCCGGGTGCTCTCCCTCCCTTCCCTGCCGCGCGCGCCCCGGCCACGAGCGGCGCCGACCGGCCGGCGCCCGCTCCGGCCAGGCGCGCGCCGCCCGACGGCGCGGCTCGGCGCCGCGCTGACGGCGGCGATGCCGCTGGCCACGGTCCTTGCCGGCGCGGGCTGCGCGGCTCCGCTGCCGACGCTCACCGGAGGCGGCACGGTGCCTGCACGGCGGACCGACCTCGGGGCCGGCGGCTCCTTCCGCGTCCCGCTGGGACCGCTCGACGGAGGGGAGCCGCCGGACGCGGGCGCCCGGCTCCTCACGTTCGCTCAGCCCGGCGGCGCCGTCCCGGTCGCTTTCGTCCGCCGCGGCGTCGGCGACCGCGTCGACCTCGGCGCCCAGATCGCGGGGTCGACCGGCCGCGTGGCGGTGCGCGGCACCGTGCCGGCGGGCGGCGGCCTGCGCCTCGTGCTGGGTCTATCGCCGCACGCCGGCTGGCTCGAGACAGAGCCCGCCCAGAGCGGCCAGGCCTTCCGGGCCGGGGTGGAGCTGCCCGTCGTCCTCGCCTTCGACGTGTCGAGCCTCTACTCCGCGTGGTTCGGTCTCCGCCTCGGCGTGGACCACGCGAACGGGCGGATCGGCCCCACCGATGCACGACGCGACGCGTATGGCACGGGCCTGCGGACCGGGGGCGTGTTCGGCATGGGCGTCGGGTTCCGCCGCTTCCACCTGCTGATGGAGATCGCGATCGACCACGAGGCGTGGTGGGGACGCCTCGGCACGGTGCGGGTGGAGCGGAACGGGGTGGTGGTGGTCCCGTCCTTCGCGTTCCGCCTCCGGGTGTAGCGGCCGCGCCGGGCCCCGGGGGCGCACCCGGCGAGGAACACCCGGCGAGGCGGACCCCCCGGGGGTGGTGGTGGATACGGGGGCTATCGGCCCAAAGCCCGCCCCCGTTGCTCCGTTCCCTTGGGGTACGTGCGACCATCCGTTCGCGAAGGCGCGCGAACCCGCGTTCACGCTTGCGGTCGGGCCGGCCGATTATGATAGACTAATCACAAGGCACGTATCGTGCTGAATCCATGTGCGTAAGGAGGGTACGCATGACCGAAGGATGGAGAACCGTAGCTGTATCGTTGTGCTTTCTGGCCGGCTGGCCAGTGCTGCTCGGCGCCGACGGCGGCTGCGAAGGGGCCTTTTTCTCGCAGACGCCCGCGCCGGAGATCGATGGGCGCTGGGCGATCGACTACGACGATTCGCTGTCGGTGGAGCTCGGCATCGGCGGCGCCACGTACGAGGGCTCGCTGCCCGCCGAGGGTGGGGAGCTGCGGGTCGCGGCGGGTGAGCTCGGCGAGCTCGTGTTCGACCTGGACTGCGCCCGCGACGAGGTGCTCTGCCCGAGCGAGGCCTGGCCGACGGAGGTGCTGGCGGAGCGGCGCCAGCCGGAGTTCCCGAACCGCACGTGGGTCCAGATCCCGGGCCAGGAGTGCTCCGGGTTCACGCGGGCGCCGAACCCCGAGGAGTGCGGCGAGGGCACGCTGAACCCGTCCTGCGAGCGGGTCTGCGAGGGCGAGGTGGTGACGGTCAGCCGCGACACCTTCGGGCTGATCAGCGAGGAGGGGGACCGCTTCGACCTCCTCCTCGGGGCCGGCGTCGCCACCAACGGGGGCAACTGCGCGCTCCTGGGCGTCTCGTCGGCCCACGCCGACCTCGTGACGAGCGGCTCCGCGGAGAGCGAGGACTGGCGGGTCGACGCCATGCGGCCCGGGACCGTGCAGGTCGCCTACGCCGGCGGCTGCCTCTGGGCTGGCGACCCGGACATGGACGAGGAGCTCGAGGCCCTGGTCCTCGCCGCGGAGCTGACCTTCCGGACCGGCTTCACCGGCGACCGGATCGAGTAGGCGCCAGGACGCGCAGCTCAGGCCCGGGCGCGGCCGCGAGTGCCGTCCTGGATCTTCTCGCCGACGAACGCGCCGAACAGCGAGAGCATCCCGCCGATCAGACCGCCGATCATGTACTGGACGTAGCTGAGCTGGAAGCCTCCCCCGAGCTCGGGGGGGGCCTCCGGGCTGTGCGTCACCATCCAGTACACGGTCGGGATCAGCGCGAAGGCCGCCCCGACCGCGGGCTCCACGAACGTCTTTCGCGCGGACAGGAACCCGACCAGCGCGCCCCCGAAGAACCACACCACGAACGTGATCATCAGCGCGCTGAAGCCCTGCGGGTCGTAGGCGTCGATCACCATCGGAAGCGCGACCAGCGCCACCGCCTGGAGCGCGAGGTAGATGATGAAGCTGAGCACCGCCCAGCGGATGTCGAAGCCCTCCTGGGGCGCGCGCCGCTGAAGGTCGTCGTCCGCCCCGATCTCGTCGAGGCGAGCGCCGCACGCGACGCAGCGCTCAGCGTGCTCCGCGTTCTTGAACCCGCAGACATGGCAGATGATGAAGTCGTCGCCGGAGGAAGCCATGGGTGTCGTCCTTCGATACGGCCGGGTGCGCGTCCCTTCGTCCCCCCGGGGACCCGATCCGGAGCCAGTGTCGCGCCTCGAGGCCGCCGATGGCAACCGCGCGGGTTCCGCTCGTGCCGGCGCGGCTATTCGTCATCGACGATGCGAACCGCCCGCTCGTCGCTCGCCATCTCCCCGTCGGCCGCCCGCGCGGTGACCCGCAGGGCGACCGTCCGCCCCTCCACCTGGGTCGGCTCGTCGATGTCGAGCACGAGGAGGTCGCCCACCCTGAGGTACGCCCTCTGCCCCTCGGGCACGACGGAGCTGCGCGTCAGGTCGATCTCCGTGGGGAGGCTCCACACCCGCTCGTCGTCGCGAGCCTCGTAGACCAGCCGGAGCCCGTCCGGCGACAGGTCGACCAGGCGGGCCGACACGTCGAGGTGGAACCCGCCTTGCGGGCCCGCCACGAGCTCCACCGTGCCCCCCGCGTCCGGGATGGGCTCGAAGCGAGCCGCGCCGGTGCCGAGCTCGACGGCCGGCATCCGCGGACCCCGATCCGGGAGCGGCCCCGCGTCGGAGCCGCCGCCGCCGCATGCCACGGGCGTCAGCACGAGGAGCGTCAGCACGAGGATCGAGGCCGCCGGCGCGCCGCGCACCGCGCGAGTGTCCGCGATCCCGCCGGACGTGTCGAACCGGCCTCGGCGCTGGACGCACCTCCTCGCCGGAGCGTAGGCGTCCCGCGCCTCGGCCGGCCCGTGCTACAAGATCCGTCCGCGGCTCCGGCTCCCGATCGCAACCTTCTCCCGCGGAGCGGCGTAGGACCCGATCCCATGGCGACCCGACGGCTGGTCTGGACCCTGATCCCGCTCCTCTCCGCGGTCGGATGCGGTGCCGGCAGCGGCGCTCCGGACGCCTCCCCCGACGAGGACGCCGGCCCGGCGGTCGATTGCAGCGCCCGGCCGACCGATGCGCCCGAGCCCCGGGGCGAGGTCAACGGTGTGCTCGACGCCGCGCGAGGCCGGATCGTGGCCTTCGGGGGCGACATCGCGGCTCCCGTCGACTGCCGCCCGATGGACGAGTTCGTGTCCGAGGTCTGGGCCTACCAGCTCGACTGCGATAGCTGGGAGCTCCTCGAGGTTCCGGGCGGGCCGGGCATCCGCGCCCGCCACGCGACCGCCCACGACACCGCGCGGGACCGGATGCTGGTCTTCGGCGGCCGGGTGCCCGACCCCGGCGTGGGCTTCCAGAACTTCGACGACCTATGGGCGTACGACCTGGGCACCGATACCTGGCGCTCGGTGCCCACGCGCGGAATCGGGCCCAGCCCGCGCTCGAGCGCGATCGCTGCCTACGATGCGGACCGGGACCGGCTGATCGTGTTCGGCGGGAACGTGTCGACGAGCGCCTTCAGCCTCCAGGGCACGAGCTCCGGCTACGCCCTCGACCTGGAGAGCGGCGAGTGGACCGAGATCGCGCCCACCGGCGACGCGCCCGGCCCGCGGCTGTTCCACGGCAGTGTGGTCGCGGGCGACCGGCTCTACGTCTACGGCGGGACCCCGAGCTTCGGCGGCCCGTTCTACGGCGACCTATGGGCCCTCGACCTCACGACGGACACCTGGCGGCGGATCGACGACGGGGAGGGCACGGCCCCCGACGCCCGCTTCGGCCCGGAGCTCTTCCTCGACGCGGAGCGGGAGCGGCTGATCATGGCGATGGGCCACGACGTGGGCCCGCCCACCGGTCCCGGGAACCTCAACGACGTCTGGGCCTTCGACCTGCGCAGCGAGGCGTGGTCGCTGCTGCAGCCCGGCGACACCCTCGACAACCCCGACGCGGGCTTCTGCGACTTCCCGCCCGACTTCACCATGCCGCAGGACGGTGCCCCCGAGCGGCGCTACAGCTTCGTGCATGTCCAGGACGGCACGACCGCGTTCGTCTTCGGCGGCAAGACGGACTGCGGCAACATCAACGACGTCTGGGCGCTCGACCTCGGCACCGCGGTCTGGACCCAGCGGCGGCCGGCCACCGGCGGGGAAGCGTGCAACCGGAGCGGTCGGGTGAACTGCACGTCGCTCTGCTTCTGACCCGGCGCCCGCGGGCTGAGGCGGACGGATGGCGACCGCGGCAGAGCGCGGCCCGCCAGGTCGACACGCGCGGCGGGGCTGCACCGCCGTCCTGGGGTCGGGCTCCGCCATCGTGAGGCGTCGCCGCAGCACCGCCTTCGGGCTCGCGGTCGGGAGCCTCGCGGGGCTGCTCGCCCTGTCGTGGTTCGCCCACGCGCTCTGGCCGACGCCCCAGGCCCGGGAAGCGGGCGTGTTCCAGGTCGAGGTCCTGGGCGGCCCCGACGCCCCCGCGTCCGAGGTGAGCGGGCTCGCGTGGTACGGCGACCGCGTCGTGCTGCTCCCTCAGCACCCGGAGCGCCTCGAGCGGGGCCCGGCGCTGTTCGCGATCGAGCGCCGGGAGCTCGAGGCCTACGTCGAGCGCCGCGGCGGGCCACCCGTCGAGGCCCGCCGGGTGCCGCTCGCGCTCGGCGCCGACCTGATCGGCCATCCGCGCTTCGACGGCTTCGAGGCGCTCGTCTTCGACGCAGACCGGGTGGTCCTCGCCGTGGAGCTGCTTCCGGATCCGGAGGGCCACGGCGGCACCGGGCTCCTGGTCCGCGGCCATGTCCTCGGCGACCTCGACGAGGTGGCCCTCGACCCGTCCTTCAGCGTCGAGCTGCCGGCTCAGACCGGCCTCCAGAACATCGGCTACGAGGCCCTCCTGACGTGGCGCAACCACCTCTACGCGCTCTACGAGGTGAATGGCGCGCCCAACCCGGCGCCGCGGGCCGTCGTGCTGGACTCGGAGCTTCGGGTGGTGCGCCAGGAGGCCTTCCCCCCCCTGGAGTACCGGCTGACCGACGCGACCGCTCCGGACCCGGACGGGCGCTTCTGGGTGACGAACTACCACTGGCCCGGCTCGTCCTGGGAGCCGGGTGCCTGCGCGCTGACCGAGCGGTTCGGTCTCGGCGAGAGCCACGCCCGCTGCCCCCAGGTCGAGCGCCTGGTCGAGATGGCCATCGGGCCGGACGGGTTCCGCGTCACCGGGCGCCCGCCCGTCCTGCTGGAGCTGGTCGACGACGAGCACCCGCGCAACTGGGAGGGCGTGGCGCGCTTCGGCGACGGTTTCCTCGTCGTGACCGACACCTACCCCGAGCCGATCCTGGCCTACGTGCCGCGGTAGGCCACCCCGGCCGTCACGGATCGCCCGTGGCTGCGCGGTCGGTGTGCTCCCGCGTCGCTCGGCTCCTCCTCCGGGGCAGGGGCGGAGGGCGGCACGTCGATGCGGTAGACCTCGATCACATCCCGGCCCCGGGCGCGGCAGTACTCCCGCCACTCGCCCCAGCCGGCGTCGTCGCCGAGCGGCTCGAGGCCCGCGACGCAGGCCGAGTAGGCCTGGGCGGACCGCACCGCGAGGGGCTGGAGGGTGGTCCGCAGCGCCTCGTCGTACGCCCGGAGCTGCTCGGGGTCCCGCTCGATCTCTTCGGTGATCGGGGCGCCGCGCACGTCGGCCACGAAGTCCTCGAAGGCGTAGCCGTAGAGACCCGCCGCCACCGCCTGCTCGTAGGCCGGCTCCTCGGGGATGGCCGAGTAGTGCAGGGCTGCGCGCTCGAGCGCGCGGGTCCGGGCGTCGAACCACGTCTTGAAGGGCCCGTAGGCCCAGGCCTCGATCGCCTCCTGGGTGCCGCCGGAGGGCCCGGCGGGGGGACGGATCGCGACCGTCTCCTCGATGCCCGTCCAGAAGCTCCGGAGCGCGTCGCTCAGCGCCTCCCGCTCGACGGGCGGGGTGGGGACCGGCACCGGCACCGTGGTGCGGAGCGCCGGGGCCGAAGCGTCCGCCCGTTCGTCGCCACCCCCCGTGCTCTCGCTCGGCGCCGGCTCCTCCGGAGGTGGGGAGCCGCACGCGAAGGCGAACAGCGCGGCGGGGACGAGGGCGAGCGGCCAACCGGAGCGACGCATCGTCCGCGAGCCTACCCAAGATCGGAGCGGACGGTCGACACCCGGCAGGCGCCGCTGGAGCGACGCTCCGCCCATGGTTCCGGCGCCTCGCATCGACGCCGTTCGCGGGGCGGCAGTGTTCGCCAGCGTCGGTAGGAAAGGGACACCCGCAGCGGACGCGTGGCCGCGATGCCGACCCGTCGTGCCTCGGTGACTCACCTGTGCGGCTACGGACGCCGAAGGTGCATCCAGCTGTCGCCTCACTGACACGGAAGCAGGGCAAACACGTGGCCATCGCTCGGGAGGGTCCGGGCGATCCTACGGAGGAATGGAACGTGAATAACGCCACGATTCGTGTGCTTATAGCGATTGGGGCGATCGGCGCCCTCGCGCTGACCGGCTGCGGCGAAGCCGGCCCGGCCGGGCCCGCCGGCCCCGAAGGCCCGATGGGTGCGGACGGCGAAGACGGCATGGACGGCGCCCCGGGCATGGATGGTATGGACGGCGCCCCCGGTGCCGACGGTGCGCCCGGCATGGACGGCGAGGACGGGATGGACGGCGCCCCGGGCCGTCCGGGCAGCGACTCCCTCGCGGCTCAGCCGCTCTCGTCGATGGTGGCCCTCACCCTGACCGACACGGCGATCGCCGAGCTGCGGGAAGCCGGGGTGGCCAACCCGACCAGCGTCGGTGAGTACGTCAAGCTCCGCGCGCGGCAGTTCCGGGACGGGACGCTCCCGGACGGCGTGCAGTTCCCGCTCGAGAACGCCTTCACCGACACGATGCGGACCATCCAGGGCGTCCAGTCCCAGGTCGTGATCAGCTGGCTCGCGCCGATCACCGACCGGCCCGACGACGTGATCGGCCCGCGCTGGGGCGCCAACAACGACTACCTCGCCTACTTCGGCGACGGCGTCGACAACTCCCCGGACAACGGTGGCCCCCAGATCGAGGGCAGCAGCACCGCGGGCTTCATCTGGTCGAACTTCGAGTACGTCTCCTCCGCGTCCCCGTTCTTCGGCGGCCCGGAGGTCGGCTCGGCGCCGGCCCGCAACACCCAGGGCTTCACCATGGCCCTGGACATGGTCAACCGGGGCGTCTTCCCGACCGGCTTCGACGTGACCGACGACGCCGCCTGGGATTCCGACGCCCTGAACCTCTTCATCGAGGAGTGGCGCCGGAACATCGGGGGCGGCTGGGTCCGCATCGTCCAGGATCCGAACACCCGCGCCTGGGACGTCGACCAGCGCGCCGACAACATCCGCTACGACTCGACCAGCAACACGCGCCTCCTGGTGACCGGCCTCGACTTCGGCGGCCGGACCTTCTTCGCCGAGGACGGCACCGAGCTGCCGGCCGGCGTGGTGCCCGGCATCCAGGGCGACTGCTCCGGCGGCATCACCCCGTGGGGCACCATCATCACGGCGGAGGAGAACGTCCAGTCCTACTTCGGCGACCTCGAGGAGGGCTACAGCAGCCAGTTCCTCGACCCGATGGGCACGGCCTTCGAGCCGGGCGGCCCCGTGGACTTCGAGTTCACCGCCGACCCCAGCTCGGACTTCGGCCGCCACAGCAACCCGGACTTCGTGACCGACCGGGACGCCTACGGCTTCCTGACGGAGATCGATCCCGGCGTGGCCCCCGACATCGCCTACGACCCCGCCACCGGCGACGGCCACCAGAAGCTCGGCGCCGTCGGCCGCGCGCGGTGGGAGAACACGACCTTCGTGGTGGATGACCAGTTCGGCCTGATCGACGGCCAGCCCATCGTCCTCTACGGCGGCAACGACCGCCGGGGCGGCCGCGTGTGGAAGTGGGTTTCGGCCGACAACTACAGCACGGGCATGGACAAGGCGACCATCCGGAACCTCCTCGACGAGGGGACGCTCTACGTCGCGCACTTCGCCGACCTCGACAACGACTCCGGCTTCACCCTCGACGACGGCATCATCGGCGAGGCCACGGGCGAGGATCCTTCCGTGGACAACCGCGGCGACGGCCGCTGGATCGAGATCTCGGTCGACTCGGACGACGTCCCGCCGAACCAGGGCACGGCCCACAACTCGAACGGCACCGAGACCGTCGGCGAGGCGCTCGTCGACGACGACTACAACAACATCGCCGCTTTCCCCACCGACGCCGACGTCTACCGCGCCCTCTTCACTGTGGGCAACAAGCTCGGCGTCAGGGAGACGGACCGTCCGGAGGACCTCGAGTGGAACCCCCTCGACGCCTCGGGCACCCCCCGCCTCTACATCGCCTTCACCAACAACGGTGACGACACCTCCCTGAACAACGACGGCAGCCTCAGCACCATCCGGGGCGTCGACGACAGCTGCGCCAGCGACATGACCAACGACTGCTCGGCGCCCTCCTGCGAGTGCCGCGCGCGGCACCGCGGCTCGGTGTTCGTCCTCGAGGAGGCCAACCCGGCCAACCCCTCGGCGTCCACCACCTTCACGTTCTGGCGCGCCGCCGCCGGCACGAACGACGGTGACACGAACATCTTCGCCTTCGCCGACGTCGACAACATGATGATCGACCCGGAGGGCGGGGTCTGGTTCGGCACCGACGGCAACCCGGGCGACAACGGCCAGGCCGACGCGCTCTACTACCTCGACACCGACCCGGACAGCACGACGTTCTACACGTGGTTCCGCGTCGCCGGCGGCCCCTCCAACTCGGAGGCCACCGGTCCCGCGACCGTCCCGGACATGAACACCATCTTCTTCAATGTGCAGCACCCCGGCGAGGGGAGCAGCGTGCTCAGCAACTGGCCGCCGGCCCGCCGCTGAGCTGACTGAATCCTCGCGGGAATCGGCGGGCGCCCCTTTCGGGGGGCGCCCGTTTCCGTCGGCACGGCGCCGATCGACGTCGCGTTGATCGGCGTGTGTTGATCAGCACTGTGTTGATCAGCACTGTGCCGATGAAGGTCGAGCCTCTATCGACCCGATCGAGCGCGAGCATCATCGTAGCGACGCTCGAGCTCAGGCCACGGATGGACCGTTTGAATCGAGGACGTGGAACGATGAATCGGAATGCGGTGTATTACCTCGGCGGCCTGGCGCTGGCAGCCGCGGTTCTCGTGGTGATCGGCGTAAGCCTCCGTCTCGGGGTCACGAGCTCGGTCGATGAGGGGGCTCACCTCGCGGAGCTGCCCGAGGACTACGACCCCCTCGCCCTGGCCATCGCCACGCGCGACGAGGTGGCCAACCTCGAGGCTGCGATCCCGGTCATGTGTTACACGAGCACCGAGGGGCGCTCGAACCCGTGCTGGGTGTGCCACACCCGGGGCACGAAGCCGTCCCCCTGGTTCGATGCGGATCTGCAGCGGGCCTACGCGTTCAGCGACGTCGGCCTGACGAACCACTGGCTCAACGTGTTCGAGGACCGGACCGAGCGGGTGGCCGCCATCTCCGACGAGGAGATCCTCGCGTACATCCGGACCGACAACTACACGCCGCTGAGGGAGGCCCTCGCCGAGCGCGAAGGCTACCTCGGGTACGCTCCCGACCTCGACTTCCGTCAGGGCTTCGACGAGGAGGGCTTCGCGCGCGACGGGAGCGGCTGGCGGGCGCTCCGCTACAAGCCCTTCCCCGGCGCGTTCTGGCCGACCAACGGCAGCACCGACGACGTGTTCATCCGGCTGCCGGAGGCCTTCCGGGAGAGCCGCGAGATGTACAAGGTCAACCTCGCGATCCTCGAGGCGGTGGTGGCGTCGGACCCGACGGCATCCGACGACGGCCTCGTCCGGGAGGTCGAGCCGGTCAGCGAGGTCGTCGCGGGCTTCGACCTCGACGGCGACGGGGAGCTGTCCGCGCGCATCACGGCGATCCGGGGTCTACCGGAACACTACGCGGGCGCCGCGGCCGAGGTGCGGACCCTCCGGGGCGCCTACCCGAAGGACACCGAGTACCTGCACTCCGTGCGCTACGTCGACCCCGACGCGCCGGGCATGATCGCGACCCGGATGAAGGAGCTCCGCTACAGCCGCAACACCAACGCGCTGTCGCGGGGGGTCCGCTATGCCCGCTTCGAGAACGAGCGGGACGACCGGGAGGATGGTTTGATCCCGAGCTACGGCGGGTCCGGTCTCCACGGCATGACGGGCGTCTACGAATGGCGGCTCCAGGGGTTCATCGAGGACGAGAACGGCTGGCTGCGGGCCCAGACCGACGAGGAGACCCGCTTCTGCATGGGCTGCCACGGCCTGATCGGCGTCAACGTGGACGGGACGTTCACGCTCCCGCGCAAGCTCCCCGGGGCCGAGGGCTGGCGGTACCAGACGATCGAGGGGATCGTGGACGCTCCTCAGGCGGGGCACGACCAGCCGGAGATCCTCACCTACTTCGAGCGGAACCGGGCCGCCGACGAGCTGCGGGCCAACACCGAGATGCTCGAGCGCTTCTTCGACGACGAGGGGAACGTGGACCGGGCCGAGGTGCTCCGGGCGGCCCCCGGCGGCGACCGGGACCTGGCCTGGCTGCTCGGCCCGAGCCGGGAGCGGGCCCTCACCCTCAACAAGGCCTACCGGACCATCGTGATCGACCAGGACTTCGTCCACGGGCGCGACGCCAACGTGGCGCCGATGGAGAACGTCCACCGCAGCGTCGAGAACGGCGATACGGAGCTCCTGGCCGTCGAGAACCTCTTCGTCGACGGAGCCTTGCACCTCGACTGGGCCTGGCGCCCGCCGCACGCCGCGCGCTGACGGCGGCCTCGATCACGAGCCGGTCGAGATGGCCCTCGACGTCGCCCGGGTGACAGCCGCGGGGCCATTCGAAGGACCCGCGCCTCGGCCGTGGTGAGAGGCGGTCTCGTGCGCACACTGCCAGCGCAGAGATGGGCGATGACCTCTTTGGCGTGGGGCCCGCGACCTCGGGCTCGACCCACGCCTTCGACTCGGGGAGACGGGAGACGATCATGATGTGGATGCGTTCGCGAGCGGCGCTGTTCGCGCTTGGCTGGGCGCTGGCGGCGCCGGGCTGCGGGGGCAGCTCGGAGGCCGACGCGGGCCTCGACGGCGGCGACCCGGTCGCCGATGGCGGCGAGCCCACGCCGGACGGTGGCTCCGACGCCGGCGTCCCGGGACGGTGCGCCGCGGACGAGCGCGTCGCCGGGGGCGCATGCGTCGCGTGCGACGCGGGGACCCGCAACGACGCGGGCGACGACCCCACCGGGCCGGACACGTCGTGCGAGGCCATCCGGTGCGCCATCAACGAGCGCGTCGCCGACAACGCCTGCGTGGCCTGCGTTGCCGGCCGGGTCAACGACGGGGGCGACGACGCCTCCGGTCCCGACACGACCTGTGACGGCCGCTTCGAGGCTCAGCCGCCGCCGGGCTACGATCCCTTTGCGCTGACGATCGCGACCCGGGATGTCGTCCGCAACCTCGAGGCCGCGATCCCGGTCATGTGTTACACGAAGACCGACGGGCTCTCGAACCCGTGCTGGGTCTGTCACACCCAGGGCGCGAAGCCGCTGCCCTGGTTCGACGGGGACCTCCAGGGCGCCTACGCCTTCAGCGACGTCGGCCTCACGAACCACTGGATCAACGTCTTCGAGGACCGGACCGACCGCGTGGCCGCGATGTCCGACGAGGAGATCCTCGAGTACATCCGGACCGACAACTACGGGCCGCTGGTGGACGCCCTCGATGGAAGGGCGGATCGGGACAGCTACCTCGGATGGATCCCGGACCTCGACTTCCGGCAAGGCTTCGACGACGAGGGCTTCGCCAACGACGGGACCGGCTGGCGGGCGATTCGTTACACGCCCTTCCCCGGCTCCTTCTGGCCGACCAACGGAAGCACCGACGACGTGTTCATCCGGCTGCCAGAGGCGTTCCGGGAGAGCCGGGAGATGTACAAGGTCAACCTCGCGATCCTCGAGGCGGTGGTGGCCTCGGACCCGACGGCGTCCAATGCGGACCTCGTCCGGGAGGTCGAGCCGATCAGCGAGGTCGTCGCGGGCTTCGATCTCGATGGCGACGGGGAGCTGTCCGCGCGCATCACCGAGATCCGGGGGATGCCGGCCCACTACGCCGGCCAGGCGTCCGAGGTGCGGACCCTTCGGGGCGCCTACCCCGAGGACACCGAGTACCTGCACTCCGTTCGGTACGTGGACCCGGACGCGCCGGGCCTCATCGCCATCCGGATGAAGGAGCTCCGCTACAGCCGAAACACCAATGCCCTCTCCCTCGGGATCCGCTGGAACCGCTTCGAGCGGGAGGGCGACGACCGCGAGGACGGCCTGATCCCGAGCTACGGCGGCTCGGGCCTCAACGGCATGACCGGCATCTTCGACTGGCGCCTCCAGGGCTTCATCGAGGACGAGGACGGGTGGCTGCGGGCCCAGACCGACGAGGAGACTCGCTTCTGCATGGGCTGCCACGGCCTGATCGGCGTCGGCGTGGACGGGACCTTCACCCTGCCGCGGAAGCTCCCCGGGCTGGAGGGCTGGCGCTACCAGACCCTCGAGGGGATCCAGGACGTCCCCCAGGCCGGGCACGACCAGCCGGAGATCCTCACCTACTTCGAGCGGAACCGGGCGGCGGACGAGCTGCGGGCCAACACCGAGATGCTCGAGCGCTTCTTCGACGACGAAGGGAATGTGGACCGCGCCGAGGTGCTCCGGGCGGCCCCCGGCGGGGACCAGGACCTGGCCTGGCTGCTCGGCCCGAGCCGCGAGCGGGCGCTCACGCTCAACAAGGCCTACCGGACCATCGTGATCGACCAGGACTTCGTGTTCGGTCGGGACGCCAACGTGGCGCCGATGGAGAACGTGCACGTCAGCGTCGAGAACGGCGGCACGGAGCTCGGAGCCGCCGAGAACCTCTACCTCGATGGCGTGATGCCCCTCGACTGGACCTGGCGCCCCTGAGGAGGGCGCCGCGGTGGTCGGCCCCCGTCCGCGACGCGGGGCCGACCGCCGACCGCAGATGAGCACACGGCTCGCGGTCCCGCGGCTACGAGGCAGCGAGGACGGCTAGCCAGCTAACCCTGGTGGAAGCAGGACCCCTCCACGTTGCAGGCGAGGTCCTGTCCGCACTGCTCCTCGACCTGACAGTCGGCGAAGCACGCGGGGGTGGTGCCGGCCTCGCCGAGGAACGCGGCGTCGAAGCACCGGTAGCCGGCCGGGCAATCGCCGCGGCTCACGTAGCTGTCGCTCGAGGGTGTGCAGGTCGCGACACAGACGCCGGCCCGGTTGGCGTCGTTGCCGACCGAGAGCGCCCAGCAGCGGAGCCCCTCCTCGCACGTGCCCTGCGTGTCCTCGCTGCGGTCCGCGTCCGCGGTGCAGGACCCGCCGAGCTCACCCGGCAAGGCAGGGCCGGGGGCTCGGCCGTTGCACCCGACCGTGTTGACGGCCTCGTCCAGGGACGCGGCGCAGGGGTCCTCCTCGGGACCGAGGTCCGGCTGGGTCATGCCCAGGTCGGCCACCGCGAGGTCGACGACGCCGAGGTCCCGGGGGCCGGCGTCGGCGACGCCGGGGCTCCCGCAGCCGACCGCGACGGCGAGGGCCAGGCCGGCGGTACCGGCCCGAGCGATCCGCTCGCGCGTCATCACCAAGCCTGGACCCGTGCGACGCGGGCCATGCACCTCGAGCTCGCTGATCATGCACGCCTCCTCGGGCTCTCACGGCCCATGGCGGATGGGTGGTCCCATACCCCGCTCGCCGACGCCAAGGCATTCGTCCTCGACAGGCCAGCAACCCCCGGGGAGACTCGGGAGGATGGCGGCGTCGGCGGAACGGGCCCGGCAGGTGTACCTGCTGGACGACGACCCCGGCTGGCTGCGGGCGCTCGCCCGGCTGCTGGCCGTCGAGGGTCTCCGTCCGCGCACCTTCGCCGATCCCGCCTCGCTCCTCGAGGGCCTGGTCGAGAGGGTCCCGGCCTTGGTGGTGCTCGACTTCGCCCTCGGGGTCCGGCAGACCGGTGCGGACGTCGCCCGCCTCCTCCGGAGGCGCCTCGGCGCGGCGACGCCCGCGCTCGTCCTGCTGAGCGGAGGCCTCACGGAGGTGAGCGAGGCGGACCGTGCCGCCTTCGACCGCGTGCTGAGCAAGGACGCGCCGGTCGGGGAGACCGTGCAGGTCATCGTGGGCTGGGCGCGGCCGTCCGTGGTTCGCTCCTCGGTGCGGCTGAAGGGCCTGGCCAGCCCCGCCGGGGACGAGCCCGGGGGCCAGAGCGGCGTCGCCTGAGCCAAGCTCGTGACGCCCCGAGGGGTCCGAAATGCCCCGGGCGGCCCTACCGTTCCCGGGCCAGGGCGACCCTCCATGCAGCACGACCCACGACGCGTCCGACCCGCGGTGGCGGTTCTCCTCCTCGCCCTGCTCGCGCTGAGCGCGTACCTCGCCTTCCGCATCGCCGCGGGGCCCGGCGAGCTGCGGCCGGCCGAGGGCGAGGAGCCCCCCTTGGTGGTGGACGACCCGCGGTCCCGCGCGCCCGCGGAAGGCAGCTGGGTGCGGCGGTCCTGGCGAGGGGACGGGCGTGAGGGAGCCGACGAGGTCGGTGGTGAGGCCCGGCCCGCCGAGCCTTCCGGGGCGCCCGTCGCGCCGACGCCTCCCGCGCCGGACGAGGACGACCCGCAGGTCTTCGCGATGCGGCGCTCCTTCGGCATGAACGGGGACGCTGGCGTGCCGCTCCCGTTCGAGCCCGTGAACCGGCAGGCGACGCTGGTCAGCGCGACCGGTGACCGGTCGCTGGCCACGGGGGACCGCTGCGAGGTCCGGGTCCTGCCGGTGGCGGCGGGCGGGTTCAACTGCCTCGTCCGGGTGATGTGCGGCGGCGAGATCCTCTACCCGAACCCCAGCCAGACCGCCGGCTACGTCCCGTGCCGCGTCGACCGCGGGCGACCGACGTCGGCGCGGGACGGCGGCCCGACCGACCGGGACGGCGACCCCCTCGTCTCCCTGGACCTCTCGGGCGGCTCGGTCGTGGTGGAGGACTACGGGCCCGGCGTGGAGCGCTTCACGGCCCGCCTCCGCCTCCTGAGCGCGACCCGCTATCGGCTGTAGTCCCGCGCGGGGTCACCAGCCAGATCCCGAAGCCGAGCTCCTCGGCCGACAGCTCGAGGCGGATCGCGTGCCGGCCCCGGAAGCGGGCGATGCCGCCGTACACCCGGCGCCGGTCGATCACCGACGACGTGAAGCGGCGGAAGCCCCTCTCGAGGGCCAGGTCGAGGAGCCGGTCGGCCCGGGCCGCCTCGATCGCCTCCTCGTCGAGCGTCAGCGCCGTCGCCGGCATCGTCGGGTAGCCCGTGCCGTAGGCGACCACCCCGTCGTCGAACTCGACCAGGCGCGGTCGCTCCTCGCCGTAGTGGGCATGGATGCGCGGCACGAGGTCGAGGACGAAGGTCGCGTAGCGGGTGTGGGTGTCCGGGTGACGGTGGAGGAACGCGAAGGCCAGCAAGGCGAGGACGGCCGCCCCGCCGTGGACCAGAGGCCGCGGGACGGCGGGCGACCGGCCGCGGCGGGCCCTTGCTGCCCACCGAACGAGCCAGAGGCTCGCCAGGACCGCGCTGACCGGCAGGTACCAGTGACCCTGGTGGCTCCACCGGACGAACAGCGCGTTGTAGCCGCCGAGCAGGAGGCACCCGACGGCGCCCGTACGGAGCAGGTGGTCGAGCCGGGCGCTCGGGAGCTGCCGCAGCGTCGCGAGGCGCGGGCGCGGCCCGACGGACAGCTCGACCCGCGCGAGCGCCATCGGCACCAGCACCGCCGCCGCCCGCGCGGTGCGCTCCAGCCAGTCCACCGGCGCCGGCGACAGGGCGAGCGATGCCAGCATCCGCGCGTTGGCCTCCTCGGGCCGGGGGAAGCTGGTCTTCAGCCGACCACTCACGGGGACCAGGTGACCGAACGTCAGCTCGTTCCACGCGAGGTAGAGCGCCACCGGGGCCGCGCCGACGGCCCCCGCGAGGGCGAGACGGCGCACCGCGTCGACGTCCCGCGCCGCCAGCGCGCGGCCGAACAGGGTGACGCCGAGGACCGCCGGGAACACGGCGTGGTCGAGGCGCGCGAGGACCACCGCCGCCATCGCCACCCCGAACAGCGCCGCGTGCCGGTCCGAGCCCAGCACGTCGCCCCGCACGTAGAGCGCGGCCAGCCCGGCGTAGGCGGCGAGCAGCACGGGGGTCTCCATCCCGTTCACCGCGAACCAGAGCGTGCCCCAGAGCGGGGGGCTGCCCTCGTAGGGGTTCATCGTCGCCAGCTGGCCCAGCGACGCGACCCAGAGCGGCGCGAGCGCGAGGCCCACGGCCCCGACCGGCACCAGCGCGAACGCGGCGGGCAGCTCCCCGTCCGCCGCCATCGCCATCGCCAGGCCCAGGAGCGCCGCCGCCACCAGCGCCAGGCACACCGCGACGACCACCCACAGGACGCCCACGTCCGTAGCACCGAGGGGGCGGACAAGGGCGACCAGCCCTGCCGTCATCGCCTGCCATAGCGGGTGGAAGCCGTTCGTCGCGTGCTCCTGGTCGAACGTGACCCGGCCCAGGGCCGCCACGTTGCGGGCGACCGTCAGGTAGTAGAACGCGTCGGCCGCGAGGTAGGCGAACACCCGCCGGCCCCCGGTCGCGAGGTCCACCAGCACGGGAACCACGAGGAGGCCCTCGGCGACGAGCAGCGTGCGCAGCGCCGACGGACCCAGCGCGAACGGCGAGCGTCCCGCTGCGGGCGCGGGAGGCGGACCGCTCAGCTGACGCCTCCGCCCGGGCCGTGGTCGTGGGGGAGGCTCCCTCGGGGCGAGCGGAGGTAGGCGAAGGGGGTGGCCTCGAGCAGGTTCGAGACGCGGGACGTGTAGACGTCGGCGTAGCGCTCGATCTGGCGAGCCAGGTGGCTCTTGTCGTTCCCGGTGCGCAGCAGCAGCCCCCAGCGGGGGTTGACGAGCTGGCCGGCCTCCACCGCGAGGGGGACGATGCTCTGGTCCAGGTCCTCGAGGCGGGCCTTGAGCTCGTCGATGCGGGCCTGCAGCACCTCGCGGCTCTCGCCGGCGGCCGGGCCGTACCCGTGCTGCTGGCGCTGGGCCGCGAGGCGGGCGCGGCTGAGGCGGTGCTCCAGCAGGGTCTTGTCCGCCATCAGGCGCGTGAGCTGCTCCTGGTGCGGCCGGAAGGCCTCGAGGGCGTCGAGCTCCTCCTCCAGGCTCCGCACCACGAGCGCCGTACGCCACCGCTGCAGGCTCTGGCTCACCCGCACGTCGCTGAAGATGTGGTCGCCCACGTACAGGATCTTGTCTCCGGCCAGCCCGAGGGCTTCTTCGACCGCGGTCGCGTTGCCGCCGAGGTAGGTCCCGCCGCGCTCGGGACGCGCGCGGGGCAGCAGGCGCCCCGCGTCGTCGATCACCTCGAACACGGGGTTCGGGTGCTCGAAGAAGGAGGGCTTGCGCGCGCTGACGATCACCATGTCGAACACGTCCCGCCACGTCATGCCCTCGGGCAGGAACGCGTCGAAGGCGTACGCCATCATCGCCTTCGTGTACCGCCACTCGCTGTTCGTGATCAGCAGGAGCTGCTTGCCCGCGTGCTTCAGGTCGAGGAGGGCGAGGGGGGCGTCGGGGTCCAGCACGACGAAGCGGTCCGGGTCGGCGACGATCTCCGCCTTGAGGCGCCCTTCCATGTGGGCCTCGTCCAGGCTGGCGCGGATGTCCCGGTAGAGCGTGGCGTAGCCGAGGGCGGGGTTCGCGAAGCGGCCCTCGTCGAGGCGGTCCACCATGTGCGAGTACATGCAGGCCTCGCTCAGCGAGAACTGCGTGTTGAGGAACACCCAGCGGCCGCGGTCGGCCAGGTCGACCTGGTCGCGGGCGTAGAGCCGCTTCTGCTCCGGGAAGTCGAGGAGCCGCGTCCCGTGGGCCGCGCGCTTCACGTAGCCGAAGCGGTTGGCCTTGACGACGTTGCCGTGATGCAGGTCGAGGATGAGGCCGAGGGCGACCATGCTCGGGTCGAACTCCACCCCGTCGACGGGCCAGTCCCGGACGGCGAGGCGCTCCTTCAGGTGGGCGAACGCGTGCCGCTCCCACGCCTCCACAGCGTAGTGGATCAGCGTGTAGTCCATGTCGAAGCCGATCGCGGCGATCGACCGGAGGTTCAGCGTACGGTTGGTGAACACGCGCCGGGTCGCGGGCGGCAGCACGTCCACGACGTCGTCGGCGTCGGCCATCGCCGCTGTCGTAACGGCTTGCCGTGCCGGACGCCAGAGAAGCCGCCGATCCACGGCCGACGCCCACCCGGACGGCGTGCTCGCAGGACGAGCCGGGGGGCTCCGAAGGTGTCCCCCCCCGGGGCAAGGCCAGACAGAACGTGTGCGCCTTCAGGCCCACGGACGTCCGCGATGTCCGAGGACACGCCTGGAGGGCGTGCTCGCAGGACGAGCCGGGGGGGGGCGTGGGGGTGCAACCCCCACGTGGGGGTGCAGGGGGAGCAAAGCTCCCCCGCTGCGCGCCGAAGGCGCGCCAGCTATAGAGAAAAGAAGTCGCGGATCCGGGCGAGGAGCTCACCGCTGCGGCGGCTGAGATCCTCCTCCTGCGTGATCCGGGCCCCCGCGACGTGCTGGTCGAGGGCCACCTCCCGCTCGGCCAGCATCTCGCTGAACTCCCGGGCGAGGTCCGGCGCGGCCTCGAGGATCGGCTGGAGCGACTCCTTGCCCAGCACCAGGAGCGCGACCTCGCCGTCCGAGCGCACCGTGGCCTTGCGGCTCTCGCCGGTCAGGAGGCTCATCTCCCCGAAGAACTGCCCCACACCGAGGGTCGCGACGTGCTCGAGGCCCGCGTGGGCATCGACCAGCACCTCCACGGACCCCTTCTCCACCAGGAACAGCTCCTCGCCGTAGTCGCCCTGCTGGATGACGATCTCGCCGGGCGCGTAGAGCCGCCGCTCGGTGTGGAGCGCCAGCTCGTGCAGGAGCTCCTGGCTCAGCGGCTTGAGCACCGGCACCCGGTGGAGCGCCTTCTCCACGTCCGCCACCCGCGCGACGTGCTCGCGCTCGGCGCTGGCCGCGTTGTGCTCGATGAGGGTCACGCGCCGCTGGGGCGGCGGGATCGGCAGGGCGGCGCGGCGCAGCGCGTACCACATGCGGTCCCGGACCCGGCTGTCGATCACCTCGCGCTGGTCGAACTCCTCGATGAAGTAGCGGACGCGGTACTCGACGCCCCGCTCGGTGAAGGTGATGGTCTGGATGTCGGGTGGGGGATGGGCGCGCACCCCTCGCACCTCGACCACCGCCTTGGCGAGGAGCCGGTGGACCCGGGCCGGCGGGGACTCGTAGGGCGCCAGGACGGTCGCGTTGCGCCGCACGAGCCGGGACGGCTTGGAGTAGTTCCGGATCGGCGCCTTCGCGAGGAGGTTGTTGGGCACCGTGACCTCGATCCGGTCGATCGTCAGGATCCGGGTTGCCCGCCAGTTGATCTCGAGCACCTCGCCGATGTGATCGGGGTCGTCGTCGAACTGGATCCAGTCGCCCACCTCGAAGGGCCGCTGCGCCTGGATCGCGAGGCCCGCGAACAGGTTGCCGAGCGTGTCCTGCAGGCTCAGGCCGATCACCGCCGTGAGCAGCGCAGAGGTGGTGAGGAGGCTCCCCGGCTCGACCCCGACCTCGTGCAGCACCCAGAAGCCGACCGCCACGTAGAGCGAGACCTGGATGATGTCCCGGAAGATCCCCGGCAGGGACCGGGTGATCGTCGCGCGCCGGCCCGTGATCAGGTGGAGGCCGAGCAGGTAGATCCCGCGCGCGAAGAAGAGCAGCAGGAACGCCAGGGCGGGCAGCCGCATCGCGGGGCCCGCGGGGTCCGGCAGCACCAGCCGCAGGACGAGCAGCACCAGATGCCCGACGAAGAGGAAGATCGGCAGCCGCAGGCAGCGCCGCTTCGCCCGGGGCACCAGGAGCCGCAGCGCGACGAGCAACGCCAGGCCGAGGAGCAGCCCCCAGCCGTGGAAGGCCAGGAGGTCGCCCAGGGAGGCGAGGCCGAACCCGTCGCGGAAGATCACCGTTGACGGAATACCGCACCCCCCACGCCGGGGCACCGCGACGTCCTCGACGCTGGCCCGGCAGGCGCGCTATGCAGGCTCGGTTCCCTGGCCGGGCCGCCTCGTCGGGCGCGGGTCGGCGCAGTCCCGGGGTGGCGCGAGAGCGGATCGGACTCGTTGGAGCTCCTACGGCGCGACGGTGAGCCCTCACGCCGGGCTCTGAGGGTGGTCGGGGCCCTGGCGAGCGCCGCCGCGGGCCTGCTGGCCGTCCGCTTCCTGGCGATCGCGGTCGGCCTGATGGCCGTCCGGGTGCCCTACCCCTTCGAGCTCGAGTGGATGGAGGGGGGCTCCCTCGCGCACGTGCTGCGGCTCCTGGCGGGCGACGCGATCTACGCGGAGCCCTCGGCGGCGTGGGTCCCCTTCATCTACCACCCGCTCTACTACGTCGTCGCGGCGCCCCTGGTCGCGGCCTTCGGGGTCGGCCTTCCGCCGCTCCGGCTGGTGTCGGCCCTGAGCAGCGTGGCGACCGGCGCGCTGCTCGGGCGCCTCGCGTGGCGCGAGACGCGCAGCCCCTGGGCCGGCGTCGTCGCGCCGGGGCTCTACGCCGCCACGTTCCCGCTCCAGGGCGGGTGGCTCGACATCGCGCGCGCCGACAGCCTGGCCCTCGCCCTGATCGTCGGCGGGACCCTCGCCGTGCGGGAGGCCCGCAGCGCGCGCGGGATGCTGTGGGCCGGGGTGCTGCTCTACCTCGCGATGATGACCAAGCAGACCACGGCCTGGGTGGCGATGCCGGGCGTGGCCTTCGCCGTGTGGCGGGACGGCCCGCGGGGCCTCGCCCTCGCGCTCGGCGTCGCCGCCGCGATGCTCGCGACGATGGGCCTGTTCGCGGCGACCTCGGACGGCTGGTACCTCTACTACTGCTTCGAGCTGCCCCGCTCCCACACGCTCATCGCGCGGATGTGGGGCGCCTACTGGACCGAGGACCTCGCCCCGCTGGGGATCGCGCTCTTCGCGGCCGTCGCGCTGCCCTTCCTGTGGCTCCGGCGACCCCGCGGGCGGGCCGGCCACGGCCTCGTCGCCGCCTTCGTCGTGGGCACGCTCGTCGCCGGCTACCACGCCCGGCTCCACTCCGGGAACTACATCAACGTCCTGCAGATCCCGTTCGCGGGCCTCGCGCTGGCGCTCGCCGTGGTGGCCTTCCGGCCCGCGCGGATCCAGGGGCGGACGCTCTCGGTCGTCCTGGCGGCAGCCGCGGCCGTCCAGCTCGTGCTCCTCGACTTCGACCCTCGCCGGCACCGGCCCCCGCCGGAGGCCTGGGACCAGGGCCGGGCCGTCCTGCGGGTGCTCGCCGAGGCCCCGCGCCCGCTCTACGCCCCCGAGCTGATGAGCTACACGCTGCTCCTCGGCGCCCCGCCGGCGCCGCACGCGGTCGCCGTGGAGGACGTGCTCCGCGGGGAGCCGGAGGAGCCCAAGGCCCGCTATCTCTCCAGCGTCGCCCGCGCGGCGCGAGCGGGGGAGTACGGCGCGATCGTCCTCGGGTCGCGCAGCATCGCGGGCTCGACGGTCCGCGTCTGGCGGCTCGGCTACCGGTACCGGAGGGCGCTCGAGGGGCCCTCGACGCTGACCGGGATGGGCACCTACCCACGCCGGATCCTCGAGCGACGGGAGCCGTGACGAGCGCACGGGAGCACGTTCCGGCAACGGAGCGCGGGGAGGCGCGCCTACGGGCTCCGCGCGCCGGACGACGGGCGCGCCGAGCGGGGGCGCAGCCGATAGGTGTGCTCGACCTCCTGTCGGTCGGCCGTGAAGGTCGGAAACCGCGCCCGGCGGACCGTCGCCGCGACGCACGACCGCGCGCGTCCGCTCAGCGTGCCCGTCACCCTCGTGGCCATCACCCGGCCCGTTGCGCCGCGGACCGTCAGCTCCACCCTCGCCACGTTGGTGTAGCCGTCGCGACAGCGCTCGAGCGCCCGCGCGAGCGATCGGAACACCGCCTCGGCGGCGTCCGCCGGGAGCTGACCGGGCGGCGACCCGGGCCGGGACGCCCCGCGCGAGCCAGGCGCGGGCTGGCCCTCGGGCACCAGGTCCGCGTGGAGCACGAGCCCGCCGGATGTCACCTCCCCCTCCACCGTCGCCCGGCGGTAGCCCTCGAGCTCGAGCTGATAGCTCCGCTCCTCGCCGTTCGCCCCGCGGTCCACGACGACGAGCGCCGGCGTCTCGCCGAGCACCTCGCCCCCTGGCCCCCGCACCGCGGCGCCCGGCGGCGTGCTCGACACGGTGATCGGCAGGCCCCCCGGGTTGGCCGCGGCGGCCGACACCGTCTCCGCCACCAGCGCGTAGGCGAGCTCCCCCGGGCCCCGCAGCGCCGCCACGTGCACGAGGTAGGTACCGTCCTTCGGCAGCCCCACCGTGGGGCGATGACCGTGGCCGCCATCCGCGTCGCAGTCGACCTCGTCGCCATGCATCACCGCGAGGGCCACCGGTCCCTCGGTCGAGGTAGCGCGGAGCACCGCCGGCTCCCCGGTCGCGACCCGGACCCGGTGCCCCGGCGTCGACGGATAGAGGTAGCCGGGGCCCCCCGGGGCGAGCTCGCCCGCGGGCGCGGGCCCGAAGGTACCCGCCACGGCGCGCGCCCGCGGGTGGCTCACCGAGAGCCC
>JBHJHB010000103.1:0-10746 GCA_050331215.1 Sandaracinaceae bacterium | reverse complement strand
CCTCGGCGAGCGCACCGGCCTACGGCATCGGGCCGAGCCATCCCTCCGTACCGGCCTACGGCGTCGCGCCGACCCATCCCTCCGTACCGGCCTACGGCGCCGCGCCGACCCATCCCTCCGTACCGGCCTACGGCGCCGCGCCGTCTCGGCCGCCCGCTCATCCTCGGCCAGCGCGGTCCTCGGCCCCGCCGGCCGGGCTGCGCCGGCCGGCCCCCGCCCCCTACCCGACGCACGCCTCGCAGCCGGCCTACCCGAGGACGTCCTACCCGGCCGTCTCCGGCGGCGGCCCCTCCCCCCTGGCCCACCGTCCGACGCCGACCCCTGCCACGCAGTCCTATCCCCGCATCAAGGCGTCGCCCGCTCGGTCCGACGCGCCGGAGCCGCCGGCCGTGGACCTGCCGCCCCTGGCGGACCCGCCGTCCCGGCCCACCCAGCCGTCCGGCATCCGGCCTCAGCCGCCCGGCGTGCCGCGCACGTCCCTCGTCACGCCGCCACGACCGACCCCGACCCCGAGGTCCCCCCGGATGTCCTCGGCCGCCGCGACGCCGACCCCGAGGTCCCCCCGGATGTCCCCGGCCGCCCCGCCGCCGCCCCCGAGGTCACCCCGCATGTCCCCGGCGACCCCGATGCCTCCGGTGCCCCCGAGCTCGGTGGTTCCGGCGCCCGACGAGAGGCGTCGGCGCGAGTCGCGACGGGTGTTCGCGATCCCGCGGGACGACCCTCCGGCCCGGCCGAGCGGCTACGACCTCGATCTGGAGCTCGAGGGCGACGACTGAGGCGGCTGCGAACATCCGGGGCTCCGGGCGTCCGCTCACACCCCCGGAGATTGGGCCATGGCCAAGGAGCTGGCGATCCGGCTCGACCCTCAGCCCGGCGTCCATCCTCCACCGTCGCCCAGCAGCCGAGCCAGGGCCGATAGGTGCGGATCCACCTCCCCGAGCTCCTCGAGCGCTTCGGCCAGCCGGAGAACGTACTCGTCGTTCGGTCCGCTCGGGCCGCGAGACCGACGGATCTGGGCTGCGATCGCCATCAGCGACGCCGGGCCGAGGTAGTTCGGGTTGTCGGGGGTGGCCAGGTACACGAGGCCCTCGACCTCGGCCGCTGGCTCGCGCAGCGTGAGCGGGAGCCACCGGCGCTCGTAGCCGCCCTGCTCGCGGTGGTCCAGGGCGGCGAGCACCTCGTCGTACACCGCCTCCGACACGCGGTAGGCCACGCCGCGCGTGACGCCGCCGGCGTCCGGCACCAGCGTGACGACGCGACCGGGCGCGCCGGGGACGCCCCGGTGGTCCGTCGAGCCCTGCCAGAAGCGGCGGACGAAGCCCGCCAGGCTCGCCGGCCGGCGCTCCAGGTGAGCGAAGGCAGGGCGCCACACGAGGGACCCGTAGCCGAAGATCCACCGCGGTCGCATCGGCGCGACGGATAGCAGGACCTCACCTCAGGGCGAGGGCGACCAGGACCACCGCCGTGGCCAACAGCACGACCCCCCCGACCGCCGACCACAGGCGAAGGCCCCGGGGCCTGGCCCGCCGCAGGGCGGGGCGGACCGTCATCCGGACCTCGTCTCCGATGTCGAAGTCACGGCCCGAGGGGGGCTCGTCATCGCGAGGCGGATCGACCCGCGTCACCGCACCCTCGTGAACCCGGGCCGCCGGTCGCGGCCGGGTGCCGGAGGCCGCAGGGCACGCGTCGGCGCTCGAGGCGAGCGTCATCGCCGACCCCGACGGGCCGCGGGGGAGGAGCCCGGTGCCCTGCGCGTCCGCGTCACCACCCTCCTCCACCGGCATGCCGCGGGGCGTCGGCCGAAAGAGCGTCGCCTCCTCCCCCGCAGCCGCCGACCAGGGGACGGTCGGCGTATCGATGGTCGGCATCTCGGCGCGACGCGCCCGGCCGCACCCGCACGTGGGGCCGACCGGCAGGCGGTCGTGCTCGGGGCCCAACGCCGCCCGGAGCGCGTCGGCCATCGCGCGGGCCGTCGGGAAGCGCTCGGCCGGCTCGGGCGCCATCGCGCGCGCGATGACCGACGACAGGTCGTCGCCCAGGGCCGGGCGGACCTCCCGCAGGGGGCGAGGCCGCTCCGAGGCGATCGCCATGATCAGGCCGACGAGGGTGGTCGCGCCGAAGGGCGGCTCACCGGCCAGCGCCTCGTAGAGCACGGCCCCGACGCTGTAGACGTCGCAGCGCGGGTCGCCCTCCCGGGGTCCCCGGAGCTGCTCGGGGGCCATGTACATCGGCGTGCCGACGATCTGCCCGGTCCGCGTCAGGCACGTGTCGAGGTCGGGGGCGAGGGCGGTGTCGCGCCGGGAGACCCCGAAGTCGACGATCGTCGCCCGCGGCGCGCCTCCCGGGACCGCAGCGAGGAACACGTTCTGGGGCTTGAGGTCCCGGTGGATCACGCCCACCTCGTGGCAGGCCTCGAGGCCGTCCAGGGTCTCGAGGACCACGTCGATCAGGAACCGGACGGTCGGCGGCGGCTCGGCGTCCAGCCGGCGCGCGAGGGGCTCGCCCTCGAGCCACTCCATCACCAGGAACGGCAGCGCGCCCAGGTAGCCGAAGTCGAGGACGCGCACGACGTTGCGATGGTTGACCCGCGCCGCTGCGCGCGCCTCCCGCAGGAACCGGCGGTGGTGCTCCGGAGTGAACAGCCGCGGGTCGAGGAACTTCACCGCGACCGGACCGTCGAGGGCGACGTGCCGCGCCTTCCAGACCGTGCCCATGCCGCCGCGGGCGGCCTCCTGGACGAGCTCGTACCGCTCGGCGACGACGGTCCCCGGCTCGATCGCAGGCGGGGTCTCTGCCGCTGAACCGATCATCGCCTCAGCTCGGGAGGTACGGCGGTGGCGGCCCTGGCTGGAGCGAGGCCGAGTCGGGACCCCTCACGTCGATCGGGACCCGGTTGTATGGTCGGCCGATGGTGCGGCTCGGGACTCGCGATGCGGCGCTCGTCCTCGCCCTGGCCGTCCTGCCCCCGGGGGCCGACGCTCAGGACCCCCGCCTGCCGGCGGACCCGATGGCCGCCCCCTCCCCCGAGGCCGCCCGCATCCTGGCCGCCGTCCCGGACGAGGACGGACAGCCGGTCGAGGAGCACTACCCCGTCAGCAACGAGTGGCGGCACGACCTCCTGTTCCCCGACGTCCGCGGCCTCGGCGGCGCCTTCGTCGGGATCGGCACGGACCAGTGCTACACGCTGGCCGCGGTGCAGCGCGCGCGGGTCCTCTGGGTGGTCGATCACGACCCCGTGGTGCCGCTCATCCACCGCATCTACGGCATCTTCCTCGAGAACGCGGAGCGCCCCGAGCAGCTCCTGGCCCGCTTCGAAGCCGGGGAGCGCGCGGCGTCGGAGGCGCTGCTGGAGGCGGCCCGGCGGCCGGGCGAGGTCCACCTCCGCCTGGTCTACCGGACGTTCCGCCCGCGCCTCCATCACTACCTGACCCGGGTGGCGCGGCGACGGATCGGGGGCCGGCCGACGACGTGGCTCTCCGACCCGACCCTGTTCGCCTGGGTGCGCAACCTCCACCGGACGGGCCGGGTCATCGCCCGTACCGGGGACCTCACCGCGGACGGGACGGTGCGGGCGATCGGCGAGGCCGCGCGGGCGCTGCGGGTTCCGGTCCGTGTGCTGTACCTGAGCAACGCGGAGCAGTTCTTCGCCTACGGCCCCGCCTTCCGGCGGAACCTCGCGGCCCTGCCCCTGGACGAGCGGTCCGTCGTGCTCCGGACGTTCCGGCACGCCCGGGTGCCCTACCCGCCGGGCGACCGCTGGCACTACCTGGTGCAGCCGCTCCACGACTTCCGCGGCCGGGTCCTCGACGGGGGCTACCGCCACAGCCGGCAGCTGATCTACGACCTGCTCGCGGACCCGCGCCGGATCGGCGAGGACGGCGTGTCCCGGCTCGACGGCGCGGTGCCGCGAGCCGCCCTCGAGGAGCGGGCCCTCAGGGGATCAGCGGGATCGCGGCTCCGGTGATCGCCCGGCTCGCGGGGCTCAGGAGGAACGCGATGGTGTCGGCGACCGCGTCGAGCGGAAGCAGGCGCGCATCGGCGCCGAGGCTCTCGCGGTTGGCGGGCGTATCGAGGGCGCCGAGGACGAGCGCGTTGACGCGGACTCCGTCGTCACGGAGCTCCTCTGCCGCGGCCTCCGTCAGCCGCAGCACCGCCGCCTTGCTCGCTGCGTAGGCGGCGTGGCCGGCGCTCGCACGCTGCCCGTCGAGGCTCGAGACCAGGACCGCGCTCCCGCCGCCGGCCTGCCGCATCGAGGGCGCGAAGGCCTTCAGCATCGCGACCGAGCTCCGGACGTTCACCGCGAAGAGGAGCTCCCAGGCTCGGTCTTCCTCGTCGAGCACGGGCGTCCCGCCCCGGAACGCGCCGACCGTATGCACGAGGCCGGCGACCGGCCCTCCGTCGTCAGCAACCTCCGCGGCGAGCGCGCGCACCGCCTCCGTGTCCGTGAGGTCGACGTTGCCGGCGATGCGGTTCTTCGGATCGGCGGCGATCTCGGGGCAGGCTTCCCGCAGCCGGTCGGCCGACCGGTCGACCAGCACCATCGGCGCGCCGTCCTTCGCGAGCCGCAGGGCGGTCGCCCGCCCCAGGTTTCCGCTCGCCCCCGTCACCACGACCGCCCCGCTCGTCATCTCGCCTCCCGGTTCGACGCCATGATGCCATGGAGTGGAGGAGCGTTACGTCGCCGGGCGGCAGAGGTAGGCGAGGCTGTCGCCGAGATGCTCCTGCCGGTCGATCCCGAAGCCGTGGTGGACGAGAAGGAGCCGCGTCTCCTCCGGGAAGAACTGGCGCAGGGCGAGGCGGAGCACCTGGGCCTCCCCGCCGTCGAGAGGCGTCAGCACGGTGGTGACCGTGAGCACCTGCGCGAGCGCGTCGTAGGTGTACGTCTCGTCGAGGAGGCAGCGCTGTCCCGTCCGAGGGTGCTCGATCTGCGGGCTCGTCGAGGTGCCGCCGGCCAGGAGCGCCGGGTCCGGGATCATCACGTCGAAGGCGAAGCGCCCGCCCGGCCGAAGGTGGCGATGCACGGTCCGGAAGAAGGCGGCGAGGTCCGCCGCCGTCGCGAAGTGCGCCAGTCCGTTGAAGGGGCACAGCACCCGGGAGAAGCGGCTCGCGAGGTCGAGGGTCCGCGCGTCGGCGTGGTGCAGCGTGACGCCGTGGCGCAGCCCCGCCGGGACCGCCCCCGCGGCCGCGCGCGCGGCCTCGAGCATGGCGCGGGCGTCGTCGACGCCGACGACCTCGTGCCCCGCCTCCACGAGCGGCCACGCCACGCGCCCCGCGCCCACGCCGATTTCGAGGATGGGGCCCTCGCCGAGGGCGGCCACGGCGCGATAGAAAGGGAGATCGACAGCCCGCCCAGCGAAGAGGCGCCCGTAGTAGGCGGGCTCCCGGTAGAGGCTCTGGGGATCGGTCGCCACCGTCCGGGCACCCTCGCTTACCCCGGGCCCAGTGGCTACAACCGGGACCGATGGCGGACGCGTCCCTCCGTCCGCCCGCGAGCCGCGGGCGGGCCAGCGTGGTGCGGATCGAGGAGGCCTGGTACATCGCCTGCCGCGCCGACGAGCTGGGCGACCGGCCGCTGGCCCGGACCGTCCTCGGCCTCCCGCTCGTGCTGTTCCGGGGCGAGGGCGGCGCGCCGGGGGCGCTCCTCGACCGCTGCCCGCATCGCAATGTGCCCCTGAGCCTCGGCGAGGTGGACGACGGGCTGCTTCGCTGCGCCTACCACGGCTGGTCCTTCGACCACGCAGGCCGCTGCCGGCGGATCCCGGCCCTGGTCGGCGACCCCGACCGTCCGACCCGGGCCGCCGAGGCCTTCGCCTGCCGGCAGGCCCAGGGCTTCGTGTGGGTGTGGCCCCAGGCCGGCGCGACGCCGACCCGCGACCCCTACACCTTCCCGTACCAGGGGGAACGCGGGTTCGAGACGGTGGTCGAGGCCCTCGACATGCGGGCGACGATCCACGCGGCAGCCGAGAACGCCCTCGACGTCCCGCACACGGCGTTCCTCCACGCCGGCCTGTTCCGCGGCGCCGCCCGGCGCAACCGGATCGAGGTGGAGGTGCGGCGCTGGCACGATCGGGTGGAGGCGGAGTACATCGGCGAGCCCGTCCCGGGCGGCCTCGCCGGGCGGCTCCTCGCGCCCGGCGGGGGCGTGGTCCAGCACTGGGACCGCTTCTTCCTGCCCTCGATCGCCCAGATCGAGTACGCCCTGGGCGCCCACCGGCTGGTGCTGACGGCCGCCCTGAGCCCGGTCCAGGACTTCGAGACGCGCATGTACGCGGTGGCGACGTTCAAGGTGCCGCTCCCGACGTTCGTCGTCGTGCCCGCGCTCCGCCCCGTGCTGCTCCGGATCTTCCGGCAGGACGCGCGCGTTCTCGCTGCGCAGACCGACAACATCGCGCGCTTCGGGGGCGAGGAGTACGCCTCGACGGACGTCGACGTCCTGGGCCCGGCGATCCTGGGGCTGCTGCGCCAGGCCGAGCGCGGCTGGCCGAGGCCGATGTCGGAGCCGGTGGTGCGGCGCGTGGCGATGGAGGTGTAGACGCGCGTGGAGGGGCCAGGGCCGCTGGTCGCCGTCGCCCACGCTGGGTAGGCTCGCCCCGATGGCCAGCCCCACCGCCGAGGACGTCCTCGCCGTCTGGTTCGGCCCCCTCGACGAGGACGGCCTGTGCCGGGCCGAGGAGCACGCGGCGCGTTGGTGGAGGAAGGACCCGGGCTTCGACCGGGAGCTCGAGGAGCGCTTCGGCTCGCTCCACGCCCGGATGGCCGCGGGCGCCGACCCCTTCGACGAGAGCCCCCACGGCCGCCTGGCCACGGTGATCGTCCTCGACCAGCTCAGCCGCAACCTCCACCGCCACGACGCGAAGGCCTTCGCCCAGGACGAGCGGGCGCAGGGGATCACGAGAGCCGGGATCCAGCAGGGCCACGACGAGCGCCTGCGAGGGGTGGAGCGCGCGTTCTTCTACATGCCCCTCGTGCACAGCGAAGCGCTCACCGACCACGTGGTCGCCGGGGAGCGCCTCCAGGCGCTGGTCGACGGCGCGTCCCCGCGCGCGAAGAAGACCCTCGAGGGCTTCGCGTCGTCGGCGGCTCAGCACCGGGCGCTCATCGAGCGCTTCGGTCGCTACCCGCACCGGAACGTGGCGCTCTCGCGGACCAGCACGCCCGAGGAGATCGCGTTCCTCGCGGCGGGTGGCACGAGCTTCTGAGGCGGCGCGTGCTTGTGCGGCGTGGGCGGACGGCCTCTACCCCACCGCGTCCCCCAGCACCTCCAGCCACCGCGCCGCGTGCCGGAGGACGAGGAACTCCTCCATGACGCGCCGCCGACCATTCAGGCCGTAGACGCTCCGCGCCCTGGGCTTGGACAGCATCTCGTCGAGCGCGTCGGCCACCTGGTAGGGGCTCGACGGGTCGTCGACGATGCGGCCGTCCAGCTCGTGGCGGACCTGCGCCCGGAGGCCGGCCGCGCTGGATGCGAGGACGGCGCAGCCCTTCCACATGGCCTCGGTGGCGGTCAGGCCGAAGCCCTCCCGGATGGAGTTCTGCACCACGAGCGTCGAGCACCGCTGGATCGCGTTCACCATCAGGGCGTTGTGCTTGCGCGAGCCCATGGGCAGCACGAGGATCGCGACGTCGGCCTGCACCGCCTCGGGCAAGGCAACCCAGGTCGCCATGAGCTCGTCGAGGACCGCCTTGCCCTCGGGGTCGTCGGCCACGCTGCTCGGGTCGGGCCCGCACATCATCAAGCGCACCGCCCGGATCCTCGCCGCGTGGCGAGCATCGCCGTTCGTCTGCCGCTCCTTGAGCAGGCGGAAGGCCTCGAGCAGGGGACCGAAGCCCTTGAGGCGATCCCAGCGGGAGACCTGGGTCACGATCGGTCGGAACAGCAGCCCGAGCTCGTCGGGCTCCAGCGCCGGGCCGAAGGAGCCGTTGGCCTGGAGGCGCTGGGCCGTCTCCGGGAAGGACTCGCCCAGGCTGGGCTGGTCCGACCGGAGAAGGCCCGCGCAGCTCAGGACGCCGGTGAGCTTGTGGACCGTGAGCTCCCGGTTCTTGTGGCTGAGGGGGTCGATCGACGGGGGGACGATGACCGCTCGGTCCCTCAGCGGCTCCGGTATGTACTCCGGCAGGGAGAACACCACGCGCTGGTAGGGGGCGATCCACGGCAGGAGGAACGACCAGGCCACGTCCGTGGCCTCGGTACGGTGGTCGAGGCCGATGTGGCAGCGCCAGACGCCCACCACGTCCCGCTCCCGCAGCACCCGCGCTCCTGCCCCGGCCGGTTGGGGGTCGTGGACCACGAGCACGTCCCCGTCCTTGACGAGGGACGAGAGCGCCGCGCCGTTTTCCGCGCTGACCGCCTCGTAGACGTCGGCCTGCGCGGCGTCGATCGGTCCGGCCCCGTGGCCGTGGATCATGTTGTGGAGGCGTTTGGTGAGGTCGAAGTAGACGGGCTCGTCGGCGCCGGCGACGAGCCATCGGCAGTCGACGCCGACCTCCCGCAGAAGCGCGACGAGCTGCGGGAGCATCTCCGCCACGCCACCGCCCTTGGCGGTGCTGTTGACCATCCACACGGTCCGGCCGCCGAGGCGCGACGCCTGCGCGTCCGCGGCTCGCCGGAAGGCCTCGACCGCCGGCGCAAGGAAGACATAGGGCTCGTATTCAGCGACCGCGTTCCCGGGCGCCAGCTCGACCTCGCTCAGCATTCACTCTCCTCTCTTGGGCTCGGGCGATTCGGTGTAACGAGTACGCGACAACTGAAGCCCCGTTCTGTCGTACGGGGCGCGGTCCCGTCCCTTGACGGCGCGACCGCTCCCGCCCGAGCCGAAGAAAGCCCTGCCGATCCGCGATCCGTCGGACGAACCGCGCCTCGGCTCGCGCCGCGCGGCGGCACGTACGCACGATATTCGCGAAGGCGCGCGAAGTTCGCGCAACAACGCGATCTTCGCGGGAGAGGCGGCCGACATGGCGCACCGTGCCGCGGCTCACGGCAAGAGAGTGCCCGACGCGGGAGGCGGCCGAGATCACCCAGGGCGCGGCGGGCTCCCTGCACGAGAGCGCCTCGCGCCGGGACGCGGCTCCCTCACGCCGTTCGGAGGCGGCCGACCGCGCTCGGAGAGGGCTTGCGTCTCAGGCCTCGACCATCGCGTCCGAGAGGCGTGGGTCGACCCGGTCGCCGTCGACGGCGACGCGGAAGAGCTCGGGGCCGAGCGCGGCGGCACGACCTCGCCGAGAGCAAGCGTCCATGATGCGCCGGCTGGTCACCGGCGCGTCGCCGACGCTCGGCGGGGAGTCGGGCTGGGTTCGGGCGAACGCGCGACCGACAGCGGTGGGGCACGGGACACGCTGGAGGAGGGCGTCCCGCCTCGACCGAGGCGCCCTCGGGCGGCTAGCTGGGCACGCGACGCCGGCCGCGGCAGCGGTTGCCGACGCAGCTGCTTCTGCTGCGGTGATCGTTTGCGGTGATCGTTCCGCTGCGGTGATCGTTCCGCTGCGGTGATGCCCCGCTGCGGTGATGCCCCCGCTCCGCTGCGGCCGGTCGCCGCGACGGAGGGGGTCACCGCGCCAGCTTATCGCTGGCTAGCGAGAATGAGAACAGCGAGAGCCGGTGCTCCGAGAATCCAGAGCCATACGATGATTGCAGGCATGGCAGTGCCCCTCCCAGGCAAGGTGATCGGGTGGAACGTACGCCCCGCGACATGACCGGATCAAGGCCGTGCTCCCAACGAGCCACGGATTACGCACACTAGCCCACCTTGGGGACTTGCAAGACACTTGGACGCCAGGGTCGGTCCAGGAGACTGGACACTAGCTCTCCTCTGACCGCGGCCCCGGGGCGTCCGCTGCGCACCGGAACCCGAACCGGTGATGGGTCGGGTTGGCCCCCGGGACGCTCCGGCGGGCGGTCACCGTGGCGCGCTCGATCGGGTGCCACCAGCTTCCGCCACGCACGAGGCGCTGGCCGAGGGCCGCGGGGCACGGGCGCCGGCCACCTCCGCACAGGCCCCGGGGGTCGACGCCCTCGCACGCCTCGTCGCACGAGCGCCGGCAGCCGCGGTAGCAGGCGCTCCCGTGGTCCGCGACCCACTCCCAGACGTTGCCCGCCATGTCGCGAAGGCCCCAGGGTCCCGGCGGCCGGCTGCCGACGTCCCACGTCGTGCCGCGGCCGCAGCCGCGGCCGGCGCGGGTCCGTACGATCGCCCGCTCGCACGGGTCGGACGGGACCTCGTCGCCCCAGGGGAAACGGGTGTCCGGGGGCCCGCCAGCGGCGCGCTCCCACTCGGCCTCGGTGGGCAGGCGCCAGCCCTCGCGCCGGCAGTAGGTGTCCGCGTCCGCCCACGTCATGCCGACGGCCGGCTGCCGCGGCCCGAGGTAGCCCCGGTAGGGCGGGGCCCGGCCGCAGACCCCCGCCTCCACGCAGGCTCGGTACGCCTGCTGGGTCACCTCGTCCCGCATCAGGAAGAACGTCGACACCGTGACCCGGGCGGCGGGCGCCTCCTCGGCCGGCCCGTCGTCCCGCCCCCGGACGAAGGAGCCGCCGGGGACGCACGCCATCCCGTCCGGCCCGACGAGCCCGGCGCAGGGGTCGCCCGCTTGCTTGGGGAGGCGGCCGGTCTCGGCCGACCCTCCGGGGCGGGCCGCCGACCGGGCGTCGCGCCCGGCGCCCGAGGCCGGGACGCAGCCGGCGAGCCCGCGCGCGAGGGCCAGGGCGGCCGCCCGCCCGGGGCGCCGCGGCGGCCGCGCCGGGGCCGCCGCGCC
>JBHJHB010000102.1:0-15166 GCA_050331215.1 Sandaracinaceae bacterium | reverse complement strand
GCCGGCCCGGCCCAGCGCCCCGCCCGCGGCCGGCGTCGGCCCGACGCGCGCCTCGCCCTCCACGGCCAAGGCGCCGCGGCCGCCGAGCCGGGCAGCCGGCGCGGCGGGTGGCCCGGGGGCGCGCTCCGCAGGCGCCACGGCCAGCGCGGGGGAGCGAGACGCGGCTGGAGCGCTCCGACGTCCGGACCTCGAGTCGATGGCCGTCCGCGCCCACCCCGACGCGGGGCTGACGGCGGAGCAGGTCGAGGCGCTCCATCAGGCCCTGCTCCGCGAGCGGATGCGCGTGGTCGAGGGATTCGACCGGCACCTCCACGAGGCCCTCACGGACGCCGTGGTGATGCCGGACGAGACCGATATGGCCCAGCGGAGCACCGAGCAGGCCTACCTGATCCGCTTCGCCGACAAGGAGCGGAAGCTGCTCCAGGAGATCGACCGGGCGCTCGAGAAGATGCGCGACGGCGACTACGGCGTGTGCGAGGGCACGGAGGAGGCGATCGGCTACAAGCGCCTCGAGCTCCGCCCGTGGACCCGCTACAGCGTCGCCTACAAGGAGCAGATCGAGCGAGACCGCGCCCAGCACCGGCGCTGAGCGGCAGCGGGCGGCGGCCCGCTTGCGCCCACCCGCCCATCCCGCATACTCGCGGGCCTCACGGAGACGTCCTCATGCGCGAGTACATCCGCCTCGTGTCCACCGCGGGCACCGGCTACCACTACTACACGACCAAGAACAAGCGCACGATGCCGGAGAAGCTCAAGCTCCGGAAGTTCGACCCGGTCGCGCGCAAGCACGTCGAGTTCGTCGAGAAGAAGATGCCGAGCCCGAAGAAGTAGGCTCGCCGCCGCCTCCGTGAGGCGGGGGCGCTTCAGCCGGCCGACCGCTCGTGGTCGGCCACGAGCTCTTCCACGTCCTCCGTCGGCCCCGGGCGCGTGCCAGCCCCCTCCCGGTCGGCCTCGGTGCCCTCCTCGACCCCGGCTGCGGCCTCCCCGCCGTCGTCTCTGGACCCGTCGTCGTCGGCCCTGGCCAGGTCCCCGTCGGCGTCCTCGACCAGGTCTTCCTCGATCTCGACGTCGGGCGCGAAGCCGCCCTCCGGGATCAGCGCCTGGGCCTCCGGCGTGAGGGTCACGTCGAGCGGCACGTCGTCCGGTCGGGTGACCTGCCGCGTGACGCGCTCCTCGTGGCGCCGGCGGCCCCTGCGCCGAAACGGGCGGCGGAGGTTGCCGTAGCGGGGGCGTCGACCGGGCCGCGACCAGTCGACCCACTGGGCCGCGCGGTCCCGGACGTCGACGTGCACGAACGTGCTCCGGGGGTAGTAGCCGCACCCCGTCGAGCGGAGGCTCCGGCAGTAGTCCCAGAGGATCCGCCGCGGGACCCCGCGCACCCGGATGTCGGCGGCGCGACCGCTGACATGGCGCGAGCTCTCCCGCGTCCAGCCCCCCACCTCCCGGCGTCCGCTCACGACCGTGATCTCCCGGCCGCCGAAGTGGTCACTCACGGCGGCGAGCAGCAGCGCCAGGCGAGGATGGGGAACCTCCGGTGGGTCGTCCTCGTGACGGCGCATCAACCGGGCCAGGCCCTCGAGGCCGGCCCGGGTGACCCGCCGGGACTCGTCCACGAGCGTGAGCACCGCGACCTCGTCACGTCGCCTCAGCGTCACGCGGCCCGCCACCTCGGGCTCCCCCCAGTCGCGGCGTCGGGCCGCCCGCGGCGTGTAGCCGGGCAGCACGATGCGTTGGCCCACGCGCAGGGTCCGGCCGCGGAGGCGGTTCAGCCGGACCAGCTCGTTGATCGTGCAGCGGTGGTCGCGCGCGATGTGGGAGAGCGTCTGGCCGGGCCGGACGAAGGTGACGTGCTGGGATGGGACCCGGAGAATCTGCCCGACTCTGAGCGTGTCGTTCGGCCGCATGTCGTTGGCGAGCGCCAGGTCCCACACCGACACCCGGTGGCGCCGCGCGATGCGCGCGAGGGACTGCCCGCTTCGCACGGTGTGGGACCGCTGCGCGGAGGCGACCGTCGGTCCGCCGAGCAGCGCGGCAGCGAGGAGCAGCGCCAGCAAGACGGCGGATCGGGGCGGGCTGGGCACAGCCGCCGAGTATTCAGGCCGCGGCGGGGAGGGGCAACTCGATCGGCGTGTGAATCATGGAAGACACGCCTCGCGGAGGCGAGCAGCGAGCGGCGACCGCGGGTGCGCCGCGAGGATCGCCTCCGCGTCCTCGACCGCGCCCGGTTGGCCCACCCGACAACCGGCGACCGCGCGCAACGCCTCGCGCTCCGGCGCGAGGGCGCCCTCCGGGTGCTGCCGCCGGTGCTGGTCGAGCGCCGCGAGGGCCGCCGCGGGCCGCCCCGCCCTCAGCTCCTGCCGAGCGCGGCGAAGGAGTCGGATCTCCGCGCCGAGGGACGGGGCCGGCGGAACCAGCTCCCCGCCGGTCTCGGGAGGCGTGGTCTCGGAGCGCGCGGCCTCCGAGGGTGCGGCCCGAGAAGGCGAGGCCCGCGCGGGAGCGTCCGGAGACGCTTCCGCCGAAGACGCTTCCGCCGAGGACGCTTCCGCCGAAGGCAGTGCGGTCCCGGACGGCGTGGCCCGAGACGGCCCGGCCCGGGACGGCATGGCCCGGGACGGCATGGCCCGGGACGGCATGGCCCGGGACGGCGTGGTCGGGGACGGGGCCGGCCGAGCTCCTGGCAGCCCTGATGATGCGGCGGCACCCGTCCACACCCCGGCCGCGCCTCGCGGCTCGGGGCCGGGTGCCAGGGCCGCCGCCGGGTCGAGCATCGAACCGCCCGCCGCGGTCGTCGCCGGCGACGTTCGTGCTCCGGCCGCCTCGCCACCCTCGGCGGCGGGCGACGAAGGCGACCCCACCTCCGCCGCTCGACCCCCACCCTCCTCCGACGCAGGGGGGGACGCCGCCCGGGGCCGGGCGCTCTCGGTCGGCCGTGGGTCGAGGAGGCGGGGCGCGACCGTCGCCGCGCCCCCGACCACCGCTCCGCCCAGCACCACGGCCGACGCGACCTTCAGCATCAGGCCCACACCCACGGTCGCGCTGGGCACCGCCGCGGAGACGGCAGCGCCTCCGGCCGACGCGGTCGCGCCGCCCGCGCTGGCGGCGGCCGAGGAAGCGGTCATCGCCGTCCCGGCCGAGGCCCCGACCGCGGTCATCAGCGCCCGGCGCACCCGCCGCCGGTCCCGCGGGCTCGGATCGTCACCGCCCCGGGCGGCGTCGACGAGAGCGACCGCGTCCTCGCTCATCGGGGGCAGGGTGGCGGTCTCATCGTTCATCGGCATCGCCGTGCCTCCTCCGCCCGATGTCGGGCCAGCGCCGCCTCGAAGAGCCGGCGCGCCGCCCGCAGCCTCGAGTACACGGTGTTGACGTTGAGCTCCAGCGCCTCCGCGATCTCCGGCGCGCTCATCTGCTCGAGCTCCGCCAGGATGAAGACCGCGCGCTTGTCGTCGTCGAGGCTGCCCAGCAGCCGGTGCAGGAGCCGCACCGCGTCGTTCCGCTCGGCCTGAGCCGATGGGCCGCGCCCCTCGGGCCCCGCCACCGCCTCCTCCGTCAGCGGGGCCAGCCCGCCCTTGCGGCGCAGCGTCCGACGGTGGTCTCGGACCACGCGGAGCGTGATGCCGAAGAGCCAGGTCCGGACCGAGGAGCGGCCTGCGAAGTCTCGGCGCCGACGGTGGACCACCAGGAACACGTCCTGCACCACGTCGTCGAGGGAGGCGTCGGCGACCCCGAGGCGCCGCGCGCTGCGCCAGACGAAGTCCCCGTGCGCGTCGTAGACGTCCGCCACCCGGAGCTCCCCGGCGCACGCTCGGGGAGCCGGCTCGGCGCTCCGGAAGGAGAGGTGGCCGTCCGCCGGGACCATGGCACCCATCGCTGGTGAGTGGCCGGGGGAGGTCGCGTCCGTCATGGGAAGCGCAGCTCCAGGGCTGCGGCGAAGCGCCCGCTGACGGGGCTCGGCCGGAAGACCTGCCCGTCGCCCGGGATCCCGTCGACGACGAAGCGCGGCCGGACCAGGGACGCCAGGGCATCGGCGTCCACGCCCAGGCCGAAGCGGGGCCACGGCCACCAGCGGAGCACGGCGCCGGCTCCGGCCGCCAGCCAGAAGGCGGCGCTCGAGCCGGGGGCGGACACCCCGCGCGACCGTGCGAAGAGCGCTCCCGCCGCGACCGCTCCGCAGAGCGCGAGCTCGACGCGACCCACGAGGGGATGCCCGCACCCGAGGGCGGTGGCCGACGCCGCCGCGACCGACGCCCGCGCGGCTTCCGGCTCCCCGGGCCGAACGGACTGCGCGAGGAACGCCTCGGCGCGGACGCGCGCGGAGGCCCGCGGCCAGCGGAGCGTGCCCTCGAGCCGCACACCCGGGCTCGGCCCCGGCAAGGTGCCGACGTCGAGCACTCCCGCGACGCCGAGGGTGAGCGCCGACCGCTCCGCCTCACCCTCGGGCCCGCCCTCCGCCGCGCCCTGCGCGCCGCCGGCGCCCGCGCTCCGTTCCGCTTCCGACGCCCCGCGGGCGGCGGCCGCCTCGTGGGAGGCGGACGTCACCGTCGAGGAGACCTCGGATCCGGGGGCAGCGAGCAGGCCCCCGGCGCCGGGACCGCCCGGCGTCGGGTCCCGCTCCTCGACCGCCGGCGTGAGGGTCGGGTCCACCATCAGCGCGACGATGAGGGCCGTCGCCTCCGCCAGGTCCTGACAGCCCGCGGCGACCAGCGTTCGTTCGCCCTCGCCTCCTCCCGCCTCGGTGCGGAGCGTCACCGCGAACCCTCCCTCGCGGGCGGCCACCTCGGCGCGGGCGGCCAGGGCCGGGCCCGGCGGGATGGCGCCGCCGAGCAGGCGGACGATCCGCGCGCGCACGTCCGCCTCCCCCGGGCAGGCGGCCGGCGCCTCCCACGTCCAGCGCAGGCGCTCCTGCGCAGCGCCGACCGCTCCGCTGGAGCCGCCGGCCAGGAGCAGCACCGCAGCGGCAAGCAGGCGGGCCGGACGCACGCTCCAGGCATAGCTCGGCCCGCTGGGGCGCCCAAGGGATCGGCGAGGACGGGGTTCCCGCGCTCCCCCCGCCGAGCGGTACAGTCGCCCTCATGTTCCACCCCGACGGCCCCACGTTCTGGGAGCTCGCCGAGCAGGCGCTCTCGTCCACCGAGCGCGGCTACGATCTGCTGGCTCCGAAGTTCGATCGGACCCCGTTCCGGACCCCGGACGCGCTGCTCGAGGCGGTGGTGGGAGAGATCGACGGTCCGGTCGACCGGGCCCTCGACGTGTGCTGCGGGACCGGGGCGGCGATGCGCTGGCTTCGACCGCGCTGTCGGGCCGCGGTGGTCGGGGTCGACCGCAGCCGCGGCATGCTCGAGGAGGCGGCGCGTCGGCTGGTCCACGCGCCCGGGGATGCGGCCGTGCGCCTCGTCCGCGCCGATGCCCTCGACCTCCCCTTCGAGGGGGCCTTCGATCTCGTGACCTGCTTCGGGGCCTTCGGGCACATCCTCGAGCGGGACGAGCCGCGCTTCGTCGACCGGATCGCCCGCGCGCTCGTGCCCGGGGGGCGCTTCGTGTTCGTCACCTCGCGACGTCCGCCGCCGCTCCACCCCCTCCGCCTCGCCGCGGCCGGCTTCAACCTCGCGATGCGGGTGCGCAACGCGCTGATCGACCCCCCGTTCGTGATGTACTACCTCACCTTCCTCCTGCCCGAGGTCCGGGCGCTGCTCGAGGCGAGAGGGTTCCTGGTGGAGGTGCGGTCCGGGCGCTTCGCGCCCCCGGTCGAGCGCGCGGAGCTCGTCGTCGCTACTCGCCGTCCCGACGAGGCTCCACGCCCACGACCGGGATGATCGAGGCGATCGCCGGGATCTCGGCGGGGGGGACGGGGCGACCGAAGAAGTAGCCCTGAACCTCCTCGCAGCCGAGGTCCGCGACCGCGCGGAGCGGGGCGGTCGTCTCGACGCCCTCGGCGAGGACGCGCAGGCCGAGGGCCCGCCCGAGCCCCGCGATCGCCCCGGCGAGAGCCCGGGCCGGCTCCGCGAGCTGGGACGAGCCGTCGAGGTCCTTCACGAAGGACCGGTCGATCTTGAGGAGGTCGACCGGCAGGCGCTGCAGGTAGGCGAGGCTGGAGTAGCCGGTGCCGAAGTCGTCGACCGCGACCCGCACCCCGAGGCGGCGCAGCGCGCCGAGGCGCTCCGCGGCCTGCTCCACGTCGCTCATCAGCGATCCCTCGGTCACCTCGAGCTCGAGGTTCGCGGCCGGCAGCCCGCTCGCCGCCAGGGCGCGCCCGATCGTGCCGACGAAGTCGGGGCGCGAGAACTGGTGGGGGGAGACGTTGACCGCCATCGTGGCCAGCGGCAGGCCCGCGTCGAGCCAGCGTCGCATCTGCCGGCAGGACTCGAGGAGGACGAAGGCCCCGATCGGCACGATGAGGCCGGACTCCTCGGCCACCCCGATGAACTCGCCGGGCATGACCAGCCGGTCCTGGCGGCGCCAGCGGAGCAGCGCCTCGACGCCGGTGATCGCCCGGTTCGCGAGGTCCACCTTGGGTTGGTAGTGGAGCTCGAGCTCGCCCCGGCCGAGCCCGAGGCGGAGGCTCCGCTCGATGTCGCCCCGGGTCTCCACCGCCTCCTTCATCCGGTTCGTGAAGACCTGGAGCCTCCCGCGGCCCCGGTCTTTCGCGCGGTGGAGCGCGATCCCGGCGTAGCGGAGCAGGGTGTCGCCGTCCTGGGCATCGTCCGGGAAGCAGGCGACGCCCAGGGAGGCGGTGATCGAGACGTCGTAGCCGTGGACGTGGAACGGCTCCTCGATCGACTGGAGCACCCGGTGGGCGCGCGCGGGGGCGGAGCCGGGTCGATCGAGGCCGCCCAGCATGACGAGGAGCTCGTCCCCGCTCGATCGGCCCACGAAGTCGTCCTCATCGGCCACGTCGAGGAGCCGCTCGGCGACCTGGTGCATCAGCTCGTCGGCGACCGCGCGGCCGAGCCAGTCGTTCACGCGCCGGAAGCGGTCGAGCGCCACGATGGCGAGGGCGAACCCTCGGCCTCCGTCCCGGGCGTCGCGCACCGCGCGAGCGAGGCGCCGCAGCACCTCGCGCCGCTCCGGGAGGCCGGTCACCGGGTCGACCGCGTGGCCCCCCTCCGCGACGCGCGGCGCGCGCCGTGGCGGGAGGCTGATGCGCTTGACCCCCGGCGACAGCGAGCTGACCAGCAGGTCGCCGAGGGTCTGGAGCGCTTCCCGGTCGAGGCCGGGCAGGTCCTCCCGGACCTCGGCGTCCACCAGGAGCAGCGTGGCGAGGTGCCTGCCGTTGCGCAGCAGGGGCAGGCTGATCAAGGAGCGTGCGTAGTCGTGCGGCAGCAGCAGGCTCTCGCGGCCGTCGGCGTCGATCCGGGGCAGGACCGCGAGCTCGGTGCGCTCGAGCCACTGGGCGGGGACCTCGGAGGGGAGGCCGGACACCGCCTCCGACGGACCGTAGGCGTCGACCAGGAAGGCCATCGCGTCGGCCTCGACCGACCGGGGGAGCCGGTAGAGCAGCGCGATGGGGCACCGCGTCGTCGCTGCCGCGAGCCGCAGCAGCGGCCGGTGGGTCGCATCGCGACGCTGCGACACCAGCGACAACGTGCTGATCTCGGTCGCCTCGGCGCGGTGGGCCTCGCTTGCCTTCACCACCTTGTTGATCGGACCGCCGGAACGAAACTGAATGCGTCCCGAGATTCGCGGGTGTGCCGCCCACGCGGAGGGGGTACGTTGAGGACGTGAGCTTCCGCAGCGATCTGGACGCCCACCGGGCACGCGTCGAGGCCCTCGAGGGCGAAGGCGTCGAGCTCCGCCGAGCCCTCGGCCGAGCGCAGAGCCGGGCGGATCGGGCCGAGGTCCTGGCCGAGCGGCTCCAGGCCGCCGAGCGCCGCCTCGGCCAGCTCGGCTTCGCTCCCGCGCGCCGACAGGTCGGCGGGCTCCACGTCCTCGCGATGCTCGTCCTCGTGGCGGTGACGGTGAGCGCGTTCAGCACGCTCGGGGCGCGGCGGGACGCCGAGTTCGAGGCCCACGCGTGGCGGCTACGGGCGGCGGCCACGGAGGCGCAGCTCGAGGAGATACGCGAGCGCTTGCCCGCCCTCGTGAGCGACGCGGGCGGACAGGGTCTCCCGAGCGGCCACGCCCTGACGGGGACCGTGCGCTGGGCGCGCGGCCCGGCCCCGGCCGCGGTGGGTGACCGCTGCGACGCTCGTGTCTGGAGCCTCGGCGAGGCCGACCAGCTCGGCATCCGCTGCGGCGGCTGGCCCTTCGGCCAGGTCGTCTTCGACGCCGAGGAGCTGACCTGCCAGGCCGACGCGTCGGGAGGCCTCGAGCGCTGCTTCGGGCCCTCCGTGATCCTGGATCACCGCGACGGGTCCTTCCGGCTCTACGGCTGGGACCCGGACCCCTGGAGCCTCGAGGTCGAGGTCGACTAGAGCGCCGATCAGCTCGGGAGCCGAGAAGGCTCGGAGCGCGAGCTAGCCGCCCGGGAGCGCGCTCGCGAGGGCGACGAGCGGGGCCAGGAGCGCCCGGGCCACCGCTCGACGGCTCTCGTGGGCCTCGATCCAGCGGGCGGCGGCCGGGCCGACGGCTTCGTACGCCCGGACCGCGGCCCGCCCCATGGGGTGGGGCTCGAGGTAGCGGTCCCGCAGCCGGCGCAGGGTGCCGATCTCGTCCGCGAGCGGTGTGCCGTAGGCGGCGGTTGCCACGAAGCACGGGCTGACGGTGGTGAACTCGATCGCGGGGGTCGTATAGGAGACCGCCTGGATCGGCCCGGCCAGGTTGCAGCGGTCGACGGGCCGGACCGCGACGTAGAAGGTCGTCTCCGGCGCCAGGCCCCCGATGTCGACGTCGACCAGCGCCCCTGCGGGGTCCCCCACCGGGATGCTCAGCGCCTCGATCTCGAGGCTCGCGGTCCGGGCGGGGGCGGCTCGCTCGAAGCTCTCGACGTCGACGATCGGCTCGGTCCCGACCCGCACCTCGTAGCGCCCGACCCCCTCGTCGTCCTCCGAGGCCCGGAACGACAGCTGGGCGAAGCGGTGGGCATCGCGGCGCTCCTCGTACTCGAGCACCGCGAGCTCCTCCACCGCGCTGGGCGGGGCGTTGTCCTCGCAGGCCTCCGCCCCGAGCACCTCGACCCGGACCCGCCAGTCGCCGGGCTGCCGGTAGAGCCGGTCGGCGCCGCTCCCCGGCGCGCCGGCCGCGTCGTCGGTGATCGTCCCGTCCATCGGCGCGACCGGCTCGCCTCCGCCTTCGAGGGAACCGTAGCCCCAGGGCTCGGCCGTCGTCTCGACCTGGCTGGTGAGGTCGAGGCGAACCGGGACCCGATAGACGACCGAGGGCTGGCCCCGGTAGGGATAGCCATAGCTCATCGCCCAGTAGTCCCACTGGGTGTCCGGCAGGGTCGGCGTCGGGTGGGCCTCCCGGCTCCAGACGGAGTTGTGGTCGCCCTCCACGTTGACTTCGACGAACACCACGTAGTCGCCGTCGGGCCACTCGTCCGGGATGGTGAGCTGGATCATGGTGCGCTCGCCGTCGGCCGCGGTCGCCCGGGTGACCGCGTCGATCTCCGGCATCGCGGCGCGGGCGTCGTCGGCGAAGCTTGCGACGTCCGGGTGGTCGTAGCAGCCGTCCCGCGTGCAGCGCTGGACATCGCGCCGGGGCGGGTAGAGGGAGCCGAGCGCGAGAGGACGCATCTCGCCGACCCCGGGGCTCCCCTCGGCGGGCTCGCTGTAGCCCTGGGCGACGTCGGCCTCCGTCAGGTAGCGGCCCTTGTCGCTGTTGAAGATCGACGGGCACGTCACGGCGTCGAGGTTGTCCTGCTCGGAGGCCGAGCGGTCGAAGCTCAGGCAGAAGTAGGGGTCCTCCGAGAAGTCGGAGCTGCTCCTCGAGGCGTGGCCCTCGCTGACGCGGTCCTGGAAGATCACGCGGCGGAAGAGCTCGGCGCCGGGGGCGGCGGCTCGGCGCTGGGCCCAGATCGGGAGCACGCCCTCTCGCCGCCCGTAGGGCCACAGAAACCCGCTGTTCATCTGGCTCGCGCCGGGGCGGTTGCCGATCCCGCGGGTCGCGGTGGCCTGAGTGAGCGCCAGCGTGCGCAGGAACGTCCCGTCGGCGGTCTCGATCCACACCGCCACCTGGGCCCGTCGCGTCGGGTGGAACGCGACGTCGAGGACCCGGGGCGGCCCGTCCTGCGCGGACGCGGCAGGCAGCTCGGCGTTCCCGACCAGGGCCGCGAGCACGACGACGGCGGCGAAGCGAAGCATCCCGGCGAAGCCTAAGGAAGGTGCTGGGGGGACGGCAAGGCGGCGGGCGCCCTCCGGGGGGTCAGCAGCAGGAGCTCCGCCGTGTCCCAGCTCGTCGCGTAGAGGCGCAGCGCGGCGCCCGGGTGGAGCGCCACGCCGACGATGCGGCCGGCGTCCTCGATCCGGTGGCGGCGGTGGGTGCGGCGCTGCGTGTCGATCAGCGCGACGTCGCGCGAGGAGAAGTTCGCCACCCCGAGGAAGCGGCCGTCTCCGCTGATGGCGAGGGACCGCGGGTTGCGCCCGGCCGGGGCCACCCCGAAGGGGCGGCCGGCGTCCTCCGGGCGGTAGAAGCCGATGTAGCCCCGGGAGCACGTCGCGTAGAAGGCTCGCCGGTCCGGGCTGGTCACGATGTCGCGCGGCGCCCGGCAGGCGGTCCAGCGCGCCTGCTCCTCGACGGACGCCGGGGCGAACAGGTGGAAGAGGTGGTCCCGGAAGGCGGCCGCGACGACCCGGCCATCGGCCAGGAGACCGACGCCGCGGGGGCGCTCGCCGGTCCGCAGGCGCCGGACCTCCCGCTCCTGGGCGAGGTCCACGATCGATACGCTGGCCTCCCCGTAGTTCGCCACGTAGAGCCGACGTCCGTCGGGGCTCACCGTGAGGGCCTTCGGGTAGCGTCCGACCGGGATCTCCCGGCGGACGGCCATTGCCGCCAGGTCGATCACCTCCACCAGGTGCCGGCGGAAGTTCGACACGTAGACGGTCCGCCCGTCGGGCGCGAAGGCGGCCTCGACCGGGTTCCCGGCGAAGCCGACCACCCCCACCCGCTCCAGGGTCATCGCGTCGTACACGAAGACGCTGTCGGCGCCCTGCTGCCCGAAGTTGCACACGACGAGGCGGGTCCCATCGGGGCTCACGCGCACGCTCTTCGGCAGGGCCCCGGTCCGGGCCCGCGCCCGCACCCGGAGCCGCGGACCGCCCCACCGGGTGAGGAAGTGCGCCCGGGCCTCCTGGCCGGTCCCGAGCGCGGCCGACCCGAGCGCGCCGGCAAGGGCAAGGAGCCCCAGGGCGGCCAGGCGCCACGTGTGCGGAGGAGCGGTCACCGCGCTCGAGGGTCTCCGGGGCGCGCCGCGCGGTGCAACTTCCCGGGCCCGCTGGGCCTGGCGGGGAATGGCCCGCCCTCGGGCTCCTCGCCCTCGACCGGGCCACTCGCGGGGCGAAGCGCTGGATGGGAGGCTAGGCTCTCCGCATGGATATCCGTGACGGGCTGATCGACAGCATCGGCCGTACTCCTCTGATCCGCCTCCGGCGTCTCTCGGAGGAGACCGGCTGCGAGATCCTCGGCAAGGCCGAGTTCATGAACCCGGGAGGCTCGGTCAAGGATCGCGCCGGGCGCTACCTGATCGAGGACGCCGAGCGCCGCAAGGGCCTCGAGCCCGGCGGGGTGGTGGTGGAGGGCACCGCCGGCAACACCGGCATCGGCCTGGCGCTCGTCGGCAACGCCCGAGGCTACCGCACCGTCATCGTCATCCCGGAGAGCCAGTCCCAGGAGAAGAAGGACTTCCTCCGGTTGATCGGCGCGGAGCTGATCGAGGTCCCGGCCGTCCCCTACGCCAACCCCAACAACTACGTGCACGTCGCCGAGCGCCTGGCCGGGGCGCTGGCCAAGGAGGAGCCCCGGGGCGTCGTGTACGTCAATCAATGGGACAACACGGCCAACCGGGACGGGCACTACCGGAGCACCGGACCCGAGATCTGGACCCAGACGGACGGCAAGGTCGACGCCTTCATCTGCGCGATCGGCACCGGGGGGACCCTGGCCGGGGTCGGGATGTACCTGAAGGAGAAGAACCCGGACGTCGTGATCGGCCTCGCCGATCCGATGGGCGCGAAGATGTACGCCTACTTCAGGGACGGGGTGCTCGAGGGGTCGGGCAGCTCGATCAGCGAGGGTATCGGCCAGGGGCGGGTGACCGGAAACGTGGACGGGACCCCGGTGGACCTGCCCTTCCAGATCCCGGACGAGGAGGCCGTCCCCGTCGTCTTCGACCTGCTCCGGGACGAGGGCCTCTACCTCGGCGGGTCGAGCGGCATCAACGTGGCGGGCGCGGTGCGGCTGGCCCGGGAGATCGGGCCGGGCAAGACGATCGTGACGATCCTCTGCGACTCGGGGCAGCGCTACCAGAGCAAGCTCTGGAACCCGGCCTTTCTGCGGTCGAAGGACCTGCCCGTGCCCCCGTGGCTGGAGCGCCCCGCGCCGACCCTCCCGGAGGGCGTGCTCGTCCCGACCGAAGGCTGAGGAGCCTCGGGGCGGATCAGGGCAGGGCGAGGGTCCGCCACAGGAAGCGTCGACCGTCCGCGTCCTCGAGCACGGCGAACGCACGTCCTCCGGCCGTGACCACCGGAGCCTGCACGAAGGTCGGCTCCGGCATCGGGACGCGGTGACAGGGTCCGTCGACCGCCCGGTAGGGGCAGAGGTGCTGCTCGCCGCCGCGAAGGAGCCGCACGCCCCACGCCGCGCCGTCGACGTCGGCTTGAGCCAGGACCTGATCGTAGCCCTCGTGGATGCGCTCGAGGTCCGAACCGATGAGCCTCGCGGCGTGGGCTCCGTCGGCGTCGCGCCAGAGGAGCCAGGGTACGCCGTCGGCGTCGAGGGTCCAGGCGGGCATCTCGCTCAGAGCGCCGAGCTCGGGGGTCAGCACCCCATCGAGGAAGGTGGCCACCGCGTGGCCCGATGGAGTCGGGTAGGCGACCCAGAGGCCCCCGTCGCCGTCGAGGAAAGGCTCCGGAGGGGGCTGAGCCCAGAACGGCGCGAGCGGCGTGAAGAGCACCGCATGAGGTCCCGTGGCGCTCGCCAGAGGCTCGAGCTCCGTGCCGACGATACGGTAGAGGCCGGCCTCGGGGCCGTCCACGCCGAGCAGGCCGACCTCGCCCACGAACGTGAGCCGCGTCGAGATCCCGAGGGACAGGACGCGCTGCGCCCGGCCGTCGGTCACCCGGAGGAGCCGAGCGGGTCCGGGGCTCGGGCCCGCGGGGCGCGCGTGGAGCCACAGGCTGCCGTCGGGGCCGAGCCAGCTCTGGTCCACGTGGGGCCATACCGGGCCGAGGCCTGGCAGCGTGGTCTCCCGAACGACGTCCCCGTCCACCTGCGCGACGTGGATCGCGACGGGGCTCGCGTCGGAGCCAGGTGGCCGAGGGAAGCGCCAGTTCAGGCCGAGCCGGCCGCCGCGAGCCCGCACCGCTGGTGGCACGTCGGCCACCAGGAGCGGCTCGGAGAGGCGGCCGTCGCGATAGCGGTGGACGGCGGCGGGCTGGACGCCGCTCGTGAAGCTCCCGAGCACGTACACTCCATCCGCGGCCGGGTACACGCGGGGGTCGCCGGGAGCGCCTGGGAGGACCAGCTCGCGCTCCCCCTCCTCCAGCCGGTAGAGGTTGCCGGTGCCGCCGGGGCCGCTGGCGCCGATCCAGAGGACCTCGCCGAGGGCCCGCGTCCGCACGGAGCGGCAGTCGCCGGGCTCCGGCAGCCGGACGTCGAGGCCCTCGACCACGGTCGCGCCACGGACGGCCTGGACGCGGACCCCCCGCCGGTCGGTCACGCAGTACCAGCCGGTGTCGCTCGTCGCCCCGACCCGGAGAAGGCCGATGCCGGAGGTCGGCAGGGACGCCAGGAGCGGCGTGAGCGTGCCGTCGGCGGCCAGCGCGGTGCGCTCCTCGGAGCCGTCCGGGGCGCGCCCGCTGACGTGGGTCACCTCCCCGTGAGTCTCGATCCGGAAGCTGGTCCTGCCCTCGGCGAGGCGGTCGACATCGGCCCCGCGGTGCCGGTCCAGAAACCCTCCGTCCGGCGGCAGCGCCGACACCAGGGCGGAGCCGTCCACGGCCGGGTGGACGTCGACGACGTGCGAGTAGCTCGCCGCGACGCGACCGTCGCGAACCTGGAAGGCGGACGGGGACTCGCCGAAGCGGTCCTGGCGGTTCATCCAGGTCCCCTGCGCGTCGGTTACGGTCGCGCGGAGATCGGCCTGGCGGCCGTCGCCGGCCTGCGCCACCTCGGGGTACAGTCGCGCATGGGCGTCCCCTTCCACGACGAGGGGCGGAGCCAGTCGGCACGTCACGTCGGCAGGTGGAAGGGCGATCGGGACGCATCCGGCCCACACCGCGGCCTGCTCTCCGCGCGCGGCGAGCCCGATCCGGGGCGGGTCGAGCTCGCCGTCGTCCGCGAGGAAGGCCTCGGGGAGCTCCAGAAGGTCGTCGCAGGGTAGAGCCACGCCGTCGCCGTCGAAGTCGACGTCGCTCGGGACGACGCAGCGGCGGTCGATAGGGGGCTCGGGGCGCGGCGGCGGAAGGCCGACCGGGCCTTCGGCGCCCTCGTCCGGAACGTCGAGCACCCCGAGGTCGGGGCCCCGGTCGGCGATCGGGCCTTCGTCTGCGGCCCGCCCCGGAGGGTCACGGTGGGAGCGGGCACACCCGGCGAGGACCAGTCCGGCCGAGAGGAGGGCGAGGCCTGCCCCGGGGCTACGGCAGCCCCGTCGGGGACGGCGCCCTCGGGGACCCCGGCCGCGCCGGGACATGGCGGGGTCGAGCGGGGGCGTCCCGCGCGGCCCATCCGGATCGAGACGAGCATCAGGGTGCATAAGCGAAGCTCTCCACAGCGCCCGAGGCGCCATGCCGTGGCCTACGCCACGCCGCCGGGTCGGGTTGCTGCGGGGCAACGCGACGCGCCCCCCGACGCGACGCGCCGGGGGGCTCGGAGGTCAGCCGCCGCGACGCGCGCCGCGGCGGCTAGGCGGGAGGCCGGCGACCGGCCTGGCGCCCGGTCAGGGCACCAGCGTCATGGTGACGCTGGCGCTGATGGTGCCGGTGCGGCTCGGGATGGCCACGCCGACGTCGAAGGCGGTGCCGCCCGCCACCGTCTGCGTGATGCTCCCGACGCCTGCCGCCGAGCTCGACGTGCACGC
>JBHJHB010000101.1:0-23725 GCA_050331215.1 Sandaracinaceae bacterium | reverse complement strand
GGCGCGGGCGGGGACGGCGGCGACGGCGCGGCCGGCGTCTTCGGCACCCTCGGCCAGACCGCCCCCGGGGGGGCGGGGGGGGCCGCGATCCACGCCCTCGGCGACATCCCCTCGAGCCCCGGCGGCGGCGGCGGCGGCGCGGGAGCCGACGTCAACGACGCGGACCTGTCCGCCTGCGGCGGGGGGGGCGGCGACGGCGGCGGGGTCCTGGTGCTCCGGGCCCGTTCGCTGGTCAACCGCGGCCGGATCGCCGCCGACGGCGTCCCCGGCCAGAGGGCGGGGGGACGCCGGCGGGAGGCGACCCCCGGCGGAGGCGGCGCCGGCACGATCCGCGTCCACGTCGACACGATCTCCAACCTCGGCCTGCTGACCGCCTTCGGCGGCGACGGGGGGGACAGCGAGCTGGCGGTGCGCTGTGAGGACACCGCGGGCGCGGGCGCCGGAGGCGGTGGCGGTGGCTTCGTGTACCTGGACGTCCCGTCGGTCGGCGCGACCGACCTGTCGCGCATCACCGTCGCCGGGGGCGCCGGAGGCGCCGGCAACTGCAGCGCGGAGGACGGGGCCGGGGGGGAGGACGGGGTGGTCTGCTGCCTCCCCGCGCAGCCTGGATGCCAGGGCTGCGCGGTGCCCTAGTCCCAGTCGCCGCCGGCAGCGCTGCGACCCGCCCGCGAGGCTCCGATATCGCGTGGCAGCAGCCTGCGCGCCTCGGCCCTACTCCTCCGCGTCGGCCGGAGAGGGGCTCCTCTCCTCCGACCCGCCCGGGGTGGGCGACGAGCCTGCCTCCGCCGCGGCCACGGGCCCGGCAGCGGTGACCGCGAGCAGGGCTTCGCCGCCCTCCTCCTCCTCGTCCCGCGCCCGATCGTCGCGGCCGTCGGGATCCGCCGGTTCCCTGGTCGGCTCCGGCTCGGCCTGCGCCTGGAGCTTCCGTAGGTCCTCCTCGAGGAGGGTGACGCGAGCCTCGGCGTCGGTCGCGCGCCTCCAGTTCAGGAACGCGAGGACGGCAAGGGCGCCCGCCGTCACGAGCGCGGTCACGGTGACCGGTTCCATGGCGCCCGGGACTTTACACGGTCGGGTCCCCACCTCAGGGTGGTCGGACCGTGACGCTCCCCTTCGCCAAGGTCGAGGGCCTCGGCAACGACTTCGTCCTCGTGGACGACCCGGGTGCCGTGGCGGCGATCCAGGCGGCGACCGTGGACGTGCGGAGGCTCTGCGACCGGCACCTGGGGGTCGGAGCGGACGGCGTGCTGCTCACCGGCGTCGACCCGGAGGGGCCCTTCCTCCGGATCATCAACGCCGACGGGTCGGTCCCCGAGATGTGCGGCAACGGGCTGCGCTGCGCAGCTCTCCAGCTCAGGCGCCGCGGCCGCATCGGGGACGAGGCGGTCGTGCGCACCGACGCGGGGCCCCACCGGGTGCAGATCCGGGACCTCGCGGAGGGCCAGCGCGAGGGGACGGTCGAGGTCTGGATGCGCGCGCCGAGCCTCCAGCCTGCGGACCTCCCGCTCGCCTCGCCTCGCCCGTGGCGCGACCACCTGCTGTCGACGCCGCGCGGCGAGGTGCGCCTGACCGCGGTCTCGATGGGCAACCCCCACCTCGTCACCTTCGATCCCGTGGCCGCGACCGACCGCGAGGCCCTCGGGCCCCACCTCGCTGCCCACCCGCTCGCGCCCGAGGGCGCGAACGTGGGCTTCGCTCGGCTCGCCGACGGGCGCATCCAGCTCGCGGTCCACGAGCGCGGCGTGGGCTGGACGCGGGCCTGTGGCACGGGCGCCTGCGCTGCGGCGGTAGCGGCGGTGGAGACCGGGCGGGCCGATCGGGGGCAGGAGCTCGGGGTCGACCTCCCGGGCGGGGCGCTCCGCATCCGGGTGCAGGGCCCCGAGGAGCCGGTCCGGATGACCGGGCCGGCGCGCATCGTGTTCGAGGGCTGGGTGGCCTAGCGGGCTGCTGGCTAGGCGCGGCCCAGGTAGATCTTCAGCGCTTCGGTCGCGTCGCGGCGGTCGAAGGCGACGCCGCTCAGGGCGTGGCCTTGGCTGACGCTCCGGAAGATACCCTCCAGGAAGGCGTAGGCGCGATGGCACTCGGCGACGGCGTCCTGGAGGCGGCTCGCCTCGAGCAGATCGATGTCGCGCAGGCGCTCGAGGGAGTCGAGGAACGGGTCGACCCGCTCGTAGCCGTTCAGGCGGAGCTGCTGGTATCCGATCGCGCGGAAGTGGGTGAGGAAGTCGACCACGAAGGTCAGGCTCGAGCCCCCGTTCCAGCTGTCCGGGCGCTGCTGGGCGGCCTTGGCCTTGGCGATGAAGGCGCGCAGGATCTGCATGAACATCCAGATCTCCCTTCGCATCCGCTCGCCGCTGGCGCGCTGGCCGGCGGCGTCGAGGGCGAGGGTCGGCGGCGGCCGGGCGGGATCGACGGTGGCGCAGAGGCTCCGGATCGCGTGATGCACGCTGGCTCGGATCGCCGCCGCGGCGACCACGAGCTGGGGGGCGAGCTCCCGCGTCGACGCCTCGTCGCTCGGACCCGGCAGGTCGTGGAGGAACGCCTTGCGGATATCGACGCGGAGGCTGTTCGCCAAGCTCTCCAGGCCGTTCCGGAGCGAGATCAGCCAGCGCGCGCGCCGCTCCAGGCCGCCCGTGCGAGACGGCAGCTCGACCGCATGGATCGCGAGGAGCTCCCGCTCGTACCCCTCGGCGAGAGCGTCGGCGGCGCGGCCGGCCAGGTAGCGGGTGAGGGTGCGCATGTCGCTCCTCAGCACGGCCAGGATGACGTAGGCCCGCCGCGCGGTGGCGGCCTCGCTCGCGTAGCGGTCGACCAGGTCGACGTAGCGGAGCGCGCGGAACAGGGCGAGGAGGCTGAGGGCGAGGATCCGGTGGGCGGACTCGGTCTCGACCGCGCGGAGCACGTCGAGCACCTCGGGGCTCCGGATCCGGTCGAACTCGGGACGGAACTCGAGCGCCAGGAGCGGGTTGAAGAAGACGTTGCGGCCGATCTCCCGGGCGAGCACGCCGTGGAGGGCGTGGTAGGCGCGGTGGGTGACCTGCGGGAGCCGGAGCAGGGCGTCGGCGAGATCCTGGAAGCCGCCGAAGGCGTTGCGGAGGAGGAAGAGCGACTCCTCGGGGGTGTCCTGGGTGAGCTGCTCCTTGAGGAGGCGCCCCCGGGCGGTGTCCTCCGGCAGCACGCTCTCGAGGTAGCGGGTGAACGCGTAGGCGCGCTCCCGATCGCCGAGGAGCTGCTTCACCAGGCCGTTGATCTGGGCGACCACGTCCCGGAGGATCAGGAGCTCCTGGCGGAAGTCGTGGGCGACCGCGGCCTCGGTGCGGGGCGTGCCAGAGTGGTTGCGAGCGTTGCCGAAGCACGCGACGCCCTTGAGCAGCATCTCGAGCTCGAAGAGCGTCTGCTCCTTGCGCTCGCCGGGCAGGGCGTCGTACCAGCCCTCCCTCGCCGACGACTGGTCGCGCCGCAGCCCCCTCGAATCGCGGAGCAGATTCGCGTAGACATCCCGCTCCGTCGAGGAGATCGCGAAAGCCCCGGCCACGGGACGGAGGGTAGTCCTTCCGGCGGGGCTGGGAAACTGCACCCTTGCGTAGTGCCGAGCCCCGGACGCGCGCGAACAGCCCGTGAGGGATCGAGCCGCGGCGCGCGAGCCCCGGGCTCTCGGGTCGTCGCGCGCCGATACGCCGGCGCGCTACCGCTCGCCGTGCAGCAGGCCCGCGCCCACCGTCTCGTTCGTGCTCTCGTCGACGAGGATGAAGCTGCCGGTGGCGCGGTTCTTCGCGTACTCGTCGTAGAACAGCGGCGCGGTCGCGCGGAGCTGGATGCGGCCGATGTCGTTGAGCCCGAGCTCCGTCGCGTGCTCGTCCCGGTGAAGGGTGTTGACGTCGAGGCGGTACTGGAGGTCGGTCACCAGGGTGCGCACCCAGCGCGTGGTGTGCTTGAGGGCGTAGCGGCCGTGGGGCTTGAGCGGGCGCTCGCCCATCCAGGCCACCATCGCGTCGAGGTCCTGGCCGACCGCGGAGCGGTTGTGGGGGCGGCAGATCATGTCGCCCCGGGAGACGTCGAGGTCGTCCTCGAGGTGCACGGTGACCGCCATCGGCGGGTAGGCCTCGTCGACCGGGCCGTCGTAGGTCTCGATGCGGTCGATCGTGCTCTCGAGGCCGCTCGGCAGGACCACCACCTCGTCGCCGGGCTTGAGGATGCCGCCTGCAACGGTGCCCGCGTAGCCCCGGTAGTCGTGGTGCTCGTCCGAGTGCGGGCGGATCACCCACTGCACCGGGAAGCGGACGTCGATCAGGTTGCGGTCCGACGCGATGTGGACGTGCTCGAGGTGGTAGAGGAGCGGCGTGCCCTCGTACCAGGGCATGTTCGCCGACGGCTCGACCAGGTTGTCGCCGTGGAGCGCGCTGATCGGGATGAAGCTGACGTCGGTCACCCGGAGCTTGGCCGACCAGTCCGCGAACTCCTCCTTGATCCGCTCGAAGACGTCCTCGTCCCAGTCGACGAGGTCCATCTTGTTCACCGCGAACACGATGTGAGGGATGCCGAGGAGGCTCGCGAGGAAGGCGTGCCGCCGCGACTGCTCGACCAGCCCCTTGCGCGCGTCGACGAGCACGATGGCGAGGTTCGCGGTGGAGGCCCCGGTCACCATGTTCCGCGTGTACTGGATGTGCCCAGGGGCGTCGGCGATGATGAACTTGCGCTTCGGCGTGGCGAAGTAGCGGTAGGCCACGTCGATCGTGATCCCCTGCTCCCGCTCCGCCCGCAGCCCGTCCGTGACGAGGGCCAGGTCGGTCCGGACGTCGCCGCGGCGCCGGCTGACGTCCTGCACGTGCTCGAGCTGGTCCTCGAACAGCGTCTTGGTGTCGTAGAGCAGGCGGCCGATCAGCGTCGACTTGCCGTCGTCCACGCTCCCCGCCGTGATGAAGCGCAGGAGATCGGAGCGGTCGTCCACTCCGGGTCGTCGGTCGATGTCGGCCATCAGAAGTAGCCCTCTCGCTTGCGGTCTTCCATCGCGGCGTCGCTGAACCGGTCGTCGGAGCGGGTGGCGCCGCGCTCGGTGATGCGGCTGGCGGCCACCTCCTCGATCACGTCGTCCAGGGTCTGCGCCTCGCTCCGCACGGCGCCGGTGCAGGTCATGTCGCCGATCGTGCGGTAGCGGACCGTCGCCTCGAACACGTCCTCGCCGGGCAGCCGCTCGATGAACGGCGCGGGCGCGTAGAGCATGCCGTCGCGGCGGAACACCTGGCGCGGTCGCGCGAAGTAGAGCTCGGGGAGCTCGATCCGCTCGCGCTTGATGTACTGCCAGACGTCGAGCTCGGTCCAGTTGGACAGCGGGAACACGCGGAAGTGCTCACCCTTGCGGATCCGACCGTTGTACAGGCGCCACAGCTCGGGCCGCTGGTTCTTCGGGTCCCACTGCCCGAACTCGTCCCGGTGGCTGAAGATGCGCTCCTTGGCGCGGGCGCGCTCCTCGTCGCGTCGCGCGCCGCCGATCGCGGCGTCGAAGCCGTGCTCCTCGATCGCGTCGAGCAACGTCACCGTCTGGAGCCGGTTGCGGGAGGCACGCGGCCCGGTGTCCTCGGTGACCCGCCCATCGTCGATCGACCGCTGGACGCTCGCGACGACCAGGCGCTCGCCGAGCCGCTGGATCGTCCGGTCCCGGAACGCGATCGTCTCCGGGAAGTTGTGCCCCGTGTCGACGTGCATCACGGGGAACGGAAGGCGCGCGGGCCGGAAGGCCTTGAGCGCGAGGTGCAGGACGAGGACCGAGTCCTTGCCGCCGCTGAAGAGGAGGACCGGGCGCTCCCGCTCCGCGGCGACCTCCCGGAGGATGTCGATCGCCTCGGCTTCGAGGGCCTGAAGGTGACTCAGCTGATACTTGGCCATGGCTCCCGTCGCGTCGAGCAGGCGTAGCGCGGGCCGCATGAACCCGCAATAGTCGACCGGAAAAACCGGGTTAATCTCCCCGACCCGCGAGGTCGGCGCTTCTCCTGCCCAGGCTGAACATGCGTGCCGGTGTCGGCGACCGACCGTGCAGCGTCGCACAGAATCGCCGCGAGGCCAGGACACGGGATCGGGGTCGCCTGGTCAGAACAGACGACCCTGATCGCCCCCCGGCACGAGCCCGAGATGCTCGTAGGCCCGCTCGGTGGCCACGCGGCCCCGGGCCGTCCGCGCGAGGAAGCCCTGCTGGAGAAGGTAGGGCTCGATCACGTCCTCGAGCGTATCGCGGGGCTCGCTCAGCGTGGCCGCCAAGGCCTCCACGCCCACGGGGCCGCCCCGGTAGACCTCGATGATCACGCGCAGGAACCGCCGGTTGAGGGCGTCGAGGCCGGCCTCGTCGACCTCCAGGCGCCGGAGCGCGTCCCGGGCGCGCTCGCCGTCGACGACGCCGTCGCCGAGGACCTCCGCGAAGTCCCGCGCCCGACGCAGCAGCCGGTTGGCGACGCGCGGCGTTCCCCGGGCCCGACGCGCGATCTCGAGGCAGGCCTCCTCGGTGATCTCCACCTCGAGCAGCGACGCGCTCCGCCGGACGATCGTCGCGAGGTCGGCCGGGTCGTAGTAGTCGAGGCGCGCGTCGATGCCGAAGCGGGACAGCATCGGCGCGGTCAACAGCCCCGTGCGGGTGGTCGCCCCCACCAGCGTGAAGGGCTTGAGGTGGAGCTGGAGGGAGGCCGCCATCGGCCCGTCACCCTGGACGATGTCGATCCGGTAGTCCTCCATCGCGGTGTAGAGGTTCTCCTCGACGACGGGGCTGAGCCGGTGGATCTCGTCGATGAAGAAGACGTCCCGGGGCTGGAGCTTCGTGAGCAGCGCCGCGAGCTGCCCCTTGTGCTCGATCGCGGGCCCGTGGGCGACGCTCACCTCGACGCCGAGCTCCTCGGCGAGGATGTAGGCGAGGGTCGTCTTGCCGAGGCCGGGCGGCCCGAACAGGAGCACGTGGTCGAGGGCGCGCCCCCGGGCGTTGGCGGCGCGCACGTAGACCTCGAGGTTCGACACGAGGTGGGGCTGGCCGACGAACTCGGCGAGCCGCGTGGGTCGGAGCGCGTCGGGCCGGCCCTCCTCCTCGAGGGCCCGTGGATCGAGGACCCCGCTCGCCTCCTTCCGGATCGGCATCGCTACGGGCTCCTAGCTCAGCTGGGCAAGCGCGTCCCGGAGAAGGGTCTCGAGGTCCTTGCCGTCGGCGTCCTCGGCGATCGCGGCGACCGCCCGGTCCGCCTCGACGGGGCGGAAGCCCATCGAGACCAGCGCGGCGGACACCTGCGCCAGCGGCCCGTCCGGCGCGGGCGGGGGCGCGGGCGCGCCGGGCGGGCCGGTGGGGGCCGGGGCCACCGCGCCGCTGAAGACGATCCGGTCCTTCAGCTCCAGGAGCAGGCGCTCCGCGGTGCGTTTGCCGACGCCGGGGATGCCCTTGAGCCGGGCCGCGTCCCCCGTCGCGACGGCGGCTGCGAGCTGGCGGGCGTCGAGGCTGCTCAAGACGGCGAGGGCGAGCTTGGGCCCCACGCTCGAGACGCCGAGCAGCGTGCGGAACGCCTGCCGGTCCTCCGGGGTGGCGAACGCGTAGAGCAGGAGCGCGTCCTCCCGGGCCAGCGTGTGCACATGTAAGGTGGCCGGCTCGGGCGGCGCGGGCAGCCGACCGAGGGTGCCGAGGGGCACGAAGCACTCGTAGCCCACGCCGCCGACGTCGACGATGCAGGAGCCATCGGGGTTGAGCTCCGCGACGACCCCGCGCAGGCGCCCGATCATGCGGGCCACCGTACCACGCGGGCGGCCCGGCCCCGGGCCGGCTCAGAGGGCGTAGGGGTAGTGGACCGTGAAGCTGCGCTGCGTGAACGGCTCGACGCGAGCGTTCCGGACCGCCCGGGCGATGCACGACGCCACCTGCGGCTCGGCGCTGCCCGCCTCGACCTGGGCGTAGCCCACGCGGCCGGTCTCGCCGCGGAACGTCACCGCGACGCGGACCACCCCCGAGGCCTGGCCGCACGCCTGGACGTTGGCCCGGACGGTGGCCATCGCGGCGCTCACCTCGTCGCGGGTGGGGGCGTCGCGCGCCTCCCGGGGCGCCGGACGCGGCGCGCGTGGCGTGCTCCGCGGACGGTGGGCCGGGCGCTCGACCGCCGTCGCCGCAGCGGGCGCCGCCTCGGATGCCGCCACGGCCAGGTCGCCCGAGGCCGAGGGGAAGAGCACCGCCCCGAGGGTCCTCTCCGGCGTCGGGGTGTCGACGGCGACCAGCGCCGCCGGAGCCGGCGGCGCGCTCCCGAGCGCGAAGCCCGCGCCCAGCCCGAGGCCCACCGCCGCGAGCAGAGCGGCGATGGCCCCGGCCACGTACCGGCGGCGGGGCCCTCGCGGCGCGGGGTCGGGCCGGAGCTCGCCGCCGAGGTGGGCGACGGTCGTGGGGTCGAAGGGGAGAACGGTGCGCAGCACGTCCTCCGGGTTCCAGCGATCGGGCTGTGAGGTGCACTCCTCCATCGGACGCATGTCCATCGGACGCTCGACTCCTTCGCCGGGCTCGGGGACGGCGCGACGGGCGACCGTCGCCCTGGCCTGCGCTCGTCCGACCCTATCCCGGGGCGGCAGCTTGGATGCTCATCCGGCCCGGTTCATTCAAGTGGGGGTTTGCCCTGTCCCTCGAGGTCGGGCCTCGATCCTCCGGGGGTCAGGGCTCGACGTCGGCGGCGGTGCAGACCGGGACCTGCTCTCCGCTCAGGTCGGCGCGAGCCTGGCAGTCGTAGCCGTCGCGGCAGTCCAGGTCGGCGTCACAGCGCAGCTGGCACAAGCCGGCGAACTCGCCGATGCAGGCCGACGCGCCGGGGCACGCGCCGAGCGAGCGGCACCGGATGACGCACTGCCCGCCGGGGTCGCCGGTGGCGCAGAAGGACCCGGCGCCGCAGTCGAAGAGGTCCCGGCAGGGTCCGCCGACTCGACGGCCGAAGGGACCCACCTCGGATGCGGCGCACGCGCTGACGACCAGCGGGGTGATGAGGAGCAGGAGACGAAGGGAAAAAGGCAAGGTCCGGTCAAGCTAGCACCGGCCTCGCGCCGTGCCGCTGGCCGCCCCCGGACGCCCGGATCAGGCCGAGGCGTTCGGATCCTCGGGCGGGCCCCCGCCCAGCAGCGCCTCGGTGAGGAGCGGGCGGGCGAGCGCGAGGGCGTTGACGTCCGGCGCCACGTGGTGCGTCACCCCGGCCAGGAGCCCCAGCGTCCGCCCGTAGAGCACGAGGTCGTGGGGGATGACCACGCCCTTCATCTGCCGCAGGGCGCCGCGCACCTCCAGCCGGAGCGCCGGGAAGTCGAGGCCCTCCGCCCGGTCCGGGTCCATCGCCCGGATCCGCTCCATCGCCCGCACCACGACCGGGCCCATCCGGTCGCGATCCTCCCCGTCGAAGAGCCCGAGCTCGACCAGCCCGTCCACCAGGCCTTCGCCGTTGCCGAGGGCGAAGGCCATCACGCACCGGACCAGCCTCTGGTGGAAGGACTGCGGCAGGATCTTGACCTGCCCGAAGTCGATCACCCCGAGCGTGAGGCCCCGCTCCGCGTCCACCTGCACCAGCAGGTTGCCCGGGTGGGGATCGCTCTGGAAGACGCCGTCCACGTACATCATCTGGACCCACGCCCAGAGCAGGCGCTGGAGCAGCGCCCGCCGGTCGACGCGGGGGTCGGCGAGCAGCCCCGGGTCGGTGATCTTCCGGCCCTCGATCCACGAGGTGCAGATCACGTCGGGGCTGGACAGCTCGTCGATCACCTCCGGGATCACGACCCCGTCCCGGTCGAGGAAGCGGCTCCCGATCTCCCGGGTGAAGCGGGCCTCCTGGACGTAGTCGAGCTCGGTCCGGAGCGCGCGGCTCATCTCCGTGTACACCGCGCCGAGGTCCAGGCGCGGCACGAGCAGGTTGAACAGGTTCACGGAGAGGCGGAACACGACGAGGTCCACCCTCAGCTTCCCCTCGACGTCCGGGTACTTGACCTTCAGGGCGACCTCCCGGCCGTCGAGGGTCACGCCGCGGTGAACCTGCCCGAAGCTCGCCGCCGCCACCGCGCTCTCGTCGAGGGACCGGAACACCGCGGCCGTCGGGCGCCCGTAGGTGCGCTCGAGCTGCTTGCGGATCGTCGCCCAGGCGACCGGCGTCACCGAGTCCTGGAGGCCGGACAGCTCCCGCGTCCACTCGACCGGCATCAGGTCGACGCGAGTGCTCAGGATCTGACCGATCTTGATCAGCCCGCCCTTCATCCAGACGGCGAGCCGGTAGAAGCGCGGGGCGTAGCGTTCGTGGAGGCGCTGCCAGGCCTCCGCGGGCACGTCCGCACCCATCCGTTCCTGCCGGACGTAGAGCCACGCGTAGGCGACCCACATCGGGAGCAGCACGCTGGCGACGACCACCGAGCGGCTCAGCAGCTGCCAGGCACGGAGCAGGGCCATCAGAACCCGAGGACGCGGGCCACGACCTGCTCCTGCAGCCGGAACGGCAGCAGCTTGCGGATCGCGAGGCGGGGCACCACCCCCGGGCCGAGAGCGTAGCGGAGGGCGGGTCGGGGCTCGCACAGGAGCTTCACCGCCAGGGCCGCGACGTCCTCGGGGTCCCCGCGCCTCGAGGCGGTCCGCTCGACGAGCTGCTCGACGCGTCGCATGTACCGGGCGTAGGGTCCCTTGCCTCCGCGCGCACCTTCCGCCGTCCATCGATTCCGATCGAAGATATCGGTCGCGTAGGGGCCAGGCTCGAGGAGGACGACCCGCACGCCGAAGGGCCGGAGCTCGTGCCGGAGGACCTCCGTCATGCCCTCCACGGCCCACTTGCTCGCGGCGTAGGCGCCCACCCCGGGCAGCGGCGAGCGGGCGGCCATCGACGACACGTTCAGGATCAGCCCGTTCCTCTGGCTGCGCATCGTGGGCAGGCACGCCTTCGTCAGCGCCCAGAGGCCGAAGACGTTCACCTCGAACAGACGCCGCAGCTCGTCGAGGGTCACCTGCTCGAGGAAGCCCGCCAGGGCGACCCCCGCGTTGTTGACCAGCGCGTCGAGGCGCCCCTCCTCGGCGAGGATCCGCGCGACCGCGGCCTCCCGATGGTCGGCCCGCGTGACGTCCAGCGCCACGGGGCGCACGTCGAGGCCCTCGGTCTCCCGTTCGAGCGCGTCCTTCGTGTCGAGGTCCCGCAGGCCCGCGTAGACGGTGTGGCCCGCGCGGGCCGCGGCCCTGGCGATCCTCAAGCCGAAGCCCGAGCGGCAGCCCGTGACCAGGACGATCATGCGCGGGGGGTAGCAGGCGCTGCCGAGGCCGGCCAGAGCGGCTCCCGTCGGCGCGAGGGGCCGGTCCCGCGTGGCCGCCCGACGGCGCGGCCGTCAGCGGCAGCAGGAGACGGGCATGTGGAACGGCACGCAGCTCGGGCGGCCGTCGTCGTCGAGCCCGCCGCTTCCCTCGCGGACGTCGCGGATGCCCGTCGCGTCGCCGATCACGGCGCGCTCCCGCAGGCTGCACAGGGGCAGGCCGCAGAGGTGGAGCACCGGCTCGCAGCACTCGGGCGGGACGCCGACGTAGGTGACCGTGTCGATCATCCCCGTCGAGAGCCGCAGGGTCTGCTGGCACGTCGGCACCCCGCGGCCGTCGCTGGTGTCCGCCGGGTCGGGCCCGTTGGACGGGTCGGGGTCCACGACCGACACCCGGCCGTCCGGGCCCTGGGCACGGAGCATCAGGGTGTCCGGGTCCTCGCAGCTCGTGCTCGGGTCGTCGTCGAGCTGGTTGACGGCCTGGCCCGCCGGCAGGTAGTCGAAGTCCGGGCACCCGAGCTCGTTCGGCAGGCTCCAGCTCTGGCTGGCCAGGCCGCCTCCCTCGAGCGCGAAGCCGGTGTCGGTGATCTGCGCCGCCGCCGCGTCCAGCTCCTCCTCGGAGAGGCCGGGCATCTCCTCTCTCAGCCGAGCCCGCACATCGACGGGCGTCGCTCCGGCTAGCCCGCCGAGGGCCGTGACCGTGTAGTTCCCGGTCGGGAGCTCCTGGCACTCGGTCGGCCGTCCCTCGTACGTCTCCGCGACGCTCCCGGGCGCCACGATCGGGATGTCGCACTGGGGGAGGCCGGGACGCAGGCTCGCGAGCGCCACGGGAGGCACGCTGATCTCGATCGTCGGGGCGAAGACGACCTTCATGGCGGGCGGCACGACCCGCCCCGGTCGGACCGTGGCCACGAACCGGACGGGCGGGACACCGGCGGCGACCTCGCTCGGGTTCCGCGCCCGGTCGAGGACGACGATCGGGAGCAGCCAGGGGAGCCCCGTGGAGCCCAGCACGGGGTGCAGGTCACCGGTCCCGTCCCGGTCCACGTCGACCGGGGCGACGAAGAAGCCTCGCCCGGCCGGCGAGGCATCGATCGACAGCCCGGCGCGCTCCAGGCTCGGCGCCGCGTCGCCCTCGGGGTCGAGGAGCTCGAGGCGAAGGGACATCAATCGCCAGAGCAGCTCGTCCTGGCGCGCGGCGTCCGGGTCGAGCGGGGTGGTCGCCTCGGACGACAGCGCGACGGTCTCCTCGGTCCGGCGGTAGGCCAGGAGCGCGCTGCCGACCGGCGCGCCCAGGGTCACCGTGACGCCGACCACCCGCTGCCCGTTCGGTCGGGCGCGGAGGTTGTCGAACCTGACCGTCGAGAACCGCGGGGGCTCGGAGCCGGGCACGAGGGCGCCGCCCGACACGTCGCCCCGCGTCGACGACCGGCGCACGCCGAAGAACGGGTCGAAGTCCTCGTCGGTGTCGTAGAAGGCGCGCACCTGGTAGTCGATCGGCGGCAGGTCGCCGTCCTCCGTCGGCGGCGCGGGCCCGAGGAGGATCGTCGGCCACACGAACTCCGTGGACCGCGTGATCGGAGTGTCGGCGGCACCCCCGGTGGCGCAGTCCTCCAGGCCGAACAGCTGATCGCCTTCCACGAACAGGAGATTGACCGCGCTCGTCGAGCTCCCCTCGGGCGGCGGAGGATTGCTCGCGAGGAACAGGAGCAGCACGGCGCGGCCGAGGACGCGGACCGGCGTCCCGTCGTCCTCCCGCACGCACGGCGGTCGGGGCCCGGCGTAGACCACCGTGCCCTCCATGACGCCCGTCGGCACCGGGGCGTTGCCGCCGTCGAGCCGCGTGGCGTCCGTGCCGGGGTCGGTGCAGGCCGCCAGCGCGAGCATGGCCACCGCCGACGAGATCGTGGAGAGGTGCCTCATCGGATCCGCGCCGTCACCCAGCCCATCACCCGGAGCTCCGTCGGCTGGCCGAAGGGGTGCTCCCGGTGTCCGTCGTCGACCAGGTTCGTGCCCACCACCGCGAGCTCCAGGTTGTCGTCGAGCAGCCGGTAGCCGACGCGGGCGTTCAGCACCGCGTAGGCCGGCAGGTCGAAGGGCACGAAGGCGGTCCCGCCGCTCTCGGTGTCGAGCACCTGCTCGACCCAGCGCTGGGAGCTCACCCAGCTGAAGTCGGCGCTGAGATCGAGGCCGAAGGTGGACCGGTACTGGGCGCCCACGTTCACCTTGTGCGTGCTGGTGCGCTGGTCGAGCTCGCGCCCGCCGAAGGGCTGGTCGGTCTGCGGCGTGGTCTCGTGGATCGCGTAGTTGGCGTACAGGTCCACGCCGTCCACGGGATACACCCGCAGCACCAGCTCGCCGCCGAGCTGGCGGAACGTCTGGCTCTCGTTCGCGAAGACGAGCTGGCCGAGGGGCACCGCGCCGAGCTCGGGCTGGTAGCCGGCGCGGGGGTTCGTCTGCTGGTCGGCCAGGCGGAACACCTGGTTCTCGCTCAGCAGGATCTGGTCGAAGACCAGGTTGTAGTAGCCATTGACCTCGAGGCTGAAGCGGTCGCTCTCCTGGAGCATGTAGCCGAGCTCCACGCTGACGATACGCTCCGGGTCGAGGGTTTGATCGCCGACCCCGTAGGCGGTCACGCCCCGGAGCGGCGTCGTGTTGGGCACCGACGCGTAGGACTCCGTGAAGGTCGGCCCCCGGAACGCGGTCCCGCCAGTGAGCCGGATCGTCTGCCGCTGGGTCGGGTGGACCAGGATCGAGCCGCGCGGCGACACCTGGGGGCTCGACAGCAGGGGGTGGACGTCGAGGCGGACGCTCGCGACCACCTGCACGACCTCGTCGATCCGCAACGTGTCCTGCAGGAAGCCGCCGAAGTGGTGCTGGGTGCGGACCGGGTCCCCGGTGACCGGGTCGGCGATCCAGTTCCAGTCGACCTCCTTGAAGCGGTAGCTGAACCCGCCGATCACGGCGTTCTCGACGGTGCCGATCGCGAAGGAGTTGCCGTAGACGAGCTCCGCGTCGAAGACGTCCGAGCGCGAGACCCGGGACCGCTGCGCGATCTCGATCCCGCCCGGGATCTGGTCGCTGTTGCCGTAGTCGGTCTCGAAGCGGTTCCAGAACACGCGGCTCGAGAGCCCCACCGGCGTCTGGAACGCCAGGTAGGTCTGAGCGAAGGTCGCGTCCTCGAGGAAGATCTCCCGGAGCCGGCTCACCCCCTGGATCGTCCGGTCGCCGCGGTTGATGCCGACCCCCCCGGTCAGGGTGTAGCCGCCGTCCAGGCGGATCTGCGCGTCCCCGCCGAAGAACAGCCGGTCGTACGCTTTGTCGGGGCTGTTCGCGAAGGGGAAGATGTCCACGCGGTCGGGCCCGACGATGCGCGCGAACTGGTCGGTGCGCTCGAAGCCGCCGCTGAGGCGGAAGCGCACGCGGTCGACCCGGGCCGACGAGCCGGCGCTGACGCGGTAGGTCTCGCCGTTGCCGACGGTGCCGCTGATCCAGCTGCCGCCCTCGCCGATCGGCCGGGTCAGGATGTTGATGATCCCCGTGAAGGCGTCGGCGCCGTAGAGCGCGGAGGCCGGGCCCCGGATCACCTCGATGCGCTCGATCTGCTCGTTGGGCACCGGGAGGAAGCTCCACAGCGTGGCGCCCAGGAAGTCGAGGTAGATCGACCGGCCGTCCACCAGGACGACCGCGCGGTTGGAGAGCCGCTGGTTCAGGCCCCGGATCGACACCTGCACGTCGCCGGGGCTCTGGGTCATCACCTCCACGCCTGCGACCCGTCGCAGCGTCTCGCCCGGCTGGATCAACCCGCTCAGGCGGATGTCCTGATTGGTGACCACGCCGGTGGAGTTCGGCGCGTCGAGCGGGCGCTGGGCGGTCCGCGAGGCGCTGACGATCTGCTCCTCGTACGCCTCCCCCGTGTCCTCGCCCGCGAACCCCAGAGCGGCGCCGGCGCTGGCGGACGCAGCGCTCGCCTCGGGATCCACGAGGGTCGGTCCGGGGCCCCCCGGGGCGACCGCCGCCACGGCGGCCGGGGCGCTCGCTCCGTCGACGTTCGCCCGCCGCCGCCGGAGCGCCGCGGCCAGCTCCCGCAGCCGGTCGGCGCGCCGCGCGAGCGTCTCGCTCTCCGCGGTCCGGGCCAGCGCCCCGATCTGGTCCGCGGCCTCCTCGAGCGCCTGGATCTCCTCGTCGGTGACCAGCGTGGCCTCGTCCTCGGCGACCGCCTCGGGCGGCGCGTCGACCGGCGCGGGCCGGCGCTCGGCCTCCGCCTCGGCGCGGAGCGCCTCGAGCAGCCCCTCGACCTCCGATCGGTCGGGCGGGTCCGTGGCGAGGTAGCGCTCGAGGTACGGGACCGCCTCCTGGCGCCGGCCGCCGTCGAGGTACGCCCGCGCGATGTTGTAGAGCACGTTCCGGTGGGGGAGGATCTCGTAGGCGAGCTGGAGCTCGGCGACGCCGCCATCCACGTCCCCCTCCTCGAGGAGGCGCATGCCGTCCTGGAAGTGACGCCGCGCCTCCGTCCGCTCGTCCGCGGCCACCGGCGTGGCCACCAGCGCCGCCGCCAGCGCCAGGCCGCTCGCGGCCCCGAGTCCTCGAAGTCGTCCCATCATCCGGTCGCCGCGCGGACGGCGAGCGCGAGTCTCCGATGGATCCGCACGCGGGAGCAAGGATTCCACGCCCGGGCCGCGACGGCGGCGCAGGCTCGGCCCGCGGTGGGGGACGGCTCAGTAGGGGTTGTCGCGGTAGCCGGAGAGGGTGCCCGACGGCGCCTCGGGGCGCGGCGGCGCCGGGCGGGCAGCGGGCGCCGGGCGGGCCGCCGGCCGGCTCGGTCGCGACGGTCGGGCTCGGCGGAGGCGGGCCCGCACCTCGATGTCGCCTTCCCCGAGGGGACGCGTGGTGACGTGCTCGAGGAAGCCCCGTCGGCGAAAGACGAACTCCACCGGCGTGTCGTCCTCCGGGTAGGGCAGCTCGAACGTGACCGGCGTCGGGCCGTAGGTCCGGTCGCCGACCTGGACCGTGGCCCCCGGCGGCGCCGTCCGGGCGGTCACGGTCACCGGGGGCGGCGCGGGCGCCTCCTCCTCGACCTCCGCCGTGTCGGCCTCGCGCGGCCGGTCCGCGCTCACGGGCCCGCCCGCCGCGCTCGGCGCGACGGCGACGGCCTCCACGCTGCTCCGTTCCTCGGCCGGCGCGCTCTGGCCCGCGAGCGCGAAGCCGACCCCGCCGGCCACCACGACCGCGAGGAGCAGCGCTCCCCCGATCGCCGCCGCGACCCAAGCTCGCCGTCCGCCCTCGGCGGCGGGCGGCGACGACGGGACGGGGGGAGGCAGGGGGTGGAGGCTCGAGCTGAAGGTCGGCCCGGTGATCGAGGGGGAGCCCGAGATGTCGAAGGGCTCCAGGTCCGAGGAGCTCGACTCGAGGCCCGCCCGGAACGCCGCCCGCTTCAGGTGCCGGAGCAGCTCGTTCATCGACGGGAAGCGCTCCCGAGGCACCTTGGCGAGGCAGCGGTCGACGATCGCCTGGACCTCCAGCGGCACGTCGACCGATGGGTTCCGCTCCGCGATCGGGGGCGGCGCCTCGTGCAGGTGGGCGACCAGGAGGTTCGCGGAGGTGTTCCGCTCGAAGGGCACCCGGCCGGCGAGCATCTGGTAGAGGATCACGCCGAGGGAGTAGACGTCGCTCCGCTCGTCGACCGGCTCCCCCTGGATCTGCTCCGGCGACATGTACTTCGGGGAGCCGAGGAACAGGCCCGTCTGGGTGAGCTCGTCGGCGCCGTCGAGCTCCTTGACGAGGCCGAAGTCGAGGACCTTCACGAAGTCCTCGTCCTCGTCCTGGTGCACGAGGAAGATGTTCGCGGGCTTCAGATCCCGGTGGATGAGCCCCAGGCCGTGGGCCTCGCGGAGGGACCGGCAGATCTGCATCGCGATGTTGAGGGCCCGGCTCGGCTGGAGCGCCCCCTCGGTCTTGAGGAGCCGGTGGAGCGTCCGGCCTTCCAAGAGCTCCATCGCGATGTAGTAGACGTCGTCGTCGGTGCGCCCGTAGTCGAAGATCGTGACCGTGTGGGGGTGGGTCAGCTTCGAGCAGGTGGCCGCCTCGAGGAAGAAGCGCCGGTGGAAGTCGGGGTCCGAGTCGCCCGTGTACTTCGGGTCGAGGACCTTCAGGGCGACCTCGCGCCCGAGTGGCTCCTGGCGCGCCCGGTACACCTTGCCCATGCCGCCGCGGGCGATGCGGTCGACGATCCGGAACCGGTCATTGATGACCCGTCCGACGAGCGGGTCTCCGCTGTCGGCGGGGACCGGGGGGATCCCGCCCGCTGCTCCAGTTGCGTCGCTCATGTGCGCCGTGACCGGAACGATAGCTCCTGCGGGGACGGCGCGTCGAGCGGACGGACCTCCCTCCCTCTCCCCCGCCCCGAGGGCTCTCGCAGGCGGCTAGGGCTCGCCGACGCCGGCGTAGGCGACGCCGCTGAGGCGAGCGACGTCGCGGTCCCACGTGGTCAGGTCGTCGGGCGTCATCCGGCCGAGGTGGTCGTGCCCGCACGCCCGGGCCAGCACCGTCATCAGCTCCACCGTGGCCTCGAGGTAGCGGGCGAGGCGCGCGGCGGACCGCTCCACGTCGAGGCGAGCGCGCAGGTGCGGCTTCTGGGTGGCGACGCCCACGGGGCAGTTGTTCGTGTGGCACGCCCGCATCCCGAGGCAGCCGATCGCCTGGATCGCGCTGTTGGCGATCGCGACCGCGTCCGCGCCGAGGGCGAGCGCCTTGAGGAAGTCGCTCTCGGTGCGGAGGCCGCCGGTGATCACCAGCGACACGCCGGTCGCCTCCCGGCGGTCGAGGTGCCGCCGGGCCCGGGCGAGCGCGGGCATCGTCGGGACGCTGATGTTGTCCCGGAAGACCAGGGGCGCCGCCCCGGTGCCGCCTCCGCGGCCGTCGAGGATCACGTAGTCGACGCCGACCTCGAGGGCGAAGTCCAGGTCCGCCTCGATGTGCTGGGCGCTCATCTTGACGCCGATCGGGATGCCGCCGGTCACCTCGCGCACCTCGTCCGCGACCCGGCGGTAGTCCTCGGCCGTGACCAGGTCGTGGAAGCGCGCGGGGCTGATCGCGGGCTGCCCCTCGGCGAGCCCGCGCACCTCGGCGATCTTCCCCATCACCTTGGTGCCCGGGAGGTGACCGCCGGTCCCCGTCTTCGCCCCCTGTCCGGCCTTGAAATGGAACGCCTGAACGCGCTCGACCTTGTCGAGGCTCCAGCCGAAGCGGCCGCTGGCCAGCTCGTAGAGGTAGCGCCCATTCTCGGCCTGCTCCTCCGGGAGCATCCCCCCCTCGCCGGAGCAGATCCCCGTGCCGGCGCGCTCGGCGCCGCGCGCGAGCGCGACCTTCGCCTCCTCGCTGAGCGCTCCGAAGCTCATGTCGCTCACCATGAGGGGGATCGCCAAGCGCAGGGGCCGCCGCGCGTCCGGCCCGATCGTGACCTCCGTACCCACCGGCGCGTCATCGGCCAGGGGGCGGCGGGCGAGCTGCGCGGTGAGGATCTGCAGGTCGTCCCAGCTCGGCAGCTCCTGGCGAGGCACCCCCATGGCGCTGACCCGGCCGTGATGGCCGAGCTTGCCGAGGCCCTCGCGCGCCAGGCGCTGGATGTAGCGGTTGTGCTCCTCCTCGGGACCCCCGTGGACGTCCTGGTAGAGCCCGAGGTACTCGTCGCGCGCGTAGGGCTGGGGGTGGACGCGCTGGAAGGCCCGGAGGTCCGCCTCCTCGATCAGCACCGCGTCCGCGGCCCGGTCGATCACCGCGTCGAAGCGATGCAGCACCTCGTCGTTGGCGTAGGCGCTCACGCCGGTCGTGTACCGGTAGTCCCAGTCGTGGAGCCCGCAGACCAGGTTGTCGCCCTCGACCCGCCCGTCCGCGAGGAGCGCCCCCCGATGGAGGCATCGGCCGTAGAGCACGCTGACCTGGTCGTCGTGGCGGATGATGACCAGGTCGGTGTCGAGCGCGAGGCCGTAGGTCGGCGTGCGGTCGGGGAGCTCGCTCCAGGTGGCTACCTGGATGGGCCGCTTCGTCTCGATCGACGTGACGCTCATCAGCCGCGCAGCCTACCAAAGGGTCGCGTGCGACGGGCCACCTGGCGCGCTCGCCGCCCGCGCGGCCGGCGGTCCCGACCGGTCAGCGGAGCGTCTCGCGGACGCGCGGCCAGTTCTCGCTCGCGCGGCGGATGTAGTTGGCGCGGTCGGCGTTCCAGCGCCGTCGGGTCGCGAGGTCGTAGTTCAGGTAGAGCCGCCCGTTGACGATCGACCAGGCGTTCGGGTCGATCCGGACCGCCCGGCCGTCGGCCATCGCGTAGGCGCAGTAGCCGCCGAAGGCAGGGGCGTAGCGGCCGGGGCTCTCGCGAAACAGCGCGAGGTGCTCCGCGCTCGCGAAGTGCCACGTCGCCCCGCCCCAGCGGTGGCTGTGCTCCGCGCTCCCTCGCACGGGCCGCCCGTCGGTATGGTAGGCGACGGGGTCGTAGCCGCCGATCGCCAGCCGCGTCCCGTTGCGGTTGACCACCTGCGCCCCGGCGACCGCGGGCTCCGCCAGGAACCCGACCGAGAAGCCCACGAGCCCCGCGAGCAGCAGGGCGATCCAGCGCGTCGTCCTCATCACGCCCTCTCCTAGTCCTAGTCCTAGTCACCAGCGGCACGCCCGTTACGGAGTACGACGCCCGCCCGGGAGAAGGATCACGGCAGGGCCCACGTGAGGTCGACCTGCGCTCGACCGGTGGCCGATGTCCGCATGGCGAGCCGCAGGGGCTGAGCGATCGCCCACACGATCCCCGCGCTCAGCAGCGCACCGCCGAGGGCGAGGAGCGTGATCGTCACCCCGCCCACCTTGGCCCGCTCCGCGCAGGCCGGGGGGTCCCCCGTGCCCGGGACCTCCTCGAGGCAGTCGCCGGCCCGGGCCACCGAGGCGAGCCCGAAGCCCAAGGGCACCATCGAGAGGCCGACCGCCCCGAGCCCGATCCCGAGGTTGAGGGGACGCGGATCCGGCCGCTCCCCGGGCGCGGGGTCCGGCTCGCGGGGGCGGGGGGCGGCCGCCGCGAGCCCGACCTCCACCCGCTCGATGTGCGTGGCGCTCGGCGGGACCCGGACCCGCAGGACCGCGCGCTCGTAGCCGTCGAGGCGCACGGTGAGCTCGTAGGTGCCGGGGTCGACGCGGAAGGTGGTCGGGAGCTGACCGCTCTGGCCGTCGCTCAGCTCGCAGACCGCGCCGAGCGGACGACCGGTGACGAGGATGAAGGGGCCCACGCCGCGCGCCCGGTAGGCCAGGACCTCGGTGAGCGCCCGCCGGGCGGCCTCCCGCGGACCGCCGTCGGCCAGGTCCGCGCGCCCCTCGAACGTGACGCCGTCGAGGCCGGTCACCGTCACCCGGAGGGTGCCCCGCGGCTCCCCCTCCGCTGTCGCCACGCCCTCGGCGGATGCCACGCCCTCCTCGGCTGTCGCCACGCCCTCGGCTGTCGCCACGCCCTCGACGGTCGCCGCGCCCTCGGCGGACGCCACGCCCTCGGCGGATGCCACGCCCTCGGCGGATGCCACGCCCTCCGCTGTCGCCTCGTCCTCGGCGGTCGGCTCGTCCTCGGCGGTCGGCTCCCCCTCCGCTGTCGCCTCGCCCTCGGCCGTCGCCTCGCCCTCGGCGGATCCCACGCCCTCGGCGGATCCCACGCCCTCGGCTGTGGCCACGCCTTCGGCCGTCGCCTCGCCCTCGGCTGTGGCCACGCCTTCGGCCGTCGCCACGCCCTCGGCCGTCGCCTCCGCCGCGTCGGGCGGGACCTCGAGGATCAGCCCGACGACCACGTCGACCCCCAGCGCGTCGAGCGCTGCCGTCTCGCAGCGACGGACGCCGCCCGACGCACAGCCCAGGAGCTCCTCCGGCAGGGAGGCCGCCGCGGCCTCCCGGTCCAGCAGCGTCCACCCGGAGGCGGCCAGCTCCCGCCGGATCGCGCCCTCGATCGCCTCGACGAGGTCCGGCGGCGGGTCGCCCCGGCCGCCGACGGCTGGCAGGAAGGCGGCGCGGTCCTGCGCGGCGGCGGGATCGGCGGAGGCCGACAGCAGGGTGCCGACGAGGGCGGCGATCCGGACGGGGCGGGTCAGGAGCCCCCGCATCGGAGGCTCCACGCCGGGTCCGGGTCGCGCGGCCTCTCCCGGCCGCCCGTGAGGTCGACGCACCGGCCCGCGCGGAGGGCGGCCCGCGCCCGGGCGAGGGCCGCGACGGGCAGGGTCGGCGCGCTCCAGGGTGCGCTCAGGCGAACCGCGGCGAGGACCCGTCGGTCCGCCACCCGCACGCGGTCGATCCGCAGGACGTCGGGATGAGCGCTCACCGGGGCGCCCACGAGCCAGAGCTCCTCGGCGCCGAGCGCCCGCGCGAGGCTCACGCCGTGGTGGAGGCGCCCGGCCTGCTCGTCGGCGTCCTCGTCGTAGATCAGCGCGAAGCGGCCCCACGCGAGCGGCACGTCCGCCGCGAGCGTCGCGTCGGCGCGGAACACGTGCTCGAGGCCGTCGGCCCGGATGACGACCTCCTGGCGGCCCAGCTCGACGACCCGGGCGGCTTGCGCCTCCCGGTCGTCGCACTCCACCTGCACGAGGTACTGGCCCGGGAACAGCCGGGTCAGGCGGAGCGGGGTGAGGCCCACCGGACGCCCCTGGACGTGCACCCTGCAGCCGTCCCGGTCGGCCTCCACCCGCATCGTCGAGACCTCCTCCCGGGCCAACGCCTCGTGCGCCTCCCGCCACGCCTGGCGCATCTCGCTCGAGCGCAGCGCCCCGCCCGGGTCGAGCCCCGGGACCAACCGACGGCAGCGCAGCACCTCCGCCCGGACGAAGTCCGCGGCGGCGCGTCCCGAGGGCCCGATCGTCGCCTCGACCCTCGCCAGGCAGAGGGACAGCACCCGGGAGGCCTGCTCTTCGTCCCTCAGGAGACTCGGCAGGGTGGCGTCGAGGGCCCGCAGGCAGTCGTCCGCGAGCTCGACCGCGCGTCTTCGCCGGTTTCGCGCGAGGTGCTCCTCGACCTCCCGGTGGCACGCCTCGAGGGTCGCCCGGTGATGGTCGTTCGCGAGGGTGACCGCCCGCACCAGGAGCCGCCGCGCCCGCCGCAGCGCCTCGGTCCCCGTCAGCACCTCCAGCGCTCCCCCGCGGCGCAGGTGGCTGGGGAGAGAGGACCCGAGGGCGAGCATCCGCTGCGCCTGGAGCGCGCGCCGCTCCCCACCGTCCATGCGGACCAGGTCCTGCCGGTCGGCGGTCGGCACGACCACGGTGATCGGCTGGGCTTGGGCTCGCGGCGGCGGCGTCAAGGGCAGCGCGAGGGCCACGAGCCCGGCCAGGAGGGCCCGGGCGCCGAGGGCCGGGCGCGCTTCGCGAGCGAGCATCGGCAACGGAGCTTACCCGAACGCGACCCCGGCGGCCGTCAGCTCGCCCGGTCGTACGCCCGGCGCGGCACCGGACAGTGGAGCACGGTGAAGGTGTCGGTGCGGGCGAGGCCCTCCCGGACGCCCCGCGTCAGCGCCGCCCCGTCGTCGCAGCGCACCCCGACCCCGCCGAGCGCCTCCGCGACGCGCGCGAAGTCGGTCCCCCCGGAGTCCACGCCGCGGCTCGGGAGGCCCATCGCCCGCTGCTTCTTCTCGATCAGCGCGAGGGACCGGTCGTCGACCACCACCACGAGCACCGGGAGCCGGAGGTCCCGCGCGGTCGCGAGCTCGCCGAGGACCATCTCGAGGCCGCCGTCCCCGACGACCGCCACCACCGGCCGGGACGGCTCCGCCAGCTTCGCCCCGAGGGCGACGGGGAGCGCGTACCCCATCGTGCAGAGGCCCGAGGACTGCAGGAGCTGCCTCGGCCAGGCGCAGCGGAGCTGCTGGCTGAGGAGGATCCGATGGGCTCCGGTGTCGACGGCCCAGCGCGCGTCGGGCGGGACCGCGGCGGCGAGGGTGGCGAACAGCGCTCCCGGGCCCCACGCGGCCGGCGGCGCCACCGCGTCCGCGAGGGCGGCGCCCAGCCGGGCGACGTCGCCCCCGTCCCGAGGCCCCGGCTCGAGGCCATCCGCCAGCGCGGCCAGGCCGGCCTCGACGCTGCCCACGAACAGATGATCCATCCGGTGAACGCCGTGGTCGTCGGCCTGGCCCGACAGCGCGATGACCGTCGCGTCGGGCCCGAAGGGCTCACGCCAGGGGCTCCGCACCTCGATCGGGTCGTAGCCCGCCAGGACCACGACGTCCGCCTCCCGCACGAAGGGCAGCAGCAGCGCATCCACCTTCGGCGACAGCCCGAACGCCCCGAGGCTCCGCGGGTCCGTCTCCGGGAGGACACCCTTGGCCTTGTAGGTGGTCAGCACCGGGGCGGACCAGGCGCGCGCGAACGCCGCGAGGCCGTCCGGGGGAGGGCCGCCCGGCGCCGGCAGGAGATCGAGGCCGGCCAGGATCAGCGGCCGCCGCGCCGCGCGGAGCGCGCGGCGCGCAGCATCG
>JBHJHB010000100.1:0-21433 GCA_050331215.1 Sandaracinaceae bacterium | reverse complement strand
CGGGCCGTAGCCAGCGGGCGAGGCGGGGGAACTGGCCCTCCGAGAGTGGACCGGCCGCGTCGGGCGCGGGGTCGCTCCGGGCGGTGTCGCTCTGGGCGGTGTCGCTCTGGGCGGTGTGGCTCTGGGCGGTGTGGCTCTGGGCGGTGTCGCTCTGGGCGGTGTCGTCGGCACGGGCCGCGGGGCTCCGATGAACGCGCAGGACCTCGAACAGGAAGAACAGCGCGAAGGGGGCGGTGCTCGGCCGGGTCAGAAAGCAGAGGCCGAGCGCGACCCCCGCCCAGAGCGGCCGCCGCGCGGCGAGCGCTGCCCACAGGAACAGGACCAGGAGCGAGCACGCGACCACGTGGGCGGCGAACCACACCGAGCCCTGGACGGCCGTGAAGAAGTACACGCTGCCGAAGGCGAAGACGGTCACGAGGATCAGGTCCTCGCGGACGCTCCGCTCGCTGTGGCCCCGGTCGCGCAGCGTACCGAGCAGCACGAGGAGGAGCGCCGGCGCGAGGCCCGCGAGGACCGCCCACACCAGCGGGTCCGGGAAGTCCGTGCCGCCGGTGACCGCGACGAGGGGCAGCAGGATCACCGCCGGCAGCGGAGGGAAGGACACGTACCAGCGGTAGGTCTCGCGCGGCCGCTGATAGGGGCTCACGCCGCAGCCGTCGGCGATCGCAGTGTCGTAGCAGGCCCAGTCGTCCCGGCCGGGGGGCACCTCCCGCCCTCGCTCCTCGAGCAGGACGTCCAGGCGGCCGTGGAGCCAGCTGTCCGCGAGGTGGGCGAAGTGGTTGTTCTGGTGCTCGGAGGGCCCCAGCACGCGCGGTCCCGCGACCGCGACGTACCCCCCGGCGGTCAGGGCGAAGACGACGCCGGGCGCGAGCCAGGGTCTCCTCCGGGTGGGGGCGGCCGCCATCGGGCGGCGGAGGATAGCAGCTCGTTCCGGTCGAGACGGTTCGCGTCGAATGCGCTACAAGTCTGCGACAGAGAACCACGAACGCCCGGTTGAAGCGGGGGCAGCCGGCAAGGAGCGCTTGGAATGGGCTGGATGGGACGTTTCAGGGGCGGCTGCATCGCCACGGTCGCCGCGATGGCTCTGGCATGCGGCGGAGGTGCCGGGCCCGACGGCGGCGCGGACCCCGACCAGGGGTCGCCCGACGGCGGCCGCACGGACGACGGCGGGGTCGGCATCGAGGAGGTGCGGGTCGAGCTTCCGGGCCTCGACGGGCCGGTGGACGTCATCGTCGACGACCGAGGCATGCCCCACATCTACGGAAGCACCATCCACGACGTGATCCTCGTCCAGGGGTACCTGATGGCGGCGGACCGCTTCGCGCAGATGGAGTTCATCCGGCGCGGCGTGGTCGGCACGCTCGCCGAGGTGCTCGCGGGGCTCGACCCGAGCACCGTCCAGGCCGACCGCGACGTGCGGCAGCTCGGGCTCCGGCGTTGGGGGCTCGAGATCGTCGCGGCGCTCGGCCCGGAGGCCGAGACGGTCCGGTTCGCCGAGGCCTTCGTCGAGGGGATCAACCTCTGGGTCTCCACCGTCGCCCGGAGTGGCGAGTGGGTCGCTCCACGGGGCCTCGAGCTGATCAACGTCGTGCTCGCGAGCGAGAACTACGAGCCCTGGACCGCGGCCGACGTCTTCAGCCTGGCCCGCTTCCAGGCGGTCGAACTGTCCCTCGGGCTCAACGACGACATCAACCGGTCGACGGCGCTGGCCGGCGTGAGGGCCGCGTTCCCCGTCGACGACCAGGATGAAGCGCGCGCCGCGCGCGCGGGGCTCTACGGGGACTTCTTCAGCACCGTCCAGGCCCGCGTGGTGAGCACCCGCAACGGCTTCCCGAACGTGGACCCCGACACCGGCAGCCGCGCCCTGCTCCCGCCGGGGGCCACCACGGTGCGGCCCCGGCCCGACGTGACGCCGCTCCCCGACGTGCGGGTCCTTCGCGGCGCCGCCCGCTTCCTCGAGCGGCTGGCCTGGAACCCGGTCTGGCAGAGCGACAGCGAGCACATCGGCTCGAACAGCTGGGTGGTCTCCGGGGCGCACACCGCGTCCGGGGCGCCGATCCTGAGCAACGACCCGCACCTCAGCCTCACGTCGCCCGGGGTGTGGTGGTACGTGCACCTCAACACGGCCGAGATGGGCGGCGAGGACATGATCAACGCGGAGGGCGTGGCGTTCGCCGGCCTCCCCGGCGTCGTCCTCGGCTTCAACGACGACCTCGCCTGGGGCGCGACCACCACCGGCTACGACGTCACGGACCTCTACCAGGAGGAGGTCACCTTCCGGAACGCGACACCGGGCGCCACGGAGCCCACCTGGGTGCCCAGCACGGTGCGCTTCCAGGACGCGGACGTGGAGGTGCAGGAGATCGAGGAGACGATCCGCGTCGCCGGCCGCGAGCCGATCGTCGAGACCGTGTACTTCGTGCCCCACCACGGCCCGATCATCCTCAGCAGCATCATGGTCACGGACGAGGACGACGACGTCGCCACCGGGGCGGCGCTCTCCTACCGCTACACCGGCGAGGACGCCTCCGACGAGCTCGCGTTCTTCACCGGGCTGCTCCGGGCGAGCACCGTCGAGGAAGCCCTCGCCGCTCAGGACAGCTTCCGGGTCGGCGCCCAGAACTTCAGCTTCGTCGCCCGGGACGGCGACATCGCGTGGTCGACGGAGTCCCGGATCCCGATCCGGGAGTTCGACTGCACGTTCCAGGTGAACGAGGACGGCACGGTGGCGGGCATCTCGCCGGGCCTGGTCCTGCCGTGGCAGGGAGGCTTCGAGTGGACCGAGGAGGACCTCGACAGCCGCTTCATCCCCCACGACGTCAACCCCGACCGCGGGTTCATCGCGAACGCCAACCAGGACAACGTCGGCCTCACGAACGACGGCAACCCCTGCAACGGCGTGGACCCGACCAGCGACGCCGACGACTTCTGGCTCGGCAACAACTTCGCGACCGGCTACCGGATGGCCCGGATCGTCGAGCGCCTCGAGGCGCTGGTCGCACGGGGGGACATCACCACCGACGACATGCGCGCGCTCCAGGGCGAGACCGAGTCGTCCCTCGGCAACACCCTGCGGGCCCCGATCGTCGCGAGCCTCGACGCCGCGATCGACGGGCCGCGGGACCCGGCGCTCCAGGCCTACGTCGACTCGCTGACCAGCGGCGAACAGAGCGCGCTGAGCGAGGCCCGGACCCGGCTCTCGGCGTGGACCTTCGCCACGCCGTCCGGCCACGAGGAGACCGACGAGGACGTGCTGGCGGACAGCGTCGCGACGTCGATCTTCAACGTCGTCGTCACCCAGCTCATCCCGCTCGCGTTCGCCGACGAGTCCGAGGCGATCGGGATTCGGATGCCCGGCTCCTTCGCCACCCGGATGCTGGAGTGGTCGATGGCCAACCGCACCTTCCAGGAGGACAACCTCTACACCTACCGCGCGACCTACCTCGGCGTCGACGACTGGAACGACACCGTGGTGTGGGACGACCTCGGCACCGAGGACACGGTGGAGACCCGGGACGAGCGCGTGGCGCGGGCGGTGGTGCAGGCGTTCGCCTGGCTCGAGGGCAGCCTGGGCAGCGACCCCGACGGGTGGACCTGGGGCCGCCTCCACACGGTGCGCTACTCCCAGCTCGTGCCGCCGGTGGCCCCCGGCGGGAGCAACCGCGTCGTCGACATCCCGGTGCCGGGCGAGGAGGCGTTCCCCTTCGGCTTCCCCCGGCCCGGCGACTACGGCGCGGTCGACGTCCTGAACTTCGACGTCTGGCACTTCCTCGACGAGGAGCGGCTGCCGGAGTCCCGCTTCGGCGCCCGGGCGGAGCCGTACCGGAGCCAGAGCGGCCCCTCCCAGCGGCTCGTGGTCGAGATGACCCCGGACGGCCCGGGCGCGTTCAACAGCCTGCCCGGCGGGCAGCAGGAGGACCCGGACGCTCCCCACCATCGGGACGAGGCCGCGCTCTGGTGGCGGAACCTCCAGCCGCAGCTCAACTTCACCCGCGAGCAGGTCGAGGCAGCGGCCGAGCGCGAGCTCGAGTTCGTCTCGCCCTAGTCAGCGGCCTGCTGGGCTCGTCCTACCGGCCGGCCCGGGCCTGCTCGCGCTCCGCGATGCGGGCCCGGACCCTCGCCGACTCCTCGTCGAGCAGCAGGAATGCCTCGATCGCGGCCAGGCGCTGCTCGCCGACCGCGGCATCCACGCCGGCCGTCTCCTGCGCGAACGTGATGTACCGGAGCCAGGCCTCCCGGGCGCCGCGGAGGCCGCCGTCCGTGGCCTCGAGGGTGGACGCCGCGCCGTGCAGGGCCCGGGCCGCCCACCGGGGGTGCGCGGTCCCCGCCGCCTCGGCGGCCTGCCGGAACGTGGCGACCGCCTCCTCCAGCTCGCCCGCGAGGCGGTGGGGCACCGCGCGCCAGTACCTCGCCTCGGGGCGCCGGGGCGCCATCGCCTCGGCGTCGGTGAAGGCGAGCCCGGCGCCGTAGCGGTCGCCGAGGTTGAGCAGCTCGATGCCGTTCTGGACGCGCTCGAGGTAGGCTGCCAGGGGCGGGACGGTCGTGCCGGCCTCGTCGGCGATCGACCCCGGCGGGTCCGCGGCGGTCCCGGCCCCCGACGCCGACCCCTCCGGGTCGCCCGTCGTCGCTGTGCCGGCCGTCGCCGCGCCGCTCGTCGCCGTGCCGCTCGTCGCCGTGCCGTTCGTCGCCGTGCCGCTCGTCGCCGTGCGGTCGTCCCCCGGGGCGAGCGGCGGCGCCCCCTCCTGCGCGTCGGCGCGCCCGTCGTCCCCGGACCCGCCGCCCTGCGCCAGGGCCGACCCGGGTCCCAAGGCGGTGAGCACGACGAGAGCGGTGGCGGCTCGCCTCATCGCGGGCCCGCGGGGGGCCGCCCGTCGAGGAAGCCGTAGTACCAGCTCAGCACCCGGCGCACGTACCGCTGCGTCTCGTCGAAGGGCGGGACGCCCCGGTGGCGCACCACGGCGCCCTCGCCCGCGTTGTAGCCCGCCACGGTCAGGACCAGGTCGCCTCCGAACGTGTTCGCGAGCACGCGCAGGTAGCGCGCGCCGCCGAGGATGTTCTGCCGCGGCTCGAAGATGTCCCGCACCCCCATCCGGGCCGCGGTGCGGGGCATGAGCTGCATCAGGCCGCAGGCCCCGGCGTGGGACACCGCGCGCTCGTGGTAGTCGCTCTCGACCTTGATCACGGCCCGCAGCAGCGCCTCCGGGAGCTGGTAGAGCGCGGCCGCCTCCTGGATGTAGGCGTCGTAGCGGTGGTAGCGGTCCGGCTGCGGCGCCGGCGTCGAGGGCGGTCGAGGCCCCCTCGGCCGCGCCGGGCGGCTCGGGCGGGTCCGGATGCGGCGGACGCCCCGGCGCCCTTCGGGCCGGCGGTTCGAGAAGTGAACCACCCCGTCCTCGTCGGTGTAGGTGTAGATGTCCGCTCGCGCTTGACCGCCCGGGACGAGCGCGACCGCGGCGAGCAGCCCGAGGGCGGGGAGGGTGCGGAGCATCGCCACGACGATGATCTTACGGACGGGGCGCGCAGTCACCAAGACCCAGGGCCAACGCGCGGCCGCGCCCCGAGCCTTCCCCGGGGTCGCCATGGCGCACACGCGGACTCAGGTAAGGTATCCCGATGCGCTACACGAGCGACTTCCTGGTCCTGGGCAGCGGGATCTCCGGCCTGACCTTCGCCCTCGAGGCGGCGAGGCACGGCTCGGTGACCGTCCTCACCAAGCGGACCGTCGTCGACAGCAACACGCGCTGGGCGCAGGGCGGCATCGCCGTCGTGATGGACCCGGACGACTCCTTCGACGCCCATCGCGACGACACGGTCCGCGTGGGCTACGGCCTGTCCAAGGAGCGGGTGGTCGACCTCGTGGTCCGGGAGGGACCGGACCGCCTGCGTCAGCTGATCGAGCTCGGCGCCAGCTTCGACGCGGGCGCCAGCGGGGGCCTCGACCTCACCCGGGAGGGCGGCCACTCGGCCCGGCGGGTCGTCCACGCGGGGGACATCACGGGCCGGGAGATCCAGCGCGTCCTCGTCGAGGCGGCCTACCGGTCGCCGAACATCACGTTCGTCGAGCACCACATGGCGATCGACCTGATCGACCTGTCGAAGTTCGGGGGCCCTCACCAGATCGCGGGGGCCTACGTCCTCGACGAGGCGGCCGAGGAGGTCCACACCTTCCTGGCCCGGGCCACGATCGTCGCGACCGGAGGCGCCGGGAAGGTCTACCTCTACACCTCCAACCCGGACGTCGCGAGCGGCGACGGGGTCGCGATGGCCTACCGGGCCGGGGCGCTCTGCGCGAACATGGAGTTCTTCCAGTTCCACCCGACGCTCCTGTTTCACCCCCAGGCCAAGAGCTTCCTGATCAGCGAGGCCCTGCGGGGGGAGGGCGGCGTCCTGCGCCTCGGCGACGGCGACCCCTTCATGGTGCGCCACCACGAGATGAAGGACCTGGCGCCCCGTGACGTGGTCGCCCGCGCGATCGACTTCGAGATGAAGCGGACCGGCGCCGAGTGCGTGTTCCTCGACATGAGCGCGCGCGAGCCGGGCTACCTCCGGGAGCGCTTCCCGAACATCCACGCCGAGTGCCTGAAGTACGGCATCGACATGACGGAGGCGCCGATCCCCGTCGTGCCCGCGGCCCACTACATGTGCGGCGGGGTCGTCGTCGACGTGGACGGGCGCACGAACGTCCCCGGGCTCTGGGCGATCGGCGAGGTCACCTACACCGGGCTCCACGGCGCGAACCGCCTCGCGTCCAACTCCCTCCTCGAGGGGCTGGTCTACGGCCATCGGGCCGCCGTGGCGCTCCGGAACATCCGCGAGCACCACCTCGCGGACCCGCCCGAGTGGGACGCGGGCAGCGCGGTGCCGACCGACGAGGCGGTCGTGGTGACCCAGAACTGGGACGAGATCCGGCGCTTCATGTGGAACTACGTGGGCATCGTCCGCAGCGATCGGCGGCTCCGGCGCGCGGCGCGTCGCGTCGCGCTCCTGAAGGACGAGATCCGCGAGTACTACTGGAAGCACCTGGTCACCCGGGACCTCCTCGAGCTGCGCAACATCGCGGACGTGGCGGAGATGATCATCAGCTGCGCGTCGCTCCGGCGCGAGAGCCGCGGGCTCCACTACACGATCGACTACCCGGAGACGCGGCCGGAGTTCGCGAAGGACACGCTGATCGTCCACGGCGAGCCGCCGCACCTCTCCGGCCGCTGAGCGACGGGCGCATGCTCCTGCGCCGCTGTGCGCCGGAGCCGGCCGGGGCCCCCGCACGTTGACTCGGCGCGGGGCTGCGGTCTACACCCCGCCCCCCGCGGGGCCGACGCGCGCCCGGCGCCGCGAGTGAGGAGCGACGATGGCTGGGAGCTACCTGTTCACCTCGGAGTCGGTGACCGAGGGTCACCCCGACAAGGTCTGCGATTCCGTCTCGGACTCCGTGCTCGACGCCGTCCTCGCGGAGGACGCGGCGGGCCGGGTCGCGTGCGAGACGATGGTGAAGACGGGCTACGCGGTCGTCGCCGGGGAGATCACCACCTCGGCCCAGGTCGACATCCCCGCGATCGTCCGCAAGACGATCCGCGAGATCGGCTACGTCTCGAGCGAGATCGGCTTCGACGCGGAGACCTGCGCCGTGCTGAGCGCCCTCGAGCAGCAGTCGCCGGACATCGCGCGGGGCGTCGACGCCGAGACGAGCAAGTCGAAGGACCAGGGCGCCGGCGACCAGGGCCTCATGTTCGGCTTCGCCTGCGACGAAACCCGGGAGCTGATGCCGATGCCGATCCAGTTCGCGCACCGGCTGACCAAGCAGCTCACCAGGGCCCGCAAGAGCAAGAAGCTCCCGTGGCTCCGGCCCGACGGAAAGACCCAGGTCACCTGCGAGTACGATCGCAACGGCAAGGTTCAGCGGATCGACGCGATCGTGGTCAGCACCCAGCACGACCCCGGCGTGAAGAACAAGGAGATCAAGGACGGCGTCATCGGCGAGGTGATCGAGGCGGTGATCCCGGCCAAGCTGATCGACCGCAAGACGAAGTTCTGGATCAACCCGACCGGCCGCTTCGTCCTCGGCGGGCCCTACGCCGACTGCGGCCTGACCGGCCGCAAGATCATCGTCGACACCTACGGCGGGATGGGCCGCCACGGCGGCGGGGCCTTCAGCGGCAAGGACCCGTCCAAGGTCGATCGAAGCGCCGCCTACTTCGCCCGCTACGTGGCCAAGAACATCGTCGCGGCCAAGCTCGCCAAGCGCTGCGAGGTCCAGGTGGCCTACGCGATCGGTGTGGCCGAGCCGATGGGCGTCTACGTGACGACCTTCGGCACCGGAAAGGTGCCCACCGACGACGTGGAGGCGGCCGTCAGCGAGATGTTCGACTTCCGGCCCCGGGCGATCATCGAGACCCTCGATCTGATGCGCCCGATCTACCGGCCGACGGCCGCCTACGGCCACTTCGGGCGGACCGAGAAGACCTTCACGTGGGAGCGGACCGACCGCGCGGAGGAGCTCGCCGACCGCTTCGGCATCGGCAAGCGGGCCTCGCGACAAGGGATCCAAGGAGACGCCTCCGCGTAGGTCCAAGGCGTGGACCGGGAACTTCGGGCCGCCGCTGCGGTCTGACCGGTCGACCCCCGGAGGACCCCGATCGTGGAGATGAAGGTCAACGCGGCCCTGCTCGGAGCGCTGCTCCTCGCGTGGGCGCACGTCACGGCGAGCGACCCGGTGGCCGCCCTCGACCCGCGTGCGCCGGCCACGGCCGAGCTGACCCGCATGGAGGACGCCTATGCGCGGCGCCGGGCGGACTCGGGCCTGGCCCGGGATCTCGCGGAGCGCTACCTGGCCCTCGGCCGGGCGGATCTGGCGGTCAATGCGCTCAGCGCCGCCGCCCCGGGCGTGCGCCGCGACCCGGCGGTCCTCCACCAGCTCGCCCGGGCCTACGAGATCGACGGACGGGTACCGGACGCCCTGGCCACCGCCCGGCTCGCGCGCGCCCGGTGCGCGCGGGCCCTCGGCACCGCCGATGCGCCCACCCACACCCAGGTACCCGAGCACCGCTGCGCCGAGGGGACCCTCGTGACGTTGCGCACGCACGAGTCCGCCCTCCGGACGATGGCCCGCTGGGGGATCCAGGACCCGACGCGGGACCCCCGCGCCGAGCGGGCCTACGGGATGGCGATCCGGTCGGCGCGGCTGGTCCAGGCGGCCACCGACTGAGGCGGCGGCGCCGGCGGCCGACGACGGACGCGGCCACGCCGGCCGGTCGGTCGTAAGCTGCCGGGAGGCTCGACCGCTGCTCCGGTCGGCCCCAGCACCTCCCCATGGCCCTGGACTCCACCCTGCGCTACGGCCGCTCGGACGACTACACGGTCGACCGGGTCCGGTGGATCATCGGGCTGCGGTGGGTCGCCCTCCTCGGGATCGTGGTGGCGGCGACCCTGTCGTCGGCGGGGTTCTACCCGGGCGTCAACTGGAAGGTGCTCTTCGGCGCGGCCGTCGTCGCGGGGGCCTACAACCTGTACCTGTCGCGCCGCCAGGCGCGCGCGGGCCGGGCCGGGGCGCGCGAGGCGATCCGGCAGGCCGTCTTCGACCTCGGGCTCCTCACGCTGGTGCTGTGGGCGGCGGGGGGGATGCGGACGCCCTTCATCAGCTACTACGTCTTCCACGTCGCGATCGTCAGCATCCTCGGGGACCGGCGGGCGACCGTGGTCGCTGGCCTCGCGGCCCTCGCCGGGAGCTTCCTCCTGCTGCTGACCGAGCACCTCCCGGGCCTCCAGATCGGGCGCTGGGATCCCACCTGGCCGTGGGACGTCTTCGCGGAGCTGATGGCGTTCGGCACCACGATCGGGGCCATGGCCTACCTGGTGACGCACGCCGCCGACGAGCTCCGGCTCCGTGAGCGGGCGCTCGCGCAGGCCCGAGACCAGGCCGCCCTCGAGCTCGAGGTGCTCGTGAACACGCTGGACGAGCTCCAGGCGGGCCTCGAGGTGGTGGAGCGGGACGGCGCGGTGCTGTGGCGCAACCGGCGGGCCGAGGAGCTCGCGCTCCAGACCACGGCGCGGTGGGTGTGCCCGGGCGAGGAGCGACCGTGCGAGCACGACACCCTGGGGGTGTGCCCGGTGTCGGAGGCGCTGGCCGAGGGCCAGACCGGCCAGTGCCGCTTCGCCGCGTCGGTCGATGGCGAGGAGCGGATCTTCGAGATGACCGTGTTCCCCCTCGGCACCGGTCCCCGGGGGCGGGCCCGGGTCATGAACCTCTACATCGACCGGACCCAGAGCCTGATGCACGAGCGGCGGCTGCTGTTCGCCGAGCGGCTCGCGAGCCTCGGCCGGGTGACCCAGGGCGTGGCGCACGAGCTCAACACCCCGCTCGCGACGATCCGCACGCTGGCGGCCGACCTGGTCGCGACGCTCCGCACCTCGGTCGGCAGCTCGGTCGGGACGCCGACCGAGACGCTGCTCGACGACCTGAGGGAGTCGGCCGAGCTGATGCAGGACGAGACCCGGCGCCTCGGCCGCATCACCCAGGGGCTGCTGACGGGGCGCGACCTGACGGCGTCGAAGATCCAGGGGGCGGTCCCGCTCCTGGCGGTCGTCGAGCGGGCCCGGGCGCTGGTGTTCAGCGGCAGCGAGGGGGGCGGCATCGACGTGATGGTCGACGAGGCCCTCGCTTCCCACGCCGTCGCGGCCGACCCGGACCACCTGGTCCAGGTGCTCGTCAACCTCCTCCAGAACGCCTACGACGCGGTGCGGGACGCGGAGGGCCGGGGCACCATCCGGGTCCACGCGCACAGCGGCAGCGACACGGTGGTGATCCTCGTGGACGACGACGGCCCGGGCCTCTCGCCCGAGGTGCAGAAGTCGCTGTTCGAGCCCTTCACCTCCACCAAGCCGCCGGGCCAGGGGACCGGCCTCGGCCTCTACACGAGCTATCGCCTGGTCACCGCGATGCGGGGGCGCCTGCACCTCGCGAACCGCGACGAGGGCGGGGCGCGCGCGGAGATCCACCTCCCCGCCCCGGAGCGGAACCTCGTGACGCTCCGGACCCGCGCGGAGGCTCGCGGGGTATGAGCGGGGCGGCGGCCGAGCGGGGCAGCGTCCTCGTCATCGACGACGACGCGGCCTTCCGCTTCGCGCTCCGCAAGGCGCTCGGCCGCCTCGGCTACGCCGTGCGGGAGGCGGGGAGCGGCGAAGAGGCGCTCGGCATGCTCGGGTCGGGCGACCCGCCGGACGCCGCGCTCCTCGACCTGCGGATGGGGTCGGTCGGCGGGCTGGACGTGCTGCGCCGCTCCCAGGGCACGCCCACCCGCATCGTGGTCCTCACGGGCCACGGGACGGTCAACGCGGCGGTCGAGGCGATGAAGCTCGGCGCCTACAGCTTCCTCGAGAAGCCCGTGGACGCGGACGTCCTCGCCCCGACCCTCGACCAGGCGATCCGCGAGATGCAGGGCGTTCAGGCCGGCGCCGAGGAGTTCGCGCCCCCGCTCGTGGGCGTGAGCGACGCGATGGACCAGATCCGTCGCTTCGTCGCCCAGGTCGGCCCCACCGACGCCACCGTCGCGATCTACGGCGAGACCGGCACGGGCAAGGAGGTGGTCGCGCGCCGCCTCCACGTGGTGAGCGCCCGGGCGGACGGCCCCTTCGTGGCCCTGAACGCGGCCACGGTCCCCCGTGAGCTGTTCGAGAGCGAGCTCTTCGGCCACAAGAAGGGCGCGTTCACGGGCGCCTCCGCGGACCGGCGAGGGCTGTTCCGCGAGGCCGACGGCGGGACGCTGTTCATCGACGAGCTGGCCGAGCTGCCCCTCGACAGCCAGGCCAAGCTGCTCCGGGCTCTGGAGACCCGGCGCGTGCGCCCGGTGGGGGACGGCCGGGAGGTGCCGGTCGACGTCCGCATCGTGGCCGCGACCAACCGGGACCTGTGGCGCGAGGTGAAGGAGGGTCGCTTCCGGGAGGACCTCTACTTCCGGCTCCAGGTCTTCCCGATCGTCCTGCCGCCACTGCGCGAGCGGCGCGAGGACATCGTGCCGCTGGCGGAGCACCTGCTCGCGCGCCTCGGCAGCCCGCCCCGGCGGCTGGAGGACGGGGCCGAGCGGGCGCTCGCCGGCCACGACTGGCCGGGCAACGTGCGGGAGCTGCTCAACGTGCTGCGGCGGGCGAGCCTGTTCGCGACGGGCGAGCTGATCGACGGACCGCTCGTCCGCCGGATGCTCGCCGCCAGCATCTTCGCGGCGGGGATCGGCCCGTCGGCCGAGGATCCGGCGAGCGCGCCGACGGTGGAGCGCGAGCGGGTGCGGGTCGACACGAGCGTGGACGGGCCCCTCGCCCTCGCGGAGGTCGAGCGCCGGCACATCGAGCGGACCCTCGCCCAGCATGGCGGCAACATCACGCACGCCGCGGCGGCGCTCGAGATCGACCGGCGGACGCTGCAGCGCAAGCTGCGGGCGTACGGGGTGGCGGGGGACGAGTGAGCGGCGGGCCGCGCCTGGGCGGCCAGGGTCGGCCCGGCGAGCGCCCGGGGCCGTGGCGTCCCCCGCCGCGGCCGCCCGCGCCCCGCGCGCTGGTGCGAGCGGCCGTCGGGGTCGTCCTGCCGGCGCTTCTTGTTGGCTGTGGGGCGGGCGCGGTCGCGCCGCGGGACCCGTCGGACGAGGAGGAGGAGCCGCCGCGGTACGGGCTCGCGCTGCGCTTCACGGACGGCGGGGAGACGGAGGAGGGACCTCGGACCCGCGTGCAGCTCGTCGCGATCGAGCCGGACGGGGCGACGACGACCGACGACGTGGGCGTCGAGCGGGGCGCGTGCTTCCATCAGCCGCCGCCCGCGGGCGCGCTGCTCGCCGGGCGGTGCTGGTGGGTCGAGGGCGCGGTGGTGTTCCTGGTGCTCCGGGACGGGGACGCCGTGGTCGCGGCGCGGGCGCCCGAGGAGAGCGCCGGCGACCCCGACGCGTTCCGGGAGGTCGGGCGGGTCGAGGTGCCGGCCGACGCGCGCCTCGAGATCGTGTCGCCCTACGGGGCGGTGGTGGAGGGAGGTGAGGGAGGAGGCTGAGGGGGGAGGAGGCTGAGGGGGGAGGACGCTGAGGGGGGCGGCGGATGCGCCCCCGATGCATCGTCGCTCGAGGTCACGCCTCGGCAGGCCCAGGGAGTCCTCGGTCGTCGAGTTGGCACGCATACTGCGGCCACTCTGGAATCACGATGGGAGCTGCCCGACGACACGTCGCCAAGCTTCGCCTCGCGCCGATCGTCGTGCTCCTCGGCTGCGCGCTGAGCGTCGACGAGGTCCCCGAGGACCAGCTCGAGCTCCGGAGCCGTCTCGAGGCCATGGGGGTCATGCTCGATGACCGGCGCGCGCGGCTGGCCACGACCGAGGTCGCGCGGTTCGTGCGTTCGGTCGGCGCCTACGACGAGGTCGGCCTCCAGGACCCACTCCTCGACCGACTGATCGTCCGTCGCGGAAACCCGTCGTTCCGCTACGGCTCGCGACCGATCGTGCTCTACGACCGCCGGGCGATGGTCTTCTGGACGGACGAGAGTGGCTTCGCCGAAGAGCCCGGGACGGTCTTCCAGAGCATGGCGAGCCACATGTTCTACTTCGCCCACGAGCTCGGGCATCTGCTCCACCCCACCATCGAGGGCGAGCTGCAGGCTCACTTCGCAGCGCTTCACGAGGACTCGGCCCCGGGCGTCTACACCGGCGTCGGGGGACAGGCCGCCGGAGACTTCATCACGAGCTACGCGGCCGAGACGCTCGAGGAGGACTTCGCTGAGACCTTCTCCTTCCTCACCTACGCTCGGGCGGACTGGCTGTATCGCCGTGAGCTCCAGCGCGCGTGCTTGGCGCGGCCTCGATTGGCCGAGAAGCTCCTCGTGATCGCGAGCGCGATCGCCGTGCCCTCCTGGGAGCCGCAAGGAGAGGGGCTATTGCCCGTGGTTCTCGCCCAGGAGGCCCCGCTCGATCCCCACGGTCGCGTGTTCGAGCCTCGATGGCTCCCGGTCGAGCGAGACGCGAGCGGATGGGTGACCTCGATCCACGTCCCCGCCGGCTTCGCACCCGGGGAGCCGGCGGTCAAGATCAGCTGCGACCTTGTTCTGCGCGCATGCTGGGTCGAAGAGGGCAGCCCGCCTCCTCTGCCGACCGGCGTCGCGAACGCAGCTCCCCTGAGCCACAGATGAGCCGGGGTCGACGATGAAGCGTGCCGCGGACGTTCTCCCCGCTCCGTGCCCTCGGGCCGTGCGCGGGCGGTTCCGGCCGAGCCTCGTCGGCAGCCCCCGGTCTAGTGCACATGGATGGTCGCGCCGGGCTCGAGCTCGAACAAGGCATCGTCGTCCGTAATGGCCTCGCCGCTCGCGACGCTCAGCCCCGTCACGTGCGTGCGGAATGCGGCGCTCGCCAGCCCTCGGAGGCTGGCTACGGCGCGTCGTCGCAGCACGACATCCTGCACCCGAGGACCTCGCCTCAGCCGCAGGTTCAACGGAGGGTACTGGCTCCTCGACACCGTGGCGGTGACGCTCAACTCCACGCCCTCCTCGAGGAGACGCCGAAGCACCTTCGCGAGGTTGCGGCAGTCATCGATCCCGCGGTGATGACGCCCCGTGAGCTCGAGGTCGAGCTCCTCCAGCATCCCGACCATGCTCGTGGTCCGGCGCTTGGTCCCTCGCCACGCCCGGAACGGCCGCTTGATATTGATCCAACGTCGGTAGGGCGCCGGCACGGTCGACGGCGGGGGCTCGCAGACCTGGAGCTGGCGGGGGAGCATGGTCCCGAGGTCCCAGTCGCCGCAGGTCACGAAGGCGAAGCGCTCCTCCCGGCCGCCCCCGGACGTGAGGCCTCGGTCCCGCAGCCACGCCAGGTGACGCTCGAGCACGGCGGGGAAGGTCTCGGCCCGATCGACGTAAGACTGCTCGATACCGGTGAGCTCGCGGCAGAAGTCGGTGAGCGTCGGGTGATGGACCGGCCGCACGAAGGACTCGAACTCGTCCTCGATCTCGAACGTGCGCGCCGACATCAGCACGCTCGGGAACTCGATGATCTCCTGCGGCCTCGGCGGCGCGCCTTCGTCGCAGGTGGCCTCGAAGTCGAGAAGGACGAAGTGCGCGAAGGACGTCATTCGGTCGGCGTGGGGCGAGGGCGGAGACGCCAGGCGCGATCGGGGCAGCCCCGAAGGCGCACGTGCGGAGCCGCTCCGGCGCGAGCCCACCCTAGCCTAGCGCGCCCATCCGGAGCCCGAGGGGTCCGAGCCGGCCACGGTGCGGCGTCCGAGTCGTCCGCGGAGCTCGAGGGGGGGCGGTGAGCGTCAACGTCCCCACCGCGTCGCCGTCCATCCCTGGCCCCGGGACGCGGACCGGGACTAACGTGGTCGGCCGTGAGCTGCCATGAGTGACGTGATCGCCGTGGTCCCGCTCCCGTCGCCGGTGGACCTCGGGGAGCTGCGTAGCCTCTACCTCAAGGCGTGCCTCGAGCTCTACCGGGCGGAATGGCTCCGCGCGTTCGTCTCCGCGGACGGCGAGCGGATGCTCTGTTGGTTCGACGCGCCCGACGCCGAGACAGTGCGGCTCCTCCTGCGGCAGATGGGCTCCACGAGCGGAGTCGCGTGGCCGGTGGACGTGAGGGGCGGCTCCCCGGAGCCCTCCAGCGTGGGTCGTGAGCTCGTCGCCGTGCAGCTTCGGCCCGAGCCGACCGCGGCGGAGGTCCAGGCGGCCGCCCGCGCGGGGCTCGAGAGCGCGGGGCTCACGGTGGCCGTGGGCTTCGGCTCCCGAGGGGGCATGGGGCCGACGTGCCTGGTCGCCGGCGCAGGCGAGGCGGACGTCGAGGCCGCCCTCCGGTCCGCGTCGATCACGCCGGCCGCGCTCTGGCGATGCACCGAGCTCGACCCGGCTCCCCCCGCCCTCTTCGGATCCGATGCCCCCGAGCCGCGGCGGGAGGAGGCCGCCCCCGCGACGGCGTCGGCGCCCGGGATCGGCGCCGGCGAGGGGCCCACTGACGCCCTCGACGCCGTGATCATCGGCGCCGGCCTGTCCGGCATCTGCGTGCTGGAGCGCCTGATGCGGATGGGCCTCCGGGTTCGGGTGCTGGAGGCCGGGAGCGACGTCGGCGGGGTGTGGTACTGGAACCGCTACCCGGGCGCTCGCGTCGACTCGGAGACCTACTCCTACGTGTACTCGTTCTCGGACGAGGTCCGCCGGGCGTGGCGCTGGAGCGAGCTGTTCGCCAGCCAGCCGGAGGTCGAGCGCTACCTCCGCTTCGTCGTCGATCGTCTCGACCTTCGACGGCACATGCGCTTCGGGACCCGCGTCGTTGCCGCGCGCTACGACGAGCGCGACCGGCGCTGGGAGGTCGAGACCGACGGAGGTGAGCGCATCGCGGCCCGCTACCTGGTCTCCGCCGTGGGGTCCCTCTCGGCCGCGCAGCTGCCGGACATCCCGGGCATCGACGGGTTCGCCGGAGAGAGCCTCCATACCGCTCGCTGGCCGGAGCAAGGGGTCGAGCTCGACGGCCGGCGGGTCGGCGTCGTCGGGACCGGCGCGAGCGGCGTCCAGGTCGTCCAGACGATCGCGCCTCGCGTCAGGGAGCTCTTCGTCTATCAACGGACCCCGACCTATTGCGTTCCCCAGCGCAATCGCCCGCTGAGCGACGACGACGCTCGCCGGATCGAGGAAGGCTGGGCGGCCATCCTGGCGAGCTGCCACGAGTCCTTCGCCGGCTTCGTCCACACCTTCGATCCCCGTCCGGGCCTGTCGCTCTCGGCGGCGGACCGGGAGGCGAGGTTCGAGGAGCTCTGGGCCACGCCGGGCTTCGCCTTCTGGCTGGGGAACTTCGGCGACCTCATGATGAACCGCGAGGTCAACGCTCACGCGAGCGCGTTCCTGCGCCGGAAGATCCGGGCGCGGGTCACCGATCCGGAGACCGCTCGCAAGCTCCTTCCCGACCACCTGCTCGGGACCAAGCGCGTCCCCCTCGAGAACGGGTACTACGAGGCGTTCAACCTCGACCACGTCCAACTGGTCGACCTTCGCGAGACGCCGATCGTCCGCGTGACGCGGCACGGGATCCAGACGAGCGAGGCAGAGCACGCCCTCGACGTCATCGTCTACGCCACCGGCTTCGACGCGGCGACAGGCGCCCTCACCCGGATCGACATCCGCGGGGAGCGAGGACAAACGCTCCGCGAGGCGTGGGCGGAGGTCCCGCGGACCTACCTCGGGATGCTCGTCGCGGGCTTCCCGAACCTGTTCGTGATCAACGGCCCCCAGAGCGCCGTGCCCCTGTGCAACGCAGGGCGCTGCATCGAGCAGAGCGTCGAGTGGGTCGCCCGCTGCCTGGAGCATCTCGCCGCCCGGGGCTTCACGCGCATCGTCCCGACGCGCGCCGCGGCGGACGAGTGGACCGCCCACGTCGAGGCCGTGGCGGACGCCACCGTGCTCGCCGACATGACCAACTCCTGGTGGTTCGGCGCCAACACGCCGGGCAAGCCGCGCCGCATCGCCATCTACGCGGGCGGAGCGCCCGACTACCGCAGGCGCTGCGACGAGGTCGCCCGGGCCGGCTATGCGGGCTGCATTCTGTCCTGATCGAGGGCGCAGCCAGCGCGAGGCGCGGCAGCCCGCGACTGAGCGGAGCAGCCGGCGACTGAGCGAAGCAGCCGGCGAGGGAGCGGAGCAGCCGGCGACTGAGCGGAGCAGCCGGCGACCTAGCGGAGGCTCATCGCCCAGCAGTAGTCCGCCAGCGCCACCAGCTCGCCCTCGTCGGCGAGGCTGACGCACTGGTCGTAGGCAGCGCGAGCCTGGGTCGCGAGCGGCTCCGCCGCCCGTTCGATCGTGTCGAGGTAGATAGCGGCGATCTCGGCGTCCTCGTCCCCGAGCTCGGGCATCGTCCCGTGGCCGATCCGCCGGAAGTCCGACGCGAAGGCGAGGTAGGCGACGCCGCTGAGCGCCGCGGCCTGCGCTCGGGCACTCGGCGTGTCCTCCGCGTTCAGGGGCGCGAGCACGGCCGCCATCGCCTCGAGGACCTCCCGCCGGCGGGCGACCCAGGGCGTGAAGGTCCCCTGCGCCCATGCAGCCGTCGCCTCCGCGGAGTCCTCCTCCGGAAGGGGCGGGTCGGCGAAGTCCACCACCGCGCGGGTGGCCTCCACCGCGGCCACGAGGGCTTCACTGGGCTCGGGCTCCCGGGGCGGCAGGGTGTGGTCGGTCAGGACCTCGGGCCGCGTCCGGCAGAACTCGGCGAGCGCCGCGTGCTCGGCATCGTCCGCTGCCCCCTCGTGGCACGCCTCGAAGTGCGTTCGGGCCTGGTCGTCCACGCCCCGGTCCGGCCGGATGACCTCGTGCACGTGGTGGATCTGCGCGCGCAGGAAGGACTCCGTGCCCGCCTCCGCGGCCGGGGCGGTCTCCGCCGCGATCAGTCGCAGGTCGACGGCGTAGCTGGCGAGGACCGTGCCCGCGAGGGCCTCGGCCATCGCCGCGGACGCCTCCGGGACCCTGCCCGTGGCGTCGAGGGCCGCCTGGTTGGCGCTCCGCCGCCGCTCCCGCCAGGGCGTGAACACGTCGGCCATCCACGCCTCGATGCCGTCCGCCGTCCAGTCCTCGGGGGCGGGGGGGTACGGAAGGGCGAGCGCCGCCTCCGTGAGCGACCACGCCTCGCGGAGCTCTGGCGCGGTCTCCTCGAGGGGCGTATCGAGAGGCGGCATCCGCCTCGAGCTCGCCCGCTCCCTCACCTCGTCGGCGTCCCGTAGCTCGAGCGCCTCCCCCACCTCGCCGCCGGCGGCGACGTCCTGGGTGACCAGCGCACCGGGGTCCGGATCGGGGCAGGGGCAGTCGCGGGAGCAGGCGACGGCGAAGGGGAGGCCGAGGATGCAGGCGGCGAGGGTCGACGAGGTTCGGGGCATCGCGCAGCCGACGCTACCACGGCCGCGCGTCGGCTTGACCGTGGCTGCCGCTCCGGCCTAGAACGAGACGCACGGGCGGTGGTCCCCGCCCAACCTCCGTGGCCCCTCCCCAGCCGGGGCCCGGGCTCGAGCTCGACGGAGCCAGCTCAGTGGAGGCAAAGGGAGGCAGACTCTCGGGCCGGTCGTCGTCAGGACCTTCTCGCCCGCCGCAGGGCATGCCGTCGCTGGGGGACGGGATGCGCGAGTGCGGCCGGGAGAAGCGATGATGACCAAGGACAAGGACTTCAAGCGCCGGGTGCGTGCCCGGATGGACAAGACCGGCGAGACGTACACCGCTGCGAGGCGTCAGCTCGTGCGGAGGCCGGCCGAGGACACGTCGAGCTACGCCTCGACCGCCGGGATGAGCGACGCGTCGGTCCAGGCGAAGACGGGCATGACCTGGGCGGAGTGGGTCCGCGCCCTCGATGCGCTGGACGCCCGGTCTCGCCCGCACCGGGAGATCGCCAAGCTCGTCGGCGAGAAGTGGCCGGGCATCGGCGGCTGGTGGGCGCAGACCGTGACCGTGGGCTATGAGCGGATCCGCGGGCTGCGCGACGCCCACCAGCAGCGGACGACGCGGCTCTACGAGGCGAGCAAGAGCCGGACCTTCGCGGTCCCGGTGGCCGCGCTCTTCGGGGCCTTCGACGATCCCGAGCGGCGACGCCGGTGGCTCGGCGACGACGAGGTCGTGGAGCGCACGAAGATCCCGGAGCGCTCGATCCGTTTCACCTGGCCCGACGGCACGCTCGTCGCAGCGTTCTTCACGGCCAAGGGGCCGGACCGGAGCACGGTGGCCATCCAGCACAAGAAGCTCGCGAGCCGCGACGCCGTCGAGGCGGCGAAGGCCGGCTGGCACGCCCGCCTCGACGCGCTCGCCGAAGCTCTCGGCGGAGCCTGAGCGAGCACCCTGCTCGAGGCGGTCAGGAGGGCCGGCGGAGCGGGGCTGCCGAGCAGGTTGCTCTCCGCGCTCTCCCTCCGTCTCCCGCGGGCCAGCGTCCACCACGCGGTGACCGCTGCTCTTCGGCTGTCGGCTGCCCGGGCCGAGGCTCGGGCTACCCTGGCCTCCGCGCACGCGGGCGGCGGCGCACCGTGGCGACGACGATGGTCAGCAGGGATAGCGGGGTGATGACCGCGATCGTCATGACGCTGAACGTGGCGGCCGCGGGGTGATTGGTCCCGTCGAGCACCAGGTAGGCCGTGTAGGCGGCGTAGATCACGAGGAACATCGTGCCCTCGAGCCTCTCGATCTGGAGCTGGGTGATCGCGTAGGGGAGCGCGAGGACCGCGGCGGCCAGCATGACGGGCAGGTTCAGGTTCTGGAGCGCCTCCTCGACCGGGAGGTCCGAGTGGGTGGCGCTCACGAGGCCGAGCACGAAGAGCAGGTTGAAGACGTTCGACCCGATGGCGTTGCCGAGGGCCACGTCGGCATGCCCACGCAGGGCAGCGATGAGCGACGTGGCGATCTCGGGCGCGGACGTGCCGACGGCCAGCACCGTCAGGCCGACGACGAGCTCGGACATCCCCCAGCCCAGAGCGAGGGCCCCGGCGCCGTTCACCACGCGCTCCGCGCTGAGGGCGACGCAGAGCGCGCCGGTCGCGAAGAGGGCGACGGCGCCCGGGACGCCGTCGACCACGCGGTCGAAGCGCGCGACGATCGCGTGAGCGGCGGCGCCGCGCGCCGGGTCCGGGCCGGGGCGGGAGGGCCGGTCCTCGGCGCGGGGCTCGGTGGAGGTGATGCCCCGCCGCTCGTTGCGGCGCGCCACCAGGATCGTCGTCGTGACGTACACGATCAGGCAGAGCACGAGCAGGAAGCCGTCGGGCTGGGTGAGGTGGCCGTCCAGGCCCAGCAGCAAGACGAGCAGGGAGGCGGCGATCATCACGGGGGCGTCGAGCATCACGGCCTGACGGGACACATTGATCGGGCGGAGCAGCGCCACCACCCCGAGGACCAGCAGGACGTTCGCGATGTTCGAGCCGACCACGCTGCCGAGGGCCAGGCCGGACTCACCCTGGTCGGCGGCGCGCCACACGACGGCGAGCTCCGGGGCGCTGGTCCCGGCCGCGACGATGGTCAGCCCGATGACGAGCTTGGGCAGGCCGAGCCTGGCGCCGATGACCGACGCCCCGCGGACGATCGCGAAGCCGGAGGCGACGAGGCCGGCGAGGCCCAGGACGAGCTCGAGGGCTGCGATCACGAGGGACGAGCCCTTCGGAGGTCGACCTCGGCGTGCGGCGAGGAGGTCACGGCAGGAGGCGCGGGGCGTGGCCGCCGAAGTGCGGCCGGTGACATCGGGGACGTACGTTACGTCGCGGCTTCGATGACCGCCACGCGTTCCCATCCGGCGTGGGCAGAGCTTCGGGTAGCGCTTCGGTCATTGGGTAACGCTTGGAGGGGCAGGATTCGGGTAGCGCTTGGCTCATTGGGAGGAACGCGGAGGAACGCAACAACGCGCAGGACCCAAACAACACGCGGAGCACCACACGACGCCACCCACGCACGCCGGAGCCACCAAACAACGCCCTCGGCAAGCCACACAGAGACG
>JBHJHB010000099.1:0-37335 GCA_050331215.1 Sandaracinaceae bacterium | reverse complement strand
GGCGCGCGTTCTCGGCCGACCCTCGGGGGCGGCCCGCGGACCGGGCGCCGCGCCCGGCGACCGTGGCCGGTACGCAGCCGGCGAGCCCGAGCGCGAGGGCCAGGGCGGCCGCCCACCCGGGGCGCCGAGGCGGCCACGCCTGGGCCGCCTCGCCGTCGGCCGCGCCGCGACCAGCGCTCATCCGACCAGCGCTCATCCGCCGAAGGCGACCCCCATCCCGGGGAGCCAGGCGCCGCCGTCGACCACGAGGATCTCCCCGTGCACGTAGCTCGCCGCGTCCGAGCACAGGAAGACCGCCGCCTGGGCGATGTCCTCGACGCGGCCGAAGCGCCGCAGGGGCACCGCACCCTCGAGCTTGGCCTTCATCTCCGGCGGCGCGAGGCGGGTCATGCCTTCCGTGTCGTCGATCGGGCCGGGCGCGATCGCGTTCACCCGGATCCCCATCGGCCCCCACTCGAGGGCGAGGCTCCGCGTCAGCGCATCCACGGCCGCCTTGGCCGCCGACGCGTGGGCCTGGAGCGGGGTCGCCGTGTAGTGGAGCGTGGCGGAGATGTTCAGGATCTGGCCGCCGTGGTCCCGCAGCGCCCGGTCGAAGGCCGCGCGGGTGACGTTCCACGTCCCGAGGGTGTCGATCGACACCACCGTCCGGAACGCGTTGTAGGAGAGCTGGGCGGCAGGGGCGAGGAAGTTCCCCGCGGCCCCGTTGACCAGGATGTCGAGGCGCCCGTAGGCGTCGAGGGTCCGCTCGATCGCGGCCTCGACCGCCGGTGGCTCCCGGACGTCGGCGGGCGTCGCGAGGCAGCGCCGGCCCGTCTGGTCGCTCAGCTCCTTCGCCGCCGCCTCGAGCCGCTCGGCGTTGCGCCCGACGATCGCGGCGTCGGCGCCGTGGGCCATCAGCGCCCGCGTGATGCCCTTGCAGATGCCCGAGCCGCCCCCGGTGACGAAGGCGACCTTGTCCTGGAGAATGTCCTCGCGGAATACGCTCATCGTCTCTGAGTACCATCGCCGAGGCCGACGGCGGATCCGTGCCTTGCCAGCCCCTTCTCCCCAGCCCCAGGACAGCCGCATGACCGAGCTCGTCAGCACCTACGAGGGCCAGGCCCTCACGATCGTCTACGACCGCCGCCTCTGCATCCACGCCGCGGAGTGCGGGCGGGGCTCGAAGAAGCTCTTCGACGCGACGAAGGACCCGTGGTGCGACCCGGACGCGGTGCCCGTCGACAAGGCGGCCGAGATCGTGAGCCGGTGCCCGACCGGCGCGCTCAAAGCCACCCGCAAGGACGGCCAGGCCCCGGAGAGCACCCCCGAGGAGAACGTGCTCCTCGTGTCCCCGAACGGCCCGCTCTACGTGCGCGGCGACCTGCGGATCGAGCTGCGGGGCGCCCGCGGCGTCGCCACGCGAGCTGCGCTCTGCCGCTGCGGCGCATCCGCCCAGAAGCCCTTCTGCGATGGCAGCCACGAGCGTTCCGGCTTCCAGGACGGCGGCCCGGTCGGCCAGCGCGGCAAGCCGCTCGCGGAGCGCGGCGGGCCCCTCGCCGTCGAGCCCCAGACCGATGGACCGCTCCGGGTGGCCGGCAACCTGACGATCCGCGCCGGCAACGGCCGCGTCGCGTGGGAGGGCACCGAGGCCTGGCTCTGCCGCTGCGGCGCTTCGAAGAACCGCCCCTTCTGCGACGGCTCCCACAAGAAGGTGGGCTTCACCGCGGAAGGCGTCTGACGGGCGCGACGGCGACCGCGGCCGACGTCGCGGTGATCGGGGCCGGCGTGGTCGGCCTCGCGGTCGCCGCCAGGCTCGCGGTCCGGGGGGCTCGCGTGGTGGTGCTGGAGCGCCGCTCCCGGCCGCTGACCGAGACCTCGAGCCGGAACAGCGGCGTCGTGCACGCGGGGCTCTACTACCCCGAGGGGAGCCTCAAGGCCGAGACCTGCGTGGAGGGCCGGGAGCTGCTCTACGCCCGGTGCCGCGCTTACGGGGTCCCGCATCGCCGGCTGGGCAAGGTGGTCGTCGCCACCTCGCCCGCGCAGGTGCCGTCGCTGGAGCGCCTGGCCGAGCGCGGTCGCCGGAACGGGGCGGGCGCGCTGCGCCTGCTCGACGGGGTGGAGGTGGAACGCCTCGCGCCCGGGGTGCGCGCGGTCGCCGGCCTCTGGTCCCCCGCGAGCGGCATCGTCGACGTGCACGCCCTCGCCGGCACCCACCGGGCGGAGGCCCAGGCCCACGGTGCGCTCTTCGCGCTCCGCACCCCGGTCTGCGGGCTCGAGCGGCAGCCATCGGGCTGGGCCGTCCGGACCGGTGGCGCCGCGCCCTACACCCTCCGAGCCGAGGCAGTGGTCAACGCCGCGGGCCTCGCCGCTGACCGCATCGCGGAGCTCGCGGGCCTGGACGGCGACGCCCTCGGGTGGCGCCTGCGCCCCTGCAAGGGGGACTACTTCACCGTGGCGCCGGGGGCGGGGGCGCCGAGGGACCGGCTGGTCTACCCGATGCCGGAGGGCGCAGGCCTCGGCGTCCACCTCACGCCGGACCTCGGAGGCCAGGTCCGCGCCGGCCCCGACGCGACCTACGTCGAGGCACCCCGCTACGACGTCGCCCCCGCCAAGGCGCACCGGTTTGCGGAGGCTGTCCGCGCGTACCTCCCCGGGGTCCGGGCCGAGCACTTGCACCCGGGCTACGCAGGGGTCCGGCCCAGGCTCCAGGGCCCCGGCGAGCCCTTCCGGGACTTCGTTCTCGAGGAGCGTCCCGCCGGGCTCGTCCACCTGCTCGGCATCGAGTCCCCCGGCCTGACCGCGGCCGAGGCCCTCGCGCGTCGCGTCGCTCGCCTCCTGCGTCCCTAGTCTAGTCTAGTCAAGTACTAGCAGGCTGGAGCGACGGTCGCTTCGGAGTCGGCGGAGTCCTCGGGCGGGACGGGGTCCAGGAGGGTCCGGTCTCGGGGAGGTGTCCAGAATGCCCCCGGCCCGCCGTACCCTCCAGCCCGACGGGAATCGGGCCGGTGGAACGGAATGGCCACGGGTTCCAGCGGACCGGTCGCCGGGACAGCCAGCGCGCGGGCAAGGCGACCCCGCGGGCCACGAGGTTGTGGGAGAATGGGAAGAGAACCTTCGTCGCGCAGAGCGGAGCCGCCGTTCGAGGACCCCGAGGCGAGCTCCGAGCGCGTGCGGAGCGCTCCGTCCCACGCGGCGGAGCTCCTCGAGCTCGCCGAGGCGGTGGGCGACGTCGGCTACTTCAGCCTGGACCTGACCGACGGAACGCTCCGCTGGTCCCCCGCGCTGTACCGGATCCACGGGCTCGACCCGGCCACGTTCACGCCCGCGCTCGACGAGGTGCTCCACCTCGTCCACCCGGACGAGCGGGAGGAGCTGTGCCACCAGCTCGACCAGGCGCTGGACGGGACGGCCCCCTTCGAGGGGGAGACCCGGGTCCGCCGTCCGGACGGGGAGGAGCGGCAGGTGCGCCTGTGGGCGCAGACCAGCGGGGACGGGAGCGCGCTGCTCGGGGTCGTGCAGGACTTCACCGAGCTCGAGCGGCTGTGGGACCGCCTCTACTGGGCCGAGAAGATGGCCGCCGTCGGGACGATGGCGGCCGGCGTGGCCCATGAGGTCAACAACCCGCTGACCTACCTCGAGAGCAACGCCGAGCTGCTGGCCGAGGAGCTCCCGGCGCTCGCGGCCAGCGCCCCGCCGGCCAAGCTCGAGGAGCTCCTGAGCGCGGTGGCCGAGATCCGGGAGGGCACCCAGCGCATCCACGAGATCGTCCACGGGCTCAAGAGCTTCTCGCGCGTGTCGAGCGGCGAGGTCGAGGAGGTCGACCTCGCCACGGTGCTCCAGGCCGCGACGCGACTCTGCCGGAACGCCGTGCGCCATCGGGCGCAGCTCGTCTTCGAGGTCGACCCGGAGACGCCGAGCGTCCAGGCCAACGAGTCGCGCCTGGTGCAGGTGGCGGTGAACCTGCTGATGAACGCGGCCCAGGCGGTGCCGGAGGGCCGGATGGACGAGCACACGATCCGGGTGGCGTGCGGGCGCCTCGCGACGGGGCAGGCGTTCTTCGAGGTCAGCGACACGGGCGCCGGCATGGACGAGGACGTCCTGGAGAAGGCCTTCAGCCCCTTCTTCACCACCAAGCCCAAGGACGTCGGGACCGGCCTCGGCCTCGCGATCTGCAAAGGCATCGTCACGAACCTCGGCGGGTCGATCGAGGCGACCTCCCGGGTCGCGGAGGGCACCACGATGCGGGTCGTGCTGCCCGTGGACGGGCCGGCGCGCGCGTCGAGGCCCGCCCGGGTCCCGCTCGAGGAGCCGGAGGGTCCGCCGATCGCCCGCCCCGCGGACGTGCTCCTGCTCGACGACGAGCCCCTCGTCGCCCGGTCCCTCGCCCGCCTGCTCCGCCCCCACCGGGTGCAGATCGAGCAGGACCCGCGCGAGGCCCTCGACCGGCTCCAGCGGGGCGAGGCCTTCGACGTGATCGTCTGCGACCTGATGATGCCCACGATGAGCGGGCGGCAGTTCTACGAGTCGGTCGGCAGCGCTCGGCCCGAGCTCCAATCGCGGATGCTCTTCGTCACCGGGGGGGCGTTCACCCCCGAGGGACGGGAGTTCGTCGCCTCGATCGACGTGCCGGTGCTCGAGAAGCCGGTGGACCTCGCGGCCCTGCGTCGAGCCATGGCGGACATGGTGGAGGCGGGCGCCAGCGAGGATCCGTTTCGCTAGCCGGAGGAGCCCCCCCTCGCAGGCTGCTGCCCGCCGGCAGCGCCGAGCGCCTCGCCGGTCCTCGTCGGACGTCCGACTCGGAGGTGTCGCGACGGGCCTTTAGGTGAGCTCCGAGAGAAAGCTCACGACACGATCCCCTTGAATCCGTGCGTCAACACGCCTGTCGCGGTGCTCCCCGGACACCGGTCGAGGCTAGGGGCGGTCAAGGTGGCCTCGACCTCCGCCGTTGAGGACCCCCAGACGCCCGTGTCCGCTGTACGCCAATCCGACCGTGCCGGCTCGTCGATCCCCGAGGGCGCCTACACCCGGCTGCTCCGCGAGGCGCTGGAGGCCTTCGTCTCTCCGGAGCGTCGGGACGAGCTCCTCGCCGAGGCAGGTTGGGATGCCAAGCTGGACCGGCCCGAGGATCCGCGGATGACGGTCCTCGACCTCGTCGAGGGTCCCCTGTTCGCCCGGCTGGCGGAGGGGGTCGGCCTCGTCCACGCGGACGAGGCGCGGCGCCATCTGCGGACGCTGCTCCAGCCGTCGAGCAACCCGCCGAAGCCGCCCCCGGCGGCTGCGGCCGTCCGGCAGACCAAGCCGCTCCCCACCCCCGGGGGGCGCAAGGACCGGGCCCGGGCCATGACGGAGCCCGACGTCGTCGTCCCCAGCCCGGAGCCGGAGGAGACGCCGTCGAGCCCCGTGGCGAGCGGTCGGCGCGACAAGGGAGGGACGATCCCCACGTTCGATCCGGGCCTCGTGGGCCAGATCCTCATCGTGTGGAGCGGCGACCCCCGTTGCGCGAAGCAGCTCGAGTCGAGCTTCCCCACGTACCTCGAGATCCGCACTACGGCGGGCGCCGAGGAGCTCGCGAGCCTCCTCAACCTCTACGACGGCCGCCCCGTGCTGATCCTGCTGGACCGCCGCACCGCCGCCGCGGACGACGAGCTCCGGCAGCTCCCGGCCTGGACCTTCGTCGAGAGCCGGGTGGTCGTCTGGGGCGCCCCCGAGGACCCCGCGCCCGGGCTCGACCGCCTGCTGGACCACGCGGACAAGGCGGTCGCCTGCTCGGCGGAGGCCCAGATCGCCGACGTGGCGCACCTCTGCGCACACCTGATGGGCCACCCGCACCTCACGTGAGGCGCGCGGGGCGAGCCGACGCCCGCGGGGTCTCGCGGTCGTGACCCCGCGCCGGCCGACCCGTTGGACTACGCTCCAGGGTCCGCCGTGCACCCGCTCCGCTCCCGCCTCTCCGCTCTCCTTCTCGCGCTCGTGGCCTGCGCTGGCTGCTACCGCTCCCACCCGCTCTCCGCGGGCAGCGACGGCGGCCGGGCGGGCGACGACGAGGGGCCCTTCGGCTGCGCCGTCGACAACGGGGGCTGCCACCCCGACGCCGTGTGCTCCGCCGCCCACGGCACCGTGATCTGCACATGCCGGCCGGGCTTCGTCGGCGACGGGGAGCGCTGCGATCCGGCCCCGGACCTCCCGCGAGCGGCTTTCCTCAAGGCGACCGCCCCCGGACCGGTCGACGTCTTCGGGGTGGAGGTCGCCCTGAGCGCCGACGGCGACACGCTGCTCGTGGGCGCCTGGCTCGAGGACGAGGGCGACGTCCTCGACGCGGGCGCCGGGTACGTCTTCCGCTGGGCGGGCACGCGCTGGGCGGCCCCGCTCCGCCTGACCGCGCCGATGCCCCGGCGGAGCGGGAACTTCGGTGGCGCGGTCACCGTCGACGCGGACGGCACGACGCTCGGCCTTGGCGAGCCGGCGGTGGGAGACCCCCGACCCACGGGCCGGGCGTACGCGCTCCGCGCGTTCGGCGAGACGTTCGAGCCCGACGGCACGTTCGTCGCGGCCGAGGAGGATGAGCCCCGCGTCGGCGTGGCGCTGGCGATCAGCAGCGACGGGCAGACCCTCGTGGTCGGCAACGACGGGACGCGAGCGTCCGTGTACCGGCGCCGAGGCGACGGCCGCTGGCGCCTCGACCAGACGCTCGCCCCGCCCGACGGCGGCCCGACGAACGGGTTCGGTTCGGACGTCGCCATCAGCGGCGACGCCACCACGGTGGCCGTGGGCTCGCCCCTGGAGAACGGCAGCGCGACCGGCGTGGACGGGGCCATGGACGCGGGCGCGCCCGGCAGCGGCGCGGTCTTCGTGTACCGGAGGGACGACCTCGGGGCCTTCGAGCTCGAGGCCTACGTCAAGGCGTCGAACACCGGGGCCCAGGACGCGTTCGGGGACGCCCTGGCCCTGAGCGCGACCGGGGACGTGCTCGCGGTGGGGGCCTGGCGGGAGGATGGCTCCGGCACGGAGGTCGACCCGCCCTCCGACGAAGCGGCCTTCGATGCCGGGGCGGCGTACGTCTACCGCCGGGGCAGCACGGGATGGGCCTTCGAGGCCTACGTGAAGTCCCCGACGACCTTCGTCAGCGACGGCTTCGGCCTCGCCCTCGACCTCGACGGCCCCGGGCGGCGGCTCGCCGTCGGCGCGCTACGCGGAGGCGTCGCGCCGGGGGCGGGCGGCGGCGCGACCTTCGTCTACCAAAGGAGCGAGCCCGGCTGGGCTCTGCTCCAGACGTTCGTCGGCCCCTCGCCCGGCTCGGACGACGCCTTCGGCCGCGCCGTCAGCCTGAGCGCCAACGGCAGGGTGCTCGCCGTGGGGGCGTCGATGGAGGGCTCCTCGGGTGGGGGCGTCGACCCCCCGATGGACGACGGGGCGCCCGCGAGCGGCGCGGCCTTCGTGTTCGACCTGCCCCCCTGATCGCCCGTCGGGCCAAGCTCCACGGCCACTCCCACGGCCGTTCACACGCCCGGGACCGACGTTCCGGTCGTGATGACGACGACCCACGTCCGACCCCTGCGCAACGCGTGGTGCGGCGCCGAGCTGGCGGCGTTCGTCGGCCGGGTCCGGTGCCTCCTCCGCACGCTGGCGCACGGCGTCGCGAGGCTCCTCGCCCCGTCCCGGCGCGAGGCGGGGGCCCGCCTCGGCGCCTACGTTCTGCGCCAGCCCCTGGGCGAGGGCGCGGCCGGGGAGGTCTGGGCCGCGGTCCACTGGCTCTCGAGACGACCGGTGGCGCTGAAGCTCGCCAAGCTCGACGCGAAGGCGCCCGCGGCCTCGCGGTGCGGGCTCGGCGCTCGCATGGCCCTCGCGGGCCGGATCGCGGCCCGCTTCTCGGGTCCCCACGTCCCCCGGGTCGAGGGCGGGGGGCGGCTCCTCGATGGCACGCCCTACCTGGCGATGGAGCTGATCGAGGGCCGGACCCTCGCCGCGCACGCCAGGGCGGAGGGCCCACTCGAGCCGGGGCGCGCCCGCGCGATCCTGCGGTCCGTCGCGGAGGGCCTGGCCGATCTCCACCGGGCCGGCGTCGTCCACCGCGACATCAAGCCCGCCAACCTGATCCTGCGTGCCGACCGCCCGGAGCCGACCGTCACGCTGCTCGACTTCGGCCTCGCCCGGGACCTGGGGGACCCGGAGCCCACCGACGCCGGGAGCGTGTGCGGGACCCCCGCGTTCCTGGCGCCCGAGGCGATCACCGGCGGCGCGGTCGCGGGCACCGAAGCGGACGTGTACGCCCTGGGCGCGGTCGCCTTCGTGCTGCTGACCGGCACGGTGCCCTTCCGGGGCCGAACGGCGGTCGAGGTGCTGGCGAAGAGCGTCGCCGACCCGCCGCCGCCGCTGCCTCCGACCGTGCCTCGGCGGCTGGCCGGGCTGGTCTCCGCGTGCCTGGCCAAGCGGCCCCAGGATCGGCCGTCGGCCGCCTCGATCGTGCGGGCGCTCGGCCGCGAGGAGGACGCCGAAGGCTCGCCCGGCCGGCCCGCCCTCGTCGCCTAGAGCGCTGTCTCCCCTCACCGCCCGCGGAGGATCCGACGCCGCCTCGCTGTCCGTCACCCGCTCGAGGTCTTGGCAAACGGCTGGCCGTGCAGTCGCGCGGGCCAGAGTCGAACGAACGGCACCCGCGTGGTGCGGTGGGCGAAGAGCACCCGGTCGGCGTCGGGGGCGGCAAACAGGCAGACGGAGCGCAGGGCGTCGCGGCGGATGTAGCTCTCGACGAGCTCGATGTCGTTCTCCTCGAAGCACCAGGCCGCCCGATCGTGGAGGCCCCGGTAGGCATCGAACGTCATGGGCTGAGGGAACGACCGTTCCACAACGATCAGGGACCGGCCCTCGACGTCCACCTCCCCGGGGTCGCGGCCGACGACCGAGGAGAAGCGGTTCGCCGGCCAGGCGCCCTCGGCTCCGTGACCCTCCGGGGCGCCGCCGCGGCTCCCCGAAGCGCGGTAGACGGCGACGAAGCGCCGGCGGTCGAGCCCGATCAGCGCGCGGACGAAGGCCCGCTCGGGGCCCTGGCCCGCGTGAGCCGCCTCGGCCTCGAGCTCGTGGCTTGCCCGCGCGGCCTCATGGGCCCGCTCGACGACCATCCATCCCATGCCGACGACACACACTACACCCGGTCGAGCCACGGAAGCGCCGAGGCCTCGGCTCGGCGCGCTCGGCGGAGCGGGCCGAGCCGGTCGAGCCGGAGAGGACCCTCACCGCGGCGAGCCCGGACGGGCGGCCCGCCCAGCTCGCCGGAGCTCACGAAGCTGCGCCGCGGCGCGGGCCTCCGCGTCGAGCCAGGACTGGAACATGAGCACGTCCCAGAGCTGGGTGCTCCAGTCCTGCACGCCCCGCTGGTGCTCCATCCAGCACCGCCTCACCGTCGACGGGTGCAGGTGCCCCTCGGCCCGAAGGCGCCCCTCGGCGAGCAGGGCCTCTCCCCAATCCCGCAGGGGCCCCCGGAGCCAGCTCGCCAGGGGAACGCTGAAGCCCATCTTGGGGCGCTCGATCAGCGCGCGGGGCACCCGGCGGTAGAGGATCTCCCGCAGGGGCTGCTTCGGCGCCCCGCCGATCCGCTGGGCCAGCGGCATGTGGAGCGCATGCTCCACGACGCGGTGGTCGAGGAGGGGCACCCGCGCCTCGAGGCTGGCGGACATCGTCGCCCGGTCCACCTTGGTCAGGATGTCGTCCGGGAGGTAGACCAGCAGGTCCCGCAGCATCATCGCCTCGCGGGCGTCCGTCCCAGCGGGGAGACCCGAGAGGACGGGGGCGAGGGGCCGATTCGGGGCGCACCGGGCGACGGAGTCCCCGCGCCAGTGGTCCATGAAGCCCTCGTAGAACCGCTCCGTGCCCTCCGCCGAGCCCGCCACCCAGCTCCCCAGGAGCTCGGCCTGGATGAGGCGGCGCCTCGCCCGCGGCAGGGCGCCGAGCCGACCCACGACGCCACCCGCGTTGCGCAGGCGACGGCCGGCAGCGCGCAGGCCCCTCCCCACGCCCCTCCGCAGGAAACGCGGCAGCGGCTGCAGGCGGCGATGGTAGTCGTGGAGGCGGTGGTAGTGGCGGTAGCCCCCGAACAGCTCGTCGCCCCCGTCGCCGCTGAGCGCGACGGTCACGTGACGGCGGGCGAGCCGCGCCACGAGCGTGGTGGGGACCTGCGAGGAGTCGGCGAAGGGCTCGCTGTAGATGTCGCCGAGCTCGGGGACCACGGCGAGCGCCTCCTCCGGCCGCACGTAGTGCTCGTGGTGAACCGTCCCCAGGTGGGTCGCCACCTTCTTCGCATGGACCGCCTCGTCGAAGCGCGCGTCCTCGAAGCCGATCGAGAACGTCTCGACCCGCCCCCCGGCGACCTCGCACATCAGCGCGACGACGGTCGACGAGTCGACGCCCCCGGACAGGAACGCCCCGACGGGAACGTCCGCGACGAGACGGGCGCGGACCGCGTCGAGGAGGAGGGCCTCCGTGCTGGCCGGTGCGCCTTCGCCGCGCACCGGTGGACCGGCGGCGTGCGCGAGGGCCGACCAGTACGCGCGGCTCTCGGTACGGACCCGACCCCCGGAGTCCCGGGTCACGCGCAGGACGTGCCCCGGCGACAGCTTCGCCAGGCCGCGGTAGATGCAGGCGGTGCCGGGGACGTAGCCGTACCGCAGATACAGAGCGAGCGCCTCCGGATCGATCCGACCCTCGCCACGCAGGAAGGGCCGGAGGGCGCGGAGCTCGCTCGCGACGACGAAGCGACCATCGACCAGGCCGTGATACACGGGCTTGATGCCGAGCCGGTCGCGGGCGACCCAGAGCGCCTCCTCCTGCCGATCCCAGAGGCAGAAGGCGAACATGCCGTTCAGTCGCGCGAGGGCGGCCTCCACGCCCCACTCCGTCAACGCCCGCAGCAGGACTTCGGTGTCCGAGGTGCCGCGGAACGTCCGCTCTCCGAGCTCCGTCCGCAGGGCGCCGAAGTTGTAGATCTCGCCGTTGTACGCCAGGACGTAGCGGCCATCTTCGGAGGACATCGGCTGGTCGCCGGTGGGCGTCAGATCGATGACCGAGAGGCGCCGGTGGCCCAGGGCGAGGCCCCGCTCGACGTCGCGGAAGACGCCCTCGCCGTCCGGACCACGGTGGAGGATCTCCCTCAGCGCGGGGGCGAGCGCCAGGTCGGCTCCTGGCTCCCCCCAGATGCCCACGATCCCGCACATGGTCGGCTGCTCCGGGGTGCGCTGCCTGCCCCGGCCTAGGCCGGCTGCCGCGTCTCCGGCCGGGGGACAGGGGGAGCGGCCCGGCGCCCTCGTGCCTCCACGCCGTTGTAGCCGGGTCCGACCTCGATGTCCTTCAGCCCCGCTTCCTCCAGCCAGCGCCGCACCTGCCCGATCGTCTTCGGCTGGTCGTAGCGAGGGCTCAGCATGTCCAGGGTGTCGAGCTCGGACAGCTCCCGCGCGTGGGCCTCGTCGATGTCCGGCAGGCCCCGGAAGTCGGCGACCGAGAGCAGCCAGGACGCGTAGCGGCCCGGACGCAGGCCGAGGGTGCGGTGGATGGCGCCGGTGAGGGGATAGGCCCAGGCGAGGTGGGCCTTCACGAAGCGATGCTGGGCGGCGGGCGGCAGGTGGCGGGGCAAGGGGCGCAGGTAGTACTTCCCCCAGACGAAGGACTTCCAGTGCAATCGGTAGCAGTCGAAGACGATCTCCCCGCCCGGCTTGAGGTACTCGACCAGGCTGAGAAAGGCCGCCTTGGGCTCGGGGGTGTGCTGGATGACGCCGAGGCACAGGACCTTGTCGAAGCTCCCCTTCTCGTAGGGTGGCCGGTAGATATCAGCCTGGGCAAAGGCGACGTTGTCCAAGCGGTGATGGCTGCGGTAGTTGGCGTCGACAGCACCGGAGTAGTCGAAGGTGAAGACCTCCGCGCGGGTCCGGGCCAGGTGCGGCGTGAAGCGGCCCGCCCCCGAGCCGGCCTCCAGCACCCGCTGCCCGGAGAGGTCGCGCGGCCAGCGGGTCTCTTCGACGAAGCGCCGCTCGCTCCAGCCATCCCACGCACGCCGGTCGTCGAGCTGGGCGTCGGCGAAGCTCTGCCACTGGTAGCCGAAGCTCTCCGCGTAGTTCGAGGCGGGACCGAAGCGCGGCACCCCGCGGACGATGGGGAACCGGTCGCCCCCGCCGAGGAGCGCGCCCTCGACGATCTCGCCGCCCTCCGTGCGCGTCACGCTCAGCTCCAGGGGCTCCATCGTCGTCGGATGCCGATAGGCCGAGGCGTGCTCCTCCTTCATCGGGTCGTGAGTCTGCTCGCCGCCCGCCCCCGGCACCCGCGAGCAAACGCACGGCCGCCCGAGCGTCGGACCCGGCCTCTCCCGGTCGGCCGGGGGCGTCGTCCCGCCAGATGCGCGCGTTCGGAGGGGCGGGGGCGCCGGGCCTCCCCAGCGCCCGCGCTCAACGCTCCCCTGGCCCCACCTCGCTCGAGCTGAACCGCAGCCCCATCCGCTCCGCCGCGTTCGCCGCGTTCGCGAGGCACGCCTCCGCCCGACCCTTCGGCACCCAGATGGCGAAGCGCATCCGGTAGTCCCCGTCGGCACGGCGCTCGGCGTCCATCCGGACGACGTTCGCGCCGGTCTCGCCGAACCCCTCCGCCAACCGCGCCATCAGCCCCGGGCGATCGTCCCCCTGGACGGTCACCACGTGGGTCGCGTGGCCGCTCTCCGGGTGGGTCCGGCCTCCGGAGAACCGCTCGACCGCGATGGTCGCGTCCTTCAGCGCGGGGAGGCCGGCCAGGGCCGCCCGCACCGCCTCCGGCGTCGTCGACGCCGGGAAGGACGCGATGCAGGTCATCTGCGCCTCGTCGCCGAGCAGCGAGAAGGCGGCGTCGCCGATGTCCCCGCCGAGGTCGTAGAGGCGGGCCGCGACGGCCGCGAGGAGCCCACGGTCGTCGGGGCAGGACAGCGTGATGCGCACGTGCTGAGGTTCCATCGGGCAGGGGGCGGCCGCGGCGCGATGCCCGGGGCCCGGACGTAGCATACCCGGCTCGCGCGACGCGGGGAGCCCGTCGCCCATCCCGGCGCTCGGCGCGTCCCGGGCGTCCTCCGCGCTAGCACCTGCGACTAGCGCGCCGCCAGCGCGGAGAGGACCTCCTCGGCGTGGACGCCGGGATCGACCTGGTCGAAGACCCGCGCGATCCGGCCGTCCGCGTCGATCAGGAACGTGACCCGCCGCATGAAGCCCCCGATGTGGGGCACCCCGTAGGCGTCGGCGATGCGCGCCTCCGGGTCCGCCAGGAGCGGGAAGGGCAGGCCGTGCTCCTCCGCGAAGGCCCGGTGGCTCTCGACCGAGTCGGTGGAGACCCCGAACACCTGGACCCCGGCCTCCTCGTAGCGGGCCCAGGCGTCCCGGAAGGCGCAGGCCTCGGCGGTGCAGCCCGGCGTGGCGTCCCGGGGATAGAAGTAGAGGACCACCGGGTTGCCGCGCTCGGCCTCGAGCGTGCGGAGCGCGCCGCTCTGGTCGGGGGCCTCGAAGGCCGGGGCGGCGGTGCCCTCCGCCCGGAGCCCGGCCGCCCGGGTCGGGACGGGGTCGGCGCTGTCCGCGGCTGCCACCTCGGGCGACGCGCCGGTCGGGTCGGCGCCCCCGCCCCCCTCGGCGGCGGCGGCGGCGGCGGGGCGCTCGGCAGCGTCGCCGCCGCAGGCGGTGAAGGGCGCGGCGAGGGTCATCGCCAGGAGGAGGGCGTGGGTTCGCATCACGCCAGCGGTAGGCCCGGCGCTCCCCGCGAGCAACCCGGGAGGCGTGGCTTCGGCCCGGGGGCGTCGAGCGGGCGCCGCGGCCCGGGGCGAGGTCGAGCGCGGCGCTGCGCCTCCGGGAAGGCTCGGCCCCGGCAAGGCTCGGGCCCCGTCAGCGGGGCCCGAGCCGCTCCGCGAGCAGCTCCCGCATCCTGCGCGCTGCCTGGCCCCGGTGGCTGATCGCGTTCTTGTCCGCAGGGTCGAGCTCGGCGGTCGTCCGGCCGTCCGGCAGCACGAACAGCGGGGCGTAGCCAACGCCGCCGCCGCCGCGAGGCGCCGTGCCGATCCGCCCCTCGAGGGTCCCCTCCGCGAACACCGGCTCGTCGGCCAGGGCTCCCGTGGGATCGACCAGGGCCAGCACGCAGCGGAAGCGCGCGGTCCGCTGCGCGTCGGGCGTGCCCGCGAGCTCCCGGAGGAGCTTGTGGTTGTTCGCGACGTCGTCGCTCGGCTCGCCCGCGTAGCGCGCCGAGAGCACCCCCGGCCGTCCACCGAGGGCGTCGACCTCCAGGCCGCTGTCGTCGGCGAGGGTTGGCCGTCCGGTCGCCGACGCCACCTCCTCGGCCTTCTTCAGCGCGTTGCCCCGGAAGGTGTCGCGGTCCTCGACGACGTCCGGCAGCTCGCCGAAGGCATCGAGCCCCACCAGCTCGAGCCCGAGGCCCGCGAGCAGCGCGCCGAGCTCCCGCACCTTGCCCGCGTTCCGGCTCGCGAGCACCACCCGCACCGCCGGCACGTCAGGCTCCGGTCAAGCGGGCGAGGTCCACGCCCATCTTGTCGAGCGCGCCGCGCTGGGCGGTCGCGAGCTCCGGCATGGCGCCGAGCGCGAGGTCCACCAGGCGGTCGAAGTCGGCCCGCGCGACGGGCGCCCCCTCGGCCGTCCCCTGCACCTCGACGAGGGCGCCGGCCGGCGTCGCGACGACGTTGAGGTCGACCGCCGCCTTGCTGTCCTCCTCGTAGTTCAGGTCGAGGAGGTGGGTGTCCTCGAGCAGGCCGACGCTGATCGCCGCGATCGGCTCCCGCAGCACGCCGGCCTTCGCCGCCCCGGACTGCCGGAGCACGTCCAGGGCGAGCACCAGCGCGACGAAGCCGCCCGTGATGGACGCGGTCCGCGTCCCGCCGTCCGCGTCGAGCACGTCGCAGTCGACCGTGATCATGCGCTCGCCCATCTTCTCGAGGCGGACCGCGGCGCGCAGGGAGCGCCCGATCAGCCGCTGGATCTCCTGGGTACGGCCGTCGATCTGGGGTCGGGTGCGGTCCCGCCGCTGGCGCTCGGGGTTCGCCCGGGGGTGCATCGCGTACTCCGCGGTGACCCACCCACGGCCCTGGCCCTTGAGCCACGGCGGGACGTTCTCCTCGACGCTCGCGGCGATCAGGACGCGCGTACCACCGCAGCTGTAGAGCACCGACCCCTCGGGCCTTCGCTGGAAGGGCGTGTCGAGGGAGATCGGGCGGAGCGCGTCGCTGCTGCGGCCGTCGCGTCGGGTCGCCATGGCGGCCTCGCTAGCACGAAAGGGCCGCCGCGGTCACGGCTCGTCGGAGGCCGCCGAGGCGCCCTCCGCGAGGTGCGCCGGTGGGAACCAGAGCGCGAAGCGGGTCCCGCCGCCCGGCGCGTCCTCGCAGGTCACCCGCCCCCCGTGCGCCGCGACGATCTGCTGGGTCAGCGTCAGCCCGAGGCCCGTGCCCCGCTCCTTGGTCGAGTAGAAGAGCTCGAAGATGCGGGCCCGCACGTCCGCGGGGAGCCCGGCCCCCTGGTCGGTCACCGCCACCTCCACCCCGCTCCCCGCCCGGACCGACGACAGCGTGACCTCGCCCCCGTTGGGCATCGCCTCGCGCGCGTTGCGGAGCAGGTTGAGGAGCGCCTGGCGGACCTGGGACTCGTCCACGAGGACCAGCGGCAGGTCCGGCTCCACGACCATCCGGAGACCGACCCCGGAGCTCTCCATCTCCCGCGCCACGAAGGAGCCGACCTCCTGCACGAGGGCACCGAGGCTCTCGGGCTCCAGCCGGGGCGCCGGCAGGCGGGCGACCCGGAGGTACTCCTCGGTGAGGCTGGTCAGCCGGTCGATCTCGCCCTGCACCGCACGCAGGAGCGCCTGGGCCTCGGGCCCCGCGCCGATGAGCTCCTCCTCGAGGAGCTCGACGTTCAGGCCGAGGCTCGACAGCGGGTTGCGGACCTCGTGGGTGACGTGGGCGGCCATCCGGCCGATCGCGGCGAGGCGCTCCGTCTGGATCAGCCTCGCCTTCGTCCGGAGCTCCTCGGTCACCTCGTCGGCGACGACCAGCACGCTCCGGCGGGGGCCCGCCGCCTCGTCGGCACCGAAGGGCGTGACCGAGAGGTCGAGGAAGCGCTCATCGCTGTCGGGCCCGCGCGGCACGGCGGAGCGCTCGGCGCGCTCCCCGCCCTCGGCGACCTCCCGGATCGCCGCCTCGAGGCCCTCGACGCGGTCGAGGAGGCCCACCTCCGCGGCCGCCCGACCCACGTCCCGGGGCGTGACCCCGAGCACGTGCTCCGCCGCCGGGTTGGCGGAGCGCACGGAGCCCGCGCCGTCGACGACCACGACCCCCGAGCGGAGGCCGGCCACGATCTGCTCCTGCATCCGCTGGAGCGCCCGAAGGCTGTCCGCCGCCTCGCGCAGCGCCCGGTCCCGGGCCGCCACCGCGTCCACCATCCCCTCGAACTCGCGCGCGAGGTGCCCGAGCTCGTCGTCCCGGGTCGCCGTGATCCGGGAGGCGAAGTCGCCGCGCGCGACCGCCGCGACGCGGCGCATGAGCAGCGGCAGGGGCGCGAGCAGCCGCTGGGACCACCAGGTCAGGCCGAGGCCCGAGGCGAGGGACAGGAGCGCGAGGACCGTCAGGGACCCGACCGACTGGCGCTCCTGCTCCGCGGCCCGCTGGCTGGTCTCGGCGACCCGGTCCTGGACGGCGTCCCACGAGCGGCGGAGGCGCCGCGCGATGCCCTGCTCGTCGCGCCGGACCGCCTCGAGCAGCACCTGGGCCTCGGCCTCCCGGCCCTGGCCGAGCGCCGCGAACACCGCCGCGAAGCGACCCTCGCCGGTCGCGTAGAGGCCCTGCAGCTCCTCCAGGGACCGGCGGACCTCGGCGAGCGCCACCTCGTCGTCGGAGTCCGGGCTCAGCCCCTCGGCCCGCTCCAGCGCCCGGAGCGCCCGCCTCAGGCTGCTCGGCCGGACGCGGAGGTGGACGGCGATCCAGTCGCTCGTCGCCGTCGGGTCGGTCTCGTCCATGACCCGGTCGAGGAGGGCGTTGACCACCTCCTGCGTCGCCTTCTCCTGGCCGAGGATCAGCGCGAGGGGGAGGTAGCCCTCGTGGAGGAGGCGGAGGCGGCTCGCGGTGCGCTGATGCTGGAGCAAGCTGACCGCGCTGACCACGCCGAAGCCGGTCAGCACGAGCACGAAGCTCAGCAGGATCCGCGTCGGGATGGAGACCCTGGGCCGCGACCTGGACACACTCACAAGGTAGGAGCCGGCCCGGCGGGCCGCGAGGAGGCCCGGCGCGACCGGACCGGAGGCGCGGTCAGCGCGACCGGACCGGGGGCGCGGTCAGCGCGACCGGACCGGGGGCGCGGTCAGCGCGACCGGAGCTCCGCCGCGGCGTCTTCCAGGGCAGGGGCGGCGGCCACCGCGGCGTCCGCTGCCTCGCGCGCCGGCCCCCGGCGGCCCAGCGCCCGGAGGGCGTGGGCGCGCGTGAGGTGGAAGGGACCGACCGCTGGCGGCTCGAGGGCGAGGGCCACCTCCGCCTGCCGGAGCGCGTCGGTAGCCCGGTCGGCCCGGAGCAGGGCCTCGGCGTAGATCCGGCGGCTCTCCGCGTGGAGCGGGTCCGAGGTCACGGTCCGCTCGCCGAAGCGGAGCGCCTCGTCCCAGGCATCGGCGGCGGCGAGGCCCACGAGCAGCTCGCGGAGCGACCGACGGTCGTGCTCGTCGATGTCCACCACGTGGCGCAGCGCCCGGAGTCGGAGATCCGCGTCCTGTTGGCGGCCCGCCACCTCGACGAGCCCCTGCCACGGCTCGACCCGCGCGGGATCGATCCGGGTGGCGCGCTCGAGGGCCGCCCGCGCGAGCGCCAGGTCATCGGTGGACAGCGCCGCGCGCGCCTCGAGGAGGCGGACCTCCACCCCGTCCCGGTCCCCCTCTCGCAGCGCCGACAGCTGCTCGAGCGCAGCAGCCCCTTCGCCCTGACCGAGCGCGACGGAGGCGGCGACGAAGCGAGCGACGGGCTGGGCCCCGTCCAGCGTCAGCGCGCGCTCGGCGGTCTCCCGCGCCGCGCGAGGCTCTCCGTGGACGAGGAGCGCGGCGGCCAGATCGGCCTGCGCGGCGGCGTCCTGGGGCCGGGCGCTGGCCCGCTCCCGTACCGGCTCGAGATCGACGTAGCGCCCGAAGTCCACCGCGAAGTCGTCCCGTCGCGCGCCGAGCTCCTGCTCGAGGTGAGCGCGGAAGGCCCGGTCGAGGTCCGTCAGGCTCTCCCCGAGCACCTGCTCGATGACCTCCTCGGTGCTCTTGCCCTGCCCCCAGGCGCGCAGCATCCGCACGATGCGGTCGAAGCCGAAGCGCTCGACGAGGTAGGCCACCGCGCGGGTGCTGGCGTAGTACGCCACGCTGACGTCCTCGGCCCGGCGGGCGTGGGTGAAGGCGTGGTTCAGCTCGCCGAGCGCCGGGACCCGGTCGCCCTCGAGAGCCAGCCAGAGCCGGTGGTCCAGCTCCCGCTTCCACTCCGGTCGGGCCATGGAGGCCTCGACCTCCGCGAGGCCCTCGGTGAACCAGCGGGGCACGCGGTTGTGGGAGAGCTGGAGGTGAAAGACGTGGGCGAGCTCGTGCCACGTCACCTCACCCCAGCTCACCCGGCTCCCCCGCGGCGACATCGCGGTCACCACGCGGCCGAAGCAGACGCCCTCGACGCCCATGTTGGGCAGGCCACTCGTCCGCACGGAGAAGTGCTCCCGGCTCGCGTAGAGCTCGATCCGCACCGGACGATGGGGTGTGAAGCGGTAGCGGCGCCGCATGCCGCGCCAGGCGTCCCGGAGGAGCTCCGTCACGTCCTCCTCGAGGACCGCCCGGTCCTCCGTGGGGAGGCGCAGCACGAAGGGCGCGGCCTCCACGTCCTCGTAGCGCGCGCCGATCACGTCGTCGTAGAGGTTGAGGAGGTTGTGGACGCGGACGTTGTAGCGGTCGCGCTGCCACGCGGCGCGCAGGGCCTCGAGCCCCTCCCGCTCCTCCCCCAGCCGCAGGAGGTTCACGCCGAGGGTGGCGTGGGCGAGGGCGTCGTCGGGGTCGATCCGCAGGGCCTCCCGCGCCATCTCGACGATCGCGCCGTAGCGGTGCTCCCAGTCCGCGTAGTCCGCGATGACCGTGTAGAGCTCGCTGTGGCCGGGGTTCAGGGCGAGGATCTCGCGCACCGCGCCCCGGTACGCCTGCTCGTCGTCCCGAAGGAAGAACAGCGCGGCCCGGACGCTCAGCGCCTCGAGGTCCGTCGGATCGACGGCGAGCGCCGCCTCCAGGTGCGCCGAGGCGGCCTCGAGGTCGAAGTCCCGGAGCGCGATCCCGGCGCGCGTCACCCACGCGGCCACGTGCCGGGGATCGACGGCGAGGGCCTCGCCGAGCTCCCGCTCCGCCTCGACGAAGTCCTGGCTCTGGGCGAGGCGGATCCGCGCCATCAGCGTCCGCGCGCGGGCGCTGCGGGGGTTGACCCGGAGCGCGTCCTGCACGCTCTCCTCGGCGTGGCCAGCGTCGTACTTCGCGAGGAACAGCTCCGCCCACTCGAGCTGGGTCTCCACGCGGTCGGGGTCGGCCCGGGTCGACTCGAGGAACGCATCGTTGGCGTCCCGGGGGCTCTCGAGCATCGCCGCGGCCATCGCGACATAGGCGAGGCCCTCGGCGTCCCGGGTGCCGATCGTGCCGTCGTTGTACGCCTCGATCAGCGCCATCAGCGGGAGCTGGGCGGCCCGCGAGCGCCCCCGGCGGAGCAGCAGGCGCCCGAGCAGCACGCGCGCCCGGTGGGCCGAGGGCTCGCCGATCGCCGCCTCGAAGGCCTGCTGCGCCTCGTCGAGCCGCCCGCGGGCAGCGTGGACCTCCCCGAGGAGCGTCGACGCCTCGACCCGGAGCGCGCCGCGCCGGGCGAGGGGACGCAGCAGATCCCGGGCGTCGTCGTGCCGGCCCGTCGCGACGAGCGCGCGCGCGAGCCCGAGGGTCGCCCGAGCCCGGTCCCCGCCCCGGCGCAGCCGTCGGAACCCCGCCTCCGCAGCGCCGTAGTCGCCGTGAGCGAGGGCCTCCCGGCAGGCGCTGAGGCTCGAGCAGGCGGCGGCCGGCGGCTGGGCGGAGGCGACGGCGCACAGCGCGAGCCACAGCGCGGGGACTAGGAGGGCGCTCAGGGACCGACCCACCGACTCAGTCTAGCCCCTCGACCAGGTTCCGCTCGGAGGGTGGGGTGCTAAGGTCCGCGCATGAGCGACGGGGACGAGGGGACGATCGTCCCGGGGAGCTTCGACGCGTTCCTCCGGGCCGCGATCAAGGGCTACTGGGAGAAGGGCGGCGACCGGGCCAACGTCATCGCGCTTCTGCTCGCGTCCCGGGAGGCGTGGGAGGTGGCCTTCGACGAGCTCGCCCGACCCTCGACGGGTCGACGACTCCTGACCGGAGCGGCGGGCGTCACGGCGGTCGTGGTGCTGCTGAGGGCCGTGCTCGGAGGGCCGGTCGGCCTGATCCTCACCGGCGCGAGCGTCGCGTCCCTCGCCGCGCTCTACGCCCGCAACCACGGCCGCATCTGGGCGCAGCAGGAGCGCTACCGGGGCCTGATCGGCGTCTACCGCGTCAAGCACCAGCAGGTCCGCGCGAAGTTCGTGGACGGCACGATCGACCAGGACGAGCGGGACCTGATGCTCGACGGGCTGCTGCGGCGCTTCCTGGAGGAGCTCGACCAGCCTCCGCCGAAGGCCGAGAGCCCCGAGGATGCCGAGCCGGGCAGCGAGCCGAGCGGCGGCGAGGGGCCGACCGGCGAGACCTGAGCGTGACCCTGGCGGTGCTCACCTCGGGCGGCGACGCCCCCGGCATGAACGCCGCGGTCCGGGCCGTCGTCCGGGTGGCCGCCGCCCGGGGGGTCCCGACCGTCGGGATCGAGCGGGGCTACCAGGGCCTGCTCGACGGCCGGACCCGGCCGCTGTCCCGCGAGGTGGACGGTCAGCTCACCTCCACCGCCGAGGTGGAGCTGAACGCCGGCCTCGGCGGGAGCTTCCTCGGGACTGCCCGCTGCCGGGCGTTCTACGAGCCGGAGGGGCGGGCGGAGGCCGCGCGGCGAGCGGAGGCCTACGACGGGCTCGTGGTGATCGGCGGCAACGGGTCCCTCGCGGGGGCCCACGCGCTGGCCGAGGAGCACGCGGTTCCGGTGGTCGGCGTCCCGGCCTCGATCGACCACGACATCGGGTGCACGAGCTCCGCGATCGGCGTCGACAGCGCCCTCAACACGATCGTCGAGGCGTGCGACCGGATCAGCGACACGGCGCGCGCCCACCGCCGGGCGTTCCTGGTCGAGGTGATGGGGCGGCGCTCCGGCTACCTCTGCATGGCCGGGGCCATCGCGGCCGGCGCCGACGCCGCGCTCTTCCGGGAGCAGGGGCGCAGCGAGGCCCAGATCGTCGACGACGTCGCCTCCCTGGTCCGCCGCTCCTTCGGCGCCGACCCCGACCGGCAGCGCGTGCTGATCCTCAAGGCGGAGGGCGTGGAGGTGCCGTCCACCAAGCTGGTGCGGCAGGTCCAGGCGATCCTCGCGGACGTGCTCGAGCGCGACGGGATCAGCATCCGGGCGACGGTCCTCGGCCACCTCGTGCGCGGCGGGAGCCCGAGCTTCCACGATCGGATCCTCGCGAGCCGGCTCGGCCGCGCCGCGGTCGAAGCCCTCGTCGACGGGCGTGGTGACCTGATGGCGGCCTGGCAGCCGCCCGTCGTCGGGGGCGAGGTCACGGTCGACCACTCCGTCCAGCTGTTCGGGCTGCGCAAGGTGCTGAGGGAGACGGAGGCGCTCCTGGATGGCTCGAGCGCCGTGACCAAGCAGCGGGTGGCCCTGATGGAGCGGGCGGCCGGAGTGCTCGCGCTGTGACGCGAGCTCCCGTGGGCCCCGCTCCCGCGCTCGGCCTCCTGGCGCTCGCCGGCCTCCTCGCGTGCGGCCGCGGCGACCGCGCCGCGCCTCGGCCGGCGCCGGCCGAGGCCGAAGCACCGGACCCCGTCACGATCGTGGCCGGGGTCGGGTGGATCGCGGAGGAGCCGCTGGTCGCCCGACCGCCCGCGAACGAGCTCCGTCAGGCCGAGTACGCCGTGCAGGGTCACCCCGGCGCCGTCCTCGCCGCCTTCCACTTCGGCGCCCAGGAGGGGGGCGGCGGTCCGGTCGACGAGAACGTGGACCGATGGCTCGAGCAGCTCGTGCAGCCGGACGGGTCCCCGACCCGGGATCGCGCCCGCATCGAGCAGCGGCAGAGCCATGGCCTCCCGATCACGACGGTCAGCGCGGAGGGCACCTTCGTCGGGCAGCGGGGGACCGCGCCGTCGGTCGGGCAGCAGCCCGGGTGGCGCCTTCTCGGCGCGATCATCGAGGGGCCGGAGGGGCCGGTGTTCCTCAAGCTGACGGGGCCGAGGGAGGCCGTCGGCCTGGCGGAGGCTGCCTTCGAGGCGCTGCTCGCCAGCGTACACCCGGCCTGAGGGCCCGGCCGCGCCGCGCGCAGGCGCGCCCTCGCGCTCAGCCGAGCTCGTCGATCGCGGCCGCCAGGTCGACGTCCATCGCCGTGACCTTGTTCCCCGCGTCGTGGGAGGTCAGGGCGAGGTCGACGGTCCCGTAGACGTTGTAGACCTCGGGGTGGTGATTGCGCTGCTCGGCCTCGAAGGCGACGCGCACCAGGAAGGCGACCGCCTCCCGGAAGCTCCCGAAGCGGTAGCTCTTTTTCAGCTTGTCGTCCTCGTGACGCCAGCCGGAGAGGCGGCTCAGGGCATCGGTCACGGCGTCGCTGCTCATCGGGTCGGCCATCGTGTCGGGGTCCTCCAGGCAGGAGGCTAGACCAGTTTCCGGTCCTGGCTACAGGGCCCGGCGGGCCTTGACGTCGAGGTAGCGGTTCACGGTGGCGACGGCGAGGTCCCCCACGCCCGCCTCCACCAGGCCCACGCCCCGCTTGCGAAGCCGCAGCTTCAGCGCCTCCCGCTCCGCGAGCAGGTCCGCGGCGGCCGCGCGCCGATGGACGTCCGCCTCGTCCGGGTCGTCCGCGAGGCGCTCCGCGATCGGGTCCCGGAGCGTGACGCACACCGGGAGGTGCCGCCGCTGGAGGAGGCCCACATGCTCGACCAGGGGCCCCGCCTGGGCGTCGTCGAGGAGGTCGCTGAACATCACGAGGAGGGAGCGGCGCGGAACGCGCACCTGAAGGAACTCCACGAGGCGCCGGAAGTCGACGAACGTCTCCCTGGCCTCCACCTCGTAGAGCGCCTCGAGCAGCCTCCGGTACTGCGCGGGACCCTTGCCCGGCGGGACGAAGCGCATCACGCGGTCGCTGAACACCACGAGCCCGACCCGATCGTCCTGGCGCAGCGCGACGTAGGCGAGCAGCAGCGCCGCGTTGATCGCGTGGTCGAGCTTGCTGATCCGCTCGAGGCGGGGCGCCATCATGCGGCCTGCATCGAGGGCGATCAGCACGCGCTGGCTTCGCTCCTGCTCGTAGACCCGCGTCACCGGGCGGAGCCTCTTGGCCGTCGACTTCCAGTCGAGGTCCCGGTAGGGGTCGCCGGGCACGTACTCCCGCAGCTGCTCGAGCTCGCCGCCTCCGCCCGCCCGCCGGACCGCTCGCACCCCCAGGCGGGAGAGGTCGCCGAGCCGCGCCGCCAGCTCGTAGCGCCGCGGCCCGAGCACGTTCGGGTACACCCGGGCGGCCTCCGCCCGCTCGAGGCGGACGACCCGGGCGCCGAGGCGCAGGCCCCCCTCGATCCGCAGGTGGAGATCGCCGAAGTCGAAGCGACCCCGCCGCGGCGGGCTGACCGTGTAGGTCAGCTCCCGCCGCGCGAACGGCGGGAGCTCCGCGGTCAGCTCGGGGGGGCGGGCCTCCCACCCCGGCGGGAGGTCGTCCCGCACCGTGAGGCGGAGCGTCCGGTCGGTCGGGTTGTGGAGCTGGAGGACCACCCGGTTCGGCACGCCGACCACCAGGCGCTTGGCCGCCTGCCGCTCGACCGCGGGCACGCGCCCGGCGAGCCGTCGGCTCTCCGCCCAGGCGCCGATGACGAGGACCGCGTCGTAGGTCAAGGCAAGCCCGATCCCGAGCCCCGTGCCTCCGTCGGCCAGGGCGAAGGGCACGCCGCCGGCCGCGAGCGCGGGGAGCCAGCGGCCGGGAAGGAAGCGCGATCCCGCCCCCATCAGCGCGGCACGGGCACCTGGCTCGCGACCCGGTCGAGGACCTCCTCCGGGCCGAGGCCGTCGAGCTCGACCTCGGGCGAGAGCACGAGCCGGTGGGCGATCACGGGGTGGAGCGCGCGCTGGACGTCGTCGGGGGTGACGAACGCCCGACCGTCGAGCGCCGCGAACCAGCGGGAGGTCACCAGCAGGTGGATGCCGGCCCGGGGGCCGGCGCCGAGGAGGACCATCGGCGTCTCCCGGGTGCCCCGCATCAGCTCCCGGACGTAGGCGCGCACCCCGTCCTCCACCCGGACCCGGGCTGCCACCACACGGAGCGCCGCCAGGTCCTCCCGCGTCGCGGCCGGGATCACCCCGGCATCCCGGACGTCCACGCTGCCCACCCCGATCTCGGCGCGCGCGAGGATCCGGTCCTCCTCCTCGGCCGACGGGTAGCCGACCTTGACCTTCACCAGGAACCGGTCGAGCTGCGCCTCGGGCAGCGGGTAGGTGCCCTCCTGCTCGACCGGGTTCTGCGTCGCGAACACCGTGAAGGCGTCGCCCAGCGGGTGGCGCTCGCCGTCGAGGGACACCTGGCGCTCCTGCATCGCCTCCAGCAGCGCGCTCTGGGTCTTGGCGGGCGCCCGGTTGATCTCGTCGGCGAGCAAGAGCTCCGTGAAGATCGGCCCCTTGGTCAGGCGGAAGGTGCCGCTCTTCAGGTCGAAGATGTGGGTGCCGAGGATGTCGCTCGGCATGAGATCGGGCGTGAACTGGATGCGCCCGAAGGCGAGCTCCGTGGCCGCCGCCAGCGTCCGCACCATCAACGTCTTGGCCGTCCCGGGCACGCCCTCGAGCAGCACGTGCCCCTGCGCCAGGAGGGCGACGAGCATGGTGTCGATCGCGCTGTCCTGGCCGACGATGACCTTCGCCACCTCGTTGCGCACGGCCGCGCGGAACGTCTTGAGGACGTCGAGGTCCGTCACGCCGGCACGTCTCGCACGAAGCTCCACCGTTGAAAAGGGCTCGCCCCGGGCCGCGCCGGCTCAGGACGAGACCGCATCGTGGACCATCGCGTCGATCGCGCCGGCGAGGCGGGGCAGGTCCCGGGTCCCGACCGGCCGGGTCAACCGGTCCCGGACCTCGGAGAAGCGAGCCCCCGCGGGGGCGCCCACCCGAGCCTCGAGGAGAGCACCGAGCGCCTCCTCGTCCGCGTCGGGCCGGTGGAAGTGCGCCCTCAACCTGGCGAGGGCCCGGCGCCACAGGGCCCGCGCGACCCCGGCAGGGTCCTGGCTCTTCTCGTAGAGGAGACCCACCCCCTCCACGTAGCTGGCGGTGCCCCCGGGCGCGGGAGGGAGCCGCGCGATCGGCGAGCCGAAGCGGGCGCCCGCGCGCCACAGCGCGAGGGCGACGATCACGAGCAGCTGGAGCGCCACCGAGGCCACGCCGACCTGCCGGAGGTAGCGCATCAGGGAGCGCCGCTGGCCGATGCCCAGGTGGTACTCGTCGAAGAGGACCGGGCCGGCGGGGGCATAGGCCGCCACCAGGCGCGCGAAGAGCGCCGCCCCGTAGTCGGTCGCGAGGTCCCGGTTCTGGAACGGGCTCGCCGACCCGAGGGCCACGACCCGGCCGGTCCCGACCGGCGCCGTGGCGCCCACCCACGCGTCGTCCAGGGCCGACGACAGGAGCGGGGTGACGGCGTCCGGGTCCTTCGCCGCGACCACCATCGGACGCCGCAGCCCGATCACCGGCAGCCCCTCGAGGGGCGCGGCCGTGGCGTACGCGTCCTCGAGGTCGAGCTCGGGATCGATCGCGAAGACGTCGTCCACCGTCCCCCCGGGGTCGTCGACGAGGTCCTCCGGCAGGTCCTCGGGCCGGCGCTCGTCGTCGCCATCGAGGATGCGGAGCAGCGCCTCCCGGGCCTGGCAGCGGCCGCCGGGGTCGGTCAGCGTGAGACCGAAGTCCTCCGGCCGCAGGTAGTCGGGCACGCCGGCGACCAGGAGCGTGCCCCCGTCCGCCACCCACGCCGCGAGCGCCTCGGCCTCGATCCGACCCATCGGCGTCCGGAGGAGCTGGTCGCAGCTGCCGAGCGCGACGAGCATCCCGCCCTCGGGCGGGAGCCGGCCGAGGTCCTCGGACCAGCGCCGGGGCCGGGCGCCGAGGCGCTCGGCCAGCAGGTACAGCCCGCGCGTCCCCTCCGGGCCCGCGCTGAGGGTGGAGAACGCGGACGCGTAGCGCCCCCGAACCTGCACCCGGGCGCACATCAAGGCCGAGCCGGCGACGCCGAGGACCACGGCCCCGACGACGGCGATGCGCCACAGGGCGCGCCTCATCGGACCTCCCCGTCGGCGACGATCGCCTCGGCGAGGCGGCGACACGCCTCGAACTCGTCCGCTCGCGTCGGCTCCTCGCCGTACCACTTGTGGTCGAACAGCCGCGTGAACTCCCGGAACGCGTCCCGGGACGCCCCGGGTGGCATCTGCCGGAGGTAGGCCCAGTTCGTGCGGTAGGCGTCGAAGGTGATCAGACGACGGCGGTCGAGGCTCACCAGGGTGGCGAGGTAGAGGCTCCGCATCGCCGCGCGCAGATCGCCCCGGCCCGCCCGCGCCCCGGCCTCGGCGAGGAGCGCGTCGGGAGACCGGTCGCGTGGGTCCTCCTCCGCCGCCCCCTCCGCCGCGTCCTCCGGCTTGCGCCGCCGGCGGACGGTCATGGCGAGGTAGAGGCCGACGGCCAGGAGCAGCGCCAGCGCGATGGCGAGGAACACGGCGCCCGACGGAAGGGGCAGCAGCGGGACCCGTACCGGCGCCTCGACCTCGGGGACGTCCCGGGGCTGCATCAGCCAGCGGAACAGACGCTCGAGGAGATGGGCGACCCCCTCGCCCCGGCGGTCCTCGAACTCGCGGAACTCGTCGCGTTCGAGGATCCGGTCCATCTGCTCGAGGGCTCGCTCGTCCGCCGCCGACAGTGAAGGCTCCGCCCCGGCCCCGGGCTCGTCGGGGGCGAGGTCGACCCCGGCGGGGTCGGGGGCCCCGGGCTCCACCACCGAGGGCGAGCCCGCCGCCCCCGCAGGGGCCTGGGCCAGGGCCGCAGGCGCGCCGAGCCCGAACGCGAGCGCGAGCGCGGCGGCGACCGCGCCCCCGCGGAGCCCCCCACCCAGCCGCGCCGCGTGGCCGATCGCCTCGTCGAGGGCCGCCTCGAGGTCGAGCCCCTCCTCCCGGACGCGAGCCTCGACGTAGGTCGTGGCGCTGAGCGCCGCCCGCAGCGGCTCCATCAGGACGACCGCGAGGGCGCCGATCACGAGGATGACGAACGGGTTGCTCAGGCCGACGAAGCTCTCGACCGTCGCGACGTCGAGGCCGAGGTAGGTGCGGCTCAAGAGGAGGAGGAGCGCGATCAGCACGTAGAGGTTCAGCGCCAGGCCGAAGGTGGCGACGATCATCAGGAGCTCGATCACGAAGCCCCGACCCCAGCGTGTGGCGTTGTCCCGGGCGGCACCGACGATCGCCATCGGGCCTCCCCGGCCCGCGCACGCCGCGTGGGCCACCCACCCGGGCGCGACGAGCCCCCGGACCGCGAGGAGCGGCAGCGTGAGGAGCACGCCCACCGGCCCTGCCAGGCTCGCCACGGCCAGCACCCAGAGCCAGACCCAGAGCCCGAGGGCGGCCACCAGGGCCGTCGCCCACAGATCGACCCACCGCCCCTTCGCATGCTCGCGGTGCGCGGGCCAGAGACGGACCACGCCGTGGCGCGCGGCCCGTCCGAGGCCCTGCGCCCTGAGGCACCAGGCCAGCAGCAGGAGCGCGGCAAAGGGTAGGCGAAGGACGCTCACGCCCTCGACCCGCTCGACGTAGTAGAGGACCACCACGACCGCGGCCAGGACGGTCCCGCCCGCCCAGGCCGGCCCGAGGAGGGCCGCATCGCCACGGCGAAGGAGCGCGACCGCCGCGTCCAGCGCCCCGAGCGGCCCGAGAGGCCGGAGGTCCTTGAGGGCAGGCTCGCCGCTCACGTAGCCGTCCCGCCGCTCATCTAGCCCCCGGTCGTGGGCAGCGCGACCTCGAAGAAGCCCCACAGGAGCAGCGTCAGGACCACGAACAGCCCCCCGGCCCAGAGGGCCGCGCTCGTCCCGGAGACCTCCGTCGACGCGGCCTCCCTTCGCGGCGGCGCGGCGAGGCCCTGATAGCAGGCGACGCAGTAGTTGATGCCGTCGACCTTGGTGACGCACTCCGCGCACACCCTCTGGCGGCACTGGACGCAGACGCCGAGGGCGTCCCGGCCCGGGTGGTTGTGGCATGCAGCGGCCGGCACCGGGGCGGCGGACACGTCCTGAGTGTAATGGCAAAGCGCCGGATCGGCGTCAACGCGGCCTCCGGCCAGGCCGGCGGGCAGCGACTCAGCGGCGACTCCGAACGGATCGGCGCTCCAGCAGGCGGCTAGTCACCTGGAACAGCGGTGAGTGGTCGATCCCGGCGAGCGATCGGCGCCCGAATCAAGGAACGACGACGAGGAATGCTTCGCGTTCTTCGAGGAGAAGTGACGCCGAGTCGGGCGTCGAGGGCCGGCAGGATTCTGCCGCGAATCGCGGAGACAGATGACCTAGCGGTCGGGGGCGCAGAAGCCGGTGCCCGGCGGGCTGTGGGCCTGGGCCACGCAGCGCTCCCCTGGAGCGCAGTCGCTCGCCTCGAGGCGGCAGATGCGAATGCAGTGCCGGGTCAGCCCGCTGCAGTGGAGCCCGGGCGCGCAGTCCTCGGGGACCTCGCAGCGGTCCCCGATCTCGGCAGCGCCCGCAAGGCGGCAGCCGGTCCTCAGAGCCTCCTCGTCGATGTAGCAACCCTCGCGGGGCGCACACACCTCCTCGGGCGCGAACACGTCGCACATGCGCCGCGACACGCAGCGCCCCCAGGCGGTCGGCGTGCCGTCGACGAGCACCCCGGAGCCTCCGCAGCGCTCCTCCTCGTCGAGGCAGACCGCGTCGTCGTCGCTCGAGGGGCAGCAGACGGCGCCGCAGACGCCGGCCCCTTCCCCGCCTTCCTCGAGGAAGCAGGCGAGGCCCGGGGCGCACTCCATCACGTCCCCGCACGGCTCGCCGGCGAGCGATACGCCGTCGGCGGTCTGGCAGGCCGGCATGGCCGACCAGAGCACGCAGGAGACGGAGCCGCAGCCGCTCGGCTCCCGCGGGTCGCAGACCCGGACATCGCACGCGACGCCCATGTCGTTGGTGGGCGGGCGCCCGCCGAGGTCCGAGTCGGGCCCGAGGTCGGCGGTCCCCCCGTCGGGGACGACGGCATCCCGCAGGAGCCCGCCGTCCTCCAGAGGGCTCGCGGTGCTGCAGCCGAGCACGAGGAGCAGCAGGGGGGCGAGTGGACGCCAGCGAAGGGGACGAAGGCAAAGCATGGGAGCGTGGGTGCCGCGCGGCGCCGATCGCCGCCCGGCCGAGGGTCAGTTGGGTTGGCAGAATCCGACGTCGTCGATATCCGGCAGATTCTGGCAGGTGAAGCGCGGAGGGCACGCCCCGGGCTGGCCCGGCGCGGCGTCGACGTCGCACATCCGGCGGCAGACGCTGCGCGTCGCCAGCACGCAGACGGCGCCCCCCTCACAGCTATTCGCGAAGGCGCACTCGTCGCACGCGGAGACGTCGCCGGCCAGGCATGCGGGCACGTCACCCTCGTCCAGGCAGACCGGCCCGGCGTCGAGGGCGTAGCAGCCCTGGCCCTCCTCGCACCCCGTCTGGGGCGGCACGAGGCGGCAGTCGTCGATGGTCCGGCACTGCCCGGCGCCCTCCGCGCCCGCGAGGCCCAGACAGAACTGTCCCTCCGGACAGTCCTCGCTCCCGCAGCAGTAGGCGCGGCACTCGCCCTCGCGCGCGCTGCAGACGAACCCGTCGGCGCACTGGTTGGCCCCGCCCGGGCTGCAGGCCGTGCCTTCGACGCCGGCCCCCTCGGGCCGGCAGACGGTCATCCATCCGTCCGCCGTGCTGCCGACGAGGAGGCAGGCCTCGCCGCCACCGCACGTGCCGCGCTCGCCGAAGGGACACTCCCCGCTCGGCCCGCAGGAGCCGATCGTGCCCTCGTCCGCAGCGCCGTCCCCCGCATCGGCGCTCGGCGATCCCTGGTCGAGGTCGGCGCCGTCGGTCGACCCGCAGCCGACCACGAGCACCGAGAGAGCGAAGCCCACGGCCCGCAGCACGAGCATCGCGGACGGGGGGAGACGAATCGGATCGGGCAAGGGGCGGCGCATCGTGGCTCCTCCCGAGGAGAGGATCGGCAGGGGGCCATGGCTGCGCAAGCGGGCCAGCGGCCCGCCCGATGGCCTCCCCGGGGGCTCCTGGGGCCTCTGGGCCTCTGAGCCTCCAGGCATCCGGAGCTCCAGAAGCGAGAAGCGTGCCACCGACGGCCGAGGCCCGGACGGGGGTCGGCTGGGCCCACGGCCAGGACACGGATGTCGCGGCATGGGTGCGGCCACGCCGAGCCACGCGGTGGCTGGGACAAGCCAGCCTCAGTTCGACGCGGGGGCCGGCGTGCCGGGTCCCTCGCCCACGCGGACCGGCTCCTCCCGCCGCTCCGTGCGAGCGCCGGCCTCGGAGGTGGCTGCGGCCGCCCGCCGGTCCCGCGAGGCGAGGCTCGCCTCCACGAAGGTGACGAAGAGCGGATGGGCCTCGTGGGGCCGGGAGCGGAACTCGGGGTGGAACTGGCAGCCGACGAAGTACGGATGCTCCGGGAGCTCGACCATCTCGACCAGGCGACCATCGGGGGACACGCCGACCAGCCGGAGGCCGTTCTCCTGGAGCACGTCCCGGTAGGCGTTGTTCACCTCGAAGCGATGGCGGTGGCGCTCCTCGATCCGGCGCGTGCCGTAGATCCGGGCGGAGAGGGACCCCTCCTCGAGGACGCAGGGGTAGGCGCCGAGCCGCATCGTGCCCCCCTTGTCCATGACGCCGCGCTGGTCCGGCATCAGGTGGACGACCGGGTGCTGCGCGTCGACGTCGAACTCGACGCTGTTGGCCCCGTCGAGGCCGCAGCGCGCCCGCGCGAACTCCACGACCGCCATCTGCATCCCGAGGCAGATGCCGAAGAAGGGCGTCCCCGACTCCCGCGCGTAGCGGATCGCCTCGATCTTCCCCTCCGTGCCCCGGCCGCCGAAGCCGCCCGGGACCAGGATCCCGTCCATCGTCTCGAGCGCCTCCTGGAGCCGTCCGGCCTCGAGCGCCTCGCTGTCGATGTAGTTGATGTCGATCCGGGCGTCGTTCTCGAGGCCCCCGTGCGCGAGGGCCTCGTGGAGGGACTTGTAGCTGTCCCGGAGGTGGACGTACTTGCCGACGAGCCCGATCTTCACGGCGCCCCGCGCCGGCTTGCGCATCCGCGACACGGTGCGCTCCCACGCCGACAGGTCGGGCTCGCGGGACCAGATGTTGAGGCGATCGGCGATCTGGCTGTCCGCCCCTTCCTCGTGGAGAGCGATCGGCAGGGCGTAGATCACGTCCACGTCCGGAGCCGCGATCACCGCGTCCCGGCGGACGTTGCAGAAGTGCGCGATCTTGTCCTTGAGGCCCTGCGGCAGCGGCCGGTCGGCCCGGCAGATCAAGATCTCGGGCTGGATCCCCAGGCCGAGGAGCTCCTTGACGCTGTGCTGCGTCGGCTTGGTCTTCAGCTCGCCGGCGGCGGCGATGTACGGGACCAGCGTGACGTGCACGCTGATCGCGTTCTGCGGCCCCGTCTCGGCCTTCATCTGCCGAACCGCCTCGAGGAACGGCAGCGACTCGATGTCGCCCACCGTGCCGCCGATCTCGACGATCGCGACGTCGGCCCGGCTCGCGACGTCGTACACGCGGGATTTGATCTCGTCGGTGACGTGGGGGATCACCTGGATCGTCGCGCCGAGGTACTCCCCGCGACGCTCCTTCGAGATGACGGCATCGTAGATGCGGCCCGTCGTGAAGTTGTTCGCCCGGCTCATCCGGGCGCTCGTGAACCGCTCGTAGTGCCCGAGGTCGAGGTCGGTCTCCGCCCCATCGTCGGTGACGAAGACCTCCCCGTGCTGGAAGGGGGACATCGTACCGGGGTCCACGTTGATGTACGGGTCCAGCTTCAGGTGGTTCACCCGGAGCCCCCGCGCCTCCATGAGGGCCCCGAGCGACGCGGCGGCGAGGCCCTTGCCGATCGAGCTGACCACCCCGCCGGTCACGAAGATGAACTTGGTTGTCTTGCTCATCGCTCCGAGCTCCCGCACGCCTCCGGCCCTGCCACCTGGATAGGCTCGACTGTGGGCCGAGCCGAGTGGCCGGCCCGATCCCGCTCTCAGGGGCACGCACCGCCGGTCGAGCCGACCATGCGCGCCGCGTCTACCCCTTCGTGGCCTCGCCGCCCAGCGACCGGCCCCGAGGGCGCGTGGGCTGACGGCGGTGAGGCCGCGGGTCCTGGAGGGGCTTCCGGAGGTGGCGCTCGAACCCGCTACGCACGGGCCCAAACTGTACGAAAGCGCAGTGGACTCGTCAAACGCCGCAGCGCCGGCGACCGCGCCGAGCGCGTCATGGCGAGGCCAACCCATTTCGGGCCTGTAATTGAACCCATTTTGGGTCGACGGCCACCGCGCCATACGGGCGTTCGGCCGAGAAGTCCTCGCCCTCCCCCCGGGCGTGCTAGGGCCGCGACCTGCCCAAGGTCAGGCGTCAACCCTTGACGTGTCGTCCATCGTTGACACGATGCGTCGGAGGCGGTCGACGATCGGGTCGATGATGCTCACCGCAGGTCCGCGGGGGGCGATCGCGGGAAGGGGAGCGGGGATGTCGGTGAGCGCGGTCGGGGTGGTCGGCTGCGGTCCTCAAGGCCTCTCGGTCGTCGAAGCGTTCGCCGTCGCCGGCTGGCCCGTGCTCGCCGTGCAGGTCACCGCCTCCGGAGGAGGCCATGCGCGCCGTCGGCTCCGGCGCACCCTCGGCCTTCGCGTGGAGATCGGCGAGCTCTCCGCCGAGCGGGCCGACCGCGCCTTCGAGCGGGTGACGTTCACGCGCGACCTTCGCTCCGTCGAGGGGCGCGACCTGGTGATCGAGTCCACCGTCGGCGACGTCCGGGCCCGCCGGGCGATGATGGCGACGCTCGAGGGCCGGATCAGCCGGGGCGCGATCCTCGCCTCGAACGCGCTGCCGGACGATCTCCTGCGCATGGCGGAGGTCCTGCTCCGCCGCGATCAGTTCATCGGCCTGCGCTTCTTCCACCCTGCGACGCACACCCCCCAGGTGGAGGTGACGCCGCTGCCGGATACCGCGCCCGGCGTCATCGCCACCTGCGAGCAGGTCTGCCGCTGGCTCGCCAAGGTGCCCGTGGAACGGACCGTGGACCTGGTGGCCGAGCCGACCGCCGCGGCCGCGCGCCGCTACGTCTGACGACCCGCCGCGCCGCCCCTCTGGATCGGTCAAGGCCCGCCCGCGCGGTGGGCCTTGCTGGTACTGTCGGCCCTCATGGCCACAGGTGACGACTCGGGTACGACGAGACGACGTTCGGGCAGCGTGCTGCGCTGGATACGCCGCATCGACGAGGCCGTCTTCGCGATCGAGCGGGCGTCCGTCGCCCTCGTCCTGAGCCTGATCACGCTGATGATGTTCCTCGACGTGGTCCATCGCCGGGTCACGGCGCCGGACAGCAAGCTGGGGGACGTACTGGCGCGCTTGTTCTGGGTGCAGGACCCGAGCGCCCGGCAGTGGATCGACGACAACCTGGCCACGCCGGTGGGCGCGGTCCTCTCCTTCGGGCTGCTGGCCTTCGCGTTCCGGACGGCGGAGGGGCGCCGCGGCGCACCGTCGAGCGGCTCGCCGATGCGGCGCCGGGCGCTCCCCTGGCTCTTCGCCGCGACCGTGGTGCTCGGCGCGTGGGCGTTCGCGTGGGCCCTCGAGACCCTCGCGTCGAGCACGGTGTACGCCGCGCTCTTCATCGCGGCGGGCATCGCCTACGTCGTCGTCCAGGCGCGGTTGCAGGCCCCGGGGTGGGTCGGCCGGGCGGTGACGGGGAGCGTGCTCGCCGCGCTGCTGGTCCTCGTCAGCCTGACCTACCTGCCGGAGGGCTACTTCTGGTCGAAGAAGGTGAGCCTGATGCTCCTGCTCTGGGTCGGCTTCCTGGGCGCGAGCATCTGCGCCCACGAGGGCAAGCACATCCGGATCGAGGCGCTCGGGCGCCTCGTGCCCGACGGCGCCAAGCGCTACTTCGCCGCCGCGGGGTTCCTGATCACCGCGGTCTTCTGCGGCCTGCTCTGCGCCGTCGGCTGCTACACCGTCTTCGAGCCCACGCCGTCGACGGACCCGGCGGACCCGGAGATGATCACGCTCTTCGGGACCCGCTACGTGTTCGGGTACACGGGGGCCTTCGGGCAGGGCGCGATGATCGAGGGCACGAGCATTCCGTCGTGGATCGCGATCGTCGCCATCCCGGTCGCGTTCGGTCTCACGATGCTCCGCTACCTCGGGGCCACGGTCAGCCACCTGATGGGCGGGACGTACGGGGCCCAGGCCCCGGAGGAGGGGCTCGAGGAGGCCCGGGAGGCCTCCGAGGCCAAGGCGCCGGCCGCGGGCGATGACGGACCGGCGCCAGGCGGCGAGGGCGGGGCGGCGGTCGGCGAGGGCGGCGTCGCCGCCGGGGAGCCGTCGTGAGCGACGCCCGCCCGAGCGTGGCACGCACCGCGGCCTTCGCCGTCCTCGCCGCGGCCGCGCTGCTCCTGCCCTTCTTCGGGCCGGCAGGGATCCTGGTCTCCGCCGTCCTCGTTTGCGCGATCCTGGGCGTACCGCTCTTCGTCATCATCGGCGTGCTGACCATCCTGTGCTTTCTGGTCATCGTCGGAGAAACGAGCTTCGCCCAGTACACGATCCTGATCGAGAGCGCCCGCGGCCTGGCCGACAGTGAGCCGCTCCTGGCCGTGCCGCTCTTCATCATGAGCGGCGCTGTCATGAGCCGTGGCCAGATCAGCGATCGGCTGATCCAGTTCTCGAACTCGGCCGTTGGCTGGATGCCCGGTGGCCTCGCCGTGAGCGCGGTCCTGGCCTGCATGCTCTTCGCGGCGATCAGTGGCTCGAGCCCTGCCACCGTCGTGGCGATCGGCGGGATGATGGGCCCGAGCCTGATCGCCCAGGGCTACCAGGAGCGCTTCAGCCACGGGCTCCTGACGACCGCCGGCTCCCTCGGGATCCTGATCCCTCCCTCGATCCCGATGATCGTCTACCCGATCGTCAACCTCAACGCGGTGATCCCCGTCGAGACGCTGTTCGCCTCGGGCATCGGCCCGGGCCTGGTCCTCGGGTCGATCCTCATGGGGTTCAGCGTCTACCACGGCCTGACGGGGGGCGCCGCGCGCCAGGCCTTCCGCCTCGGCGAGATGCGGCGGGCATCGGTGGACGGCTTCTGGTCGCTGATGTTCCCGGTCCTGATCCTGGGCGGGATCTGGGGCGGCATCTTCTACGCGGTCGAGGCGGCGGCGATCAGCGTGGTCTACGCGGTCGCGGTCGAGGTCTACGTCCACCGGGCGCTGAAGCTTCGGGACATGCCGACCATCTTCGCGGAGACGGGGGTCTTCCTCGGCGCGCTGCTCGTGATCATGGTCGTGGCGCTGGCCTTCAACGGGTTCCTGGCTGACCGGCAGATCCCGGAGCAAGCCGTCGCGTGGCTTCAGTCGATGGAGCTCGACAAGCTCCAGTTCCTGTTGATCGTCAATGTGATGCTCCTCGGCGTGGGCATGTTGATGGACATCCTGAGCGCGATGCTGATCTTCGTCCCGCTCATGGCTCCCCTCGCGATGTCGATGGGCGTCGACCCGCTCCACTTCGGGATCATCTTCATCGTGAACCTCGAGATCGGGTACCTGACCCCGCCGGTGGGCCTCAACCTGTTCGTGGCCTCCACGCTCTACGACAAACCGCTGACTCACATGGTGAGAGCGGTGCTGCCCTTCATCGCGCTCATGCTCGTGGGCCTCGGGGTGATCACCTACTTCGAGCCGATCAGCGTCGGCCTCGGCCGCTACCTCATGGACGACCCCGCTGCGCCGGAGGTCGCCGAGGACGCGCCGCTGGGCGACGAGCCCGTCCCCCTCGACGAGGTGGAGGAGGCGCCGGAGCCGGACGGGGAGGTGCAGACCCTCGAGGAGATGATGCGGGAGCTCGAGGGAGGCGGCGGCGGTGCGGATGGCGAGCAGGGCGCGGCGGAGCCGCCGGAGGAGCCCGGGCGGGTGCTGACGCTCGACGAGATGATGGACCTCGCCGAGGAGGAGGCGGAGGCGATGGAGGCGGAGGAGGCGCTGGACCCCGCCCTCGCCCCGGACCCGGAGCCGCCGCTCGGTGAGCCCGCACCCTAGCTCGACCTCTCGCCGGAGGGTCCGGGCGGGCCCGTGACTGGACCCCCGCGCCGACCGCTGTCCCGCCGGGACGCGCCGGCCGCGCCGTCGACCCTCGATCGCCGCCCGATCCCGCGGCACGGTGAAGCGGTGGACCCCGCCACGGCCGCCGTCGTCCTGCCCTTCGCCGCGCTCGCGGTGGGGGTGGCGGTGTGGCTCACCGCCCGCGGCGCGGAGGCCGTGGACGACCGCTTCACGCCCGCCGACCGTCGGCTGCTGCGCGCGGCAGCCGTGGTCCTCGGCGCGCCCGCCGTCCTGGTCGTGACGCAGGTCGTCCAGGCCGCGCTCCTCAGCGGCCTGGGCCCGGGCGTCGGCACCTACCGCAGCTTCGTGTGGTGGGGGGTGGTGGAGGGCGCCGATGGCACGGCCGTCCCGCTCGCCGCGACGTGCGCCGCCCTCGGTATCGCGCTGCCGGCCCTCGCCGCCCTCGGCCTGGTCGCGACGGTCCAGCGGCGGCCGGCCAACGCCGCCCGCAACTTCCTCCGCCTCGAGCTCGCCCGGCTCCTCGTGGTCCTCACGTTCGGCGTGCAGCCGGTCCTGTCGGTGCTGAACCGGGCGGGCGACCTCTGGGCCCTGCAGGCCTCGCTGTCCTCCCTTCGCCCGGGCCTCGGGGACCTCGCGCTCCTGCTGTTCGGGATGGTGGCGAGCCTCGGGTTCTTCGTGTGGCGCCGCTCGGCGAGGCTGCGGGCCCGCGCCGACCCGCTCTACGACCAGCTCCGCAGCGCCCGGGCGCGCGTCGGCATGGCCCCGGAGGACCCGGAGGCGCTCCGGGAGCTGGGCGCCGTCCAGCTCGCCCTCGGCGACCGCACCGCCCGGGACACCTTGCGGCGGGCACGGCGGGCAGCGCCGGACGACCCGCGGACCGCCTTCCTGCTCGGCCGGGC
>JBHJHB010000098.1:0-21349 GCA_050331215.1 Sandaracinaceae bacterium | reverse complement strand
GGGCGCGGGCCGCGGCGCGGGCGGAGGCCGCGGCCGCGGCGGCCCCGGCGCGCCCGGGCGGGAGCGGCGCGAGGTGCGCGTGCAGGTCCGCACCGCCACCCCCCGGGTGAGCGGCTACCTGAGCGCGGAGCAGATCATGCGCGTGGTCCGGCGCAACTTCGCGCAGGTGCGCTACTGCTACGAGAACGAGCTCCAGCGCCAGCCGAACCTCGGCGGGCGGATCGAGATCCGCTGGCGCGTGGCGCGCAACGGCACCGTCTCGAGCGCCCGGGTCGGCAGCTCGAGCCTGCGCAACGCGCGCGTCGAGGGGTGCATCGTCCGCCAGGTGCGCCGATGGCGGTTCCCGGAGCCGGACGGAGGCGAGGTGGACGTGAACTTCCCGTTCATCCTCGGCGCCGGCTGAGCGCGCCCCTGCGGCTAGCGCGCTACGGGGAGCAGGCCTGCTGGATCGCGGGGTCGAGCCGGCCGCAGAGGAACCCGCACGACATCTCGTCGAGGCCGCTCGGGCAGTCGCGGACGCAGGCCTGCTGCCCCTCGTAGCTGGCGCAGAAGGCCGGCACGCCGTCCGCGATCTCGAGGCAGGCCTGCAGCATGACCTGACCCCGGGTCTGGCAGGTGATGTCCCCCTGGCAGCCGACCATCTGCTGGAAGGCGGCGTCGTAGCATTCGCGGATCGGCCGGCCGCGGTAGGGCTCCGCGTCCTGTGCGCCGAGCTGGGCCTGCTCCGCCACCCCGCGGCCGAAGGTCATCAGCCCGAAGCCGCCGAGCACGGCGCCGATGATGCCCACGAGCACGAGGCAGCCGCAGCAGCCGCCGCCGATGTACAGCCAGCGGCGATTGTTCCCACCCTTCGTCTCGTCCATCGCGCGCGAGGGTAGCGCGGAACGCGCAGCGGGGGAGGCGGTGCCGCGTCAGCCGGACCGGACGTCGGCGTAGGCCCGCCGGAGGACCTCGGCCGACCGCAGGAGCCCCTCCCGCTCGCCGTCGTCCATGTGCGGCGTGATCACCCACTCCGCGCCCGCCTGGCCGACGACCGCGGGCAGGCTGAGGGCCACGCCGTCGATGCCAGCCGCGCCCTCCTGGACGCGGCTGACCGTCAGGACCCGCCGCTCCCCGCGGAGCGCCCACTGGAGCAGGTTGGCCGTCACGAGCCCGATCGCGTGGTTGGTCGCGCCCTTGCGCCGGATGATCTCGTAGGCCGCGCGCCGCACGGTGGTGGCGTACGCGTCCTCCTTCGTCGGGTCCCAGCCGGGCCACTCCCGGAGCGGGCACCCCCCGATGTCGGCGCTCGACCAGAGCACGACCTCGCTGTCGCCGTGCTCCCCCACCACCTGGGCGTGGACCGACCGCGGGTCGAGGCCGAGGTCCACGGCCAGGGTCTGCCGCAGCCGGGAGGTGTCGAGCAGGGTGCCCGTCCCGAGCACCCGGCTCGGCGGGAGGCCGCTCGCCTCGGTCGCGATCTGGGTCAGGACGTCGACGGGGTTGGTGACGACGACGAGGAGGCCCTCGTAGCCCCGGAAGCCCTCCGCGATCGACCGGATGATGCCCGCCGTGTCGCGCAGCAGGTCGAGGCGGCTCTCGCCGGGCTTGCCGCCCCTCCCCGCGCTGATCACGATCGCGTCGGTGCTGCGCATCTCCTCGAGGTCGACCGCCCGCACCCGCGCCGACGGGTAGAAGCTGGCGCCGTGGGCGAGGGCCATCGCCTCCCCCTCCGCCACCTCCGTCCGCGCGGCGGCGAGGAGCAGCTCCCGCGCGACGCCCTTGTGGAGGATGCTGATCGCCACGCTGGAGCCGACCCAGCCCGTCCCGATGACCCCGATTCGCATGGCCCCATTCTAGTCACCTGTCTCAGCGATTCGTGGCAAATCCCGCCGGCCCTCGACGCCCGACTCGGCGTCACTTCTCCTCGAATACGCGAAGTATGGCTCGCCGTCGTTCCTTGATTCGGGCGCCGATGGCTCGCCGGGACTTACCACTCACTGCTGTTCCAGGTGACTTGGCCCGCACGCGGCCCGCGCCCTCCACGATCCGGTGAACCGACCGGCCGGCCCTCGCCGTCGGCGTCAGCCGCCCTCGGCCGCGCGCAGGTCGGGGTGGTCGAGGGTGCCCCAGGTGGAGAGCGCCCACTCCCGGTCCTCCGGCTGCACGTACACGAGCGTGCCCACCGCGGCGCTCGCGCCGATCGCGGCTTGCGCTTCGAGGCGATAGACCCGCTGGCCGTCCGCCTCCGCCTCGCTGATCACGGCCCGCCCCCGGAGCGGTCCGCGGCTCAGGCTCAGCTGCTCGCCCTCGCCCTGGGCCGGAGGGAGGCCAGCGAGGGTCTCCTCGGTGGTGGGCTCCTGGCCGTCCGGGCCCGGCGTGCACGTGAGCGAGGTGAACCACACCGAGCGCGCGTGGTCCCACGCCACCCACGTCCCCTGCTCCTCCCACCGCTCCGCGAGGCTCCCGTCCACGACCAGGCTGAACCCGCCCGTGAGGGCCACCTGCACGGGGCTCCGGCGGTAGCCGATGGTCGCGACCACCGGGCCCGCCCTGAGCCGCGTGCGCGTCGCCCGCAGCGAGTCCTCCTCGAGGTGGGTGTAGAGCTCCGCCCACGCCGCCCACGGGTAGTCCCCGTCCGGGTCGAGGGCGTACGCCCGCTCGAGGAGCGTGGCCGCCTCGTCCAGGAGCGCCCGCTCCGCGTCGACGACCGGCGGACGCCAGCGCACCTCCGTCCACAGCAAGGAGAGCGCTCGCCCGCGGAAGTAGGCGGCGTCCCGCTCCGGTCCCCACCACGGGAAGATGTCCTCGGCGACCGTCGGGTCCGCGACCACCCGGCGCACCCAGCTCTCGTCGCGGGGGCCCAGGGGCGTGGCGATCAGCCCGTCGTGCCGGAACGCGTGGGTCGAGGGCATGTGGAGCGCGAAGCCGGAGGCTCCCTGGGACTGGAGGTCGAGGATGCTCCGGGCCACCTCCTGGAGGTACCCGTGGAGCGTCGCCTCGACTGCGTCCGGGCTCGCGCCCTGGGCGTGCCCGGTCGGGTCCTCGACGTCCGACCACGCGACGCGCAAGGCGTCGCCGAAGGCCCGGGCCGCCTGGACGACGTGGCGGTGGTAGCCGGGGCCAGCCGTGCCGGTCTTGGCGCGGAGGGTCACGGCGCGCCCCCCGTCGTCGAGCGCGACCTCGAGGTCCTCCGCGGCCGGGTGGAGGGCGACGTGGAGGCCGCGCTCGGCGACGTCGACCACGGGTCGTGGGGCGGCGTCGTGCTCGAGGCGCCACCAGGCCGCGGCCTGCTCGAGCCAGGCGGCGTCGGGCTCGCTGCCCTCGCGGCGGCCCTGCATGGCGAGGGAGATGCCCATCACCGCCAGCCTTGGCTTGAGGGCGCGTGGGGTCAACCAGCGCTCGGGCGCCGAGTCGGGGCGACCGGCGACACACGACGACGTCCGCGCGTCGGTGGATGAGGGCGAGCTCCGCGCCGAGCTCTCGCGGTGCCCGGCTGCCGGCTTCGCGCGAACGCGCCACGGCCCGGCATCAGACGCCCAGCCGCACGCCCCCGCCCACCGTGCCGAAGAGCACCCGCCCGTCGAGCAGGTCCTCCCACTGCAGGGTCATCTCGAGCCCGATGGCAGCGGGGCCGACCCGAAAGAGCTGGACGAAGGTGCGATTGACCGAGGTGACCCCGATCCGGAGCTCCCGCCAGAGGTCGTAGGTGCCGACCGACATCGCGTAGAGGTCCGGGGGCGGGGCGATGCCGTGCACGGCCAGGCTCAGGTCGTTCTGCACCGGGCCGAGGTGCAGATGGAGCGCGAAGCCGACGTAGGCGCCGTAGGCCTCGGTCGAGGTCTGGCGTGGACCGCCGAAGCGCTGGGTCGCCACGCCCAGGCCGATCTGGAGGCTGCCCCGCTGGAGGTTGATCTGCCCGCCCAGGCCCGCCATCAGGCGCAGCAGGTTGCCGCCCGCGCTCTCCCGGAACGTGAAGTCCTGGACCATCAGGAACAGCAGGTAGGCCGACGCCTGGACCTGGAAGCGGTCCGGGCTCGTGCCGTCGAGGGCTCGGATCGACCCGTCCAGGCTCGCCCACCACGCGTCGATCCGCGCCCAGGCGTGGTACTCGAAGCCGGTGGCGAAGTGGGTGCGCCCGAGGGTGTCGCTCAGCGCGCTCGGACCGATGCCCAGCGCCACCTGGAGGGTCTCGGCGTCCGCCGGCGTCTCGGCCGCGGGCGCGCCGGCCGGATCGACGCCGATGGCGGGGGGGGCGTCCGTCTGCGCGGCGGGCGGCGGCCCCGCCGCGCCACGGCCCCCTCGGCCCCCGGCCGTCGCCGCGCCCTCGTCGGCGCCCGCCGACGCGGCGCCGAGCGCCAGCAGCGCGAGCCCGGTCGTGACGGCGGAAGGGAGGCGTACGGCGGCGCGGTCGAACGGCATGGGACCTCGGTCGGGGCGCCTGCGCGAACCGTGCGACGCGCGCCCCACGCTCGGGACCAACGTCCCTCCCGGAGGCGCCTGAAGCTGGAGCTTTCCATTGTCATCGGTATGCCTCGCGCTGATACGATCGAGACGCGGTGAGCGGCTCCGACCACGACGACGCGGCGTCCCTGCGCGACCAGCTGGCTCGCTGCCGACGGCTGCGCGCGTTCGCGGACGTGGTCGACGACAGCCTCGAGCACGCGCTCCGGGAGCGCTGGCCCCTCGAGCGTGCGCTGCCCCCGCTGCTCTCGCGGGTGGCCGAGGAGGCCGGGGCGATCGGGGCCGTGGCCTACACGCTGGACGAGTCCCTGACGCAGGAGGTGAGGACGTTCGGGCTGCTCCAGGCCGACGTCGACATCCCGAGGCTGGCGGAGGCCGCGCGGACCGACGGCGCCTGGGTCGGGCCGGACGGGCGGAGCGGGGTGGCGGTGGCCCTCGACGTCGCCGGGGAGGACCTCGGGGCCCTCGGGCTCGTGTTCGACGGTGAGCCGGACCCCGACGCGCGAGACGTGCTCCGGGTCCTCGGCGAGCAGCTCGACAACCACCTGGCCACGGTCGCCCACGCCCGCGAGCGCTACGAGCTGATCCGGGCCCTCAGCGACGCCCTGAAGGACCCCGTCCTCGACCGGGGCCTGGACCAGGCGATCGCGATCCTCGGCCGCCAGGTCGACTTCCAGCACCTGCTGCTGCTCTTCCGGCACGAGGACGACCTCGAGGCGGGGGCGCTCAGCTACAAGATCTTCCTGGACGGCGAGCTCGCCCACGACTCCGTCCACCCCGTGGACCCCGAGGTCGACCGGCTGCTGCGGCGCCAGGCGGCGGCGTTCCTGAGCGGCGATGACGCCGTGGTCCGCGAGCGCTTCGGCATCAGCCGCTTCCGGGAGGAGGTGCTGATCAGCGGCGTCCGCACGACCCGCGTGGTCGGCCGCCTCCTCGCGACGAGCCGACAGGGGGAGTTCCACACCCTCGACCGCGAGCTCCTCGACCGCTTCGCGGACTACCTCCGGCAGCGGATCGTCGACTTCAACCGGGAGTGGAAGACGCTGAGCGGCATCTTCGCCGACCGGGTCTGCGAGCGCCTGCTCCGGGAGGAGGGGTACACCGAGCGGTACCTGACGCCGCAGGTGGGCGAGGTCGCCGTGCTGTTCGGGGACATCAGCGGCTTCACGCGGATCAGCGAGCAGGTGCTCCGCACGCCGGAGGCGATCGGCCGCCTGATCCACATCTGGTCCGACGGCGCCGTCGACACGATCTGGGAGACCGGGGGCGTCTTCGACAAGATGGTCGGCGACTGCGTGATCGGGCTGTGGGGCCCCCCCTTCTTCGAGGACTCCCCCGCCGAGTCCTGCCGGCGCGCGCTGGCCGCGGCGGTCAGGCTGCGCGCCTACACCCGCGCCCTCGCGAGCCACCCGGACCTCCCGGAGCTCCACGGCCTCGCGGACCCCCCCGCCGTCTCCGTGGGCGTCCACTTCTGCAAGGTGTCGGTCGGCTTCTTCGGCCCCAACGCCGACTACACCGGCTTCTCGAGCGGCATGAACAACTGCGCTCGCCTCCAGGGGGTGGCGCGCAAGGGGGAGATCCTGGCCATGGAGGACCTCGTCGAGGCCCTCGGCGACAGGACGCCCTTCGGGGAGCTGCGGACCGCGGAGGTCAAGAACGTCGCGGAGCCGCTGCGCTTCCGCGCGCTGGCCGACGGCTTCCCCTCCGGCTGACGGCGCGGTGTCCCCATTTGGGGTCAGGGTGAAGCCGGCGCAGCCAGGTCGTATCCTGACCGTGCTGCTGAAGCCCGCACGCCTTGCGGGCCCGGAGGCCCCCTGCCGATGTCGCCCCGCCTGCTCCTGCCCGCCCTCCTCGGCCTCGCCGGCCTCGGCCTCGGCGGCTGCCTGACCGAGCAGCGCTACATCACTCCGGAGAGCGGGGGGCCGTGGGTGTTCGCGCTCGAGGAGGACACCCCGGCCTTCGTGGAGAGCGAGGACGGCTCGGTCTTCGTCGTGGAGGAGCGGATCACGTTCCCGCTCCGGGAGCCCACGGAGCGGGAGCTCGAGGAGATGGTGGACCTCCAGGGACTCGAGGTGCCCTACCCGACGCTCCCCTTCGTCCGGCGCGGGGACTACGAGGTCCAGGTCGACTGGGTGCTCTCGAACCTGAGCGACGGCGGCGTCCGGGCCAGCGTGGTGATCAACGGGATCAACGAGTTCCACGAGTACCTGCCCCAGGCCCAGGTCGCCGACGACGAGGTGATCCTCGGCTTCTCCCAGTGGGAGCGGCTCTTCGACCTCGGGCCGGGCGAGCGCATCGTGCGCACGGTGCGGGAGGAGGAGCTCGACGAGGTCGCGGTCGACCTCGCCACCGTGGTCAACGGCGCCCCCAACCCGGACCAGATCGTCTACTTCCAGAACCACTCGAGCACGGACCTGCGCTCTCAGCGCTACATCCCCGACGTGATCCCGGCGCTGGTGGGGGTCCGGGTTGGCGTCCAGACCGAGGCCGCGGCGCCGCTCGTCCTCGAGGTGACGGTGCGGGTCCGGGACGAGCGTGGCGTGCTCTGGCAGGGCTCGGGCGAGATGCCGTGGGAGCTCCCGGAGCCGGCCCCCTTCCCGGAGCCGGTGGCGATGGACCCGATGATGGCGGCGCAGCTCGCGCCCTAGCCGCCCGTGATCGCGCAGGGCGCGGTGGCGAGCGCCTCGTCAGAGCTCCCGCGCGCCGGGCGGCGTGACGAACGTGAACCAGGTGTCGTCGACCGGCCGGTCGAAGGTCATCCGCCGGAAGTCGAAGCGGTTGAGGTTCCCCTCGTGGTCCTGGACGATCACCCGCCGGACCACCCCCGAGAGCGACGGATCGACGTGGAGGAACACGCGGCGGTAGGCCGGCTCGGCACGCACCGGCCGGATCTCGAGGACCGGCCCGTCCCAGCGGAAGCGCGCGGGGTCGACGAGGCGGAAGCGGAAGTCCCGGTCGAGGCGGGCCTGCCCCGTCAGCACGGCGAGCGCGCTCGGGACGGTCGCGTCCTCGAGGGAGCGCCGCAGGACCTGCCCCCGGCCGTCCTCGGTGGGCTCGTAGGCGACCAGGGAGCGGCCGTCCGAGGCGATGACGCGGAGGTCGCCGCCCAGGTAGTCGAACCGGAGCTTGCCCGGCCGTTGTACCGTCAGGAGCCCGCGGCTCCGGGTCGTGCGGCCATATGCTCGATGCACGTGCACCTGCGTGAAGGCGGTCCTCAGGGTCGTGGTCTGGTCGTGGAAGGCCTGGACCTGGGCAGCGACCCGGCGCGCCCGCTCGTGGCCGAGGTCGGCGCCGTCCTGGGCGCGGACGTGGCCGCTCAGCGCGGGGCCGCGCGCGAGGCCGAGGGCGGCGGCGAGGCCGAGGGCCGAGGGCATGAATCGGGTCGGGGCTCTCCTGGGCATGAGGGTTCTCCTGCGTGGAGTGCGACCCGTCCGGGCCGGTCCCTATTCATCCGGGGGCTCGCTGTCTCCGGGCTGGGCCTGGCCCTCGCCCTCGGCGCGGCGGCGCCCGCGCGGGCCCAGACCGAGGAGGTGAACGAGCCGCTCCAGCCCGAGGTCTAGGTGCCGGACCGGACCCGCCTCGACGTCGAGCGCCTGCCGCCCGAGGCGATCCGGGTCACGCGGGCGCTCTACGCCCACGGCTTCTTCGTCGAGGCGGAGCTCGGAGCGCGCTTCTTCCTGAGCGGCGTGGCGGAGGTGATCCGGCCCGGGCCCTGGGCGAGCATCCAGGTCGGCTACGAGCTCTTCGACTGGCTGATGATCCTGGTCGGCGCCGAGGGCTCGATGCACCGCACCGACGCGCCGCCCCCGCCGGCCCAGACCGCGTTCGAGCTGGTCGGGGGCACCGCTTCGGTGCGCCTGCAGGCCAACTTCACGAGCGAGATCGCGCTCTGGCTCTCGGGACAGATCGGTCTGATCATCGCGACGACGGGCGTCCTGGGTCTCTTCGGCTTCCAGGACGCGGGGTCGGTCGGCGTGGATTACGGCGGGGAGCTCGGCCTCGACTGGCATCTGCGGAGCCGCCACCACTCCCTCGGGCTCCTCGGCGGCCTCCGGCACTACCCGAGCCTGGAGAGCCCGCTCGCGAGCACGCCCGCCCTCGGCATCCACGCCGCGGCGTACGCCCGCTACGTGTTCTGAGCGCGGGGCCCGGTGGTCCGAGCGCGCCGGCGCACGCCCCGCGCCCGTCACGGCGGAGCCGTGTCGGACCTCGCGACGCGGGGTGGCGCGCCTGGGCGGCCCTGGTCACCGTTCGCTCCATGAAGTGGCTCACGAACCTCCTGACGGGAGGCGAGCGCGTCGTCCCGACCCACGTGGAGTCGGCGGACGACTTCCTGTCGGTCGTCGAGCGGTCCGACAAGCCGGTCCTCGTCTACGTCTGGAGCGAGACCTGCCAGCCGTGCCGCAAGATGGCCGACGAGATCGTCGCGACGGCCACCAAGCACCGGGACGCGGTCCAGGTCGCGGAGGTGAGCGCGTCGAGCGCCGACCCTCGCGTCCTCGCGACGCTGAAGGTCCGCGCGACGCCGACGGTCGTGGTGTTCGACCGCGGCAAGGAGATGGGGCGGGTCTCCGGCTTTCGGCCGCGGTCGTGGTTCGACGACATGATCGCGACGGAGTTCAGCTGAGCCGCCGGCCGAGGAGCACCCAGAGCGGGACCGTCCCCACACCCAGGCCGAGCAGCGCGGCGATCCAGAGCGTGCGCGACCCCAGCCACGTCGGCGCCGGGCTGTGCGCCACCAGGCTCCCGAGCCCGACCAGCAGGCAGAACACGCTGAAGGCCCCGCCGAACGTGGCGGCCAGGCTGCGGGCCAGGCGTCGGCGGGCGGGCGCGGCCTCCGCCCCGGCGACCGGGCCCCAGAACCCGGGCGGACGCGCTCTCGTGAAGAAGGCCTCGAGCACCACTCGCGGCTCCGGCGGCGTGAGGAGCCCGACGGCGATCCCGGCCGCCGTGGCGAGGCCGGCCATCAGGAGGAGGCGCGTCGCCTCGTCTCCGATCGCGAAGAGCAGCACCGGCGCGAGGAGCGCCGAGGCGATCAGCGCGGCGAGCTCCCCCGCCGCGTTCATGCGCCACCAGAGCCAGCGCAGCACCAGCACCACGCCGATGCCGGCCCCGAAGAGCAGGCTCGTCGTCCACGCGGTCTGGATCGAGTCGAGGAAGGGCAGGATCGCGAGCGCGATGGCCAGGATCAGCAGGTTGGCGAGGCGCGCGACCCAGACCTCGGTGCGGGGCGAGGGCGGACGTCCGACCAGGCGCGGCCACAGGAAGCGGCCAACGAGGTCGTTCGTCACGTAGCTCGAGCCCCAGTTGAGGTGGGTGTCGAGCGTCGAGGCCAGCGCCGCGAGCATCCCCGTCAGCAGGAGGCCCTTGATGCCCGGCGGAAGGAGCTCGGCGATGCCCCGGACGTAGGTCGCCTCCCGCTCCACGGTGAGCGCCGCGCCGCCCAGCGCGGGGTCGGGGGGGAACACGAGCAGGAGCCCGAGCGCGATCGGGAGCCAGAGGAGGCTGCGGAGCAGCACCTGGAGCACGGTGAACACCACGCCCGCCACCCGCGCGTCCGCGTCGCTCCGGCAGGCCATGGTCCTCTGCGCGAGGTAGCCGCTCCCGTCGGCGTTGACCTGGCAGAGCCACTGCAGGCCGATCACGCCCAGCACCGCCCAACCCGCCTCGGCCGCCCGCCCCGGTGTGAAGGCGAGCACCTGCTCCGCGGTCAGGCCGCCTGGCGCCGAGCCGTCGGCGGGGAACGCCTGGCCGAGCGAGCCCGCGAGGCCCTCGAGCCCGCCGACCCGTCCGAGAACGATCGCTCCGTAGGCGGCCGTGCCGGCGAGCGCGATCGCGAGCTGGAGGACATCGGTCCGGACGACCGCCCTCAGCCCGCCGGTCGTGGAGTACAGGCTCGTCACCACGATCAGGGCGCCGAGGCTGATCACGTTGTCGGTCGTGGCGGTCCACTCCGCGAGGCCGAGGCAGCGGCCGCGGAGGCACGCCGCGCCGTCGGCGCAGGCCGCGAGGGCGTGGGCCGCCCCGCACGGCGCGCCGGATGCGGTCAGCGGCACGCCGAGCTGGGTCACCGCCGCCCGCAGCGGGTCGAAGACCCCCGTGGGCAGCCACGCGTGCCACACGAGGAAGGGCTCGGTGATCCGGGTCGCCGCGAGGAGCACCATCGCGAGGACCACCCCGTTGAGCACGAAGCCGAAGTGCACGGCCTTCACGCCCCGCAGCGCGGCCGCGGCCGGCCCGGCGTAGCGCACCTCGCTGAGCTGGGCGTCGGTGAGCACCCCCGCCCGCCGCCAGCTCGCCCCGAGCACGAGCGCCATCAGCAGGAAGGCGAGCGCGTAGATCCAGAGCCTCCACAGGGAGAACACGCCTGCGGTGGCCACGAGGCCGGTCACCACGAGCGGCGTGTCGGCGGCGAACTGGGTGGCCGCCATGCTCATGCCCGCCTGCCAGCCGCGGAGGCTCCGCCCCGCGAGGAAGTACTCCTCGAGGCTCGCGCTCGCGGCCCGTGCGTTCCACAGCCCGCTCCCGACCGAGTAGGCGACGTAGGCGAGGAGGATCGCGACGTCGAGGCCGTGGAGCATCGGCGGGAGGGTGGCAGGGATCGGGGGGCGGCGGCGTCCGGCGCCGGCCGCTCGCGAAGGGCGCTACAGCAGACCGAACAGCGACTTGCGCCGCACGCGGGCCGCGCGGCGGCTCAGCTCTTCACCGTCGATGTCGCCGAAGCGCTCGCTGCGGGTCCAGACGGTGCCGTCGTGGCGGACGAACACCACCGCCCCCTGCCCGCGGTCGTAGTGGACCTCCTCCACGTGCTCCCACGGCACGAAGCTGCGCTCCCGGCCGTCCTGGTAGTACGCGCCGTCGGTGCGGAGCGCGAGGTACCGATCCTCGCGCAGCACCCGCTGGAAGCCGAGCACCACGGTCAGGCCGCCGGCGGGGATGAGGACGGCGGCGAGCACGCCGTAGAGCACTTCGAGCCAGCCCGTGGGCGGTCGCGGCAGCGGGTCGCCGTTCTCGTCGAGGCGCGGGCCGTAGGTCGGCGCGCGGGCGCCCATCGCGATCACCGCGTGGGGGCCCGGGCTCTGGTTGGGGTCGAGGCGCGGCACGGTGATCGCGGCCGTGGCGCTGAGGAGGCCCAGGGTCATCAGGCCGACCCCGAGGAGCGCAGCGCGCATGAGCCGGCCCCGTACGTCGACCCGGAAGTGCTCGACGATCCGTCCCGCGCACGGGTCGGCCAGGACCGGGGGGGCGTGCTGGGCGCTAGCGCTCACGTCGTTCGAGGGTAGGCCCGCTCCGCTGCTCTGACGAGCCCGCCTCCTCGCCCCGAGCCGAGCCGCCCCCCGCGCCGAGCCCTTCCGCGCCGAGGCGGCGTCGCCGCTCAGTTCTTCCAGCCGTCGCGCGCGTCGTCCCGGGCCCGCTCGAGCGCTTCGCGGGTCCGCTCCTCGATGCGCTTGCGCTCCTCCTCGTCGACCTGGTCGAGGAGGTCGCTCACCTTCTCCCCCGGCTGGTGCTTGGCCGAGCGGCCGGGCCGGTCGGCATAGGGGCCGGGCGTGCGCTTCTCCCGGAGGCCGAAGCCCCTGGGGGGCTTCTTCGAGGATCGTGGCGCCGCCCGACCCCAGCTCATCCCGAAGAGCTTCCAGGCCTCCGCGCCGTCGAAGGGCGGGAAGGGCAGCAGGTTCAGCACGATCAGGAACACGTTGTAGTACACCCACGTGTAGGCGAGGCTCGCCACGAAGGGGCTCCGGAGCGGGCCCAGGTACATCAACGCGAGCCCCACGGGGATGAGCAGGGCCTGGCCCAGCACCCCGCCCCAGGCGATCCACGAACGGCTCCGCGGTGTCACGTGCCCGGAGTAGCGGCACACGCCGCCCAGGCCGTGCACGTCCACGGCGTGGACGTGGTGGCCCTCCGTCCGGACCAGCAGCGCGTGGCCCAGCTCGTGGATCAGGATCATCAGGACGAACCCGAGCCAGACCCCCGGCAGGATCCGGCCGCCGCTCAACAGGAGCATCAGGATGGGAAGGCTCCAGTGGAAGCGGATCGGGATCCCGCGGAGGTGGAACGCGGTCCAGTAGCCTCGCTCGAACATGGTCCCTCCAGCCTGGGGCCCACCGGCCCGCGATCAAGGGGTCGGCGACACCGGGCGGGCTCCGGAAGCGCCGGACGGGGCCGTCGTCGGCTCCTGCCCGCCGGCGCTCGGCCCGGACGCGCGCCGCCGCAGGAGCTCGGCTTCGAGGGCCCGGATGTCGCTGTTGCCGGGGTCGAAGGCGCGCGCGCGACGCAGCGCCGCGGCGGCCCCCGCTGGGTCGCCGGCGCCGAGCAGGCGACGGGCCTCGGCCACCGCGTCCTTGGCCGCCTCGTCCCGCTCGAAGGAGCTGAGGCCCGCGACGCCCGCGTCCCGCCCCAGGTCCGGCGCGGCCCCCGCATCGGCCGGGCCCGCGGCGGGGGTTGCCGCGTCCGCGCGCGTCTCCGCGGGGACGCGGCGCGCGTCCGGCTCCGTGAGCACGATGACGCCCGCGTCCGCCGCGGGACCCGCGTCCTCCGCCGCCACGACGGGTCCCTCGTCCGGGGCGAGCACCGGCTCCGGGTCGACGGGCCCGCCACCGAGATCCGCGAAGGCGGCGACCAGGGCCATCCCGACGACCAGGCCCCCCATCACGACCAGCGCGAAGCCCCAGCCCCCGAGCCGGGCACGCACCGGCGGCATCCCGCCCAGGGGTAGGGGGTGGGAGCCGGTCGGGTCCGGCTCGAGCACGCCCGCCGCGACGTAGGCGAGCTGGAGTGCCTCGACCAGCGCGCTGGCCGTCCGGTACCGCTCGGCCGGGTCCTTGGCGAGGCCCCGCATCAGCACGTCGTCCACCGCGCGGGGGATCCGCACCGCCTCCGCGGCCTCGCTCGGCGGCGGCGGATCCTCGTTCACGACGCGATGGGCGACCGCGATCGCGTCCTGGCCGGGGAACGCCCGGGCCCCGCTCGCCGCTTCGTAGAGCACGGCGGCAAAGGAGAAGAGGTCCGTCTCGGGACCGTAGTCGCCCCTGGCGAGGGTCTCGGGCGCGGCGTAGCAGGGCGTCCCGAGGAACTGGCCCTCTTTGGTGAGGGCCGCGTCGGGCATCCGCGCCACGCCGAAGTCGGCGAGCTTGGCCCGGCCGTCGGCCCCGATCAGGATGTTGTCGGGCTTGATGTCGCGGTGGATCACGCCGGCGCGGTGGGCGGTATCGAGCGCGCCCGCGAGCTGCTGGCCGAGGCGCACCGTGTCCGCCGCGCTCAGCGGGCCCCGCGCCTGGAGGATCTGCTTGAGGCTGCTGCCCGCGACGTACTCGAAGACGAGGAAGGGGCCGACCGCCTCGTCCTCCCCCACGTCGTACACGGCGACGATCGCCGGGTGGGAGAGGCGCGCCGCGGCCCGCGCCTCGTTCCGGAAGCGCTCGAGGAAGGGTCCGAGGCGGGCGTCGTCGAGGTCGAGCTCGCGGACCGCCTTGATCGCCACCGCCCGGTCGAGCTTGGGGTCCCGGCCCAGGTACACGCTCCCCATGGCGCCCTGGCCGATCAGCCGCTCCACCCGGTAGCGGCCGATCTGGTCCGGGATTGGGCTCACCCTGGGCCCTCGCGGTGTGGTTGTCCCCCCGGGTTCACGGCGCCCTCAGAGGGTGTGAAGCTTGACGGTGTTGGTGCCGCTCGACGGCGGCCAGCCGATCACGAGGGCGAACTGGTCGCCGTGCTGGCAGAGCTTCTCCCGCACCAGGAGGGAGCACGCGAACCGGAGCGTCTCTTCCATGCTGTCCGGCGGGACCTCGTAGCGCGGCACCACCCCCCACTCGAGGGCGAGGCGGTCGGCGACCTCCCGCCGGTTGGTGATCGCGACGATGATGCAGCGAGGGCGGTACTCCGCGAGGAGGCCGGCGCTGCGGCCGTCCCGGGTGAAGGTCACGACCGCCTCGAGGGGGAGGCTGTAGGAGAGCAGCGCGGCGGCCCGGGCGGCGGCATCGGTGAACGCCCAGGCGTCCCGCTCGATCAAGCGGGGGTAGGTGATCGTCGCGGTCTCGGAGGCGAGGCCCTCGCTCTCCACCTCCCGAACGATCGAGTCCATCATCCGCACGCTCTCGAGCGGGTACTTGCCGGCCGCGGTCTCGCCGGAGAGCATCACCGCGTCGGTGCCGTCCACCACCGCGTTGGCGACGTCGGCGGCCTCGGCGCGGGTGGGCCGGGGGTTCCGGATCATGCTGTCCAGCATCTGGGTCGCGGTGATGACGAGCTTCCCGCGCTCGTTGACCTCGCGGATGATCCGCTTCTGGATCAGCGGGACCTTCTCCGGCCCGATCTCCACGCCGAGGTCCCCCCGCGCGACCATCGCGCCGTCGGCCACGTTGAGGATGTGGTCGAGGTTCTCGATCGCCTCCGGCTTCTCCAGCTTGGCGATGACCGGGGTGCCCTTGGCGAGCTGCTGGGTCTGGATGACGTCGTCCGCGCGGCGGACGAAGGAGAGCGCGAGGTAGTCGACGTGGAGCTCGTCGACGGCGAAGCGGAGGTCGCCCCGGTCCTTGTCGGTCAGGGCCGGCGTCGAGAGGTTCGCCCCCGGCACGTTCATGCCCTTCTTGTCGCTGAGGGGACCGCCCACCTCGACCTCCGTGACCACGTCGGTCTCGGTGGTCTCCACGACGCGGAGGCGAAGGAGCCCGTCGTCGAGCAGGAGCTTGGTCCCGACCACCACGTCCCGGGGCAGGGGCTCGTAGCTGTGGCTCACCCGGGTCTGATCGCCGGGGACGTCCTCGGTGGTGAGCGTGAACCGGTCCCCCGCCGCGAGCTGGATCGGGCCCTCCGCGAAGCGGCCGATCCGCATCTTGGGACCGCTGAGGTCGGCGAGGATCGCGATCGGTCGTCGCGCCTTGGCCGAGGACGCGCGGACGAGCTGGGCGATGCGCTCGTGGCTCTCGTGGCTCCCGTGGCTGAAGTTCAGCCGCGCGCAGTCCATCCCGGCCTCGACCAAGGCGTCGATCCCCTCGGGGGAATCGCAGGCCGGCCCGAGGGTGCAGACGATCTTGGCGCGCCGCATGGGCCCCTTGTACTCGCGCCTCCCCCGCCCGTCCACGGGCGCGAAAGGTGGCGTGACCTCGGGGGCCTATGAGAGGCTTCGCGCCATGAGTGCCCCTGCGGCGCGCCGCCTGAGTCGCCTCGGCCTGGTGGTCCTGGCGTCGCTCCTCGCGGCCTGCGTGTACCCCCGTCGAGGCACGAGCCTCACCCCGGTCGCCCGGCCCACGGGGAGCCTGGATGCGCCCCCCGACATCTGGAGCGTGACCATCGTGAGCGCGCAGGTGAGCCACCAGATGCGGGGCGCGATCCCCTGGGACGACGGAGGTGGGCTCCCCGACGTCTTCGTCCGCTTCTTCCGCGACGGCGAGCTCCTGTTCGAGACGGAGACGGTCGACGACTCCCTCGAGCCGGTGTGGGAGGCCCGGCTGCCGCGCAACGTGCACCTTCCGTCGCACGCCCAGCTCCGCTTCGAGGTGTGGGACCGGGACGCGATCAACGGTGACCCGGTGGGCATCCTGCGCGAGGAGGGGCTCCCGGCGAACGCGGTGCCCGGCGTCGATGCGCGCCTGATGCTGGACCGTGGCTCGAGCCTCACCCTGCGCGTCGAGCCGCCCCGCCCCCATCGGGGGGTCGGGATCCGGGAGTACGAGGTCCACGACGACGCCCTCGTGGTGGTGTCGCTGCTGCCCCACTCGCCGGCGGCGCGGGCGGGGATCGAGCCGGGCGATGCGATCGTGACGATCGGCGAGCGCCGCGTGGAGCTGCTCAACGAGAGCCAGGGTGCCAGCGCGCTGTCCCTGGCGCAGACCCGCGGAGAGCCGCTGACCGTGCGCCGGGGGGGCGACGAGCGCGTGGTCGACCTCGACCGCGGCTACGTGTGGCTGACCATGTGACCGGCGGGGGCGGTCGCCCGGCCCGGCTCCTGGCGTGCATCGCCCTGGCCGCGGCCGCCCTCGGCGCACCCGCCGTCGCCGAGGCCGACGACGACCTCGCGGCCCAGCTCTCCACCCGCCTCGTGACCGGGGCGGGTCTCTGTATCCCGGTGGGGGTGGGGCGGGCGCCCGGCTTCCTCTACGAGCTCGGCCTCCGGGCCGATCTGCTGCTCGGCCGGGGGCGGCCCGAGCGCGTCCGGGCGGGGCCCTTGGTCGACCTGCGGACCGATGGCTTCCGGTCGATCGAGCCGGGCGGCGGGCTCTCCCTCTGGGTGCCGACCGGCCGCGGGCTCGGCCTGAGCCTGCTCGCCGGGGGCGGCTACGCCTTCCGGCGCCAGGGCCGGGACGGGCCCTTCGCCCTCGGCTCGGTGACCGTCGCCTACCGCCCCTACAACTACTTCGGCGCCTACGGCTGGATGGCCGGCGTCTACGCGGCGCTCCGGGTCCAGGTGGACGACCCGCGGGGGTGGGAGGCGACCCTGGGCGTGAGCCTCGATCTGGCGCTCCTCGCGGTCCCCTTCCTCATCCTGGCTCAGCGGATCCGGGGGCCGGGGCCGGTCTGAGGCGGGCCTGGAGGAGGTTGTTGCCCACGAACAGCGCGACCGCGCTCCAGATCAGCGCGAAGGTGATGGCGTGGTCGGCCGTGAAGGGCTCGCCGAAGAACGCGACCGCGACGAGCAGGTGGAGGGTGGGCGTGACGTACAGGAGGATCCCGACCGTCGCGTAGGGCAGGCGGCGCGTGCCGAAGGCGAACAGGAAGAGCGGAAGCGCGGTCGCGATCCCCGACAGCAGGAGGAGGACCCGGTCGAGCGCAGGCCCGGCCACGACCTCCCCCAGCGGCACGGGGAGCATGCCGAGATACAGCAGGCAGAGTGGCATGGCGAGGGTCATCTCCATCGTCAGGCCGAGCAGCGCCTCCACGGGAGCGACCTTCCGGACCAGTCCGTACAGGCCGAAGCAGCTCGCGAGGCCGATGGACACCCAGGGAAACCCGAGACCGCGGGCCATGAAGAGGACGCCGAGGCCCGCGATGCCCACCGCGATCATCTGCAGCCGGGTGAGGCGCTCCCGCAGCACCAGCGCCCCCAGGGCCACCGCGACGAGCGGCGTCAGGTAGTAGCCCAGGCTGACCTCGGTGACCCGCCCCTGGGCGACCGCCCACACGAAGAGGCAGCCGTTGGCCGTGATCAGGAAGCTCGACGCCGCGGTCGCGGCGAGCTGCCGGCGGTTGCGGAACGCGCGGAGCAGGGCCGGGCCCTGACCGCGCGCGGCGAACAGCGCGAGGGTCATGAGCGCCGTCCAGACCGTCCGATGGGCGATCACCTGCACCGCCGGAATATGCGAGAGCAGCTTCCAGTAGAGGGGCAGGAACCCCCACAGGAGGGTGGCCCCGAGGAAGGCGGCGAGCCCGATCGGCAGCGCGGTGGGAGGATCGATCGATCGGACGGGCATGGGCGCCGGGGGTCCCGCCACTCAGGCATGCGGGTCGCACGGGACAGCCCACTCTGGGCTGCCGACCCTCCGGCGGCCACCACCGCGTGCGCCCTGCTCTCCTGGCACGGCGGCTCTCCTGGCACGGCGGCGCTCCAGCGGCAGCCGGCTACGCCGGTCCAGGCGCCGCTCCGCCCCAGGTCTCGGGGCGGCGGAGCTGAGCGATCACGGCCCTCGCCTGGCCCTCCAGGTAGCGGCGGCCCCGCTCGGCATCGCTGCGCCGCGGGTCGCCGATGACGCCGCTGGGCGACAGCGCGATCAGGGGCTCGCTGCGCATCCGGTCGAGGAGGGCGGCCGGGTCGTCGACCAGCCCGCGCTCGAGCCGGTCGTGGCGTACGGCCGCGCCGTCGATCGCGAGGATCTCCGAGGTCTCGGCCTCACCGGCGTGCAGCCCCATGCGCGCCCGGCTCACGCCCTCCTGCCGCGCGGCGGCGAGGCGCCCGTCCGCGCCGTAGGGCACCGCGACGGTCAGGGGCGGCAGCTCGCCGCGGATGCGCTCGGCCGCCGCGCGCACCGCGCCGACGTTTCCGCCATGCGCGCTCAGGAGGATCAGCCGCTCGACGCCCCACGTCCGGAGGCGCTCCGCGAGGTCGACGAGGACCGTGGTCAGGGTCTCGGTGCTCATGCCGAGCAGCCCCGGGAACCCCCGGTGCTCGTCCGAGGCGCCGACCGGGAGCACCGGCGCGAGCAGGACGGGCTCCCCCAGACCGTGCGCGACGCGCCGCGCGATCGCGCCGGCCCGGAGGGTGTCGGTGCGACACGGGAGGTGGGGGCCGTGCTGCTCCGTCGCGCCGAGGGGGACCAGCGCGGTCACGTACCCGCGGCGCACCGCCGCCTCGAGCTCGGGCCACGTCGCCTCTCCGATCGCGAGGTACGGCACGCGCCGCGCTCAGGCCTTGGGCACCCGCGCCAGGATCTCCTGGGCCATGGTCGCGGCGATGCGGTGGGTCGGCTCCTCGGCGTTCCTGGCGCGCTCCGCGATCTCGTACACGGTGTCGTAGACCTTCATCGTCCCTTCGCGCGCCGCCTCCTCGTGGTAGCCGCTCGCCTCCTGCGCGACGTTGATCAGGCCGCCCGCGTTGATCGCGTAGTCCGGCGCGTAGAGGATGCCGCGCTGCATCAGGTCGTCGCCGTGGCGGGGCTCCGCCAGCTGGTTGTTCGCCGCGCCCGCCACGATCCGGCACCGCAGGCGCGGGATGGTGTCGTCGTTCAGCGCCGAGCCGAGCGCGCAGGGGCTGAAGACATCGCACTCGATCCCGTAGATCGCGTCGAGCGGCACGACCTTCGCGTCGAACTCCCGCATCGCCCGCTCGCTCTTCAGCGGGTCGACGTCGGCCACCGTCAGCGTGGCCCCCAGCGCATGGAGCTGCTTGCAGAGCTGATAGCCGACGTGGCCGACGCCCTGCACGGCCACGTGCATGCCGTGCAGGTCGTCCCGGCCGAGGAGGAACTTCGCGCAGGCCTCGATGCCGCGCCGCACCCCGAGCGCGGTCCACGGCGAGGGATCGCCGCCGCCGCCGCTCTCGGGCTTCACCCCGGTGACGTGCTGGGTCACGGAGCGGACGACCTCCATGTCCTCGATGCTCGTGCCGCTGTCCTCGGCCGTGATGTAGCGGCCGCCCAGGCTGTCCACGAAGCGGCCGAAGGCGCGGAAGAGCTGGCTGCGATCGAAGCGGATGCTCGGCCGGATGATCACGGACTTGCCGCCGCCGTGGGGGATGCCGGCCAGCGCGGCCTTGTAGGTCATCCCCCGGGCGAGGCGCAGCGCGTCGATGATCGCGTCCTCCTCCTTGTCGTAGTGGATGAAGCGGCAGCCGCCGAGGGCGGGCCCGAGGCGGCTGTCGTGGATCGCCACGATCGCTTCGAGGCTCGAGGCGTTGTCCCGTCGGAGGTGGATCTCACCGTAGTCGTAGTGCGCTAGATGGTTGAAGATGCTCACGTTCCCTCCCTCCGGGGCGAAGAATGGGCCGGTTCTAGCAGAACGGCGGCCGAGCCGACCAGGACGATGGTCGCGGCGGCGAGCGGCCACATACGCCTCGCGAGGGGGAGCGCTCCCCGCGCCCTCACGGTGGCGACATCGCGGCCCCGACCGGCGCCCGGGAGGCGCGCGGAGTAGAGTTCGCGCCCGTGGCGGCTCGGCGCAGGTGGGGACCGACGTGGTGGGCGGCCAAGCTCGTGCTGGCGTCGCTCGGGCTCGCGGTGGCGCTGGCGCCGGCGGGTGCCGTGGGGGCCCAGGACGCGGCCCACGGCCGCCTCCTCGGCGACCTCGAGGTCGACCTCGGCGCGGGCGGGGGCGCGACGTTCGATGGCCGGAGCGGCGGCACCGGCGGCGCGGTGGTCGGCGAGGTGCGGGTCCGCTACCTCGACATGGTCGGCCCCGCCGTCGGCGTGGAGGGGTGGCTCGGGGGGCGGAGCCGGGTGCTCCTGTTCGCCGACTTCCGCCCCCTGTTCCTGCTGCGGTTCTTCTTCAACGCGAGCTTCGAGCGCCGCTGGGCGGACATCCTGCTCGACTCGATCGGCCTGGACCTCGGCGCGGCGATCACGCCTCTCGACGGCGGCGCGGGGGCCGCCCTGATGGTCGGCGTCGGGCTCGACGTGCCCGTCGCGTTCTTCGGCGAGGGGGCGGACGGGCTCTTCGTGCGGTTGAGTGGGCGTCACGTCGCGGCCCGGGCCCGCGACCGCTACGGGCCCGACGGCGGGCAGCAGGACTGGGCGGCGCTCGCCCTCCTCGTCGTGCGGCTCCAGGCGTCGACGGGCCTCAGCAGCTGGGAGCCGCCGCGCTATCGGGTGCGCTGACCGGGCCCGGTCGTGGCCCGGAGAGGGGCGCGGGGAGGAGGGCCGAGTGGACGAGGCCCAGGTGGACGATGGGCCAGTGGACGATGGGCCAGTGGACGATGGCCCAGTGGACGATGGCCCGGTGGACGAGGCCCGAGGGAGCGAGAGCCGAGTGGACGACGCGAGCCGACTCAACACCGGTCTTCTGAACGCCGGGCGGGCGCGAGGCGTCCTTCCGTCTGCCGATCCTGGAGCCTGATGACCTCTTGCCCCAATTGTGGAGCCGTCAACGCCGAGGACGCTCGGTTCTGCAACCAGTGCGGGACCCCTCTCGTCGACGATGGCGATACCCAGCCCACCCTCCCGGGCGCGGTACGCGAGGAGCCGCCCGCGGAGACCCTCGTCGGCCACAGCGGGCTGGGCGCCGCCGCGGTGACGGCCGCGGGCGGCGGCACTCCGACGGCCGAGGTCCCGGTCGTCGAGGCGCGGGCCCTGGCGGAGCGTTCCGTGACCTACGGCCGGGCGCCGGCCGCCGCCCGGCCGGCGGCCGCGCGCCCGGATACCCGGGCGGCCGACTTGCCAGTTGCCCCCGCGCCCGCGCGGGGCGCCGCCGGGCCGCCCGGCATGGGTGTGTGCCCGGTCAACCTCCGCGCGAAGGGCGTGCGGGGGGGGTGCCCGGCGTG
>JBHJHB010000097.1:0-8331 GCA_050331215.1 Sandaracinaceae bacterium | reverse complement strand
CGTCCTCGGGGGGCTGGGCGCCGTCCTCGGGGGGCTGGGCGCCGTCCTCGGGGGGCTGGGCGCCGTCCTCGGGGGGCTGGGCGCTGTCCTCGGGGGGCTGGGCGCTGTCCTCGGGGGGCTGGGCGCTGTCCTCGGGGGGCTGGGCGCTGTCCTCGGGGGGCTGCGCCGCCACCCCGACCGGGACGAGCGCGAGGCCTGCCCACACGAGCGGCCAGCATGCGTAGCGGGTCCGGATCATCGCGGCCTCGCGCCGGATGCGCGGCCCAGCCCTTGGGCTACGTTCCGACCGATGCGGCGGAATCTATCGGAGCGCTCCGAGCGGCACAAGCGCGCAGCGCGCCCGCTGCGGGTGGCCGTGACGCTCGCCGCGGCGGTGCTCGGCGCGGCCCTCGCGCCCAGCGCTGGCCGCGCGATCGGCGAGTCGTCCCGCTTCGACGTCAGGGCGGTCGACCACCGTGGCGGGCACCCGGATCCGCGCCCGACCGCGCCTCGGCGCCTCGCCTGGGAGGTGCGAAAGCGGACGAGCATCGACACCCGGCTCGAGCCGACCCGCACGCGCCTCGACGATCCCTCGATCTTCGAGACGCCCTTCCTGTACTGGAGCGGAGACCAGGCCTTCGGCCCCCTGAGCGATGGCGAGCGCGCCGGGCTGCGCCGCTTCGTGCGCTTCGGCGGCTTCGTCCTGATCGACGACGCGGCGCCGGACGGCTCGGGCTTCGACCGCTCCGTACGGCGGGAGCTCGACCAGGCCTTCCCGCGCCGGCGGCTCACCCCCCTCGGCCCCGGCCACACCGTGTTCCGCAGCTTCTACCTGCTCGGTCGACCCGAGGGGCGGGTCCGGGGCCCGGAGCGGATGGAGGCGATGACGGTCGGGGACCGCGTGGCGGTGCTCTACAGCCGGCACGACCTCGGCGGGGCCTGGGCGCGCGACAACCTCGGCTCCTGGATCCACCCGGTGCTGCCCGGCGGGGAGGAGCAGCGGGAGCGGGCGATCCGGCTCGGGGTCAACATCGTGATGTACGCCCTCTGCCTGGACTACAAGGACGACCAGGTGCACGCGCCCTTCATCATCGAACGGCGCGGAGCCCTTCCGTGACCGGAGGGTCGTGAGCGACGTCCCCCTCGACGGGGCCTCCTCGGTTGCGCTGGCCATCCCGGGCGGCGTGGTGAGCGCCGCGGTCCTCGGGGCGCTCCTCGCGCTCGCGGTGGTCCACGGCCTGGCGCGCCTGCGCGGCGTGGAGCCCCGGCGCGTTCGCCTGCTGCTCGGGGCGCTCCGGATCGCGACCGCGCCCCTCGCCTGGGTGGTCGCCGTGCAGCCGCGCTGGCTCGAGGAGCGGGTCGACCGGCGCGACGGGGCCCTCGCGCTCGTCGTCGACTCGAGCCGGAGCATGGGGGTACCCGGCGACCGGTCGCGCAACGGCCGGGCCCGGGCGCTCCTGTCCCGCTGGGCGGAGGGCCGGGACGAGCCGGTGGCGACCTTCACCTTCGGCGAGATCCTCGAGGCCGCGGACCTCGGGCAGCTCGCCGGGTCGCTCCCGGCGGACGCCGACCGGAGCCAGCTCGGCGCGGCGCTCGATACGCTGCTCGCCCAGCCGCGAGGCCAGGAGCTCGGGGCGGTGGTGGTGCTCTCCGACGGGGCGGATCGCAGCGGGATCGATCCCGCGGCGCTCGGCGCCGCGGGCGTCCGCATCCACACCGTCGCCGTCGGGGAGGACGATCTGCGCGACGACGCGATCGCGCTGGCGGAGGCCGACCCGGTGGCGTTCCTTCGCCGCTCGGCGAGGGTCCGGGTGCGCGTCCGCTCGAGCGGAGGTCCCGGCGGGCCGATCCCGGTCAGCCTCCGCCGGGGCGAGCAGCTCGTGCGGGAGGTCGTCGCGGAGGTCCCGCCGGACGGCGAGGCCGAGGTGGACATCCCCTTCACCCCGAGCCGCCTGGGCCGGGCCGTCTACCAGGTCTCCATCCCGCGCCGCGAGGGGGACGCGGTGCCGGAGAACAACCGGCGCGCGTTCCTCGTCCGCGTCACCCGGGACAAGCTCCGGGTGCTGCTCGTGGCCGGCCAGCCGAGCTGGGACCAGCGGTTCCTCCGCTCCTTCCTCAAACGGGACCCGGCGACGGACCTGATCAGCTTCTTCATCCTCCGGAACACCTCGGACCTGACCATGGCGGGGCCCGACGACCTCGCGCTGATCCCCTTCCCGACCGACGAGCTCTTCAACGAGCACCTCGGCTCCTTCGACCTCGTGCTCTTCCAGAACTTCGAGTACGGGCCCTATCAGATGGGCGGCTACCTGCCCCGGATCCGGGACTACGTGCTGCGCGGCGGCAGCTTCGCGATGATCGGGGGCCCGCTGTCCTTCGGCAGCGGCGCCTACCGGGCGACGCCGGTGGCCGAGGTCCTGCCGGTCGATCTGCCCCCCGCCGACGCGCCCGAGCGGGAGCTCCTGGTCTACGGCGACTTCGCGCCGCGCCTCGCCCCGGGCCTGGCGCGGCACCCGCTGCTCGCGCTCCTGCCGGACCCGAGCCAGACCGTCGAGGCGTGGGCACGGCTCGCCCCGCTCTCGGGGGCCAACGGCGTGGCCCGGGTCCGACCGGGGGCCACGGTCCTCCTCGCCCACCCGACCGCCCGGAGCGGGGTGGGCTCGCCGTTGCCGATCCTGGTCACCGGCACCGCGGGCCGCGGGCGGGTGCTCGCCCTGACCACGGACACGAGCTGGCGATGGGGCATCAGCACCGGAGGGGCGACCGGGGACGGGTCCGCCTACGAGCGCTTCTGGGACCGGGCGGTCCGGTGGCTCGCGCGGGACCCGACGCTCGAGCCGGCCGTCCTCACGACCGACCGGGAGCGCTACGGGCCCGGGGCGCGGGTCGCCGTGCGCGGGCGCCTGGCGGACGAGCGCTACCAGCCCCTGGCGGACCGGCCCGTCTCGCTGCGGCTCCGGGACCTCGAAGGGGCGGAGGTGGCCCGCTACCCGGGCCGGGTGGCGACCGATGGGGCGGTCGAGGTCGCCTTCGACGCCCCGGCGGCTCCGGGCGCGTACACGGTCGAGGCCTGGCCGGAGGACGCGGAGGAGCCCGCCGCGGAGGAGGTGTTCCTGATCGAGGCCGGAGGCGACGAGCTCGCCGACCCCCGCGCCGACCCGGCGCTGCTGGCCCGGCTGAGCGAGGCCGCGGGCGGCCGCTTCGTCGCGTCCCCGGAGGACGCCCCGGCGCTGTCGGCCTTCGACACGAGCCGGGTGCGATCCCTCGGCACCGTCGAGAAGGCGCCGTTCGCCTCGCTCTGGGCGTTCGCGCTCCTCGTCCTCGGCTTCACGGCCGAGTGGGTGCTGCGCCGGCGCGCGGGCCGGGCCTAGCCGTCCGGAGTCGAACGTGACGTCAGTAGCAACCCCGGGCGCAGGCCCGGAGCTCCACCGTGCAGGCGTTCCTGCAGGCCGGCCGGTCCTCGCAGGCGGCGAGGCAGTCGCGCCACGGGGCCTCGCTCGCCGCCGCCGCGCAGGTCGGGTTGGAGGTGCGGGGGAGCGGCCGCCGGTAGCGGCGCTCCCGGGGAGGGGGCCAGCGGGACTCGTCCGCTTCGTCCCCGCCCGCCGAGGCCGCGGCGACCGAGGCGGCCCCGGTCGGCCCCATCGCCGCCTCGGGGATGCCCGGCAGGGGCGCGACCGCCCGGCCTCGCGCGAGGCCACGGGAGCGCTCCCGGGCGTACTCGACGCGCTCCCGGGGCTGGTGGGCGGCGTAGTGTTCCAGCCACGCGTCCCAGCAGGCATGCTTTTCGGTGCCGGGGATGCGCGGATCGAAGTCGGCGGCGTAGCAGCGCTCGAAGTACACCTGGCTGCGCTGGGTCGCCCGCAGGCTCGGCGCACAGCCCCCAGCCGCGATCAGGGTTAACGCCACCGCCCACGATTTCATGCCCATCGAAGCTAACATCGACGCCCCGGAGGAGAAACCGGGGGGTCTCCCGGACACGGGGTGGGGCCGGGTCGGGAGCGAGGCGCTGGGCCCGCTGAGCGTGGCCTGGGTGCCGGAGGGGCTGACGATGCTCCGCTTCGCGCCCGACCTCGGCGACCGGGGCGAGTGGGGGAGGTGGACCCCCGAGCTCGGCGACGAGCTGCCCGCGCCGGCGGCCGTGCCCCGGACCGTCGAGGCGCTGCTCACGGCCTACCTCGGCGGCCTGGATGTCGACCCCGCCCTCCTGCCGGTCCGCCTCCGCGGCACCGCTTTCCAGGAGCGGGCGTGGACGGCGCTCCGCCGCGTGCCCCGGGGGCGCGTGGCGACCTACGGGGCCCTCGCCCGCGCGGTCGGCTCGCCGCGGGCAACGCGGGCGATCGGCGCCGCCATGAGCGCCAACCCCCTGCCGATCGTGGTGCCCTGCCATCGCATCATCGCGGCCCGCCATCACCTCGGGGGCTACTCGTCCGGGCTGCGGCGCAAGCGGTGGCTGCTACGGGTCGAGGGCATCGCGGTGGTGGGGGACCACGTGCTGCCCGGGCAGCTTCCGCTGTTCGAGGCGGCCGAGGAGCCCCTCTCCCGCGCGTAGCGGGGCGGTCCGGGCGGCCTCCTCGGCTCCGCCCCGAGAGGCTGAGGCGGGCTCGCTCCGTTGACAAACCGGCCAGGCAGCCGAGATAAGTACCTCGGATACACGGGGCGGGAATCGTAGCGCTCGCGGCTCGATGGCCGTGCACCCGCCCACGACGGCGGCGAGGAGGAGACATGAGAACGATTCAACGCGGACCGCTTCTTGGCCTGGTGGCGGCGAGCCTGGTCTGGCTAGCCCCGACCGCCGTCCTCGCCCAGGAGGAGGGCGGGGGCGACGGCCGCTACGTCGAGGACAACGCGCGGATCCGGTTCGGCGCCGACGGCGGCGCCGGGGCCCTGATCTTCGCGGGCCAGGGTGGCGCGCGAGGGGGCGGCCACGGGGCGGCGCAGGTCCGGCTGGGCGTCCAGTTCAGCTCGCTCTTCGGGCTCTACGGCCAGACGGGCCTGCTCTTCGGGGCGTGGGACCGCGCCGGAAGCGGGGACCCGGCCGGCCTGAACAACTGGTCGTCCGGGGGCGGGTTCGACTTCACGTTCGGGAACTTCTTCCAGATCGGCGCCGAGGGGAGCTTCGACCTCCTGTCCGGCGACCTGTTCAACGCCAATGGCTACCCGGGCGTCGGAGCCCGAATCGCCTTCATGCTCGGCACGACCGGCCCCGGCGCACGCGGCGCCTTCGCCATCGCGCTCAAGCAGCACGTCACGATCATCACGGATGCTCCCGGCGAGAACATCTTCAGCTGGACCTACCTCACCGTCGGCTTCGAGCTCTTCTGAGCGCTGTTGCGGCCGGCCCGCGCCGGGTCAGCCCTTCGTCCCCTTGTCCTGGAAGCGGGCCTCGACGATCTCGAAGGTGCCGTCGTCGAGGCCCCCCTTCCGCTCCAGCCGGTGCTCCTGGCACCGCGCGGCCATGGCGACGTCGTCCCACACGGGGGCGAGCCGCTCCACGGTGGCCGGGCTCGCCGCCAGCACGAGGCGCTCCGTGACGCGGCCCGCCGAGGCTCCCGCGTCGCTCTTGGCCCTGTTGATCGTCTGGAGCGCGTCGATCGCGAGGGCGAAGCTCCCCTCGTCGTCCGGTGGCGCGACGTCCGCCACGTCCGCGGGGCTCGGCCAGGGGGCGACGTGGATCGAGGCGTGGCCGGTCTCCTCGGCGAACACCCAGGACCAGATCTCCTCCGTGATGTAGGGGAGCGTGGGCGCGAAGAGACGCAGCAGAACGCCGAGGCCGACCCGGAGCGCCGCCACCGCCGAGCCCCGGTCCGCCTCGCTGACGTCGTCGCCGCGGGCCCGGCCCTTGGTCAGCTCGAGGAAGGTGTCGGTGAAGCGCGCCCAGAAGAAGCTCTCGGTCACCATGAGGGCCCGCGCGTAGTCGAACGCCTCGTAGGCCTCCGTCGCCTCGGCGACCACGCTGCGCAGCTCCTGGACGAAGGCCCGGTCGAGCTCGTGGGTGATCGGCCGCACCTCGGCGTCCTGGCCGAGCACGAACTTGCCCGCGTTGAAGAGCTTGGTGACGAGGCGCTTGCCGACCTTCAGGACCTTCTCGTCGAAGGCGGTGTCCATCCCGAGGCGCGCGCTGCCGGCCCAGTAGCGAACGCCGTCGGTCGTGTACTGGTCGAGCAGGTGGGCCGGGGTCACCACGTTGCCCCGGCTCTTGGACATCTTCTTGCGGTCGGGGTCGAGGATCCAGCCGCTGATCACGACGTGATGCCACGGCACCTCGCCCTCGTGGAGGAGCGCCTTGGCGATGGTGTAGAAGGCCCACGTCCGGATGATCTCGTGGCTCTGGGGCCGGATGTCGGCCGGGAAGAGCCGGCGATGGCGCGCCTCGTCGAGGAGCCAGCCGCTCCCGATCTGCGGGGTCAGCGAGCTCGTGAACCACGTGTCGAAGACGTCCTGCTCGCCGACGAAGCCCGAGGGCCGCCCTCGCTGCGCCTCCGTGTAGCCGGGGGGCGTGTCGCTCGCAGGGTCGACCGGGAGCTCGTCGGGCCGGGGCAGGAGGACCTGCTCGTGATCGACCTTGCCCTCCTCGTCGACCGCGTACCAGACGGGGATGGGGACGCCGAAGTAGCGCTGGCGGCTCACGCACCAGTCGAGGGCGAGGTTCTCGGTCCAGTTCCGGTACCGGAGGCCCATGAAGTCCGGGTGCCAGCCCACCTCCTCGCCCTGGGCCAGCAGCGCGTCCTTCTGCTCCATCAGCTTCACGAACCACTGGCGGGTCACGATGTACTCGAGGGGCCGGTCGCCTTTCTCGTAGTGCTTGACCGCCTGCTCCGTCGGTTTGGGGTTTCCCTGGAGCGCGGGGGCGGGGTCGGCCGCGGCGCCCTCCGGCTCCTGGAGCAGCTCCACGATCCGCGCTCGCGCGCCCGCGACCCGCTTGCCGGCCAGCTCCGCGTAGTACCGGTTGGCGCGGCTGGGCGACGAGCTGTCGAAGACGCCTCCCTCGGTGAAGGTCCGCTCGAGGAGCCGGCCGTCGGGGCCGACGATCTCCCGGAGGACGAGGCCCTGCTCACGCCACCAGTGCACGTCGGTCTGGTCGCCGAAGGTGCACACCATCAGGATGCCGGTGCCCTTCTTCGGGTCGACGAGCTCGCTCGGGAAGATCGGGACCGACACCGCGAACAGGGGAGTGACCGCGACCTTGCCGAAGAGCTGCCGGTAGCGCTCGTCGTCCGGGTGGGCGGTGACGCCGACGCAGGCGGGGAGGAGCTCGGGCCGGGTGGTCGAGATCACGAAGCTGTCGGCGCTCCCGGCCACGCCGAAGCGGATGTCGTGGAAGGCGCCTTGCTTGGGCCGGGCGACGACCTCCGCCTGGGCCACGGCGGTCTGGAAGTCGACGTCCCACATCGTGGGGGCCTCGGAGGTGTAGAGGTGGCCCTTGGCGTACAGATCGAGGAAGCTCAGCTGGGCGAGGTGGCGGCTGCGCTCATCGATCGTCGCGTAGGTCTGGCCCCAGTCCACGCTCAGGCCGACCCGCCGGAAGAGCTGCTCGAAGGCCTTCTCGTCCTCCGCCGTGACGGTCTCGCAGAGCTCGATGAAGTTGCGGCGGCTGATCTGCCGCGGTCGCTGCTTCTTGGCGGGCTTCGCGTCGACCGGGGCCAGCGCGAGGTCCGCGTCGTAGGGGACCGTCGGGTCGCAGCGGACGTGGTAGATGTTCTGGACTCGACGCTCCGTGGGGAGGCCGTTGTCGTCCCAGCCCATCGGATAGAAGATCGCTTGCCCCCGCATCCGGCGCTGGCGCACGAGGATGTCGGTGTGCGTGTAGCTGAACACGTGGCCGATGTGGAGCGACCCGCTGACGGTGGGGGGCGGCGTGTCGACCACGAAGGTATCCTCGCGCGCGGCCGTTTCGTCCCACCGGTAGATGCCCGTCTCCTGCCAGCGCTGGTCCCAGCGCGCCTCGGCCTCCGGCGCGGCGAAGTGCTTCGGGAGGGCGGCCACGTCGACCGTGCGAACGCGGTCTGCGTCCTGGCTCATGCGGTGTCTGTACGTGGTCGCGCCCCCCGGGACAAGCGCGCCACCGGCGGTGGGGGACGGCCATCCTCCCTGACCGGACCGCGACGTCCAGCCCGGAGGTCTAGGACTCCGTGAGCCGCTTGATCTCCTCGCGGATGATCACCTCGGCGAGGTCCGGGACGACCTCCCAGACGACGCGCTCGATCACCTCGCGGCTCAGGGCGAGCACGCCCTCGACCTGCTGCGCTGTCAGGCCGAGGGCGGCCAGCCGGCTCGCCAGGTCGGCCTGGGCGACCTGGGCGGCGGCCGCCGCGGCGGGGGCGACCGCCGGCGACGATGTGCGGGTGAGCGGGG
>JBHJHB010000096.1:0-5037 GCA_050331215.1 Sandaracinaceae bacterium | reverse complement strand
AACGGTGCCGACAGCTCTGCGGTGCTCGATCTCACGATCAACGAGGAGCTCGGCGAGGACGATCCGCTTCGCAACTGCGAGCCGGAGGTCGACGGCGGCTACTACGGTTCGACCGAGGCTCTCGAGAACGGCTTCTCCGGCAGCGAGGGTGCCACCCTCGACGCTCGCGACTTCACCACGGTCAATCTCGACGTGGAGCGTCCGGCTGACGTGGAGGACGGTGATCTCGACGAGACCCTGCTCTGCCTGCGGATCGACGAGGATGCCAACGAGGCCGGTGGTTCGCCCGCCGATGCCGAGGCGCGCACCCTCAACGTCACGGGCGGCGACGAGGATGAGGACGATCGTCTCGTGCTCAGCGAGGCTCTCCCGGCCACGCTGAACACTGTCAATGCCACGGGCTACGATGGCGGCTTCTTCGCCCGCCTCGACCAGTTCGCCGGCACCGACATCAACTTCATCCTCGACGAGCAGGACGACGGCGTCGACTCGAGCTTCATCCCCGACGCCCAGATCGTTCTCGCTGGTGACCGGGACACGGAGCGGAGCACCATCCTCGGCTTCAACCCCGACCTGAACGAGGGTGAGGGCGACGGCGAGGATCTGGACGATGTCCGGAGCGCGACCCTCGACATCACCGCTACCGACAGCGAGGGCGAGGAGCGCACGCAGACCTTCGAGGTCGACGTGTCCGAGGCCCTGGAGGCCGGCAGCGACCCGGAGGACTTCCTCATCCTGCTCGAGAGCCTGGTGAGCGAGATCAACACCGGGACCCCGACCGAGGGTGGCGAGGAGGCCTCTCCGGGCGACTACCTGGCCCAGGTGGTCTTCTCGTACAACGGTGATGAGTTCACCAGCCTCGCAGCGGTGGCCAATAGCGACGACGCCATCGAAGACGCTGCGGCCGCTCGCGAGCTGCTGGCCTTCGCCGACGGCGAGGACGAGGGCGAGGTCACCATCGGCCTGCAGGTCACCCCGTCGCCGGAGTCGGACTTCCTGGACGACTCCGACGGCATCGACCGCATCGTGCTCGAGGGCGACAACGAGGACGGCTCGCCGATCTTCGACAGCGGCAACCTGCTGCGGCTCGAGGAGGAAGGCGTTCCGAACCCGATCGTTCAGGATGCCTCCAACGATCCGTTCACCTACGAGTTCACGGACGAGGGCAACTACAACGCCCGCGTGACCTTCACGGCGTTCGACACCGAGGCCAACTCCGGTGACGGCTCGCTCTTCCAGGTCGACAACTTCGTGCTCGGCTTCGACGGCGACGACGAGGGCGAGGCGGTCGACAACCCCAACACGCTCACGCAAATCGACATCACCGGGCTGGGCGTCGCCGAGGAGGATCTGGAGTTCGGCTTCGACGGCGACAACAGCTTCGGCGTCGAGGGTGACTTCACCATCCTCCTGAACGATGACTTCGGCGACTTCGTCGACCTGACGGACGAGGCAGTCCGCGACGACTTCCTCGAGTTCAACCTGATCGCCTGATCGAGCGGTGTGGGGCGCCACGGCGCCCCGCCATTCGCGAAACAGGGAAGGGGCCGTCCACCGGGCGGCCCCTTTCTTCTTGTCACGCTCGGTCTCGACGCGTCGAATTGCTCACGCCGGCGTGAGAGGGGCTGCATTTTTCGCCCGAGTCGACATACAGCAAACTTTACACCATCGGCTTGGCAGGGCATTTTCAACAGGAAGCAAACACACTGACCGTCATGTACCTGCACAACCAGAAGACCAGCGATGCCGATGTCCAGGAACGCCGCCGTGCCGGCGGCCGCTGGCTTCGTGCGCAGCGGATGAAACGCGGCCTCTCGCAGCGCGAGCTCGCGGCGGAGGTCGGGGCCGACTACTACACCTTCATCTCCCAGCTCGAGAACGGCCGCGGGCGCATTCCGCCGGATCGCTACCGCGTCTGGGCGGAGGCGCTTGACATTCCGGTGTGCGATCTGGTTTTCAATGCGATGCGGTTTTACGACCCGGTCACGTTCGAGAGTCTTTTTGGCCATGACGGCGAGCAGGCGAATACGCCAGATCGTTTCCACATCATCGACTGACGATATGGCGGAACGGGGTCGGCCATGACTGCGTCCGTTCTCAGCCTCTTCAGCTCGCAGACCGGCTGGACCAACGACCAGCGCGCCCAGTTCGCCCGGATCGAGAAGCTGCTCGACGCCGCCGGCATCGCGGTCGAGGGCGAGCACGGCATCTCGGACGAAGGCGAGCCCTGGTGCGCGATATGCTCGCTCGCGACGGGCGAGGTCATCGTCCACGCCGCGGCGATCGACGGCCGCTTCATCATCGACAGCGTCATGATCGCCCGCCCGATCAAGGGCCGGAGCTTCGAGAACTGCGCCGAGCGCTTCTTCGAGAACAGCGACCTTGCCGTCACCCGGGTCCGGAGCAAGGTGGTCAGCCTCCACCCCAGCGCGCTGCTCGCCAGCATGATGCTGACCTTCCTGCTCTACGCCGAGGCCGTGTCCGAGCGCGCGCCGTTCCGCGGCCGGGCCGAGGACGAGGCGGAGGAGGGCGAGGAGGCGAGCGCCGCAGCCGCGGGCGACAAGGGGCCGAACCTCTCGGTCCGGCTCAAGCAGCTCGCGCAGCAGGCCGCGGAATTCGCCGCCGACACGGCGGCGGGCGCGACGTCCCAGGGCCAGGCGGGCGCGCAGGCCAACGGCCTCGGCCCCCTGATGCCCGCCGGCATGGCGCTGGCGATGCTGGCGCTCGTTCAGGACATCTCCAAGACCCTCTCCGCGGCCGAGAGCAAGACGCCGGCCGAGGGCGAGCGCCGCGCCCAGATCGTCGCGAACGCCGAGGGCGATGCCGCCGGCGCGCAGGCGCAGCGCAACGCGACCGTGGTCGAGCCGCGCGAGGCGATCGCCGAGGGGGCCGAGGCCGAGGCCGACGCCGAAGCGCCCGACGGCGGCAAGACCCCGTCCGCCGTGCCGGAAGAGGCCGAGGGCCGGGAGACGGTCGCCTCCGGACCGGTCGCCCGCGAGCGGCCGGAGGTTACGCCGTTCTGGTCCGGGGCAGCGGACGCGGCGCAGCGCTCGGGTCTCGACGCGCTGCTGGACGTCGACGCGCTGTTCACCGCGGCCTTCTCTCTCGACGCCGTCGGCATACCAGGGGAGAGCGGGTCCCTGGCCGCGGGCGACGAGCCGGCCGTCCCGCTCTTCGTGCTCGACACCGTGGGCGCCGCGGCGCTCACCTTCGAGGTCGTCGAGGTCGAGGAGCTCATGGCGGCCGTCGGCTCCGACTTCTTCGCGCTTCTCACCGGCGAGCCGGGTCCGGCGGACGAAGGGCTCGCGCAGTCCGAAGCCGACAGCGACAGCGAGCGGGTGGCGAGCCTGTCGAGCGCCGACGACCATCAGCCGGAGCGCCCGGACCGCTTCGATTTCGAGGCGGAGGGAGGCGCTCCGCCGTCCGGCACGCCAGGCTCGCGGCCGGACGCGCCCGGCGCCGATGCCGACGCGCCCCAGCCTGCTCCCGACGATGTCGCCGCACCCGGACCCGCGCCGGACAGGCCCGCCGGACCGGCGCCCGTGCCCTACAAGCCGGCACCGGTCATTTCGGCCCACGAGCTGCTCGAGCAGGTCGACGAGTTCCAGGACATGGTCGGCGCCGCCGACAACTTCCGGGTCGGGGAGGATCTCTTCGTGATCGACCAGCCGGTCCACGCGGGGTTCGAGTCGGACCAGCTCGCCTTCGATACCTTCGAGCTCGACGACGGCACGCGGGTGACCTTCGTCGGCTACCTCTGGGATTTCGACGGCTTCGCCTGAGACCGGCCGCTTGCATCGCCGACGCCCTCTGGCGATAAGCCGGCCATGTCGCACGGCGATCAGGACACCGACACGGGCCTGCGAACGGCCCGGCCCGACGGCCTCGCGCGGCTGATCGGACCCGATGCGGCGCGATCGCAGGCAGACCCTGCGACGCCCGCCAAGCCCAGGGAGCCCCGCGTGCCCTTCCTCAAACGGATCGAGCGCTATTTCTCAGCCTTCTTCAAGCTCGGGCGTACCGCGCAGTCGGCCAAGTTCGCCGACCGGAGCCTGCGTCAGCTCGAGCCGCGGGTCGACCGGCTCTCCGACGAGCTCTTCAACCTCGGCGAGCGCAGCGCCGACCTCGACCACGGCACCAACGCCCTGCGGGACCGGCTCGCCCAGATCGAGGAGGGGCAGCGCCGCATCGAGGCCCGCCTCTCCGCCGTCGACGAGCGCATCGCCGAGCGCGTCGACCAGCGCGGCGATGCGCTGACCGAGGCGGTCGCCGAGGTCCGCAGCCGTCAGGCGGAGCTCGTGGAGATCCTCCATCGCGACAGCGCCCGGCTCGACCGGCTAGACGGCACCGGCGAACGCATCGCGGATCTCGGCCGCGATCTTTCCGACCTGGACGGCCGGACCCGCCGCGATGCCGCAGGGCTCGTTGCCGAGATGGCGGCGACGGCGCGCGCCTACACCTATCTCAGCCGCCGTCTCGACCTCGCGCGGTTCCGGAACGGCGAGGACAAGCGGGCGAGCCCCCCCTTTCCGTCGCCCGACCGGCGCGAGGGGCTGGATGCCCTGCGCGATGCCTTCTACGGGCGGCTCGAGGACCGCTTCCGCGGCGCGCGCGACGAGATCCTGGAGCGGCTGCGCGTCTACCTGCCCGATGTCCGTCAGGCTGTGGAGGCGACGGGCGGCCGGGTGCTGGATCTCGGCTGCGGCCGCGGCGAGTGGGTCGAGCTGCTGACGCGCGAGGCGATCGCCGCGGAGGGGGTCGGTCTCACCCCGGTCCAGATCTCGGAAGCCCTCGCCCTCGGCCTCGAGGTCCGCGAGGGCGATGCGCTCCGGACGTTGGCCGAGGCGCCGGACAACCACTATGCCGCCGTCACCGCGCACCACCTGGTCGAGCATCTGTCCTTCGACACGGTGACCTGGATGACGCGCGAGGCGCTGCGCGTGCTCGCCCCGGGCGGTGTGCTGAGCTACGAGACGCCCAACCCGCGCAACCTGATCGTCGGCGCCACGACCTTCAACATCGACCCGACGCACCGCC
>JBHJHB010000095.1:0-96079 GCA_050331215.1 Sandaracinaceae bacterium | reverse complement strand
CCCCCCCCCTCCCCTCCCCGCCCCCCCCCCCCCCCCCCCCCCCCCCCCCCCCCCCCCTCCCCCCCCCCCCCCCTCGCCGCCCCCCCCCCTCCCGTGGGCTGAGCCTGCTGGGGGTCTGAGCCCGCGCTCGAGACGGTCGGGCCGCTACCGGAAGACCCCGCGCCGCGTCGAGCCGCCTGCCAGGAGCCGGAGCACCAGCACCCCTTCCCCGAGGTCGGCGGCGGGGGGGACGCCGTCCCAGCGGATCGAGAGCTCGCCGTCGCCCTCGTGGAGGCGACCGGTCCCCAGCTCCGCGAGGTGCGCCTCGACCTCCGGGGCCGAAGCCCGCCCCGAGGCGTGCGTTCGCGGGGCCGAGACCCTTAGCGCCACCCGCGGTGCGCTGCGGGCGCGCACGAGCACCTCGACGGGACCGGCCACCGTGTCGACGACCAGGCGTGGTGCCCCGTCGCCTCCGAGGTCCCCGGCGTCCCGCCACCTCGACTCGGGGAGCTGATCGGCCAGCGCGCGGAGCTGCCGGGCCCCGTGCTCGGCGAGCTCCGCGGTGACGTCGATCAGCGCCCAGAGCACCACCGGGTCCTGCGTCGGCCGTGGCAGCGTGACGCGGACCTCGGAACCGTCGGCGAGGAGCGAGGCGCCGGACAGCACGGTGCGGAAGGCCGCCTTGTCGACCGGCCCCAGCACGGCGCGGGCGCCGGCGCGGTCGCCCGTTCGGAGCGCGTAGGCCTCGTCGAAGCTCGGGGTGGGGTCCGCGGCGTCCGCCGGGCGGCGCCGGTCCACGTCGCCCCGGCCGACCGGGCGCGCGGCGAACACCGGGCCCTCGCCGAGCGCGTAGCGCGCCCGCGCCCTGGTCACCGGGCGGCCCAGGGGCCCGCGGCACGCCTCCACGACCACCCGGGAGCCCCCCCGCTCCACCTCCATCGCGGCGAAGGCCGGCGACAGGAGCGGCCCCCGCGGGCGGACCACCCGGGCGCCCAGGTGGCTCGCGAGGGCCTCCCAGCCCTCGAGCAGCCGGCCGTCCTCCTGCCGGGCCAGCACCCAGGACCCCCCGACCACGCCGGCCAGCACCAGCAGCGTCAACAGCGCGAGGAGGTCCACCGTCCCGGCTCGCTCACGCGCGGAGTCTAGCCCGGTGTGGGGCCCCCTGCCGGCCCCCCCTATCGGGTCCAGCTGGTCGGCTCCTCCGCGAGCGCGTGCCGCAGCATCGCATCCACCGCCAGCACCTCGAAGCGAAGGGTGGTCGAGATGCGCGCGCCGAAGGCCGACTGGTGCACGCACCGCACGAAGATGCGGCTATCGGGGTAGCTCGACCGGAGCGTGATGGCCGAGCGCAGGTTGCGCTGGTCGTCGTCGGTCCCGATCACGAACACCGGGGGCGCCTCGCTCATCTCCAGCGTGGCGTCGATGTGCTCGAAGGTGTGGGGGTCGTCGAGGTCGCCCTCCACCACCACGAGGTCGCAGCGCCCCCCGTTGCCGACCTGGGCCTCGTAGAGGCGCGCCCGTCGACCGGCCGCCCGGTCCACGACGACCGCCTGCTTGATCTGCGAGCCGGCGCGCCGCTGGAGGTACTCGAGGACGGTCTGGCCGAAGCGCCCGAACCCGAGCAGGACCACCACGTCCTCCGGCTCCGTCGTGGCGAAGTAGGCGGCGAGATGCTCCTCGTAGAGGCGATGGGCGGCGACGCGGTGGGCGTTGAAGATCCGCACCCGGTCGCCCACGCCGTTCGCTCGGACCGCGTCGATCGTGCGCCAGAGGCCGAGGTCCGACACGTGGGCCGTGACCGGGAGGTCCGGCGCCATCTCGGCGATGCGCCACGCGGCGTCGAGGTTGACGAGGTCGTCCCCCGTCAAGAGCACGGCCTCGCGGGCCCGCTCGAGCTGCATCGATCGAAGGCAGGAGCCGGTCCGGGCGTCGCCGGCGACGAGGAGCGCCCCGTGGGCCCGGGCGACCTGCTCCATCGCCGACTGAGGGCTTCGGTCGACCACGAGGAACCCGCACGTCCGGGTCCCGTCGCCGCAGGGCCTCGAGGTAGAGCCGGCCCAGGTGGTCGAAGCCGATCAGGACGATGTGGTCGTGGAGGTTCCGTCGCAGGAGCGAGGTCGGGCTCAGCAGGCGGAGGGCGCCCTCGATCACGGCGCTGGTCGTGATGACCGGGCCGAGGAAGTAGGACACCCACAGCATCCCGCGAGCCCAGGCGGGGCCGCCGACCGGGAGGCCGAGGTCGAGGCCGCCGAGCACGAAGAGGCCGAGCGCGTAGTAGAGCTGGGCGTAGAGGTCCGCCTCGGGGACCCCCTCCCGGTCCGAGAGCCCCACGCCGGCCTGGAACGCGGCGAGGGTCATCAGCAGCATGAGGACGGGGAGTCCGCCCCTCAGCACCCAACCGAGCCCGCTGCGCGACATCGCGCCGGAGAGTACAAGGATCGGGATCGGGCGCGAGTCGTCCGGCGCCACCGAGTCGGCGGCGGCCGGAGGGCGGGACAGCGGCCGGCTCGGGGCGAGGAGGGACACCGCCGGGGGCCGTCAGGGGCGGTCGCCACGGACCGCGAACACCCCGCTCGTCCTCGGTGCCGCTCCCCGCCAGGCCGAGAGCTCCTCCTGGAACGCTTCGTAGTCCCGGAGGTAGTCGCCCTCGTCGTACACCTCGGACGCGAGGACCATGCACACCGTGTTCGGCGCGAAGGCCTCGAGCTCCCGCCAGACCATCGGCCGCAGGTAGATCGCGCGGGTCGGGTCGTCCACCCGGAGGGTCTTGCGGGTGACGCCGTCGTCGAGCACGAGGTCGAGGCCGCCCGACAGCACGACCATCACCTGCTCGAGGGCGCGGTGCGCATGGCCTCCCCGCTCGGCTCCCTCCGGCACGCCGACCAGCGCGTACATCCTCTGGACGACGAAGGGCAGGTGCCTTCCCACCTCCGCCACCACCAGGTCGCCCCGGCGATCGCCGAACCGCTGGAGGTCGATCTCGAAGCACCGGTCGACGCCCGTCGGCCGAGCGTAGCCCGGGATGGGGCGGGGGACGGGGACGCGGCGGGCGGGCAGGGCGGTCATGGGAGGCTCCACCCGGGACTGCGGCCGATCGGCGCCCCACCTTGAGGCGAAGGGCGCCGCGTGCGGCCGCCCGCTCAACGCGTCGCCACGATGTAGAGCTCGCCCGCGATGTCGGGGTAGCGCTCGCCCAGGGCCATGAAGGCCTCGAGCATCTCCGGCGTCCAGTCTCGCTCGATCTGCCCGTTCGACACCGGCTTGAGCCAGTAGCCGCCGAAGACCTCGATCCGCAGGCCCGCCCCCTGGACGTCCTGGCGGAACGACTCCGGGTCGTAGACCCGACGGTGGCCGTGGCGGAGGTCCGCCTCGTTGAGCTCGTCCTCCCGGCCGAGCAGCCCCATCAGCACCGCCGCTTGCCGGTGCAGGCTCCGGGCGTTCGGGACGGCGGCGAAGAGCCGCCCCTCCGGCGCCAACCACTCCCGCGCCCGGGCGAGCAGCGCCCGCGGCGCCTCGACGTGCTCGAGGACGTGGCCGAGGACGATCGCGTCGAAGCGGTCCTCGGGCGCGTAGTCCTCGAAGAGCGAGCACACGACGCGGGCGTGCCGGAAGCGCGCGCGAAGGTCGGCGCAGAACCGGGCCGAGCCGTCCACCACCGTCAGGTGGGCGAAGCGCTCGGCCAGGTAGGGGGTCATCAGCCCCTCCGCCGGGCCGAGCTCGAGGCAGCGCTCGCCGCGGAACAACCGCCCGAAGACGCGGGCCGAGTAGGCGACCGTGGCCGCGTTGGCGCCGGCGCCGTAGGTGCTGTGCTCGGCGATGGACTCGAGCCGGGTACGCTCGTCGCGCGCGGTCGGGCTCGCGGTCATGCTCTCGCTCCTCTCGCGGGGGCCGGACATCCGGCGGGGTCTTGCGCCCGCACGAGCCGCGCCACACCGCCCGGCCCCGTGGGGCGTTCGGAAGCCCCGTCGTCGGCGTCAAGGCGTCGCCGGCCCGGCGGGGGGGCGCGCCAGGCTCCTGACGCCCGCGAGCCCCCTCGAGCCCGACGTCGAGGCCCGAGAGGCGCGTGGCGCGGACCGGCACCGGGCTTGCCTCACGCGGCCCGCATGAGCCTCGCCCAGCCGGTCCAGGCGCCGGCCCCCCGCGCACCCCAGCCGTCGGGCGCCGAGCGATCCCTCGCCCGGGCGCGATGGCAGGGTCCCCTCTACGGCTCGCGTCTTTCGCGCAACGCGCTCCGAGAGCTCACCCCGAGCTGGCCCACGGCTCCGCTCCGGGTCCGGGTCCACCGCAACCACGCCTTCGAGCCGGTCGCGTCCACCCTCGGGCCGTTCCTGGCGCTGTGGGGGCGCGCCCCCCTGGTCCGGGTGGGCGCCTACGACGACTCCCTGACCTTCGCCGTGGGCGGGGAGGCGGACGTCGAGCTCCTCTGGCTCGACTACGCGCGCTACCGGCTCCCGGCGGCGGAGCTCGCGGCCTGGCTCGGCGACCGGCTGGCCGTGCTGCGGGGCCGGACCTCGGCACCGATCCTCGTCGTCGACCCGGTCGGCGACGACCCGGGCTCGAAGGCGCTCCGGGCCGCGCTCGAGGCCGGCCTGCCGCCCGGCGTCACGCTCCTCCCCCAGAGCGGGATCGCGCGCTCGATGGGCGGCCGCTACCTCGACGCCCGAGCCGCGCCCCTGACCGGGACGACGCTGAGCAACCAGGCGTGCCTCGAGACCGCCCGCCACCTCGGGCTTCGCTGGCTGCCGGCTGCGGTCGCGCCCCGGCTCAAGGCGGTCTTCATCGACCTCGACCACACGCTCTACGCGGGGGTGCTGGGCGAGGACGGGGTCGACGGCGTGCTGCTGACCGACGCCCACCGCGAGCTCCAGGAGGAGCTCGTCCGCCTGCGGGACGAGGGCGTGCTGCTCGGCGTCGTCTCCCGCAACGAAGCGGCCGACGCCGAGGCCCTCTTCGCGGCGCGCGCCGACTTCCCCCTCCGCCGCCACCACCTCGACGCCTTCCAGGTCAGCTGGGAGCCGAAGGCCGCGGCGGTCGAGGTCGGAGCGAGGTCGCTGGCCATCGGGACCGACGCGGTGCTCTTCGTCGACGACAACCCTGGCGAGATCGCCGCCGTCAGCGCGACCCTCCCCGGGGTGGTCACGCTGCACGCGGCGGACCCGGCCGCGACGCTCGCGGGGCTCCGCTGGACCCCGCGCCTCCGCGGCTACCGACGCTCCCGGGAGGACCGCCTGCGCGCGCGGGACCTCGCCGCCAACGCGGAGCGAGCGGCCCTGAGGCGGGAGGTGGCCGACCCGCGGGCCTACCTCGAGAGCCTCGCCGTCGAGCTGACCTTCGCGCGGGATGGGGCGGCCGACACGGAGCGGGCGGCGGCGCTGCTCCGCAAGACCAACCAGCTCAACGCGTCCCTCGCCCGGACCGGCGAGGCGACCGTGGCCACGTACGCCGCGGACCCTCGACGGGCGCTGGTCACGGCCGCGCTCCGGGACCGGCTGTCGGACAGCGGGGTGATCGCGGTGATGCTCCTCCGCCTGGCCGGCGAGGAGCTCGCGGTCGACGAGCTCTGCATCAGCTGCCGGGCCCTCGGCCGAGGCGTCGAGGGCGCGATCCTGCTCGAGGCGCTCCGGCGGGTCGCGCCGGACCTCGGCGGGACCCGGCTTCGGGTCCGGTTCCGGGAGGGCCCCCGCAACGAGCCGGCCCGGCGCTTCGTCGAGCAGGAGGTCGGGCCCCTTCGGCCGGCACCGGACGGGACCCACGTGGCCGAGGCGGAGCTGATCGACCTGCTCTCCCGGGAGCGGCTGCCCGTCCGCGTGACGTGGAGGACGCCGTGACCGCGGCGGAGCTCGAGCATCGCCTCGCCGCCCTGCTCGCCTCGGTGCTGGAGCGGCCGGTCGGGCCGGGGGAGCCGATCGAGCGCGGGCGCGAGGCCGCCTGGACATCGCTCCGCCACGTGGAGCTCCTGTTCTCCCTCGAGGAGACGTTCGACGTCCGCTTCACCGAGGCCGAGCTGATGACGCTGGAGAGCAGCGGCGCGATCCGGGACGCGCTCCTGCGCCGGGCGAGGGACCCGAGCGATGGCGCGTGAGCGCATCCTCGAGGGCGAGGCGTTCCGCCTGCGGCCCGTCGCCCTCGACGACGCCGAGGCGATCGTGGCGCTGCGCTGCGCGCCGGATCGGGGTCGCTTCCTCCACGAGACGAGCCCCCGCGTCGAGGACCAGCGGGCGTGGCAGCGCCGCCGCGAAGGCCGGGTCGACGACCTCTACTTCGCGGTGGAGCGCCGCCGCGACGGCCGCTTCGAGGGCACCGTCGGGCTCTACGACCTGCGGGGGGGCGCGGGCGAGTGGGGCCGCTGGGTCCTGCGGAGCGACTCGCTGGCGGCGGCGGAGAGCGCCCTCGCGATCTACCGCCTCGCGTTCCGCGACCTGCGTCTCTCGAGGGTCCGCTGCCGGACGCTCGCGGCCAACGCCACGGTCGTCCGCTTCCACGACGAGTGCGGTCTGTCGCGCCTCGGCACGCGACCGGCGTACGCGCGGATCCGGGGCGTGGACCACGACGCGGTGGAGCACGAGCTCACCGCGGAGGCGTTCCCGGACGTGGAGGGCGTCCTGTCGCGCCGCGCCAGCCTCGCGGCGCGCATGGTGAACCGATGATCACCGGCCTTCGCTTCCACCACCTCGGCGTGGCCTGCCGGGACCTCGACCGGGAGGCCGCCGGGTGGTCACCCCTCGGCTACCGCCTGGCGGGCGAGGCCTTCGAGGACCCGGCGCAGGGCGTGCGGGGCTGTTTCCTCGAGGGGCCGGGGCCCCGCCTCGAGCTCCTGATGGACCTCCCCGGCTCCGACACCGTGGCCGGCTGGCTCGCCCGGGGCACGAAGATCTACCACCAGGCCTTCGAGGCGGCGGCCTTCGAACCGGCCCTGGCCGCGCTCCGGTCCCGCTGTGGCGCCCGCCTCGCCCGCGCCCCGCGTCCGGCGGTGGCGTTCGGCGGGCGCCGAGTGGCCTTCCTGTGGCTCGACAACCGCGCGCTGGTCGAGCTGATCGAGGCGACGGCGTCGGGGGAGGCCAGCCATGGCTGAGCGCCCGCCGCGCGTCCTCTGTCTGCAGGGCATCTGCAACTACGACCACCTGCGCTTCCTGCTCGCATACATGAAACGCGCCTTCGAGGCGGAGGGGGTCGATACCCGGCTCTGGGACCTCGCCCGGGGTCGGCCGAGCGTGGTCCAGTGGCGGGAGCTCGAGGCCTTCGCCCCCGACCTCGTCTTCACCTTCAACCTGATCGGCCAGGAGCTCCGCCGCCCGGACGGGGGGCCCCTGTCCCTGACCAGCTGGATGGTCGACGAGCCCTACTACCACCCTCAGTGGGCTGCGCTCTTCGGCGAGGCGCGCCTCCAGACCTACTGGCCCTGCCCCGAGCTCGCCGAGGAGGCCCGCGCGATGGGGGCGGCCAGCCCCCGCACCCTCACCCTCGCCGGTCGCGTCCTGCCGACCTGCCGGGCCGAGGACCGGGACATCGACGTCCTGTTCGTCGGGAGCGCGGCCGACCCCGACGGGATGCGGAGGCGCTGGGGGAGCCAGCTCGGCCCCGCGGTCGCGCGGCTCCTCGACGGGGTGGCCGAGGAGTGGGCGGTCGCTCCGAGCGAGCGATCTCTGCCGGCGCTCTTCCGGAGCCTGTGCGCGAGCCTCGGCCTGGACGGCCACGACACGATCCGGCGCCTCGAGCCGCTGCTCCTCGGGGAGGTCAATCGCTACGTGCGCTCCCGGAAGCGCATCGCGATCCTGCGCGCGCTGGCGGCGCTCGGGGGCGGGCGGAAGGTCGTGGTCTACGGCGACGGCTGGCCGGGGCTCGTCCCGGCGGGCGACCTGACGTTCCGGGGGGCGATCCCCTTCCCCCTCTTCGAGGAGGAGGTGCTCCGGTCCCGGGTGTTCGTGACGGCCCAGCCGATCCACGCGATGGGCCCGAGCGAGCGCTACTTCACGGCGATGGCCAACGGGACGGCCCTCGTGGTGAACGAGAACACCTGGCTCCGCGAGCACTACGGCTCCGGCAACGCCTACGCCCCCTACGACGTGGACGAGCCCCGGACCGCGCGGGACCGCGTCGAGGCGCTGCTGTCGAACGAGCCGGAGCGGCGGCGCATGGTCGAAGCGGCTCGCGCGAGGACCGTCGCCGCCCACACGTGGGGCCACCGAGCGCGGGAGCTGCTCGCCGGTCTCGACGTCCCCGGCCGGGCGGCCTGACGCGGGAGGGGGCGGTCGATCGCGCGCCGGTGGGCTACCCTCCGGCCTCATGAACGCCCTTGCTTCTCGCACCGCGGCCCTCAGCCTGCGGTCCATCCTGACGGTCCTGGCGCTCGCCGGCGTCGGCTGCGGCGGCAGCCCGACCCCGCCGGTGCGGGAGTCGCCGGTCCTGACCGAGCTGGCCGAGCCGCTCTTCGACCCCGCGGAGGTCCTGTACCTCGACGACCGGGACCCCAACCCCGTGTGGACGGCTCCCGATGGCTTCAACGTGGGCTTCTTCCGGCCCGGGGGCTCGGCGGCGACGAACGTGCCGGGCCGGCGGGACACGGAGCCGGCGGCGATCCGGGAGATGGACGACGACGGGACGCTCTGGGCCTGCTACGACGACGGCATCGCGCGCTTCGTCGGCTCGAGCTGGGGCTCGGTGATCCAGTGGGCGAACATCTTCGGGGCGGACATCCCCGCCGACGTCGGCTGCGAGGGCCTCGACGGGCGCGAGGGGGCGGAGCCCTGGTTCGCGCTCGCCTCCCAGGTGACGCTGCCCGGGGAGGACCCGGGCTGGCCGGTCTGCCACTTCGAGTCCGACAGCGACCCGACGGGCTGGCAGTGCCGACTGTTCGAGACGCCGCTCAAGCGGTTCACCCGCACCGACGAGTTCAGCTTCTTCATCGAGGAATCGGAGACCGACGGCGACCTCCTGCGCTCGGTGCGCACGACCGCCCCCGGGGCCCGGGTGATGCGGGTCCTGGTGGATGGCATCAACGCGATCGAGGCCATCAAGCCGGCCCCGGGCGCCGACCAGATCCTCGTCCTGCCGGAGGCGTCCACGGGCGAGCGACCGCGCCTGGTCAACACGGAGGGCTTCATCCGCCGCGTCCCGGAGGACATCGAAGGCCTCGTCGCGACCGTGGCGAACGGCGCGGACGACCTGTACCTCGTGACCGTCGACGACTCCTTCAAGGAGCGCTGCATGGGTGAGGACTGCGTCAACGAGTACGACTGGACGCAGGTGGTCGTCCTGCGCCTCATGGGCGGCGAGATCTCCGAGGCCGCCCACATCGACTTCCTCGAGGAAGGCGGGTTCACGAGCTACGACGCGCTCCTCGCGGACGAGACCCTTCACGTGCGGGTCGACGACCGCTGGTTCCGCCTGCCCTGAAGCCGCCCCGAGCCTGGAGACCACGGTGGGGATGCTCGTCGACGGTCGCTGGCTCCTCGACGAGGAGGTCAGCGCGATGCGCAACGAACGCGGTGAGTTCGTGCGTCCCGACGCCAAGGTCCGGGGCTGGGTGAGCGACGACGAGGGCGCACGCCATCCCCCCGCCGCGGGTCGCTACCACCTGTTCGGCGCCCACAACTGCCCCTGGAGCCAGCGCTGCTTCATCGCGATCGGGCTCCTCGGCCTGGACGACGTCCTCACCACGAGCGTGGCGCACTACCGACGCAACGAGCAGGGCTGGTGGTACGCCGATGGGATCGACGACCTCCAGCCCGAGGACGGCCAGCTTCCCCTTCACCGCGTCTACACGCGAGGGGACCCGACCTACACCGGCCGGGCGACGCTGCCCGTGCTCTACGACCGGGAGCGCGCCCAAGCGATCAGCAACGAGTCGGCGGACATCCTGCGGATGCTCAACGGCCCCCTCGCGCCCCTCGGCCACGGGAACGTCGACCTCTACCCCGAGGAGCTCCGGAGCACGATCGACGAGCTGAACGCCTGGGTGTACCGGGACATCAACAACGGCGTCTATCGGGCGGGCTTCGCGCGAGCCCAGGAGGCCTACGACGAAGCCTTCGATGCGCTGTTCGCCGCGCTCGACCGGGTCGACGCCCGCCTCGACCGGCACCGGTTCCTCGCCGGCCCCGTGCTGACGGAGGCGGACGTGCGCCTGTTCCCGACCCTGGTGCGCTTCGATCCGGTCTACTACAGCCACTTCAAGTGCAACCAGCGCCGGATCGCCGACTACCCGAACCTCTCGGGCTATCTACGGGACCTCTACCAGCGGGAGCCGTTCCGGCGAACCGTGCGCGTCGACATCTACAAGCTCGGCTACTACGGCCGGAGTGAGCGCTTGAACCCGAGCGGGATCATCCCGCGCGGGCCGGCCCTGGGCTGGGACCGGCCGCACGGGCGTGACGCGCGCAGCTACGCCGGCGCGTGAGGCGAGGCGGTGCGGGCCGCCTCGAGCCGTCGGCAGGACGACGACGTCGTCAGCCCCGCGCCGCCGAGCCAGAGCTCGTTTGCGGAGCGACTGATCCGCATTTTCGGGCTCGGCCGGGCGCCGTCGTCGATCGGCGGCCGGCGAAGGCGCTGCCGGAAGCGAAGAGCGAGCGCTCTTTCTCTGTTCCGAGGAGCCGCTCGCCATCCAGGGCGGCTGTTCTCTGACCGCTGGGGCGGGGAAGAGCGGGCCGAGGCTCAGTGGAGCAGGCCGGAGGGCCGCGTGTCCTCCAGCTCCGACAGCCCGAGCACGTACGGGACCGACTGCCCCGGCTCCCGCGTGCCGACCCACACCCGATAGGTGCCGACGACGGCGCGGAACCGGACGAGGGGGTGTACGCCGTCCTCGTCGTCGCCGCAGTGAACGCGGCCGGACGGGTCGAGGACCGACAGGGTCGTGTCGGTCTCGGAGCCCACCATGAGGAGCAGCTCCGCGAAGGTCCCGGTCGCCTCGATCACGTGGTCGGGCATGGGGTCGATGAACCCCTGGCAGCGCTCATCGAGGAGCGACGCGGCGATCGGGCCGCCCGCGGTGCGGCCCTGGGCACGCTGCGGGTCCGGAACGAAGCCCGGCCCCAAGGTCACGGGCGGCCCGCTCCGGCCCTCCTGCCCGTCGACCACGGGGTCGCGGGCCTCGCTCGGGCCGCCGGGGCGGTCCTCGGCCGGCTTCGGCGTCTCGAGGGGCGGCGGTGGCTCGTCGTCCTCGCAGCCGGCGAGGCCGTACAGCGCGAGCGTCGCGCTGAGCACCACGCGCAGGGGCGCGCGAGGGTCGGCCGGCGGCGCCAGGGGCCCCGTGCGGCGCGGCTCGATCACGGCGCCTCCGCGGCGGTGGTGAGGGAGCGGACGTGGTCGACCAGGGCGGTGATGAACCGGTCCGGGTAGGTCGAGAAGGACGGCATGCCGCCCCCGCCGACCCGGATCGCCGTCGCGATCTGCTCGTCGGTCCGCGACGACTGGTAGTCCGGTGTCCTCAGGTCGGCGATGCGGCCGGGCGCCGAGGGCCCGTCCCCGCCGCCCTCGAGGCCGTGGCAGGTGGCGCACTGCGCCCGCCAGAGCGTCGCCGCGAGCTCCGGTGACGCCGGCGGCGCCTCCGCCCCGGGCTGCCGGGAGGGGTCCGGCTGGGCCGGCTGCTGGTGGTCGGACGGCCTCCACTCGCGGACCTCGCGCTCGTCGGGAGCGCAGCCGGACAGGAGCATCGCCGTGGTCACAACCAGCGCAGGGGGTCCAAGGGCCCGGAGCACCGGCCTGGCATAGGCGCGCAGGCGGCGACGAGCAAGCCCTTCGCGGCGAATCGGCCCTCGCGCGCTCCGGGGCACGGTCAGGGCCCCCCCGCCGCGACCCACGGGGCGTCCTCGCGGAGCAGCTCGTCGACGAGCCGGCGCGCGAGCGTCCGCCGCGCTCTCCGGTCGGCGTCGACCTCGCGGTAGTCCGAGGCCGTCACCTCGGCCTCGACGCGGCGCAGCTCCTCGCCGGTCCAGGCGTCGCGCGCCACGAGCCGGCCGCGCGCGGCGTACCACACCTGCGTCGCGCTCCGGCGCGCGACGAACTCGGTCTGCCCCTCGACGAACAGGACCACGTCGACCCGGCCTCCCCAGCGGGCGGCGAGGTCCGGAAGGAGCCGAGCCCGGCGGGCGGGCGTCGCGCGCGTCAGCCGGTCCCGCGCCTCGGGGTCGACCTCCGCCGGCCCGGGGTAGCCTCGCTCCGTCAAGGCGGCGGCCAGGGTCGGCGTCAGCACGGGCGTGGCCGCCCGCCGTCCCTGGGACCGCTCGCCCTCGAGGATCGCCGTCCACCGGCCGAGCCCGGTCCTGCGGCCCTCGATTCGGGTGCGAGGCATCGCCCCCACGCCGGCGAGGTCGTCGAGCGCCAGCCGCACGTCCACCGGTCCGCTCCACGCGTCGGGGCGTGGGAGCTCCGCCCTGCCGTCGTCGTCCAGCGCCGCCGAGGCCGTGGCACCGCCCTCGGCGACGACGGGCAGCCCCGCCACCCCGACCCCCACGGGAGCCTCCGCCACCACCGTCGGCGCGCGGAGCGGCCGCCCTTCGCGGAGGGGGACGCCGTCCAGCGGCTCCGCTCGGAGCTGCACGGCCGCGAGCAGCTCGTCGAGGCGCGCTCTCGCGCTGCCCAGGTCCGGCTCGTCGCCGCACGGCCCGAGGTCGTGCGCCGCGCGCGCCCGGCAGACGTCGGCCAGCAGCCTGGCCTGGCGTACGGCCTGGATCGCCTGCCCCCACGGCGCGGGGAGGTCGGGCAGGGGGCGCGGCGCCAGAGCGCTGAGCACCTCCGCGAGGCGCTCCGGGGTCAGGCCGACGACGACGCGTGCCCCGCCCCCGTGGGGGACGACGGCGTGCAGGTCGAGGGCCCGGTCGTGCAGCTCCCCGTCGGCGAGGTCCCCCGACGTCGGCAGCAGCGTCGCCTTCAGCGCGGCCACCGCCTGCGCGTAGGTCTCCTCCGCGTCGTCCCCGAGGGCCTCCGCGCCGACCGCGGCCCGGGCCTCCAGCGCCTCGAGGTCGGGGTGGCCCGGGGTCGGGGACGCCGAGGGACCGGCCGGCTCGGCCGGCGGCGTCGTCGGTCCGGCGGCCGGCGCGCCGCCGCAGGCCCCGAGGAGCACGCTCAGCCCGAGGGCCGCCACCCGGTGCGCCCCGCGCGGCCGCCGCCCCCCGTCGACGGGCCGATGGCGGCGCGGCGAGGCCGGATCCGTGCTCGTCTTCCCCCCGCGCTTGGGCCGCCTCATCGCAGCCCCGCCTGCGCCTCGAGCCGGTCCCAGCGCACCGCGCTCTGCCGCACGCGCCCCCGCAGCTGCTCGAGGCCCGCGCGGAGCGCCTCCTCCGGGCTCCGGTCGCCGAGGGCCGCCGGTCCGTCGCCGAGGCGTGGCTGGCTCGCCTCCTCGAGGAGGAGGTCCTGCAGCATCAGCCGGTACGTGTCCCGGAAGCGGCCCTCGGTCGCGCTGGCGCTGCCGCTGAGGCGAGCCAGGAGCGGACCGAGGATCGCGTAGTGCTCCTCCGCGCGGCCCGCGCTGCGGGCGACCCGGCCGCTCATCCCGAGGAGGGCCCCGACCTGGGCGAGGTAGCCGTCCACCTGCTCCGCGAGCTCCCCGTCGATGCTCGCGGCCTGGAGGCGCCCGAGGCGGAGCACCTGGGGGACGCGCTCCGCGGCGTCGGCCGCGACCGCCCGGATCATCGGCCCGCCCCGCGCCCAGAGCTCCCCCGCGCCCAGGTTCCCCTGGGGCCCACGCCGGCGGAGGCTGCCGGTGACGGCCTGGATCAGGTTGGCGCGGAAGGCGGCGTCCTCGAGGCGGCGCTGGCCCGCGTCGAGGCCCTCGGCCCGCGACACGCCGGCCAGGGACGTGTCGAAGGTCTCCTCGATGACGTCGTCGAGGAAGTCCATCCTCGCGTTCGCGAGGAGCGCGCCGGTCATCAGGCGGGCGTTCCGGTCGCCCTGGGTCATCGACCGCGCGACGACGTCGTAGACCTGGATCTCGAAGTAGGCGTTCTGGTTCTCGATGATCCGGTTCTGCTGCACGACCAGCCAGATCTGCAGGAGCGGGATGACGCCGGCGAGGAGGCCGACGAAGAGGACCAGGGTCCGGCGTCGGATCGCGTAGCGGGCGATGGACTCGAGGAACACGCGCCCGTCGGCCAGGACCTCCTCCCGGGTCGGCCACTCCGCTCGCGGGCCGGCGAAGCCGCTGACCGTCTCGAGCAGCTTGCCGAGGGAGCGGACGACCTTCTGCCGGTCGAGGAGCGGCAGGAGCACCCGCCAGGCCCCGCGCAGCAGCACGCGCCGGGCCTTCTGGCTCCGGGCGCTGGCCGCCTCGTAGCGGTCGAGGTCCTCCCGGAGCGCTGCGTTCTCCGACCGCAGCGCGTCGAGCTCCGCCCTGACGTCCGCCTCTGCCTGCACGCGTCCCTCCCGGCCGAGGCCGCATCGTACGGCCTGGTGGACGGTCGGCCAGGCGAGGGGTCCGTTCCCCCCGGGGAGCGCCGCGGAGCCGTGGGCTACGTCTCGAGGGCGCGCGCGAGGGCCTCGACGACCCGCACCTGCTGCAGCACCGAGATCTCCGGGAACATGGGCAGGCTCAGGATCTCCTTCGCCGCCGCCTCGGCGACCGGGAAGTCGCCCTCCGTGTGCCCGAGGCCGGCCATCGCGCCCTGGAGGTGGCACGGGACCGGATAGTGGATCCCGGTGCGGATGCCCTCCTCGTCGAGGCGACGCCGCACCTCGTCCCGACGGGGCACCCGCACGACGTACAGGTGGAAGACCGGCTTGGACCCGCGCGCGACCTCGACCGGCCTCGCCGCGTCGCAGTGCTCGGCCAGCAGGCCATCGTAGCGACGCGCGGCCTGCGCCCGGGCGTCGTTCCACGCGGGAAGGTGCCGGAGCTTCACCTGGAGGGCCGCCGCCTGGAGCGGGTCGAGGCGGGAGTTGAGCCCGAGGAGCGGGTGCTCGTACTTCACCTCGCTACCGTAGTTGCGGAGCGCGCGGCACCTCGTGGCGAGATCGCCGTCGTCGGTCACCACGGCGCCGCCGTCCCCGAAGGCCCCGAGGTTCTTGCAGGGATAGAAGCTCGTGGCGTTGACCGCGCCGAAGGTTCCCGCCGCCTTGCCGTCCCGCTGAGCGCCTTGGGCCTGGGCGAGGTCCTCGACCACCGCGATGCCGCGGCCGTGGACGACGTCGGCGAGGTCCCCCATCGGCGCGATCTGCCCGTACAGGTGAACGGGGATCAGGGCCCGGGTGCGCGGGGTCAGGGCCCTCTCGACCCCGGCGGGGTCGATCAGGAGGTCCGGGAGCCGCACGTCGACGAAGACCGGCGTCGCCCCGGCTCGCAGGACGGCCAGCGGCGTCGCGATGAACGTGTGCGCGGGGACGATCACCTCGTCCCCGGCGCCGATGTCCAGCGACCGGAGAGCGACCTCGAGGGCGTCGGTCCCGCTGCCGCCCCCGACGGCATGGCGGGTGCCCGTGAAGCGCGCGAAGGCCGCCTCGAAGGCGGCGACGCGCGGGCCGCCGACGAAGGCGCTCTCGTCGAGCACCTCACCGAACACGTCCAGGAGCTCGCTCCGGAGGGTCCGGGTCTGCGCGGTGAGGTCGACGAAGGGGACCGGCTTCGGCCCCAGCGTCATGTGGGCGCTCATCGCGGGGCGCTCATCGCGAGTCGGCCTTGGTGCAGTAGAAGGTCATGAAGCTCCCGTAGAACGGTGGCGAGATGGACAGCGGGTCGAGCAGACGCTCGAGGCTCTGCCGAGAGAAGTGTCGCGTCTCGAAATACGGGTAGTCCACCTTTCGGATCTGGAACCCGTGGTCCCGGAGAAAACGGTGAGCCGAGTCGTTGCTGAAGAGGCTGATGTGCGTTGGGTCATGCACGAGCCGGTATCGCTCCCGGTAGCGGCGCGCGGCCCCGGAGTCGAAGTCGGGCGTGCCGAGGATCAGGTGGCCCCCGGGGCGGAGCACGCGCCGCATCTCCTCGAGGCCGCGCTCGGGCCGGCGGAGGTGCTCGATCACGTGGTGGCAGAACACGACGTCGAACACCCCGTCCTCGTAGGGCAGGCTCTCGAGGCGGGCGACGCGTACCTCGCCGAAGCGGCGCGCGTGCGCCGCGGCGACCTCCGACGTCTCCACGCCTTCCTTGACCCAGGTGTCGTCGAGCGCGCTGAGGACCCAGCCGAGGCCGCACCCCGCGTCGAGGAACCGCCCCGGCGGCAGGGCGCGCAGGTAGGCGAGCTCGGTGGCGAGATCCTCGAGGCAGCGGCGGCGCTCCTCGAGGCGGTTGCGTCGGCACCCGTCCGGGTCGACCACCTCCGTCCAGTAGGACTCCTCGAACGTCATCTCCGCGCCGGGGGGGATCGAGACGTACCAGTCGCCGGTCTCGTAGAGGCTGGCCATCAGCTCGGGGAGCCGCTCGAGGCGGCGCGCCCGGAGCGCCCGGCGGTCGTCCGGCGAGGGCGGGAAGCTCGGTCGATGGGCGAGGCGGTCCACGGGCATCACGCGCGCGTGAGCACCACGCCGGTCGAGCGGGCCGAGGCGCGCCGGTAGCCCTGGGCGGCTCGCCGCGCCTCGCGGAGCTGGGCCAGGGCGACCCCGGTCGCCGATTTCCGGGCCCGGAGCCTCGACAGCAGGCTCCGGTCCTCGTCGTAGAGGCGCGAGAGGCGCGAGCGGAGAGCGGTCCGCACGTCCTCCGGCACCTTGGTGAGGTCGACGGCCTCGAGCTCGTCGAGGAGCGGGCGCCGCTCCTCGAGGATCTCGACGAGGGACGCCATGTCGAGCACGTCGACCTCCCGCCGGGAGGCCTCCTCGAGGGCCGCTACCAGCTGGAGGGCGCGGCTCACGAGGCCCTCGCGGCGAGCTGGCTCCACGCGCTCTCGAGGGTCGCGAGCACGTCGAGGGCCGCCTCGAGCAGCGTGACATCGGCGCGCACGTTGGCCTCCGTGATGCGGTGGAGCACGAAGTCGTAGAGGCGGTCGAGCTGGTCGACGAGCTCCGGCGCGCGGTCGCGGTTCAGCGTCGCCTGGAGCTCGCTGACGATCGCGTGGGCCTTCCCGAGCGCCACGCCGCGCGCGGCGGGCTGCCCCTCGCGGTCGTGGACGATCGCCTGGCGCAGGAAGCGCGTCGCGCCGCGGTAGAGGTCCACGACCAGCTGGACGGGGGTGGCGGTCTCGACCCGGGCGACCCGGTATCGGTCAAGGGCGAAGGACATCGTTCGGTGAGCTCCTGTGACGTGCGTGGGTGGTTCGTGGGCGGGCCGGCGGCTCAGAGCCCGCCCAGGACCGCGAGAAGCTGATTTCCCTGGTTCTGCAGGCCGCTGACGGTCTGCTCGAGGAGGGCGTAGCGGCGCCGGAGGTTCTCCTCGGTCTGATCGATCCGTCGCTCGAGGCGATCGATCTGCCCGTCGATGTCCCGGCTCCGCCCCTCGAGGGCGTCCACCCGGGACTCGAGGATGCCGCCCGTGTCCGCGTAGTCCGCGACCACCCGGGCCAGGTCCTCGAACAGGCCGGTGACCGACGCGGACGCGTCGCCGTTCAGGACCGCCATCACCCCGTCCGGGTCCGTCGCGAGGGCGCCCTCGAGGGCCGCCCCGTCCAGCGCGAGGCTCCCGTCCCGGCTGCCCTCGACCCCGAGGTCGGCGAGCGTGCGCACCTCGCCGGTCAGCCCGGCCGGCGCGTTGCCGACCACCGAGCGGAGCCGACCCTGGAGCGTCCGGAGCGTCGCGTCGCCGCTCAGGCTCTCCGGGCCCTTGGCGACGCCGATGAAGGCGAACTCGACGTTGATGAAGCTCTGGACCTGGTTGTAGGCGTCGACGAAGGCCTGGACCTTCTCGCGGACGGCGTCCGGGTCCCGCTCGACGGTCACCCGGGTCGACGCGCCGGTGCCGACGAGGTCCAGGCTGACGCCCGGGATCGCGTCGGCCACGGTGTTGGAGGACCGGGTCATCGCGAGGCCGTCCACCGTGAACACCGCGTCCGAAGCTGCGACCGCCTCGTTCGCGGGATCGCCCAGGCCGAGGGTCGTCCCGGCCTCCGTGATCGCGACCGCGCGGGCGGCTCCGGTCTCGTCGCCGGCCACCCGGAGGCGGTAGGAGGTCCCGTCGAAGATCACGGCCGCGCTCACGCCGGCGCCGCTGTCGTCGATCTTGCCGGCCAGCGTCTCGAGGGTGTCGGCGGCGTCCACGACGACGTCGACCGGGGCGTCGGCCCCCACCTGGATCGTGATCGTTCCGGCGCCGAGCAGCCCCGCCTGGTCCGGGGCGGCGACCCCATCGCTGTAGATGCGCGTGGCCTGGGCCAGGGCGGTGACCTCGAGGTCGATGCCGCCGAGGGTGGGCTCGCCGCTCACCGTGGCCCGGGCCACGGTCTCGTCGCTGGTCGACACCCTCGCCGCGAGGAGGTCCTCCCGGTCGGTCAGGTCCTCCATCGCGCTCTCGAGGCTCTTGAGCCGGGTGCGCAGCGAGCCGAGCTTGCTCGACTGCGACGACAGCGCGGCCTTCTGGTCCTCGAGGCGCTGGATCGGGACGCGCTCGACCTGGAGGAGGGACTCGATCAGCGCCGTCGTGTCGAGGCCGGTCGCGAGCCCGCTGAAGGTGATGGAGGCCATGGTGTCGGGTGTCCGTCGGTCGCGTCGGCGCGGTGGCGCCACCCCGGTGGTCGGCCGGCGCGGCCGTGGGGCTGAGGAAAAAAAGCGAAAGCTCCTCTCGATACGCACGAGAAGGAGCTTTGCGCCGCCGGGCCGTCGGCCGGGTTTGAAGCCTCGGGCCCGGGCCTTCTCGCTACCCCCTAGCCAAGCAAGGCCAGTGCCACGGACGGCGTCTGGTTTGCCTGGGCCAGGACGGACACCCCCGCCTGAAGCAGGATGTTGTTCCTCGTGAGGTCTGCGGTCTCCGAGGCGACGTCGACGTCCCGGATGCGGGAGTTGGCGGCGCTCAGGTTCTCCCGTGCGCTCGCGAGGTTGGCCACGGTCACCCCGAGCCGGTTCTGAACGGCGCCGAGGTCCGCCCGGCGGCTCGACACGTCGCTGATCGCCTGGTCGATCACCGCCAGGGCGTTCTGCGCTCCGGTCACGGAGCCGATGTCGACGCCGGCGAGGCTCGACACCGCCCCGCCCGTCACCGCCCCGAGGTCCGCGGCCTCCGCGCCGACGAGGGTCGCGTCGATGCTGTCGTTGGTGGTCGCCCCGATGCCGACCTGGAAGTTGAAGGTCGTCCCGGTCGTGCCGCCCGCCAGGAGGTTCGTGCCGTTGAACTCGGTGACGTTCGCGATGCGATCGATCTCGTCCTTCAGCGCGGTGACCTCCTGGTTGAGGAACCCGCGCTCGGTGTCGCCGAGGGTCCCGTTGGCGGATTGGACGGCGAGCTCCCGCATCCTCGTCAGGATGCCGCTCACCTCGTTCAGCGCCCCCTCCGCCGTTTGAAGGAGGCTGATCCCGTCGTTGGCGTTTCGCTCCGCCTGGGACAGGGAACGGATCTGGCTCTTCAGCCTCTCGCTGATCGCCAGCCCGGCAGCGTCGTCCGCTGACTTGGTGATGCGCAGGCCGGTGGACAGGCGGCTCAGGTTGCCGCCGAGGGCTCCCTGGGTCTGGCCGAGGGCCCGCTGCGCGTTCAGTGACGCGATGTTGGTATTGATCGTAACGCCCATTCGGTTCTCCTCCGTGAGTGGACCGCCGGGTCAGCCAGACCCGTACGGGTCGCCGCGCGGACGGAGTGCCAGTCCGGCCGCTCGGCTACCGGCCCATCGGCTGGAGGAGCGCGAGGCTTGAGCGCCGATTTCGCGCTTGCGTGCAGGTAGCACGCCGCGCTTCATGACTTCATGGCCGCGCCTCCGGCGCGGATGTTGCGCTTGCGTGCAGGTAGCACGCCGCGCTTCATGGCCCTCGCCCCCTCCGACGAGGGGGCGAGGGGGTCAGGGTGTGCGGGGGGGCGCCCGGGAGCCGACTAGCCTCCCAGGAGCGAGAGGGCGATGGCGGGGGTCTGGTTCGCCTGGGCGAGGACCGAGACGCCCGCCTGGAGCAGGATGTTGTTTCGCGTCAGATCCGCGGTCTCCTTCGCGACGTCCACGTCCCGGATGCGGGAGTTGGCGGCGCTGAGGTTCTCCCGGGCGGTGCCCAGGTTGGCGATGGTGACGTTCAGGCGGTTCTGGGCCGCCCCGATGTCCGCCCGGCGGCTCGAGACGTCGCTGATCGCCGCGTCGATCGTGGCGAGCGCGTCCTGGGCGCCGGTCTGGCTGCTGATGTCGATACCGGCCACGCTGCTGACGGCGCCGCCCGTGAGGATCCCTAGGTCCTGGGCCCGGGTGCCGCGCACGGTGACCGAGATCCGGTCGTGGGTGGTCGCGCCGATCCCGACCTGGAAGTCGAAGCTCACGCCCGTCGTGCCGCCGTTGATCAGCTTGGCGCCGTTGAAGTCGGTCACCTCGGCGATCCGGTCGAGCTCGGACTTGAGCGCGTCCACCTCCTGGTTGAGGAAGCCCCGCTCGGTCGTCCCGACGGTGTCGGTGGCCGACTGCACGGCCAGCTCCCGCATCCGGGTCAGGATGCCGGAGACCTCGTTCATCGCGCCCTCGGCGGTCTGCAGGAGGCTGATGCCATCCTGCGCGTTTCGCTCCGCCTGGGACAGGGACCGGATCTGAGACTTCAGCTTCTCGCTGATCGCCAGCCCCGCGGCGTCATCGGCCGCGATGTTGATGCGAAGGCCGGTGCTCAGCCGGTTGAAGTTCGCGTCGAGTCTCGCCTGGGTCTGATTCAGGTTGTTCTGCGCGCTGATCGACGCGACGTTCGTGTTGATCGTGATCATGGTGCCTACTCCTCCATGAGCGTGGCGTGCACCGGGTCATCCCGACCTCGGTGTTTCGGAGAACCGAAGGAGCGTTGGCCCCAGGCCATCAGGCCCGGGATCGACGCGCCTTGCGAGAAGGGTGTCGGGCGCGTCGGCGGCGTCCTTGAGCCCTATGTCGCCGCGCCCGCGGGCCGAGCGAAGCCCGCGCCTCCGTCGCGAGCTCCGCGACGCGGCGGGCCGAGGCCCGGATCGCGGCGTAGGTCGCCTCCGCGCGCTCCTCCGCGGACAGATCGTCCCGCTTCCGGATGGCGCTGAGCGGAGAAGCCGCGTGGGCCTCGACCAGGGGCGCGTCGCGGGCGACGGCCCGGAGCTGCGCCTCGGCCCGGGCCACGGCCGAGACCTTCGCGCGGCGGCACCGCTCGGCGGCCTTCGCTACCCGGTCCGCGGAGCGCTCGATCGTCTCCGCCGCGGCGCTCACCGTGGCCCGATCGACGGGCCGGGCCCGGTCCATCGCCGCGGCGAGGCGATCCTCCCGCGGCGACGCCGAGGCGACCACGTCCGCGAGGGGGCGCTCCTCGAAGCCGGCGATCCGGGCCCCGCCCTCCGTCGCGTTCACCAGGCGGATCCCCCGGCCGAGCTCCCGCGCCGCCATCTCGAACCAGCGGCGGAACATCGTCAGCTCGTGGGTCGTGTCGACGGTCCCTCCGCCCCAGGCCGGCACCGCCATCGCGGGCCGCACCTTCGAGGGCACCTTGAGCCCCGCCGCCCGCGTCGTCTCGTCCCACTTGGCGACGCGGTCGATCACGAGGAGGGCCCCGTCCCGGCGGACCGTGGTGCCGGCGTAGAGCGTGTCCGACGCGTAGCCCCGCCCCGCGGTGTAGGCCAGGTCCTGGCCGACCAGCACCACGGGGTCCGCGCCGAGGCGGTGGGCGAGCGCGAAGGCCGCCGTCGCGACCGACCCGCCGTAGGCGAGGGTCCCCACCCCGAGGCTCCTCGCCAGCGCCCGGTACTGGGCGGCGTCGGCGAGGAAGGTGACCTTCGGGTCGATCGGGACGCCGAAGTTCGGGCCGCCGCTCGTCAGGTCGAGGGCGACCCCGCGTGCCTGGTCCCGGGCCATCGAGAGCGGCTCCGCCACGTCGAGGGCCTCGATGGCCACCAGGAGATCGATCGGCGCGTCGACGGCGGCCACGGCGGGGGCGGCGGTGTTGACCACGAACACCGCCCCCACCGTCGCGGCCTCCCGGAGCCGGGCCCGGTTGCGGTCGAGGGAGGGGCCGGCGCTGACGATGAAGGCCGGCGTACCGGCCAGCGGCCGATCGAGCCGATCGATCACCGGCACCCGGGTCAGGAGCGGGAGGTTGGAGAGCGCACGCTCGGCCAGAAGCGCGGAGCGCTCCTCGATGCTGTTGTGGCGGAGCAGCACGAGCCCCTGCACCTCGTCGAGCACCTCGGCGACCCGATCGTGCGCCTCGGGGAAGGCGCGGCGGTAGGGCGGCGGCGTGAGCAGCACCGTCCGCTGGTCCGGCCGGGAGATGCGGAGCAGGTGCGCGTGGAGGTCCTCGAGGCGGGTGAAGCGGGGGGCCTCGGGCGTGGTCGGACCGGCTGCGAGGTCGGGGACGCCCGGGCACGGCTCGAACACGACCGGGGTAACGCCGAGCTCCGCGAGGCGGGCGGCCCGGTAGCCCAGGCCGCCCCCGAACAGCACGACGTGGTCGACCCCGGCGAGCTGCTCCTCCTGGACGAAGGCCCGGGCCCCGGCCCAGGGGTCGACCGGGTCCTCGAGGTGCTCGTCCAGGTAGCGCAGGCTCGGGGATCCGCTCGGCGTCGTGACCACGGTGGCTGTCATGGCCCGGCCGGCCAGCAGGGGCCGTGCCCGCGCGAGGGCCATGGGGCGAGCGCGCGCTGGCGCGCTCCAGCGTCACCGGGCCGTCGGCCGCCGTCGGCGCCTTGGCTGAGGGGACGACGGGGGAGGTCCGGATCGGCCGCTCTCCATCGAGGTCGCGACGCTGGCAGGGAACGTGCTGTGGCTCCGGTCACCCGGGTCGGCCCACCGGCCCCCATCCCGTCCGGAGACACCTCGACGCCATGAGCCCTACCCCCCATCGACGACTGCTCGTCCTGAACGGGTTCGAGCGGGACCTGGGCGAGGAGGCGAGCCTGCTCGGGCTCGCGATCCTCGCCGACGGCTGGAGCGAGGCCCTCGGCATCCACCTGGTGGTGGACCAGGCCCGCCCGGATGAGCTGCCGCTGCGGGAGTCGACCATCGCGACGATCAACGAGGCCTACGACCTCGTGCTGGTCGGTCCGGGCGCCGTCCTCGGCGCAGCGCCCGGGGCCGCGACGGCCTCGGGCTGGGGCCTCGACATCCCCCGGGAGCTCCTCGGCGAGCTGACCGTGCCCTTCGGCCTGCTCGGCGTGGCCTGGCCCGACCTTCCTCGGGAGGGGGGGCTCGCGCCCGAGGCCCGGACGCACCTCGAGGCGACGTGCTCCCGAGCGGCCTTCGTGACCGCGCGGGACGAGGGGACCGCGGAGGCGCTGGGCGCCGAGGTCGGGCATGTCCCGCCGATCGCCCCCGACCCGGCCATCCTGATCGAGACGAGCCGCGGCTCCCTGGTCGACGGGCTCGATCCTCGGCGCCCGACCATCGTCCTCGACCTGCGCCTCGACCGGCCCGACGCCCGCTTCGGTGCGCCGCTCGACGTCCGCTTCGAGCGCCTGATGGGCGAGCTGATCGGCGCCCTGCGCGGGCTGATCGAGGAGCACCGGGTGCAGGTGGTGTACGCCCCGCTTCACCGCCACCCCGACGACGAGCACCTCGGCCGACTGCTCGCGGCGATGCTGCCCGTGGGGTCGGTCGTCGTGCTCCCGGACGTGGCCCCGGAGCTGTGGGAGGACCCCGAGCTCGGCGGGGCGGGCCACCTGCTGCACCTCTTCCGGCAGGCCCAGGTGGTCGTCGGGATGCACCCGCAGACCCCGGTCCTCGGCCTGGTCTCGGGTACGCCGGTGGTCACGCTGTCCCGCGCCGCGTCGGTCCGGTGGACCCACGAGGCGACGGGCTGGCCCGACGAGCTGTTCATCGACCTCGCGCGCTTCGACGCGGAGGTGCGGCGGGCCCGCTTCGCCCGGTCCGTGGAGCTCGCGCTCGCGGAGCAGACCACGCTGCGCGCCGAGGCCACCATCCGCCGCGAGCAACGGACGGAGCTCCTGCTGCGGACCGCCGCCGAGGCCGTGGGCCCTCACCTCCACCCGCACCGCGGGGCCACCTCCGCGCTGGCAGCGGGGCTCTAGGCGATGGAGCGCGTCGAGACGCTCGCCCTCGTTCCCGCGAGGGGCGGCTCCGAGGGGATCAAGAAGAAGAACGTTCGCTCTCTTGGCGGTCGTCCCCTGATCGCGTGGACCCTGCTCTCGGCGCGGCGGGCCCGGGCGGTCACCCGCCTCGTGGTGACCACCGACGACCCCGAGATCGCCGAGGTGTCGCGGCGCTACGGCGCCGAGGTGGTGGACCGGCCCGCCACGCTGGCGGGGGCCACCGCGAGCAGCGAGGCCGCGCTGCTGCACGCCCTCGACCACCTCGAGGCGGCCGACGGGTACCGGCCCGACCTGGTGGCCTTCCTCCAGTGCACCAGCCCCTTCCGGCAGCCGGACGACATCGATCGCGCGGTCTCGCGGGTCGTCGCCGAGGGGGCCGATAGCCTGTTCAGCGCGGGTCCGGCCCACGGCTTCCTGTGGAGGTGCGAGGACGGGGGCCCGCGGCCCCTCAACTACGAGCCGACCCGCCGGCCACGACGGCAGGACGCGCCGCGGGACCTGGTCGAGAACGGCTCGATCTACGTCTTCCGCCCGGCGCTTCTCCGCCGGACCGGCAGCCGCCTCGGCGGGCGGATCGCCGTCCATCCGATGGCCGGCCACGACTCCTTCCAGGTGGACGAGCCGGCGGACCTGCTCCTGATGGAAGCCCTGCTGTCGACGCGCCGCGCCGCGGCCCCCGAGGAGCGGCTGGGCCAGGTGCGTCTCCTCCTCCTCGACTTCGACGGCGTGCTCACGGACAACCGCGTCGAGGTCGGGCCGGGGGGCGGCGAGTCGGTGCGCTGCCACCGGGGGGATGGCTGGGGCATCGCCCGGCTCCGGGACGCCGGGGTCGAGGTCGAGGTCATCTCCACCGAGACCGACCCCGTCGTGAGCGCACGCTGCGCGAAGCTCGGCATCCGCGCGGCGCAGGGGGTGGACGACAAGGGGGCGGTGGTCCGCGCGCGCATCGCCGCGCACCGCCTCCACCCCGACGAGGTGGCCTTCGTCGGGAACGACGTGAACGACCTGGCCGCCTACGACGAGGTCGGCGTCCCGATCGCCGTGGCGGACGCGGTGCCAGCCGCGCGAGCGGCCGCGATCTGGGTCACCGAGCGCCGGGGCGGTCACGGCGCGGTGCGGGAGGTCTGCGATCGCCTGCTCCGCGCGGGCGCGGCGCCGGAGCAAGCCGTCCGGGCGGTGGCCTGAGCCCCGGTCGAGGGCAGGGAGAGACGATGATGCGACAGAGCGCCGCGATCCGAACCGCGCCGGAGACCTCCCTGAGCGGGGTCGAGCGCGCACGCTCCGCCCTGATGGACCTCAGCCGCCTCGCCCAGCGCGCGGCGCTGTCCCTCCCGCGGGGGATCGGCGAGGCGGGGCTGCTGTGCGCCGAGAGCCTGCGCTTCGGCGGCACGGTGCTGGCGTGCGGCAACGGAGGCAGCGCGGCCGACGCCCAGCACTTCGTGGCGGAGCTGGTCGGCCGGATGGGGAGGGAGCGGCCGCCCCTGTCCGCGCTGACGCTGAGCGTCGACCCGAGCGTGGTCACCTGCGTCGCGAACGACTACGGCTACGACGAGGTCTTCGCGCGCCAGGTGCGGGCCCTCGGCCAGCCGGGCGACGTCCTGCTCGCGCTCTCGACGAGCGGCCGGAGCGAGAACGTGCTCCGGGCCCTGACGGCGGCGCAGGAGCGGGACCTGATGACGGTCGCCCTCGTCGGCCACGGGGGCGACCCCCGCCTCGAGGCCTGCGATGTGCTCCTGGAGGTCCCGAGCCGGGACACCGCGCGCATCCAGGAGATCCACACGGCGGCGCTCCACGCGATCTGCGATGGCATCGAGCACCGTCTATTCGGCTGAGCGAGCCATCGAAGAAACGAGCGGACAATGAAGGTACGGATCGGAGAGCGCTGGGTCGGCGACGGCGAGCCCTGCTACGTCATCGGCGAGATCGGCATCAACCACAACGGCGACCTCGGTATCGTGGAGCGCCTCCTCGACGTGGCGCAGGGCGCCGGGGCGGACGCCGTGAAGTTCCAGAAGCGGACGCTCGAGATCGTCTACTCGCCGGAGGAGCTCGCCCGCCCGCGGGACACGCCCTTCGGGACGACCAACGGCGAGCTCAAGGCCCGCCTCGAGCTCGACATGGACGCCTACCGGTTCGTCGATCGCGCGTCGGCCTCGCGGGGGCTCCACTGGTTCGCGAGCTGCTGGGACGCGCCGTCGGTCGCGTTCATCGAGCGCTTCGCTCCGCCGGCCTACAAGGTCGCCAGCGCGTCGCTGACCGATCACGCGCTCCTCGGGGAGCTCCGCCGGACCGGCCGGCCGATCATCCTGTCCACGGGGATGAGCTCCCTCGACGAGATCGACCGCGCGGTCGAGGTGCTCGGAACGGACGACCTCGTCATCCTGCACTGCACGAGCACCTATCCGTCGCAGAACGCCGAGCTCAACCTCCGCTGCATCCCCAGGCTGCGGGAGCGCTACGGCGTGCCGATCGGGTACAGCGGCCACGAGCTCGGCCTCGCGACGAGCGTGGCGGCCGTCGCCCTCGGCGCCTGCGTCGTGGAGCGCCACATCACGCTCGACCGGTCGATGTTCGGGAGCGACCAGGCGGCCAGCGTCGAGCCCCAGGGGCTCACGCGCCTCGTCCGCGACATCCGCGCGGTGGAGGCAGCGCTCGGCGACGGCGAAAAGCGCGTCTACGCGAGCGAGGTGCCGATCCGGCGCAAGCTCCGGCGCGTGGGCTGAGCGCGAGCCGGCTCCGGCGTCAGGGGCTGTCGCTCTCCACCGGCCTCGGCAGGCCTGCCAGGCCCCCCGCCTCCTTGATCGCGTTCAGCTCCTTCGCCTGGGCGACCCATTCGTCCCGGAGCACCCGCCCCTGGAAGACGTCGAGGTGGGCGTCGACCCAGGCGACGTCGCGATCGGTGAAGCTCGCGATCTGCTCGTAGTAGTAGATGCCGAGGTCGTGGAGGAGGCGCTCGAGCTTCGGGCCGATCCCGCGGATGACTTTCAGGTCGTCGGGGGGGCCGGCGAGCGGCTCGGGCAAGAGCGACGCGGGGCGGTCCGCGTCGCTGACGTCCGGCGTGTCCGGCTCGAGGCGCCGCACGCGGCTCAGCAGCTCGCTCAGGTCGACCCGGTCCGCCTTCTCCTCCTGGAGCTCGGCGATCACGGGCCGGAGCTCGGCCCCGGGGCTCTCGGTGGTCAGCTCCGCGAGCTGGATGCGGACCGCGGCGAAGCGACCGGCCAGGTCGGCGTGCTCGCTCGAGACCCCGTTGAGCGAAGCGTCCAGGTCGTCGAGGCGACCTCCGAGGTTGCCGAGGGAGTGCACGAGGGCGTCGAGGGGCGCGAGGCGCTGGCGGAGGCTCTCGTGGTCCCCGCGCAGGCTCGTGAGCTGCTCGCGCAGCGCCTCGACGTGCCTCTCGAGGCTGCCCCTCAGCGTGCTCACCGCGTCGTCGACGGCGCCGAAGCGCGTGTCGAGCGACGCCCGCGCCGTCTCCGCCTCCTCGAGGCCCCGCTGCAGTGCTTCGGCGCGCTCGAGGAGCCGACGGTGCTCGGCCTCCATCGCCTCGATCCGGCGGGTGACGTCGGGAGGGGCCTCGGCGACCTCCCCCGGGGGCCGGCTCGGGGACGCCTGCGACCCCCGCGTGCGGACCGCGTCCTCGAGCTCCTCGAGCCTCGCGCGCTGCTCCGCGAGCGCGACCTCGAGGCCGTCCAGGGCCTCCGGCAGCACCCCGCCCATGGCCGGCATCTGCTGGGTGGCGGCCGTGGACGGGGTCTCGGCCACGAACGCGCTTCGCGCGGCTTCCATCTTCGTCAGGGACTCGGCGAGTGTCTTCTCGACGTCGTCGAGGCGCACCCCGAATCTCTCGTGGGCGAGCACCTGCCCGAACAGCTCGTCCACGCGTCGGTCCAGCTTCTCGTGCGGCTCGCGCCAGGTGCCGACCGTCGCTCGGATCGCGCCGATCTTGCGGTCCAGCTCGAGGCGGCGCTGCTCGGCCTCCTCCGCCTCCTCCCGGATCCCACCGATCGCGCGCCGGGCGTCGGTGTGCCGCTTCTCCAGGGTGTTGAGGCGCCCCGTGAGCGCCGCGAAGCGCGGCTCCACGTCGCCGGGGAGGGCCTCCAGGCTCTCCTCGAGCTGGGCGACCTCGCGAGCGACCTCGTCGGCGCGCTCCTGCGCGGTCTGGATGCTCCCGCTCATGGACTCCTGGCCCGCGGTCAGGCCCTCGAAGCGCTCCTCGAGGGCGTCGACGCGCGTCGACTCCACGCCGTGCGTGTGTCGCCACGCATCCCAGTCGTCCTTGACCTCGTCGAAGGCCGCCCGGTAGGCCGCGATCTGCCGGTGGTAGAACCACCACACGAGCAGGCCCCCCAGGCCCACGGCGGCCAGGAGCAGGATGGAGATCTCGGCGACCAGGTGCGTCAGTTCCATGCGGAGCTCCGGAGTACCCTCATCACGATGCGGCGGTTCGCAGCCCGGCCGTTGTACGTGCTGTTCGGCTCATCGGGGCGGTCCTCTCCGTATCCTCGCACCTCCAGTCGCTCCCGTTCGAGTCCGCGGCTCTGGAGGGCGTGCCGCACCGAATCGGCTCGGTCCTCGCTGAGGCGCTGGTTCGCCTCGCTCTCGCCCACGTTGTCGGTGTGGCCCTCGATCAGGAGGGTCAGGTCGCCGCAGTGCCGCACGGCGTCGGCCAACCGGTCGAGCAGCGGCATGCTCTCCTCCTCGATGACGGCGCTCCCCGTCGCGAAGCGGATCTGGGTGCGGTCGAGAACCTGGGCGAGCTCGCGGTTGCACGCCTCCGTCTCCTCGACCGGGAGGTCGACGGCGCGGGTCAGCCGCAGGTCCCCCGCCCGGTACGGGTCGGGCAGCTCGCTCAGGCGGAGCTGGAGCGTGGCCTCCATCCCCTGCGGGGACGTCGAGGGGAGCACCCCTTCGACGCTGAGCTGCCCCTCGCGGAGGGAGATGCGCCCGTGGAAGAGGTCCCCGAGGCAGCGCCGGGCCACGCTCCAGGTCTCCCGGAACCCCTCGTGGGGTACGCCCGGGTCGACCTCGAGGTCGTCCTCGACCCGCAGCGACGAGGGAAAGGCGCCCAGCAGCGCCTCCTTCGTGTCCTCGTCCGGAACCTCGCCGGAGAGCTCGAGGACCCCGTTGCGGAGCAGGCTCATCGTCAGGTCGTAGAAGCGAGGGGCGAAGCGACCCGACTCGAGGCCGTCGACGACCTCGATGTTCGAGGTGACCCAGGTCACCCCGAACATCCGCTCCGCCATCCGCCGGAGCCGGCGCGCTTCGACGTCCGTGGCGACCTGGCCGGAGAGCGTGACGGCGCGCCCGCGCGCTTCCACCGTCACCTGCTGCCCGAAGCCCGCGGCCGCGACCGCGTTCTCGGTGCGCCGCTGGATGTCGCTCGGGATCAGCCCGGCCACGCCGGTCGCCTCGTCGGCCGGCCAGCCGACGCCCGCGTACGGCACCCACCCCACCGCGAGCAGCAGCGCGATGAGGAGGGCCCCCAACCAGCGCTTGCGACGGTCCTCCGGGGCCACGGCGGCCCCATGGTAGGCATGGGCCTCGCGCCGCGGCAACGTGGGCTGCGGGGCCCCCCCTCCGAGGTGAACGCGAGGTGTCTCGCCCGTCTCGAGTTGAGACGCGCTCCTTCAGCGCGGGTGCGACGAGCCGAGACCTACCGCAGCGCGGAGCGCCCGGAGTGGGGCGCCCGGAGACAGAGCGAGCGCGCGTGGTCATCAAGGCAGCCCATACGGCCGAGGACCGTTCCTCACCCCCGCGGTCGGGCGCCCTGCTCGGGCTCCGGAGGTCGGAGGCCGCCGCGTGACGGGGCCGCTGTTCCTCTCCGTCGGGGGCGGCAAGGGTGGCGTGGGCAAGAGCGTAGTCGCCGCCAACCTCGCGATCGCCTGCGCGGAGCTCGGGTTTCGCACGGTCCTGGTCGACGCGGATCTCGGGGCCGCCAACCAGCACAGCCTGTTCGGCATCGACCGGCCCGGGCTGTCCCTCCAGTCCCTGCTGGACCGGGACGTGGCCTCCCTCGAGGAGGTCACGGTGCCGACCGGCGTCTCGCGCCTCTTCTTCATCCCGGGGATCGGCGCCATCCCGGGGGCCGCCAACCTGCGCCACGCCCGGAAGCTCAAGGTGCTGCGCCACCTCGCGGGCCTCGACGCGGAGGTCGTCGTCATCGACGTCGGGGCCGGCGTCAGCTTCAACGTCCTCGACTTCTTCGAGCGCGGCGACGTCCGCCTGGTCGTCACCACGCCGCAGCTCCCCGCGATGCAGAACGCCTACTGCTTCCTGAAGGCGGCGGTCTACCGCTTCCTGGAGAAGACGATCGCCGACCAGGCGGAGCGGGATGCGCTGCGGGCGCTGATCCGGCGCAGCGAGACGGATCGGTTTCGGGAGCTCCGCGGCCGCGCCCAGGCCGCGGGAGCCTGCCTCGACCTCTACTTCGAGCGCGTCACGGCCGGCTTCGAGGCCCGGATCGTGGGCAACATGCGCGAGCGCCCCATCCAGCGTCGCGTGTTCGACGCGCTGAGCCGGATGGCGGAGGACTTCCTGGACATCCGCGTTCCGGTCGCGGCGACCCTCGGCCTCGACCGCGCCGTGCACGAGTCGGTGAGCCGGCGTCGTCCGTTCCTCTTGTCCCATCCCCGCCACCCGGACGCGCGGGCGATGAGGGCCCTCGCGGAGAGCCTCCTGACGGTGGACGTGGATGCGATCCGCCGACGTCGGATCACCGAGCGCCCGCCGCCCCTGCCGCCCCCTGTCCCCCTCGCGGCGCCGGACGAGGAGAGCCGCTTCGGGGTCCCGCTCGTGCCGTACCTCCGCTCCGGGGAGCGGGTCGCCGTCGACCACCCGGTGCTGGTGCGCTGGGGTGGCCGCGAGCTCCGCGCCCGGGTCGCCGACCTCAGCCCGAACGGGGCGCTGCTGGTCGGTCACCTCCCCACGCCTGCCGGCGAGCCGGTCGCCTTCACGCTCACCGGGTTTCGGGAACGTCCGCAGCTCGAGGGCGTGGTGCGCCACATCAGCATCGGCGGCGATCACATCGGCGTCGAGCTGAGCTCGGCCTCCGAGCCGGTCGCGCGGTGGCTGCTCGGCGGCGACGTGCCCCGCCGGACGGACGAGGCGCCGGGCCCGGTCCTCAAGGCCGCCGGGCTCTGACCCCGCCGGCCTCCCCCTCAACCTCCGGCCCGCACCGCCCGAAGCAATGACTGCACCCGGCGGCCCCCCGCCGACCGCCCCTCCCGCCCATGGATATCGCCACCCTCATCGGCCTCGTCCTCGCCTTCGGCCTGATCGTCGGCTCGATCGCGATCAACGGGTCCATCGCCGCGTTCATCGACATGCCGAGCGCGTTGATCGTGGTCGGCGGCACGCTGGCCACGACGCTGATCATGGAGCGGATGGAGCGGGTGATCGGCGCCCTCAAGGTCGCCGCCAACGCCTTCCGGAGCGGGTCGCCCGTCAGCACCGCGGACGTGATCAAGCGGATCGTGGAGCTCTCGACCATCGCGCGCCGCGAGGGCGTCCTCGCGCTCGAGAAGGAGGAGGTCAGCGACGCGTTCCTGGCCAAGGGCATCCGGATGGCCGTGGACGGGATGCCCGAGGAGGAGATCACCCACACCCTCGGCGCGGAGCTGGTCGCCATGAAGGAGCGCCACACGCGGGGCCAGAAGATCTTCAAGTTCATGGGCGCCACGGCGCCCTCGATGGGGATGATCGGCACGCTGATCGGGCTCGTCCAGATGCTCCAGGCGCTCGACGACCCTTCGGCGATCGGTCCGGCGATGGCGGGCGCCCTCCTGACGACGATGTACGGCGCGGTCCTGGCGTTCGTGGTCTGCAACCCCGTGGCGGACAAGCTGGCCCACCGCACGAAGGAGGAGACGGCCCGGATGGTCGTCGTGATCGAGGGGGTTCAATCGATCGTCAAGGGCCAGAACGCGACGATCATCCAGGAGAAGCTCGAGGCGCGGCTCCCGCCGAAGGAGCGCACGGAGGACGCGGCAGCGGCCTGAGGCGATGGACTTCGGGGACGACGACGAGCCGGAGGTGGAGGCGGGCGCGCCCGCCTGGATGGCCACGTTCTCCGACATGGCCACGCTGCTGCTGACCTTCTTCGTCCTGCTGCTCTCCTTCGCGAACATGGACGTGATCCGGTTCCGGGAGATGATGGGCTCGGTGCGCGAAGCGTTCGGCGTGCCGTCCGAGAGCGTCGGTCCCTACCAGGCGCGCGCGACGTCGCCGGTCAGCATCGCGGAGGGCGGGAGCCCGCGGCGCCCGGCAGTGATCAACGACGCGGCGCGGGTCGAGCGGATCCGCATGCACCTCGCCGAGCGGGACGTGGACGGGCACATGGAGGTGCGCGGCACCCCCCGCGGCATCGCGATCCGCATCCGGGACGGCGTGCTCTTCGCCAGCGGCTCGGCGGAGCTCCTTCCCGGCGGGCTGCCGCTCCTCGACGAGCTGGTCGACCTGGCCGGGGACATGCCGGAGGACACCCTGGCGATCGAGGGCCACACCGACGACCGGCCGATCCACACCACGCGGTTCCCCTCGAACTGGGAGCTGAGCGCGGCCCGGGCGGTGGCGGTGCTGGCCTACCTGACGGACGCGGGCGTCGATGCGGAGCGGATGAGCATCGCGGGCTACGCCGACGTCCGGCCGGTCGGGCCCAACGACTCCGAGGAGGGCCGCGCGCTGAACCGGCGGGTCGAGTTCATCTTCCAGCAGCAGGGGCTGGTCGATCGCCCTCCCTCGGCGGCCGACGGACGCGGGCCCGGCGACCTCCCGTGGGAACGGGGTCGCCGGGCTCGGGACGCCCGCTAGGCAGGCGGCTGCCGCGTCGTCCAGCGCTCCGGGGGTCGCCGGGTGGCTGCGGCCCCTGCGCTCAGTCGCAGCTCAGCTCGACCGGGACCGCCGGCCACGGGCCGACCGCGACGAGCACGATCGGGTCGCCCTCCACGTCCCGCGCGAACGTGAGCGTGAGCGGCAGGCTGTCCGGCTCCTCGAGGACCACGCGACCGCCGCTCGGCACGCGGCAGCCGGGCTCGTCCCACACCACGCTGTCGACGTCGATGGTCGAGGTCTCGCCATCCTCGGTGAAGGACCCCGACCCATCCAGGGTCACGCTCCCGGGCTCGAAGGTGAGGCGGGCGTCGTCCAGCACCAGGCGCACGTCGGTGTCGGCGTCGAGGTAGGCGAGGTCGACGTCGGCCCCGAGCACGCCGTCCTCGAGGTAGAGGAGCAGCTCGCCGTCGATCCGCTCCTCGCCTCGGGTGAGGTCGGTGAAGGCCAGGCCCACGGCGAAGCGCGGGGCCAGCTCGATGAAGCCCGCGGCCTCGCCGTCGAGGATCTCGCCGCTCGGCAGGACGCACGCGTCGAGGGTCAGGGTGAGCCGGAGAGGCTCGGCGCGGTCCCAGCCGATCGTCACGCATCGATCCGCGGCGGTCGGCTCGACCACCTCGTCCTCGCGGGATGGCACGGCGCCGTCCCCCCCCGCGGACTCCGGGAGGTCCGCGAAGACCTCGGCGATCTCCGCTGCTGCCTCGATCGCTTCGGTCGCGGCGATGGCCGAGCGGATCTCCTCCTGCGAGGGCTGCTGGGCGCTCCCGAGGGGGTCATCGGTGGCGCAGGCGCCGAGCAGGACGAGGGCGGGTAGGGTGAGCAGGCACGGGCGGGCGAACGTGGTCATCGACTCCTCCATGGCGACAAGATAAAGATATCTGTATCACCGTCAAGGGGAGAAGGAAGCTCCGGGTGCCCCCCGGCGTAGCCCCCGCGGCTGGCGTCGCCCTAACGGGCCCCCTTCCCGCCCTGCTACCCTCCCCACGCCGACGGCCCCCACCATGTCCTCCCCTCCCGCGCCGCCCGTCCCGGGCAGCTACTGGGCCGAGCCCGCCCTCGTGCTCGCGGGGCCCTGGCCGGGCGCCGGCGAGCGAGGCGAGCAGCGGGACCGGGTCCGCGCGCTGCTCGACGCCGGCATCCGAGCGGTGCTCGACCTGCGAACGCCGGCCGAGCCGCCTCCCGTCCGCCAGCTCCTCGAGCGGCTGGCAGGCGCCGAGGACGTCACGTGGATGGGCATCCCGATCGCCAACGGCGCGGCGCCCAGCGACGGGACGATGAGCACGATCCTCGACGTGATCGACGCCCACCTGGCCCGTGAGCGCCCCCTCTACGTCCACTGCCAGGGTGGCCTGGGCCGCACCGGCACCGTGGTCGCTTGCTGGTGGATCCGGCACGGCCGCTACGACGCCGAGGGGGCGGTCGCCGAGCTCCGCCGCCGGCGTCGGGAGGTCGCGGGCGGCACCGCGCGGGCCCCGGAGACGGACGCCCAGCTGGCCCGGGTCCGGGGCTGGCGCCCCGGCCGCTGAGGGCCCCCAGCCGCGATGCGCGGCCCGTCAGAAGTCGAGCTGGACGCCCAGGTGGGGCCGGAGGCTGAACCGATCGACCTCCCCCGCTCGGCTCGGTGGCGCCCACTCGCCGAGGGCGCTGAGCCGGATCAGGTGGAAGAAGGTCAGGCTGATCGCCGCCTGGAGCACCCAGCGGGAGCAGGGTCGGGTCGGCTGCTCGTCGATGTCGCACTGGCCGCCGAGGAACCCGTCCGCGGTGCTGAAGAGATAGCCGGCGCGCACGGCGACCCGGGGCTGGAACGGGCCGCTCGACAGAGGGGTCGGCTCGATCTCGAGGACGCCCATCGGCGTCATGCCGAAGTAGCTGGGGGCCGAGCTCACCAGGCTCGGGATGCCCAGGAGCTCGACCGTCGCGCCGAGGCGGAGCCACGAGATCGCGCGCCGCCGGCCGAGCGCGCTCGAGAAGCCGAGCTCGATCGACGGCCCGACCGCCAGGTACACCAGGTGCCGGGGCGGCTGGTAGACGATCGCGTCGACCAGGGTCTGCGCCGCGGCCCCGTAGATGGGCGAGAGCCCGCCCTGGGCCTTCGCGAGCTGCCTCGCGAGGCCTCCGATCCGCTCCCGGAGCGCGTTGAACGCGACGTCGCCCCGGCCGGTGCGCGCGAGGTCCTCGAAGCGGAACCCCTTCGCGGCCAGGCGGCGGAACACCCACGCGATCTCGTCCTCTCCGTCCCGCCGTGCCCAGGCGGCGTCGGCGCCTGGGGGCGCCTCACCGCGGAGCGCCGGAGCGCAGTCCGGGTGCGCGCGGCCGAGCGCGAGGGCGCTCTCGCTGGCGTCCTCGAGGCGCTCGGGTCGGCAGGCGTCGTAGACGCGCTCGCGGCTCACCTCGGCCAGCGCGCGGAGCGGCGCCGTCCCCGGCCGGTCGCACGCCGCCAGGTCCTCCTCGCGGCCGTCGAGGACCGCGCGCACGCAGAGGAACGGTGCCCAGCCCTCCGGGTGGTCGTCGGCGTAACGGCTCGCGTCGATCGGCGTCGACAGCTCGTCGCCGCCCGCGCCGGGCGGGCTCGCCATCATCGCCTCGGCCCGACGCAGGGTTCGGTGGGCGTCGAGCATGCCGAGCGCGAAGTCGAAGCGGCGGAAGTCCTCCTCGAAGAACGCGAGGAAGGTGAAGGCGAGGTCGCCGATCGGCGGGTGACGCGCCGTGGAGACGAACAGGCGGTCCTCGACCGCCGGCTCCCGGGTGAGGAGCTCCTCGAGCTCCTGGGCGCGGGCCGCCTCGACGAACCCCCCGAGCACGCCGAGACCGAACCCGAGGGCGTCGTCCATCGACGGCTCCTGTGGCTCGAGGGAGAGGGTCGGGTAGGCGCGCGTGGGGGGGTTGACCAGCAGGTAGAAGGCCGTCGGGTCGGGCGCGGGGTTGCCGGCGGCGTCGAGGGTGCGGAGCGCCCAGGTCGAGAGGTCCACCGGGTGGACGTCGAAGACGCCGCCGTCGATGAAGAGCCCGTCCACGGCGTGCCGAGGCGTGCACGTGTCACCGTTGCGTCGGCCCGGGCAGTGGCCCACGCGCACGGGCGGGAACGCGAAGGGGAAGGCGGCGGAGGCCAGGATCGCATCCCGGAGCGGCGGGAACGGGTCGTGCTCGGGGTCGTCGAGCGGCAGCCCGGGGAGGGCGAGGTTGGCCAGCGCGGGACCGCGCAGGTTCTCGATCGCGGCGGGCTCGCCGTCCCCGTCGCCGTGGATCCGGACCAGGAAGCGCGTGGCCATGCGCGGGAGCTGGAGCCGGTCGTTGGCTGCGTGGACCGTCCGGGGGCCGGTCCGGGTCGTCGCGATGCCGAGGGAGACGTCGCACGCGCGGTCGAAGCCCTCGCGGAACAGCTCGCCGAGCTCGTCGGCCTGGCGCTCGAGCCCTCGGCGGTGGAGCGCCGCCGTCGGCGTCACGTCGGCGGGGTCGTAGAGCTCCGCCCAGCCGATCGGCATCCACGTGCGGTAGAACGGCGACGCTCGGGGGTCCGGGACGGGCTCGTTGCACCGGGCGAGGACCGAGATGAAGGCATTGATCGAGCCGGCGCTCGTGCCGGCGAAGGCCCGGGGGTCCACCTCGCCCTCGAGGGCCCGCAGCGACTCGATCAGGAAGTACATGAACCCCGCCTCGTAGGAGCCGAGGGAGGCGCCGCCGCTGATCGAGATCGACACGGCCGGCACGCCACCGGGCGGCTCGACGCCGGGCGGAGGAGGCCGGACCACGATCGCCTCGGGGTCCGCTGCCTCGCGGTCCTCCTCCGCCTCGCCGCCCTCTGCCGCCTCACGGTCCTGCGCCGCCTCACGGTCCTGCGCTGCCTCACGGTCCTGCGCTGCCTCACGGTCCTGCGCCGCCTCGCGGTCCTGCGCCGCCTCACGGTCCTGCGCCGCCTCGCGGTCCTGCGCCGCCTCGCCGGGGGCCGGCGGGGTCTCGTCCCCTTCCGGCGGCTGCGCGTGGGCGACCGCGTCGAGCCCCAGCGCACCGATGGCCACCGCGCCGGAGGCCAGGATGCCGAGCCCCAGCGCACCGAGCGCCAGCAGGCCCCGTGCACCGATGCCTGCGGGCCCCTGCGCGCCGCGTGCGATGCCCGCGGGCCCCTGCGCAGCGCGTGCGGTGCCTTCTGGCGCCTGCGCAGCGCGTGCGGTGCCTTCTGGCGCCCGCGCAGCGCGTGCGGTGCTGGCGCCGAGCGCGCCCCCCCGCGGGGCCCTCATCGGCGGCGCATCGTCCAGGTGCCGGCGAACTCGTGGTAGGGGTCGCCGTGGCTCGCGCAGAGGATCTCCCGGCTCCCTTCGGCGACCACGCATCCCAGGGCCTCCATCACGCCCATCAGCCAGCCCTCCATCAGGCGGCAGTGCGCGGGGTCCATCGCGTCGAACCCGCGGATCCGGATCCGCGTATCGTCGGGGTCCGAGCGGACCGTCTCGAGGCGACCGGCGCGGCGGTAGTAGAGAGGCCAGACCATGCGAGCGGCGTGGACCATGCGCTGGGGGGTCGCGTCCCGGAGGGACCCGTCGAGCACGGACCGCATGTCGGTCGACCCCGCCCACCGCCCGATGTCCCGGCAGAGCTCGAGGTCTCCGTCGCCGAACTCGGCGTCGATGGTCCGGAGCAGGGCTGCGAAGTCGGGGTAGGCGTACCAGGCGTCGCTCGCGATGTGATGCGCCAGGAGCCCGTTCGTCGGGCCGAGCGAGCGCTCGCGCAGCCTGCGCAGGCCGCTCGTCCCGTGCTGGAGCTTCACCCAGTGGAGGAGGCCGAGCAGCGCTCGACCCCGGGTCTCCGGCCGGCTCCGGGCCAGCAACGGTTCTGCCTCGATCCGCACGGGCCTCTCGCAGTCGGGGTGACGGGAACGTACCAAGGTCGGCCGGCGGGTGAAACCCCGACGGGGACCCGGGTCCTTGCCGTCGACCGGCGCGGGCGCGGCGTCGCGATTTCCGGCCGCCGCGCCGACGTGCCATCCTGGAGCCCATGCTTCGTTGGCTTGGCCGATGGGGCCTGGCGCTCGCCCTCGGCGCCTGCAGCTCGCCCCCCGTCTCCCGTCCCGACCTCGGCCCCCTCCCGGACCGGGGGCCGCCCCCCGTCGACGACCCCCGCTGCGGCTGCGCGACGGGCCTGCACAACAGCTTCATCTTCGCGCTCTCGGACCAGGCCGAGCTCTGGACCTACGACCCGTTGACGGACCGGTTCGAGTTCCAGGTGGGCCCGGCGTGCGGGACCGCGCTCACCCCCTACTCGATGGCGATCGACCCGAAGGGCAACGCCTTCATCCTCGACGTCCCGTCCCGGCGGATGCAGGTCCTCGACGTCAACGCGCTGGGCCCCTGCGAGGACTCGGGCTTCGTGCCCACGGTGCGCGAGATCCCGCTCTTCGGCATGAGCTTCGTGCTCGAGGACGTCGAGACCCAGTGCGCGGGGCTCTTCGGGCAGAGCTACGACGGGGAGGGGCGGTTCGAGGAGGGCGACGCGATCGGCCGCCTGGTGGCCATCGAGGGGGACCCGCTCCGGATGCGGATCCTGGGGGCGACCGACTTCAACGGCGGTGAGCTCGCGGGGACGGGCGACGGACGCCTCTTCGCCTTCGCCGGCTCGCGGCCGGCCAAGCTCGTCGAGTACGACCGCACGGACGCTACCGTGCGAAGCGTGCTCGAGCTGCCTGGCGTCAGCCAGACCAACGCGAGCGCCTTCGCCTTCTTCGGGGGGGACATCTTCATCTTCACGGAGGCCGAGCCCGCCGAGTGCCGGCTCTGCTTCGAGCGGGAGTGCGCGGAGGCCTACGCGGCGTGCCAGGCGGACGAGGTCTGCGCCGAGGACCTCGCCTGCGCCCTCGAGCGGGGGTCGATCAGTGACGACTGCGGGGGGCTGACCGGCGAGGAGATGCACGACTGCATCCCGCGCTGCGCGGAGGCCTGCCGGGCGCCCCGGGCCCGCCGGAGCCAGGTGCTGCGCGTGGACTGGGACCGGAGCGAGGGACCGGAGCCGTCCGTGACCCGAGTGGTGGACGAGGCGCCGATCCGCGTCGTCGGGGCGGCGAGCTCCCCCTGCGTGCCCGTGATTCTCGACTGAGGGGCCAAGCTCGGGGGCCTCGCAAGCGTATCTCGGAGGAGAATGGCGGACCGACGACGAGAGGTTGCGGAGACCCCCACCCCGGCCAAGGCTGCGGAGGAGCGGGAGCAGGGGGCGTCCGGCGTCGGCCTTCGGAGCCAGGACCCGTCCCGCGGACAGGGCGGGCACGTGCTGAGCGAAGGTCAGATCCTGGCCAACAAGTACCGGGTCGAGCGTCTCCTCGGCCAGGGGGGGATGGGATCCGTCTTCGTCGCCGAGAACCAGGTCCTCCGCAAGCGGGTCGCCCTCAAGGTGATGAACCAGCGCTTCAGCGCGGAGCCGTCCGCGGTCCAGCGCTTTCTCCGGGAGGCCGTGGCCGCCTCTCGGGTGAGCCACCCCGGCATCGTCCAGGTGTTCGACGCGGGCGAGCACGACGGCCGCCCCTGGATCGCGATGGAGCTCCTGGAGGGCCAGAGCCTCGGCGACCGCCTCGACCAGGGCGCGATGCCCGTCCCCGAGATGGTGGCGATGGCCCGGGGCGTGCTGAGCGCGCTCGCCGCGGTCCACCAGGAGGGGATCATCCATCGGGACCTCAAGCCGGACAACATCTTCCTGGTCCGGGGCCGGGACGGCACGACCACCGCGAAGGTGCTCGACTTCGGGATCGCGAAGGACACGAGCGAAGGCGCCCTCAACAAGCTGACGGCGACCGGCGCGGTGGTCGGTACCGCCTACTACCTGTCCCCCGAGCAGGCGAAGGGCCTCGCGGACATCGACGCGAGGACCGACGTCTACGCGATGGGGGTCGTGCTCTACGAGTGCGTCAGCGGGCGCATGCCGTTCGAGGCAGAGACGATCACCCAGCTGATCGCGAAGATGTTCACGGAGGCTCCCCGGCCCCTGCGGGAGGTCGCCCCTCACGTGCCGCCCCCGCTCGAGCACGTGATCATGAGCTGCCTCGCGTCCGAGCGGACGGACCGGTATCCGTCGGCCTCGGCGCTCCTCGGCGCGCTCGAGGACGCGAGCCGTCAGGTCCCGGGGACCGACGTCGGCTCGATGCCCACGGCCTACGCGATGCCGGTCTCGCCGCCGCCGGTGGGGGCGCCGCCCCCCTTCGGGACGGGGAGCCCGCCTGGCTCGGGGGCGCCCCTTCATGCGACGGCCCACCTGCCGGCGGGGTACGACCCCCAGACGCCCGGGGCCCACGGCTCGGCACCGGGCTACCCCCCGGCTCCCGGACCGGGCCCCGGCTCCTCGCCGGGCGGGGGCCCCTCCGGCGGGCCCCACGCCTGGGCATCCCAGCCGGGCTACGCCGGCCCCGCGGCCCACGCGCCGCCGGGATCCTTCCCCGGTGCCGGCTCCTACCCTGGCTACTCCGGCGGGCCGGCCATGGCCGTGCCGCCCCAGGCGTCCCAGCCGGGGCCCGGGTCCGTGGCGTACGGCCAGCCCGCCCCGCGTCGCCGGGGTGCGGCGCTCGTCATCGTGGTCGTGGCCCTGTTCCTGCTCGGCGCCTCCGCCACCGGGGTCGGGCTCTTCGTCGCGTTCGCGGGGGGCTCGGCGGCCGCTCCCGCCGCGGAGGGCCCGACGGATCCCACGGCGCCCGTGGAGGTGGCCCCGCCGGCGACCGTCCCGGGCGCGGTCGGGGCGACCGCGCCCGGCGAGGCCTCGCCGGCCGAGGAGGAGCCGCCCGTCGCTGCGGACCCCCCTCCGCGCGAAGCAGCGGGTCAGGCCTCGACCTCGGCCTCGCCGGCGGCCGCGAGCCCTCGCCCGGCGCGCGTCGCCCGCAGCGAGCGAGCCGGCGCCGCGCCCCGCACCGATGAAGCGGGCGCAGGCGGCCAGGCCGGCCGACGGGACAGCCCGCCCGCCGAGGCCGCGCCGGCGGCGTCCACCGCGACGCGCTCCACCGGGAGCGACGACGGGGCCGCGACGCCGCGGCAGCCGGACCGCGCCCCTACCATCCGGAGCGCCCCGGCGACGGCGGCGGGCCCGGGGCTGAGCTCCGCTCAGGTGCGCGGTGTGGTGACCGCCCGGATGCCGCTCCTCCAGCGGGAGTGCTTCTTGCGCGCCAGCCGCCGGCAGCCGGGGATCGCCGGGACGGTCACCCTCAACTTCACGATCGACCCTCGCGGTCGGCCCTACAACCTGTCGGTCGGCCACAACAGCACCGGGAGCGCCTACCTGGCCGAGTGCACGCGCCGGGTGATCGCGCGCACGCGCTTCCCCGCGGCCACCAACGGCCGACCCACCCCGGTCCGCTACCCCTTCGCCTACCGCTGACGCGGGGGCGGCCGCGGCCGCCAGCGCGACCTAACGCGGCCAGCGGCCCGACGCGGCGGCTTCCACAAGGAGCGGCGCGGGCGTCCAGCCGAAGGCGCGCACCCGCGCGAGGACGTCGGCCAGGCCGACCCGCTCCGCGTAGTGCATCGGGCCGCCGCGGTGGCGGGGGAAGCCGTAGCCGTTGACGTACACGACGTCGATGTCGCTCGCTCGCTGGGCGACGCCCTCGGCGAGCGTGAGGGCCCCCTCGTTGACCAGCGCGTAGATGCAGCGCTCGACGATCTCGGCATCCTCCACCGCCCGCGCCTCGGCCCCCACGGCCCTTCGCGCTTCGGCGAGGAAGCCCACGACCCTGGGGTTGTCCCCGGCCGGGCGGCCGCCCTCGTAGCGATAGAAGCCGGCGCCGGTCTTGCGGCCCTTGTCGCCCGCCTCGACCAGCCGGTCGTGGACGCGAAAGGCGTCCCGGTCGACGGTCCCGTCCGGCGCCGCCCGGCGCGCCATGTAGCCGATGTCGAGGCCGCTCAGGTCGCTGACGGCGAGGGGGCCCATCTTCATGCCCCACCCGGTCAGCGCCCCGTCCACCTGGCTCGGGGTCGCCCCTTCCAGGAGCACCCGCCCTGCTTCCCGCTGGTACGGCCGGTAGAGGCGGTTGCCGATGAACCCGGGGCCGACCCCGGCCACCACCGCGATCTTGCGGAGGCTCTTCGCGAAGGCGAGGGCGGTGGCCAGCACGTCGGGGGCGGTCTTCGCGCCCCGCACCACCTCGAGCAGCTTCATCACGTGCGCGGGGCTGAAGAAGTGGAGCCCGACGACGTCCTCGGGCCTCCCGGTCATCGCGGCGAGCGCGTCGAGGTCGAGGTAGGAGGTGTTGCTCGCGATGACCGCCCCCGCCGGGAGCGCAGCGTCGAGCGCCGTCAGGACCGCCCGCTTGACCTCGAGGTCCTCGAACACGGCCTCGATCGCGAGGTCCGCCTTTGCGAGGGCGGCCGCGTCGGTCGCGAGCGTGAGCCGAGCGAGGTGGGCGTCCATGTCCTCCGGGCGGAGCTTTCCGCGCTTGACCCCGGCCTCGAGCGCCCCCCGGATGCGCCCCCGGGTCGCGTCGAGGGCCTCCGGTCGTTCGACCACCGTGACCGGGAGGCCGGCGTTGAGCGCCGCGACGGCGATCCCGCTCCCCATCGTGCCCCCACCGACCACGCCGACGTGCCCCACGGGGCGCGGCTCCGCCGCCAGCCCCGGCACCTTCGCGGAGAGCCGCTCCGCGAAGAACAGGTGGCGCAGCGCGGCCGACTGGTCGGAGGCCATCAGCTCCGTGAAGAGCGCCCGCTCCCTGGCCTCGCCCGCGTCGTAGCTCTCGCCGAGGGCGGCCTCCACCGCGTCGACGATCCGCGCGGGCGCGAGCACGCCCGGTGCGCTCTTCGCGACGGCGTCCCGCCACCGCGCCAGCGTCTCGTGCGCCTCCGCGTCCGCGGTCAGCCGTCGCCGGGACAGTCGCCGGTCGTCGAGCGCGTCGCTCCGCGCGCCGAGGAGCGCGAGCCCGGCCTCGACGACGGCGGCGTCCGTCACCTCGTCGACCAGGCCGAGGGACTTCGCCTCCGTCGCGCCGACGGGTCGGCCGGACGTCATCATCCGGAGCGCGGCCTCGAGGCCCACCAGCCGTGGCAAGCGCTGCGTGCCGCCGGCGCCGGGGAGGATCCCGAGGGTGACCTCGGGCAGGCCCAGGCTCGCCCTCGGCCCCGCCACCCGGTAGTGGCAGGCCAGGGCGACCTCGAGGCCGCCGCCGAGCGCGTGCCCCTGGATGGCGGCGACGAGCGGCTTGGGCGAGCCCTCGAGGGCTCGGCACACCTCCGGCAAGCCGGGCGGCGCCAGGGGCTTGCCGAACTCGCTGATGTCCGCCCCCGCGATGAAGGCCCGGCCCCGCCCGGCGATCACGGCGCCCTCGAGGGTGTCGTCGGCCGTGAGGACCTCCAGCGCCGCCATCAGCTCCCGGCGCAGGTCCTCGCTCAGCGCGTTGACGGGCGGGTGGTCGAGCCAGACGACGGCGTGGGCTCCTCGCTTCTCGATCTCGACGGTCGGCATCGGGTCCTCCTCGGCGCGAGCGAGGTCGTGTCCTACCTCCGTTGACGGGGCCCGTCACGGGTGGTCCGCGCGAGGGCACCGCCGTAGGCTGCACCGCCGTGCCGCCCCCGCGCCATCGCCTGCTGATCGGTCCTGCGTCGGCCGAGCGGGTGGCGGCCGCGGCCCGGGCGGTCGCGGCGGCGTCCAACGAGGCGGGCGCCCCGGCGTGGGACCGTGGAGCGCTCCTCGTCGCGCCGAGCCGGGACGCGGTGGAGGGCGTGATCCTCGAAGCGGCGGCCGGACGCCCCCTGCTCGGCGGCGAGGGCTTGACCCCGGGCGCCCGCGCCGCGCGGCTCGCGGCCCCGTCGCTGGCCGCGCGGGGGCGGTCGCCGGCGTCTCGCGATGCGCTCGAGGCGCTCGCGGCCCGGGCGCTGCGGGACCTGGCGGCCGCGGGCCGGATCGGCCGGCTCCGGCCGATCGCCGGGCGTGCCGGGACGCCCCGCGCGCTCCGTCGGACCCTCGACGAGCTGGCCAAGGGCGGCGAGGAGGAGGCGCCCGCTCCCCTCGATCCGGACCTGCGAGCGCTCCAGCAGGCCTTCCGGCGGGCCCTCGCCGAGGCCGGCCTCGCGGACCGAGCGGAGGTGCTTCGGTCGGCGATCGCCACCATCCTGTCCGGCGAGCATCCGCTCCTGGATCGCGCCCTCGTCGTCCTGGACGTGCCGGTGGCGACCCGCCTCGAGGCGGCGTGGTGGTCGGCGCTCGCGACGCGCGCGCCGATCCTCGCGGTGGTTCCGCGCGGCGACCGGCGCACCGAGGCCGCCCTCGCGGCGGCCCTCGGCGTCGAGGCGGAGGAGCTCGCCCTCGCGCGGGACGGGAGCCTCCAGCGGCTCCAGGATCGCCTGTTCGCCGCAGGCGGCGACGACGCGGCGGCGGAGGCGTGCGACGACGGGGTCGTCCTGTCGAGCGCCCCCGGCGAGAGCCGGGAGTGCGTCGAGATCGCCCGCGCGATCCTCGACGAGGCGAGGCGGGGAACGGCGTTCGACCGCATCGCGGTCCTCCTCCACCAGCCCGCCGTCTACGGACCCCACGTGGTGGAGGCGTTCCGCCGCGCGCGGGTGCCGGCCGCGTTCCGCCGCGCCGCGACCTACCCCGCCCCGGCGGGCCGAGCCCTCCTGGCGCTGCTCCGGTGCCGCGACGAAGGGCCGAGCGCCGAGGCCCTGGCCGACTACCTCGCGCTGGGCGTGGTCCCGCGCCTCGACGCCGACGGGGCGCCCGAGCTGGAGGAGGGCGCATCCCCCTGGTCGCCGCCGGCGGAGGCTCCGCTCCCCGCCGCGGCGGAGGGATGGCTCGACGACGAGGACGAGCCCGGGGCTGACGAGCACGCGGAGGCCGCGGCGGGGGCGTCGAGCGCCGCCAGGGGGGAGGCGCCCGGCACGGGCGCCGACGACGGGCGAGCCCGGGCCGCCTTCGTCCGGCGCCTCCTGGACGACCTCGCGGCCCTCCCGGAGGAGGCCTCCTGGGACCGCTGGGCCGACGCGCTCGGCGCGCTGGCCGAGCGAGCCATCCGGGAGCCCGGGCCGATCCTCGCGGCCCTGGAGCGCCTGCGGCCGCTGGCCGCGGTCGGCCCGGTTCCGCTTCGGGAGGTGGCGGCAACGCTGTCGGAGCGGCTGCTCTCCATGCCCGGGGAGGACGCGCGGGGGGCCGCGGGGCGGGGCTTCGTCGGCAGCACCCACGACGCGAGGGGCCTCGCCTTCGAGGTCGTGTTCGTCCCCGGCGTCGTGGAGCGCGGCTTCCCGCGGGAGGTGCGGGAGGACCCCCTGCTCCGGGACGACGCGCGCCTGGGCCTCGGGCTTCCGACCTTCGAGGACCGGGTGGCCGAGGAGCGGCTCGCCCTGCGCCTCGCCGTGGGGGCGGCGAGCCGGGCCGTCCGGCTCTCCTATCCGCGCCTCGACCGGGTCCGGGGGCAGCCCCGGGTGCCGTCCTTCTACGGCCTCGAGGTGATCCGCGCCGCGGAGGGCCGACTCCCGACCTTCGAGGAGCTCGAGGCAGGTGCGGAGGCGGTCGGAGGGTCCGCGTGGCCGGCCCCGGCGACCGCGGAGGGGGCCGTCGACGCCGCGGAGTACGACCTCGCGGTGCTTCGGGAGCTCCTCGGCGCCCGCTCCAGCCGCGCCAGGGCGGGGGCGGCTCGCTACCTGCTGGCCGCCAACCCGCACCTCGCCCGCGCGCTCCGGGCCCGCTGGCTCGCCTGGCAGAGCGCGAAGTGGACCCGGGTCGACGGCCTGGTCGATCCCGGCGCCGAGGCGAGGGCGCTGCTCGGCGGGGAGCGTTCGGCCCGGGAGGGCGAGCTCGAGGCGTTCGCGGCGTGCCCCTACCGCTACTTCCTCCGCGTGGTGGCGGGCCTTCCGGGGGAGCCCGACGATCCCCCGCCCGCGGGCTCGCCGCCGGCAGCCCGCCGCGACCGGGCGGAGGCCGCCCTCCACGCCGCGTGGGACCGGGCCTTCTTCGTCGCGGCGCCCGCCCCGGGGGCCTGCGCGCGCTGCGCTTACCGACCGGTCTGCGGGCCCGAGGCGGAGCGCCGCGTCGCCATCAAGGTCCGACGGAGCGGCCTCGGGCCTCTCGATCCCCTCCGGAGGGCGCGGTGACCCTCGTCGACGGGGCGGCTCGGCGGCGCCTCGTGGAGGAGCTCGACCGCAGCTTCGTGGTCGAGGCCGCGGCCGGCACCGGCAAGACCACCGCCCTGGTCGCGCGGATGGTGGCGCTCCTCCGATCCGGGAGGGCGCGGGTGGAGGAGATGGTGGCGGTGACCTTCACCGCCAAGGCGGCGGGCGAGCTGAAGCTCCGACTCCGCCAGGCGATCGCCGCGGCGCGCGCCGACGACGCCGACGACGCGGAGCGGGGACGGCTGGACGCGGCGCTCGCGGCGCTCGAGGGCGCGCGCGTCGACACGATCCACGCCTTCTGCGCCCAGGTGCTGCGGGAGCGGCCGGTCGAGGCCGGGGTCGATCCCGAGCTGAGGGTGCTCGGCGACGTCGAGGCGGGCCCGCTGCTGGAGCGCGTGGTCGACGACGCCCTCGCCCAGGCGGGCCGGGACCGGCCCTCGGCCTTTCGGCGGCTCGAGGCCCGCGGGCGGGACCTGCGCTCGACGCTGCGGCGCGCCCGCGGGGACCTGGTCGAGCGGCGCGACCACCCGGCGCGCTGGACCGTGCCCGCGTTCGACGCTGCGGCGGAGCTCGCTGGTCTGCTCGACGGGCTGCGACGCCTCTCGGCGTGGGCCCCTCGCGCGAGCGCGCGCTCCGACGGCCTCGCCCAGGACCTGCAGGCGGTCGCGGAGGTCGTGGCCTCCCTCGACGCCGCCCGCCCCGACGCCCCGTTCGACCCCTGGACCGGCGAGGGCGCGGTCCGCGAGCTGCGCCGGCCGCTGACGCGCCGCCGCGCGGCTCGCCGGCGATGGTTCGGGCCCGACCTGCCGACGGAGGAGGTGCTCGCGCTGCGCGCCGAGGTGGCCGCCGCCCACGAGGCGTTCTTCGCGCGGGCCGACGCGAGCCTCGCGGCGGCCCTCCAGCGTGACCTCGCGCCGATGGTCGACGCCTTCCAGCGGCTCAAGGAGGAGCGGGGCCTCCTCGACTTCCTCGACCTCCTGCTGCGGACGCGGGACCTGCTCGTCGAGCGCCCGGACGTGCTCGCAGAGCTCCGACGTCGGGTTCGGGTGGTGCTCGTCGACGAGGCGCAGGACACCGATCCGCTCCAGGCGGAGATCCTGCTCCTCCTCGCGAGCGACGAGCCGGCCCCGGGCACCGATCCCCTCGGCGAGAACCTCGTCACCCCGGTGCCGGGCCGCCTGGTGCTGGTCGGCGACCCGAAGCAGTCGATCTACCGGTTTCGGCGCGCCGACATCGCGATCTACGAGCGGATCAAGGCGCGGCTGGCGGCCAAGGGCGTCGAGACGCTTCACCTCAGCACGAGCTTCCGGGCCGTGCCGAACCTCCAGCGGGTGGTGAACCGGGCCTTCGCGCCGTTGATGGAGGGGGCGCCGGACGGGAGCCAGGCGCGCTACGTCCCCCTCGCGCCCCATCGGCCCGAGGGGGAGGGGCAGCCGTCGGTCGTCGCCCTGCCGGTGCCGAGGCCCTATGGCCGCTACGGCACGGTGTGGCGCGGAGAGGTGGAGCGGTCCTGCCCCGACGCCGTCGGCGCCTTCATCGACCATCTCCTCCACACGTCGGGCTGGACGGTCCCCGATCGCGGGGGCCGGCCTCGCCCGATCGAGTCCCAGGACATCTGCCTTCTGTTTCGGCAGACGACGAGCTACGGGGGCGAGGATCGCACACGCGCCTACGCCCGAGCGCTCGAGGCGCGGGAGATCCCCTACGTCCTGATCGGAGGGCGGGCGCTCCGGGACCGAGAGGAGGTGCTCGCGCTCCTGAACGCGGCGCGCGCGATCGAGGATCCCGACGATGCGCTGTCCGTCTACGCCACCCTGCGCGGGCCGTTCTTCGCCCTGACCGACGAGGACCTCCTGCTCCACCGGGCCCGGGTCGGGCCGCTCCATCCGCTCGCGCCGGCGGGGGAGGCGCTGTGGGACCCGGAGCGCCGCCCCGCGGCCGAGGCGCTCGCGATCCTCGGGGCCCTCCACCGGGAGCGGAGCCGTCGCCCCGTCGCCGACACCCTGACCCGCCTGCTCGACGAGACCCGCGCCCACGCCGGGATCGCGAACTGGCCCAATGGAGACCAGGCGCTCGCCAACGTGCTCCGGGTGATCGAGCTCGCCCGCGCCTCCGAGGGGGGGGACGGGGCGACCTTCCGGGGGTTCCTGGTCTGGCTCCGGGCCCAGCTCGAGGACGGCCGCGGCCTCGCCGCTCCCGTCGTCGAGGAGGGCGCCGCGGGCGTCCGGCTGATGACGGTGCACAAGGCCAAGGGCCTGGAGTTCCCGGTGGTGGTGCTGTGCGATCCCCTGTCCTCGGCCCCCGCCCGCCCCTCCCGCTACCTCGACCCGGCGGCGGGCCTCTGGGCCGCCCCCCTGGCGGGCCTCGCGCCGGCCGAGCTCGCGGCCCACCGCGACGAGGTGCTGCGGGCGGACCGGGCGGAGGAGGTGCGGGTGGCCTACGTCGCGGCGACCCGGGCGCGGGACCTGCTCGTCGTGCCCGCCTTCGGCGACGGGCCCGAGGGAGGCTGGCTCGAGCCCCTGCACCGGGCGCTCTACCCGTCGGGGGCGGCCTACCGATCGGCCGGCGCCGCGCCGGGCTGCCCACCCTTCGGGTCCGACAGCGTCCTCGATCGGCCGATCGACGCCCGGGCCCGGCCGGAGGACAGCGTGAAGCCGGGGGCCCACACGATCGGGGGCGCCCAGGTCGTATGGTGGGACCCGTCGACCCTCGAGCTCGGCCGGGTGCCGGTGGGCGGGCTTCGGCGGCAGGGCCTCCTCAGCCCGGAGGGGGATGGAGCGGACGATCGGGTGGAGGCGCACCTCGCCTGGGTGCGCTCCCTCGAGGAGGCGCGGGGGCGGGCGTCGGGGCCGACCGCGCCCGCGCGCTCGGCGAGGGCGGTCGCCCGGGACCGCGTCGCTCACGGCAGTACCGGCATGCGGCCGGTCGAGGTCCATCGAGTCCATCGGGACGAGGCGGGTGGGGGCGGGGCAGGGGATTCGCGGTGCTGGTCCACGCCCTGCTCGGCGACGCGCCCTGGGACGCGACCCTCGCCACGGTGGAGGCCCTCGCTCGCGTTCACGCGGCCGGGCTCGGCGTGCCGCCGGACGACGTCGAGGCCGCGGCGCGAGCCGCCCGCGCGGTCCTCCTCCATCCGGTCCTGCGCGAGGCCGCCCGCGCGACCTGGTCGGCCCGACCCTGGACGGTCCACGACGGAAGCGACGGCGCGCGCCGTCTCGACGCCGTGGTGGACGTCGCCTTCCGCCGAGCCGACGGCGGCCTGGTCCTCGTGGACATCGGGCTCGGCGCCGAGCGCGATGTGGACGTCGAGGCTCTCCGGGTCGTCGCGGGCGCCGTGGAGCGAGCGACCGGGGGGCCGGTCGAGGCGGTGCTCCTCGAGGTGGGGGGCGACGCCTGAGCCAGGGCCCGGGGCACGGCTGCCCCGGCGAGGCCAGGCGGGCCCTCGGCGCCGCTTGAGGCCACCGCCGCCAGGTGATAGGCCCGCCGGATGACCTCGATCCTCACGTCCTCGGTCCGCGCTGGGGCGCTCCTTGGCCTGCTCGTCCCCGCCCTGACGGCGGGGTGCTCCGCGTCGGGCACGCTCTTTCCCCCGCGCGACCTGGTGTGCCCCTCCGGCGAGACGCCCCCCTGCGAGACGACCGAGCCGGCCCTGCCGGACAGCGAGCGGCGAGCCGAGGTCGCCGAGGGGGAGATGGACGGCGCGTTCCTGATCCGTGGCTTCCGCTTCGCCGAGGTCACCGGCGACGAGGCGCCCGGCTTCAACCTGGACGGGATCGACAGCGGCTTCGGCACCCTCAGCGAGAACTGCGAGGAGGAGAAGGTCGACTACCTCGGCCTCCGCGACCCGGAGCAGGTGGGCGTCGACAACGCCTTCGCGGGGCTCGTCCCGATGATCGACGCCTCGGTGGCCGGCATCGTCGCGGGCGACGAGGACGAGGACAACGACTGCGTGGATGCGGGGGGCAACCCGACGACGGAGGGCTGCCTCAGCCAGGTGGTCAACGCGCAGGTCGCGAACGGGGAGGTGCTCCTGGTGCTGCAGGTGTCGGGGTGGAACGGCACCGGCGACGACGACGCGATCGACGTCGCGCTGGTCCTCGCGGAGACGCCGGACGGGGGGGCGCCGGCGCTCGACGGCAGCGGGCTGCCCGCCGCCGGTCAGCGCCTCCGCGTGAGCGAGCCCGTGGGGTCGCCCGGGCAGGCCGACGTGTTCGGCGGCCGGCTCCGCTTCCTGCCCGACTTCCTACCCCTCGAGCTGGTGTTCGGCGGTCAGCCGGTCCCCTTCACGGTCCTGGACCCCGAGCTCCGCTTCGACGTCGAGAGCACGGCCACGGAGAACGGCGTCATCGGCGGCGCCCTCGCGTCGGAGAACATCATCCAGATCGCGGAGGAGCTGTTCGACAACAACCCGACGATCCCGCCGGCGATCGACGCCCTGTCGGACCTGATCCCCGACGCGGAGGACCCTCAGGTCTGCACGCGGCTGTCCGTGGGCGCCGACATCTCCGTCGTGCCCGTCAGCCTCGAGGGCTCGTGATCTCCCGGGGCGCGCCCTCGGGCCCGCCGTCCGTGCCCGCCAGGCTCGCGAGCTCCCGGTGCAGGTCCTCGCGGAGCGCCCCCATGATCCAGTGGGGGATGTCCGGGAACGTGCGGATCTCCGCGTTGGCGCCGTGGGCCCGGAGCATCGCGATGGTGCGCCGCTCCGCCGACAGCGGGATGATCGGGTCCGCCTCGCCGTGGAACGCGACGATCGGGGGCAGGTCGTCGAGGCGCGCGCCCGCGTCCGGCGTGAAGGCCCGGGGCAGGACCCCGCTGACCGGGAGGTAGGCGGCGAAGGCGTCCGGGTGCCGCAGCGCCATGATGTAGACGAGCATCGCGCCCTGGCTGAAGCCCGTGACCACCGGCCGACCGCGAGTCGGCCTGTCGCGGGCGACCCGGCGGGCGGTCTCCGCGGCGCGGTCCGCGAGCGTCGCCATCGTGTTGGCGAGGCCCTGCGGGGTGTGGTTCCAGAACGTGAACCACGCCCGCCCGTCGTGCTCCTCGATCGGCGCCTCGAGGTGGATCAGCCGCGCCGGGTGCGCCATCGCCTCGAAGAACTGCTGGAAGCTCTCCGGCGTGGCGCCCCGCCCGTGCAGGGTGATGACGAGGGGGAGGCGGTCGCCGGGGTCGGCGCCGCCCGTGAGCTGCTCGACGTAGGCCAGGGGCTCGGGCCGCGCGGCCGTGGCCTCCTCCGCCGCGTCGTCGCCCGGCGGCGGGGGAGGCGGTGGGGGCGGCGTGGTCCCGCAGGAGGCGGCGACGGCGAGGAGCGCGGCGGAGGCGAGCAGGGGTCTCATCGCTCGCTCCGTCCTAGGGACGCGGAGCCGGCGCAGCCAGTCGGGGGGAGCTGCTAGGATAGACGCGTCCCGATGCCGCCTTCCTTTCGCCTGTACAACACCCGAACCCGCCAGATGGAGGACTTCGAGCCCCTCGAGCAGGGGAAGGTGGGGCTCTACGTCTGCGGGATGACCGTCTACGACGACATCCACGTCGGCCATGCTCGCGCGATGGTCACCTTCGACATGGTCAGCCGCTACCTCCGCTACCGGGGCTGGGACGTCACGTTCGTCCGCAACTTCACGGACATCGACGACAAGATCATCACCCGGGCCGAGGAGCGTGGCGAGGACCCGCTCGCGCTGGCCGAGCGCTACATCCAGCGCTTCCACGAGGACGTGGCGGCCCTGGGCCTCCTCGTCCCGGACCGGGAGCCCCGGGTCACGACCACGATCGACGAGATCGTCGCGATCATCGCCCGGCTGGTCGACCGTGGCCACGCCTACCCGGCCGACGGGAGCGTCTGGTTCAGCGTGGCGACCTTCGAGCGCTATGGCGCGCTGAGCGGCCAGAACGTCGACGAGATGCGCAGCGCGGAGACGATGAGCGGCAAGCGTGCCCCGCAGGACTTCGCCCTCTGGAAGGCGGCCAAGGAGGGGGAGCCGTCCTGGCCCAGCCCCTGGGGCCCCGGTCGCCCCGGGTGGCACATCGAGTGCTCGGGCATGGTGTGGGCGACCCTCGGGGACCGCATCGACATCCACGGGGGCGGCCTCGACCTCGTGTTCCCCCACCACGAGAACGAGATCGCCCAGAGCGAGTGCGCCCTCGGCGTGCACCCGTGGAGCCGCTACTGGATGCACAACGGGCTGCTCACCTCGTCGGGGGGCCAGAAGATGGGCAAGCGCCTCGGCAACGTGTTCAACGTGCGCGAGGCGCTGACGCTGTTCCCCGCCGAGGCGATGCGCCTCTACTACCTCCAGGTCCACTACCGGTCGCCGCTGCCGTGGAGCCTCGAGGCCCTGCCCTCGGCGCTCGCGCTGCTGGCTCGCCTCTACGAGGCCCGGGAGGCGGCGGAGGCGATGGGTGGCGACGAGCCGGTGGACCAGGTCGTCAGCGGCCTCGGCAAGGACGCCAAGCGCGTCGCCGAGCTCGCGGACGCCTTCGAAGGCCGCTTCCACGAGGCGATGGATGACGACTTCAACACCGCCAAGGCCCTCGGCGTGGCCCTGGAGCTCGCGCGGGCCGTCAACCGCCTGTCCAACCACAAGAAGGCCAGAAGGCGGGGCGGGCCGGTCGCGAGGAAGGCGCTCTCGGCCTTCCGCGTGCTGACCGACGCGCTCGGGCTCCTGGCGCAGACGAGCGAGGCGTTCCAGGCCGAGGTCACCGACAAGCGTCTCCCGACCCTCGGCCTCACCCGGGAGCGCGTCCAGGCGAGGATCGACGAGCGCATCGCCGCGCGGAAGGCCAAGGACTGGGCGCGCGCGGACGGGATCCGGGACGAGCTCGAGGCTGCCGGGATCCGCGTGATGGACCGCGGCTCGGACGCCACGGAGTGGCGGATCCGCTTCCGGGAGGAAGAGGCCGAGGAGCCCGAGGCCGCGGTGGGGTGACGGCGGCGACGACGGTACGCTCCCTGCGATCACCGATCTCCGCGCCTGGGTCGTCGCCCAGATCGAGCAGTGCCGGCCCGAGGGCGGCGCGCTGAACGCCGTGGGCCGCCTCGCGAACGCCTCCGTGGCTCTCCGGGGCGAGGGCACCGGCACCCTCTTCGGGCTTCAGCCCACCCCGGACGTCGTGCCCGCCGAGGAGCTCTACCGCACCGCCTGCGAGGTCCTCGCGAGCTGGTTCGACCACCTATCCGACGAGGAGGGCGCGGGCCTGGCGGCGTTCGTCCGGGACAAGGGCCTCCACGTGCCGATCCCGGAGCGCTTCCCGGCCCCGGAGGAGCGGGCTGCCCCGGTGGAGCCCGCGACGGCCGAGCAGATCGAGGCGATGGCGCAGCGCCTCCTGTCCCTGACCCCGCTCTTTTCGCCCGACGACTGGGTTGCGCTCCAGGGGCGGTGGGACGCGCTCGCGGCCGGCGTGGAGGCGAGGGGTGGCGAGGTCCAGGAGCCGCCCGCGGCGGAGCCGCCGGCGCGCGCCGACGAGCTCGCCCGGGTGGAGCGGGACCTCGGGCGGCCGCTGCCGGACGGCCTGGTGCGGGCCTTCCTCAACGCCCGGTCCGTCACCTTCGCCTTCGCCTATCCGCCTCACCCCGAGGCCCCCCTCCAGTTGACGGAGCACCCGAACGACGAGCGGGTGGAGCTCGAGGACCCCGTCGTGCCCGGTCCCCTGCTCCTCTTCGGGGGCATCGAGGGCGGGGTGTGGCGGCTCGACGCGCTTCCTCCGCTCGCCGAGGCATGCCAGGCGTGGGCGGGCGAGGAGCCGCGGGGGGAGGCCGAGCGACTCTGGCTCGAGGGGGTGCCCATCTGCGAGGTGGACGCGACTGACGATCCTGATCGTCGATCCGAGGCCACGAGCGCAACCGAGCCTACCCCTCGTCCTCCAGGTCCTCGGCGAGGTAGCTCAAGATCACCTCGTCGAGGCTCTTCTCGCTCAGCAGGTCGCCGCCGAAGATCGACTCGCTGCTCGGGTCCGGCACGGGCGTTGTCCTCGGCGCCGGTCGGGACGAGGTGGTCGCCCGGCGCGTCGGCGCGTACTTGCCCGGCGTGAGCGAGGCCCGCGGGCGCTGCTGGGTCCGCGCCCTGGCCAGCCGAGCCTCGGCCGCCTTCTCCAGAGCCTCGACGTCGATGTCCGTTCCGGGATCCGGGAGGTCGTCATCCTCCTCCAGGGTGATGGGCATCTCGGCGATCGCCCTCGCGCCCGCCTGCTCGTCGCCGTCGAAGAGGCCGTCCCGCAGCGCGATGAACATCGCCTTGTGGGACTCCTTCATCAGGCGCTTGACCACGTCCGGGTAGCGGTCGGTGCCGAGGTACTGGGCGTAGTTGGTCTTCTTCGTCGCGATGATGCGGCCGCCGTCGGCGAACAGGTGCGTGAAGATGTGTCCGTGGCCGGACCCGGAGTCTTCCGTCTGGATGTGGAAGACGTTGCCGTGGTGGCGGACGTTCGTGTTGTAACCGAGGAGCGGGGAGGCCATCGCAGGGTCAGCGGGCTCGGCGGCCGAGCGGGGATTTTACCATACGCATACGGCCGTCAGCCGGGTTGTTGGGCGTGGGCGTCCTCGGCGACGCGGTGGCCCAGGCCCGTCCGTAGCGCCTCCGCCAGCTCCTCCACGCCCCGCGCCGCGCCGTCGAGCAGGCCTCCCGTCGTGAGGAAACCGTGGATCAGCGCGTCGAAGCTGCGATGGCTGACCTCGACCCCCGCCGCCCGGAGGCGCTCGGCGTACCTCTCCCCCTCGTCCCGCAGCGGGTCGAAGCCCGCCGTCCCGATGAAGGCGGGCGGGAGGCCCTTCAGGTCGTCGACGAGGAGCGGCGACGCGTCGGGCTCCGTCTTCTGCTGGGCGTCGGTCAGGTAGTTGGCCAGGAACCAGTCGATCATCGCCGCCGTGAGGTAGAACCCCGACCGGAAGGTCTCGTGCGACGCCTCCCGCCGGGTGAGGTCGAGCGCGGGGTACACGAGGTACTGGAAGCTGGGGTGGGGGCCGCCCGCGTCCCGGCGGCGCCGGCTCACGGCCGCGGCGAGGTTGCCGCCGGCCGAGTCGCCGCCCACCGCCACGCGCCGAACGTCGATGCCGAGGGCCTCGGCGTGCTGCACCGTCCACTGGAACGCGGCGTCGGCGTCGTCCACCGCGGCCGGGTAGGGTGCCTCCGGGGCGAGGCGGTAGTCGACCGCCACCACGATCGCCTGGGCCCGCTCCGCGAGCAGGCGGAGCGCGCCGTCGTGGCTCTCGAGGCCTCCCACGACGAAGCCGCCCCCGTGGAAGTAGACCAGCCCCGGGAGGACCTCGGCCTGCCTCGGGACGTAGATGCGCAGGCGCAGCCGGTCGCCCGGGCCCTCGATCCAGCGGTCCTCGACCCGGTAGAGCGGCCGCGGGGGCAGGTCGAGCACCTTCGCCAGGAGGTTGACCTCGTCCCGGGCGCCTTCCGGACCCCGCTCGTCGAGGGGAGGTCGCCCCGTCGCTCGGCCGAGGGACAGGAGGATGTGGGTCTGGAGGTCGAGGGCCACGCCGCGGTCGTTCACCGGCGGCGCGCCGAGGAGCGCCCGGGCCACCGGGCCCGGCGTGCGCACCGCGCTTCCGTAGACCCGACGCAGCAACGCGGGGGGAGCCATGAGGCGGCAGCCTACCCCGCCCCCCGCCGCTCTGACGACCGGTTCGGCCTCCTTGACGACCCCCGGGGGCTGCGTTTGAGTTCCCGCGATGGAGGACACCGCCCAGGCTCCCGCTGCACCGCTCTCCGCCCGTTCGCCGGCGCCCGCCAGGCCGGGGCGCGGCGCGCCGTTCGGGGCCGACCTGGCCGGGACGGGCAACCTGGTCAGCCAGGGCATGTGGCTCTTCTTCCTGGCGGGCACGCTCGGGGTGATCATCTGCGCCGCCGTCCTGACCCCCGCGGTCGAGGGCCATGGCACGCACACGCAGCTCGGCCTCCCGCCGTGCGGCTTCCTCGTGGCCACCGGGTTCCCCTGCCCCGGCTGCGGCCTGACGACGTCCTTCTCCCACATGGTCCGGCTCCAGGTCGGCGGGGCCCTGAGCGCCAACCCCTTCGGGGTCCTGCTGTTCAGCGTCACCCTCCTGATGGTCCCGGTCTCCTTCTTCGGCCTGCTGCGGCGGGTGCCGGTGCTCGACGCCCTGGACCGACTCCACATGGAGAAGATCGCGATCGGCCTCAGCGCGATCAGCCTCGCCGTCTGGCTCACTCGGGTGACGCTGCAGGCCATCGGGTAGGCGCGCGGCCTCCCCGAGGACGGCCATGACCGGCACCCCGCGCTCGACCCCCGAGGGTGGCCTGGCCGCCGGCACGGTCCTCGACCAGCGCTACCGCATCCGGGCGGTCCTCGGGTCGGGGGCCATGGCCACGGTGTACGCCGCCGAGGACCTCGACCAGCGCCGAGCGGTCGCCGTGAAGGTGCTCCGACCGGAGGTCGCGGCGCGGCCGGAGGCGGTCACCCGGCTGCGGCGCGAGGCGGATGTGCTCCGCTCCCTGAGGCACGCCGCGATCGTCAGCTACACCGACCAGGGCCAGCTCGAGGACGGGACGGTCTACCTCGTCATGGAGCTCCTGCGGGGCGCGACGCTCCGCGACGCGATGGGGGCCGGGCCCATGGAGCCCGCGGCGCTGGCCCCGATCGTCGCGGGTACCTGCGCGGGCCTCCACGCGGCCCACCTGCAGGGGATCGTCCATCGGGACCTGAAGCCCGAGAACATCTTCCTGGTCCCCGAGGCCGACGGGCACGTGCAGGTCAAGCTGCTCGACTTCGGCATCTCCAAGGTCCTCGACGCGGAGCGCATCACGCAGACCGGCGAGATCCTCGGCACCCCGCGCTACATGAGCCCGGAGCAGCTCGGGGCGGAGCCCGCCCTCGACGGGCGGGTCGACGTCTACGCCCTCGGCGTGATCCTCTACGAGGCGCTCGCCGGGCGGCCTCCGATCACCGCCACGAACCCGACGGGCCTGATCGTCGCGATCCTGAACGGGGAGGTGACGCCGATCGGAACGGTCCGGCCCGATCTCCCCGAGGAGGTCGCGGCCGTCGTGATGCGAGCGCTCGCCCGGCACCGCCGGGACCGCTTCGAGGGCCCGATGGCGCTCGCCCAGGCGTTCATCGGGGCGGTCGCCGCACCGCCCGGCCCGGTCGCGACCATCGCGGGCGAGCGTGGGCAGGGTCGGAAGATCCCCGTCGCCACGCAGGTCCTCGGCGGGCACGGGGGCACCGACGGGGCCGAAGGGCCCGCGGCGGCCCGCGGCGCAGCGCCCGCGGAGCCGGCCCCGCGGGGAGCGGCGCCCGCGGGCGGAGGCTCCACGCCGCGCCTGCCGATCGGCACGTTCACGGAGCTTCCCGAGCCCCCTGTCGCGGCGCAGGCGCCCGCACCGCGCGTGGACCGCTCGGATCCGTCCGCTCCACCGTCCTGGCCGGAGCCGCCGCCCGAGGCGCGGGGCCGACCGCGCGGCGCCGTCGCCGCCACGACCGCGATGGACGCGACGGGGCCGTTCGACGAGCCGCCGCCCGACCGGACGTCCCCGCCGATCCGTCCCGACCTCGGTGTGAGCATCTGGGTGCGCGGGGCGCTGATCATGGGCGCGCTGGTCGCCGGGGCGCTGTTCGCTGGGGGCGTGGTCGCGGCGCTGGGCTGGTTTCCGATCGGCGAGCGCGCGGAGCCACCGGGCTCGCCCGGGAGCCTCCGGGCCGAGGAGGCGGCGCCGGGCGCGTCGGAGCGCGAGGACGGTCGGGGGGGCGATGCCCCGGAGGAGGGCCGTGACGCCGAAGGGGCGGAGCACCGCGGGTCCCCCGGCGACAGCGCGAGCCCGGCCGGGCGGGACGACGCGACGGAGGACGACGGCGTCGACGCCGGCGCGGTCGATGGGGTCGTGCCCGTGCCGGCGCGCACCGCCCCCCGGCGTGGCCGACGCCGGGCCCGTCGCGGGACCGAGCCGGGCGCCGACGACGAGGCCGCCCTCGACCCCTTCGCGGTCGCGCGCCGGGCGCTCGGCGCGGGCGACGCTGCGCGCTGCGTCGAGGTGTTGACCGAGGCGATCACCGCCCGACGAGCGAGCGTCACCGCGCTCCGCCAGCGGGGCGCATGCTTCGAGGCCCTCGGCCAGCGGCAGCGCGCGATCGCCGACTACCGGCGCTTCTGTCGCCTCGTCCCCGACCACCCGACGGTCGGCGAGGTTCGGCGGATCATGGCGGGCTGGGGCCAGAGCTGCCCGTAGTGGGGGCGCCGGGCGGCGCTCCCTCAGCGGTTGTCGAGCCCGTAGCCCTGGACCTTGCGGATCAGGTTGCGTCGGCTGATCCCGCGGGCCTCCGCGGTGCGCGTCTTGTTGCCCTTGTTGCGCCTGAGCTCGTCCTCGATCATGCGCCGCTCGAGGGCCTCGACGGCCGCCGGCAGGGTCGACGGGACGATCGCGGGGCCCCCCTCGGCGGTCGGCAGGCTCGCCGGCGGCGCGGCCGACGGTCGCGCCCGCCGTACGCTCGGGCTGAGAAGGTCCTCGTCGATGACGGTCTCGTCGCCGCTCAGCACCCAGACCCGCTCCATCTCGTTCTCGAGCTCCCGCACGTTGCCGGGCCTTTCGTGCCCGAGCAGGCGGTCCATCGCCCGCTGGGTCAGGCTCTTCGTCCGGCCCTCGCGCTTGGCGAGGCGGCCGAGGAAGTGCTCGACGAGCAGGGGGATGTCGCCGACGCGCTCCTTGAGCGGCGGCACACGCAGGCTCACGACGTGGAGGCGGTAGTAGAGGTCCTCGCGGAACGCCCCCTCGCGGACCATGGTCGCGAGGTCCCGGTTGGTGGCGGCGATGATGCGGACGTCCACCTTCCGGTGCTCGGTCCCGCCGACGGGCATGAAGATCCCCTCCTGGAGCACGCGCAGGAGCTTCACCTGGAGGGCCGGCGACATGTCGCCGACCTCGTCCATGAAGAAGGTCCCGCCGTCGGCCACCTGGAAGAGGCCCGGCTTGTCGCTGACCGCGCCGGTGAAGGCGCCGCGCCGGTGCCCGAACAGCTCGCTCTCGAGCAGGTTGTCGTTGAACGCGCTGCAGTTGGTCGCGACGAAGGCCTGGTCGGCGCGGCGCGACTGCGCGTGGATCGCCTTGGCCACGAGCTCCTTGCCCGTCCCGTTCGCGCCGAGCACGAGGACCGTGGCGTCGCTCGAGCGGATCCGCTCCAGCATGCGGAACAGGGCGGTCATCGGCGGGCTCGACCCGACGATCCCGGCGTAGCGGCTGCCCTCGGGCTCCGGCTCGGGCCGGGTGCGCGCCTTCGCGTCGGCGACCGCGGCCGCCGACGCCCGTTGGGCCGCCGCCTCGTCGTCCTCCGAGCCCTCGACCTCGACGCGCAGGAGGCCGCCGCCGGGCAGCTCCCGCTCGACCCTCGTCGCGCTCGCCACGCTCGCTCGGCCCTCCGTCCCCATGACCCTGGCGAGCTTTCCGACCCGCCGCAGGCTCTTATCACGCGCCGCTGGCGCCCAGCAACGGCGAGCGGAGCGTCGGACGGGCCGACCGCTCCGTGCCGGGCTGCCCCTACTCGTCCTCCGACACCGCGTCGGGGTCCGGCGGCTCGGGCAACGCCCCGCCCCCGAGCAGGTCGGCCGCCACGGCCGCCACGAAGGCGGCGCGGGGCACCGACCCCACCTCCTCGAAGGTCCCCTCCTGCCGGACCTCCCCGCCCTCGAGGACCAGGAGCCGCCGGGCGAGGGCCCGCGCGTCGCGGGCTTCGTGGGTGACGACCACCGTGGGCAGCCCCGTCGCATGGAGCCACCGCGCGACGGCGTCGCGGACCCGAGGTCGCGCGCCCGCGTCCAGCGCGGCGAAGGGCTCGTCCAGGAGGAGCGCGTCCGGCTCCGTCGCGAGCGCTCGGACCAGCGCCACGCGCTGCTGCTGCCCGCCGGACAGCCCCGACGGGCGACGCGCGGCGAGGTCCGTCATGTCGAACCGGCTCAGCAGGCGACGCGCCCGGGCCCGCCGGTCCTGGCGCGCCGGCGCCGGCACCCCGAAGGCGACGTTGTCGAGGACCGACAGGTGGGGGAACAGGCGGTAGCCCTGAGGCACGTAGCCGATCCGGCGCTGCTCGATCGGGACGTCGACGCCGCGCACCGCGTCGTACAGCACGCGACCGCCGAGGCGGATCCGCCCCCACGCGGGCCGGTGCGCGCCGAGCAGCGTCCGGAGCAGGGTGGTCTTGCCAGCCCCGTTGGGTCCCATCACGGCCAGGACGCCGGAGGTCTGGAAGCGTACGCGCAGGCGGAAGGCCCCCCGCTGGACCTCGACGTCGGCGTCGAGCCCGCTCATCGGGACCACGCCCGGCGCCCGAGGCCGAAGAACAGGGCGGCGGCCACCGCGAGGAGCACGACCGAGAGCACCCGCGCGACCCCGAGGTCCGACTCGAGGCTCGTGTAGATCGCCAGCGGGAGGGTCTGGGTTCGCCCCGCGAGGTTCCCGGCGAACACGAGCGTCGCGCCGAACTCGCCGAGCGCCCGGGCCCACGCGACCGCGAGCGCGCCGACCAGGGACGGGAGCGCCAGCGGCAGCCCGACCCGCAGCGCGGTCGAGAGGGGGCTCGCGCCCAGGCTGCGAGCGACCAGGAGGAGCTCCTCGTCGAGGGCGCGGAAGGTGGCGGCGGCGGGCAGCACGAAGAACGGGGCGGCGACGAACACCTGCGCGATCACGACCGCCACCGGCGTGAACGCGACGCCGACGCCGAGGCCCTCGAGCCAGGGGCCGAGGAGACCCCGGCGACCGAAGGCGCTGAGCAGGGCCACGCCGGCCACCGCCGGCGGCGTGACGACCGGGAGCCGGACCGCCTGGTGCACCGCCTGGGCCAGGCCGCTCGGGCTGCGGCCGAGCCACCACGCGAGGGGGGTCCCGAGGGCGCCGACGAGCGCGACGCTCACCGCGGTGGTCGTCAGGCTGAGCGCGAGCGCCCGCACGAGCAGCGGCGAGCGGACCGCGGCCTGGACCTCCTCCGGCCGAACGCCGAGCAGCAGCGCGAGCACGGGCAGGACGAGGACCAGGACGAGGAGCGCGCCCCCCGCCGTGGCGACCGCGTTGCCGGCGTCGGCGCGCCTCACGGGTCGCGCCTCCCTGCGTCCGCTCTCCCTGCGTCCGCCGTCCCCGCGGCGCCCCGCTCCCGGTCGATCTGTCGTGGGTCCCGACTCGCCATGACCGGGGCGCGAGCCCTCCGCTCCTGGCGAGCCCATGTCTCACACCGGGGAAATCCGGGCAAGGAGCCCCCCGTCGCCTGCCGTATGGCCACGCCCCAGGGTAGGATGCGGTCGTGGCGCACGGCGACGACCGGGGGGCGAAGCGTACCGAGCCGGAGACGCAGTCCCCGGAGCTCCTCGCCCTTCGGCGCCGAGGGAGGAACCGACCGGTCCTGGTGGTCCTGACCGGGCCGCAGCTCGGCCAGCGGGTGATCCTCTCGGGGCCGGTGACGATCGGCCGGGACCCGGAGGCGGACCTCGTCCTCGACGACGAGGGGGCGGCCTGGCACCACGCGATGGTCCAGCCGCGCGGCGACGGCCGCTGGGAGATCGTCGACCTGACGGGAGGCCAGGGCACGGAGGTCAACGGCGAGGCGGTCGAGGAGCGCGCGCTCTCGCCCGATGATCAGCTGATCGTCGGCCACACGGTGGTGCGCTTCGAGTTCCACGACCCGATCGAGCAGGCCTACGCCCACGCGATCGTCGAGCGCCTGTTCCGGGATGATCTCACCGGCCTCCCGTCCCGGCGCAAGTTCGACAACGACCTCCGGACCAGCGTGGCCGCGGCGCGGCGCACGGAGCGACCGGTCGCCATCGCGATCCTGGACATCGACCGCCTCAAGCCGATCAACGACCGCTTCGGTCACCTGGCCGGCTCCGAGGTGATCGCGAAGGTCGGGCGCCTGGTCCTCGAGGTGCTCGGCCCCAGCTGCTTCGCCTGCCGCCTCGGAGGGGACGAGTTCGGCCTGGCGTGGCTCGGGCGCGACCTCGAGGGCGCTCGCCGGGAGGTCGACCGCCTGCGGCAGCGCATCGCGACGGAGCCGTTCCGGTACGCGGGCGAGCCCTTGACGGTACGCGTATCGGGGGGCATGGCGCTCTTTCCGCACGACGGGGCGACGCCCACCGAGCTCCTTCGGGCGGCCGACCAGGCTCTGTACCAGGCGAAGGCGGGGGGCGGGGACCGGATCGTGGCCCGCCGCCCCTCCCCGCCGCCGGTGCCCCCGCCGAAGTAGGCGGCGGGGCCTCGCCCCATGAACTTCGTCTACTTCATCGCGCTGGTCGGCGTCCTGATCTTCGTGCACGAGCTCGGGCACTTCGTCTGGGCCAAGGCCTTCGGCGTCAAGGTGCTGCGCTTCAGCCTGGGCTTCGGGCCGCGCATCGCGGGCTTCCGGGTCGGCGAGACGGACTACGTGGTCGCCGCCCTGCCGCTCGGGGGCTACGTCCGCATGCTCGGCGAGGGCGGCGACGACCCGATCGAGGAGGGCGACGAGGGCCGCTCGTTCCCGGAGCAGGCGCTCTGGCAGAGGATCATCATCGTCATCGGTGGCCCCGCGATGAACCTGCTCTTCCCGGTGCTCCTGTTCTTCGTGGTGTTCCTCGGCGACCGGTGGCAGACGCCGGCCACGATCGGGACGGTCATCGAGGGGGGGGCCGCGGCCGAGGCCGGGCTCGAGGCCGGTGCCCGGGTGGTCGAGGCCGACGGTCGCTCGATCCGCTCCTACTACGAGCTCGCGCGGTTGATCGGGTCCCACGCGGAGCAGGAGCTGGAGCTGGTGGTCGAGGACCGGCAGGGGGAGGAGCGGCGGGTTCGCGTCACCCCGGACCGGGCGAGGGAGCCGCGGGAGCTCGACCTCGTGCAGGAGGTGGGCCGGATCGGCATCCTGCCTCACTTCCCCCTCGCGATCGTGGGCCTGGCCGACCCGGAGGGCCCCGCGGCGGTCGCGGGGCTCGCCACCTTCGACCGGGTGATCGCGGCAGGCCGCCAGCCCGTCGACCGCTGGATCGACCTGAGCGACGCGCTGGACGCCAACCCGGGCGCCACCCTCCCCGTCACGTTCCTGCGGCCGATGGAGGTCGCCGGCAGCCTCGGGGGCCTCGCCGAGGTGGACGTCTACGACCCCCGCGTGACCCAGCTGACGCCGGACCCCGGGCGGGGCGAAGGGCCGGAGCGTGCGGGCCTCGAGCTCGCCGACCTCTACGTCAGCCACGTGCTGCGCGACGCGCCCGAGCTCGCCGCGGGGCTGCGCCCGCGAGACCGGATCCGCCGGCTCGATGGTGAGGAGGTCGAGAGCTGGCTCCACCTCGAGCGGTCCCTCCTCGCCGGGGGCCTGAGGCCCCACCGGCTCGCTTGGACGCGGGGGGACCAGAGGCACGAGGCCGAGGTCCGGCTGGCGACCCTCCCCGGCGACCCCGCCCTCGACCGCGCGCCCCAGCCCGTCCTCGGGATGCGGCACTGGGTCCCGACCCGGGTGGACGAGGCCGTGCCGAACCCGCGGCCGGTGGGCTACGCGATGGACCTCGCGCTCCGGCGCTCGTGGGAGATGGTCGAGCTGACGGTGGTGTCGGTGGTCAGGCTCCTCCAGGGGCGCCTGAGCGTCCGCACGATCGGAGGGCCGATCAGCATCCTCGAGGTGACGGGCCAGGCAGCGGCGGAGGGGGCGCTGAACTTCCTGGCGGTGATGGCCTTCGTCAGCATCAACCTCGGGCTGATCAACCTCTTGCCGGTCCCGCTGCTGGATGGAGGTCATCTCCTCTTCTTCCTGATCGAGGCCGTCGCCAGGCGGCCGCTCAGCCTCCGCGTGCGCCAGTACGCCAGCGCGGCCGGGCTGACCGTGCTCGTCCTCCTCGTCGTCCTGTCGTTCAAGAACGACATCGAGCGACGCTGGCCGGACATCGTCGAGACGTTGCAGTCGGCCGAGCCATGAGCGCGGACCGATGACGAGGGCCGGCGGGCGACCCCCGAGCCCGGCCCGGGACGTGGCGACCCGGGTGCTCCACCGCGTCGATCGCGACGGGGCCTGGGCCACGCCGGTCCTCGACGCCGAGCTGTCTCGCCGCGAGCTGACGCCGCGGGACGCCGCCCTGGCGACCGAGATCGTCTACGGCGCGCTCCGGGTCCTTCCGTCCCTCGACGCCGCCCTGGCCGCGCGGCTGCGGCGCCCCGACCGGACGGAGGCCTACCTGCGCGCGAGCCTCCGCGCCGCCGCCTACCAGCTCCGGCACCTGGCGCGCGTTCCGGCCCTCGCGGCGGTGGCCGACGCGGTGGCGCTCGTCCGGCGCGAGCGCGGCGCGGGCCTGGCCCGCGTCGCGAACGCGGTGCTGCGGCGCCTCGCCCTCGACCGCCCGGCCGCGCCGGCGCCGCCGGACCGGATCGATCTGCCGGCGTGGGTCGAGGAGCGTCTGCGCGCTTCGGTCGGCGATCGCGAGAGCCGGGCCTTCCTCGCCGGCCGGCGGCTCCCTCCGCCGCTGGGTCTGAGGGCGGTCCGGGAGGACCCCGTCGCCCTCGCGCGGACCCTGCGGGAGCGCGGCGCGGAGGTCGCGACGAGCCGCTTCGCGCCGCGGGGCGTGGCCGTCCGGGGGGCGGGTGACCCGCGCCGTCTGCCGGGCTACGCGACCGGCGCCTTCGAGGTCCAGGAGCTCGGCGCTCAGGTGGCCTGCGCCTACGTCGCCGCCCGGCCGGGTGAGGCCGTCGCGGACGTCTGCGCCGGTCGGGGCACGAAGGCGCTCGCCCTGGCGGAGGCGGTCGGCCCCACCGGCCGGGTGGTGGCCGCCGACCGCCTGCCGGAGAAGCTCGCCGCCATCCCCCCGGCGCGGCGCCGCCTGGGGCTCGACGCGGTGCCGGTCGAGACCCAGGGCGTCGACATCACCGTGGGCCTCGGCGGGCTGGCGGGGCCGTTCGACCGGGTCCTCGTCGACGCGCCGTGCACCGGGCTGGGCACGGTCCACCGGAGGCCGGAGCTCGTCCTGCGCCTCACCCCCGGTGACCCGGCCCGCCTCGCGGAGCTCCAGGGGGCGCTGCTCCGGCGGGCGTCGAGCCTCGTCCGGCCGGGCGGGCTGCTCGCCTACGTCGTGTGCTCGCCCCTCGCGGAGGAGGGGGCCGCGGTCGCCGACGCCTTCGAGGGGGAGGCGCCCGGCTTCCACCGCGTGACCGAGGTGCCGCCCGGCCTGCCGGCAGCAGACAGCGACGGGGTCGTCCGCCTGGGGCCCTGGACCGACGCGGACGTGGCCCTCGACGCCTACCAGGTCGCCCGCTGGCGCGCCCCCGGATCGCCCGGGTAGCCCGACTTGACAGGGGTGGGGGCGGGGCCAATGCTACGCGGCCTTCGGGGCGTGGCGCAGTCTGGTAGCGCGCATGGTTCGGGACCATGAGGCCGGAGGTTCGAATCCTCTCGCCCCGACTGCCCAACCCTCGCCGGGCCAGCGCGAGCAGCCCGCCGAGCGGGCTCCGCGACGGTCCGCAGCGGACGAGCACGTCCCGCCCGCGGCCGTCGTTTGCGCTCAGGCACCCGGTGAGCCCGTCCCGAGCGCGGCATGAACCCTTGGGGACGCGACCTCGCGCGCGCGCCGTCGGCCCCGTTGTCGACCGATCGTTTCCTCTTCCGTCGTTCGGCACCACCAGCGGGCATCTCGTGGCGGAGGCCACGGAGCGGCGATTGTTGCGACGCGTCCCGGGAAGTTGGCTAGACTCGCACCGAGGCTTCTGAGGTAGCGATGGCGAAAGCGGTCCCTTCGGTGCGGGTCTTGGTTGTCGATGATGACCCCGCGATCTGCGATTACATGGAGACCTTCCTCTCCCGGGATGGCTTCGAGGTCACGACGGAGACCGACCCCACCCAGGTCGAGGAGGAGGTCCGGAACGGTGGCTACCACCTGGTGGTCCTCGACCTGATGATGCCGCGCATGGACGGCATGGAGCTCCTCGAGCGAATCCGGAAGATCGACTCCGACGTCGCGGTCGTCATCTTCACGGGCTTTCCGTCCCTCGAGACCGCCGTCCAGTCGATCAAGCTCGACGCGGTTGACTACCTCAAGAAGCCCTTCAACCCGGACGAGTTCCGCGAGGTGCTGGACCGGGTGATGCGCAAGAAGGGGCTCGCCCGGTCCCCGGAGGAAAATCTGCATCGCTTCATCGGCGAGACGATCCGGACCCTGCGCAAGGCGCAGAACCTCACGCTCAAGCAGATGGCGCGGCGGACCAGCCTCAGCGTGTCGCTCCTCAGCCAGATCGAGCGCGCCGAGTCGAGCGCGTCGATCAGCTCGCTCTACAAGATCGCCTCGGCCCTCGACGTCCACATCGCCGATCTGTTCGGCGACTTCTGAGCGACCGGGGCCCCGGACGATGGGACGGGCTCGCGGGGGGTGGGCCGGCGCGGCGGGGCTGACACTCGTCGGCCTCGCCGTCTGCGTCCTCGCTGCGTGCAGCCACACCTTCTACCAGCGAGCGCTTCCGTCGGCCGAGCAGCTCGCGGTGGAGGACGCGCGGGCGCGGCTCGTCGAGGCCGCCGGCGGGGCGTCGGCCTTCGGGCGCTCGGGGCAGGCCCTCGACGCGGTGGTGGACTGGTCGGGCCGGCAGGCGGCCGAGACCCTGGTCGTGGGGATGAGCCTCGAGTCGACTCGCGGCGACGCGCTCTACGAGCGTCTCGCCCGGGCGCTCGCCCTCGGCCTGCTCGAGGACGGCCAGGATCCGTGGGCGGTGCTCGAGCCGGACACCGTGCTGCTGGCCTCCCGCCTGGCGCTTCGCCTCGCCGAGCAGGGGCTCCTCCGGGAGGGGCTCGGGCTCGCCGCGCCGCTCCTCGGGCATCTGGTGGGCCTCGCGGGTCGGCCCGCGCTCCACCGGGCCGCCATGGTCCTCAGCCTGCGCCGGGCCGACCTCGGCCGCTGCGGGGCGGTCGAGCCGATCGTCGCCTACGACGCGGCGATCCTTCGCCACCTGCGCGCGGAGGTCGCCGACCGGGACCCCGTGTACGTGGCCTGGCGGGACCGGGTGAAGGCGATCTATTTGGTGCGCTTCCCCTGCCCGACCCACCACGTGGTCATGCTGCTCACGCGGGACCGCGGCCGGCGGGACCTCCGCGTGCTGGGCTGGCACCGCCTCAGCGCCGCGCAGTGGACAGCGCTCGAGCCCCGCCTGCGAGAGGCGCTGGACCTCCGGGGCTGAGCAGCCGATCCTCCCGCGGCGTGGGGGCGCGACCGCGGGACCGGGTGCTGTTCTTCGGCCTCCCGCTCGGCGCGTTGGCGCTGGAGCGGGCCGGCCTGCGCGTCGTGGGGGCCGGCGTGCGGGGTCGCGCCCCGGGCCTGTCGCGCCTCCGCCGCCGGCTCGCCGCCGTGGGGGCCCCGCTCCTCGAGCGCCCGAGCCTCGACGACGACGCGGTCCTCGACCGGCTCGCGGCGACCCGGCCGGACCAGATCGCAGTGTGGTTCTGGCCGCGCCTCCTGCCTCCCGCCGTCCTCCGGCTCGCCCCCTTCGCGTTCAACGTCCACCCGTCGCTCCTGCCGCGGCACCGGGGCCCGGACCCCTACTTCTGGGCGCTCGCGGAGAGGGACGAGGTGGTCGGGGTGAGCGCTCACCGCCTCGGCCCGTCCTTCGACAGCGGCCCGATCATCGGCCACCTCGCCTTCCCGATGCCGGCCCGCGGCAACGCCTGGGCGCTGGCCCGCTGGCTCGACCGGCCGGGCCTACGTTTGCTGTGCGGCGTGGCCCGCGCCCACGCGGCGGGGGTGGAGCTGTCCGCCCGGCGGCAGCTGGAGGCCCGGGTCACCGAGGCCCCTCACCCGCTGCCCGAGCAGTGCGAGCTCCGCTGGCGGCGCCCGACCGCCGAGCTCCTCGCGCTCGTCCGCGCGGCGGCGCCGGAGCCGGGCGCCTACACCGAGGTCGGCGACGGCGTGCTCCTGGTCGTCCTCGCGGCGTCCCCGGCCGAGCGGCCCGGGTCGTTCCTCTCGCCCGGGCGCGGGGTCCGGACCGGCCGAGGCATCCTCGTGGGCACGGGCGACGGCGCGATGCGGGTCGACGTGGCCCGGGTCGAGCGGCGGGATGGGGACGAGGCGAGGAGGGGGCCCACCGCCCGCGGGGCGGCGGTCGCTGAGCTCGCGCCCCGTCTCCCGTTCCTCGGCCGTCCCGCGACGAAGATCCAGGGTTGCCCGCGCTAGCGACAGAAGCCTGCGAAGTCGCTGTCCTCCACCGCCTGGCAGGACTCGCCTTCGGGGCACGTGTCGTCGTCGGTCCGGCAGGCGCCGAAGCAGGTCTGCTCGTCCGTCGCGCCGTCCAGGACGCAGACCGCGCCCGGGACGCAGTCGGTCGCGAGCTCGCACGGTGCTCCGATCGCGGTCTCCCCGCCGAGGTAGCAGACGCCGCCCTCCAGCTCCTCCTCGTCCTCGAAGCCGATGCACACGGTGCCGTCCGAGCACAGGCGGTCGGTGCTCGGATCGCAGTCCGCCATGCACACCGGGGTGACCTCCGCGCCGGCGCGGTCCGTGCACGTCAGGCCCTCGAGGCAGTTGTCGCTGGTCCGGCATGCCTCGCCGACATCCCCGGGCGGGCTGCTGCACCCCATCAGCAGGATGGCGCCCACCAGCGCCGCGACGCCGGGGCGACGGCCCCTCGCCGGGGCCACCCGCCGAAGGCGGGTTGGTGGGAGAACCGCGAGCCGAGGGGCGAAGCAGCGCATGGGCGCAGAGTCGGCGACGTCCAGGCCGAGGTCAACGGACCTCGGCCCGTTCCGCCCGCTCGCCCCGAACCCGCTCCGCCCGCCGTCCTTGTCACCGTGCGGCGCCCGATGCATACGTGGGCGGACCCGGGAGGCCAGGATGACGAGCAGGGAGCCACCGCTTCGCCCGAAGGGCGGCGACGCAGGACCCGACGGCCGTGGCCGCGGCCGAACGATGGGCCGGCTCTCCGCCTGCCTCGTCCTGCTCCTGGTGGGCGCCTGCACCAACCCGGTCGCGCTCGGCGACCCCTGCGAGGACAGCTCGGACTGCCAGGAGGGGCTCGGGTGCTTCGAGGGACCCACCGGGCTCCGGCGCTGCATGGACCTCTGCACGCCCTCCGCCACCTACCTCTGCGCGGGCGGAGAGGTCTGCCTGCCTCGCGACGCCAACCCGGGCGCCTGCTACCTCGGGGGCTTCACCTCGGTCGGCGACGCCTGCGAGGCGGCGACCGACTGCGTCCTCGGCGCCGTCTGCGTCGACCGGGGAGAGGACGGCACCCAGTGCCTGCGGGCGTGCGACGTCAGCGACGGGAGCCGGTGCGCCGCCGGGGAGAGCTGCACCATGGTCCCGGGCATGGCCACCAACGGCTTCTGCCTCCCCAGCTAGTCACCCGTCTCGGCGATTCGTGGCAGACCCCGCTGATGAGCAGGGTGGCGGTCTTCTCGGGCTGGTCGCGAGCCGGAGGGCGGACTGCGCGCGGGGCGGCACCAGGCGGCATCGGCGCGTGGACGACCGCGTGGACGAGGAGGACCTCGCCGGGGAGGCCATCGTCGGCGCCGTCAGCGCGATTCGACGAGGTCCACCTGCGCGAGCTCGGTCCAGGCGAGCGGCGGACCGAGGCGGCGAACCTGAAGCTCGTCCTCCTCGACGTCGCAGGACCCGTCCGGGCCGCGCTCGTAGACGCGGGGCACCGTGAAGGCCGGGCCGACCTGCGCTCGAAGCTCGACCAACCGCCGTGCCTCGGCGCAGCGAGCCCCCGGCTCGCGCACCTCGCTGACATACGCGTACTCGGCCCCGTGCCAACGCCGTACCACCGGCTCGCTCAGGCAGTCAGCGTCCAGGAACCAGCGCCCCCCCCGGATGCTCGCGACGGGAACGCAGCGCATGCCCCCCGTTGTTGAGAAAGGAAGGCACCGCTCGCCGCCGCGCGCCTGATCGAGGAACGCGACTGCGACTCCGAGCCAGTAGCCGAGGTATCCGAGATCGAAGTCTTCGACAGCGAGACGGTCGGTCAGAGGCCAGGCGAGCCCATCGTCATCGACCCAGCGCTCGAGCCGCAATCGGCCGTCGCCGAGCGCCACCCGGCTCAGCCGGGGGATGGTGGGGTCGTCGATCGGGGGGCCCACGGGCACGCCGCCGGAGCGGGAGCTCCACCGGCACTCATCCGTGAACCGGTCGCGGACGTACAGCTGAGCGCCGTCGTCGTCGACCCGGGGCCTCACCACGTCGCGCAGCTCGAACCGGGTGCCGTTCCGAAGGAGGAGCCGGTCTCCTGGCGCGACGTCATCCAGAACGGACGCCCGCGGCACCGTGCACGCTTCGTCCGCGAAGCCGAGCACGCCATGCACGAGCACGATGGAAGAAACCCTCCGGTCGGTCATCGACCACGGAACGCAGGCCCGGACATCCGGACGCCCGTCGAGATCGACGAGCCCGCAGTCCGGTTCACCCCCCGAGGCGAACTGCCGAACCCGTGTCACGGCCCCGTCCTCGTAGCGATAGGTGCGATCGACGAAGAGGTCGCCGCGGGGCCGCTCGGTGAGCGTCCCACGAACGAAGAACGAGAGCGGCACCGGGGCGAGGGCGTAGCGGGCTACGGCGGGCTCCTCCGGTTCCTCGCAGACGCGCTCGCCGTCGCGGAAAGTGAGCTGCCAAAACCGGTCGACGATGCGGTCCCGGTCGTCCCGCCAGGCGCCCAGCACGGTCCGCGCCGCCCCTTCTTCCGTTCGCGACAAGTCCTCCGTGCTGCCGACCGGAGACCGGGACCTTCGGCATCCGGGGACGGGCGTTGAGCCCGCGCCCGGTCCGCTCCTTCAGCGGTGCGCGGAGGCGCGGCGCGTCACTCCGTCGGGGGCTCGTAGATCTGGATCAGGTTGCCGCACGTGTCGCTGAACACCGCGAGCGTGACCGGCCCCTGCTTCGTCGGGTCGGTCCTGAACACCACGCCGGCATCGCGAAGGCGCCGATGCTCGGCCTCGACGTCGTCCACCTCGAAGGCGGTGGCCGCGATGCCCTGCTCGAAGAGGGCGGCCTGGTAGATCTTCGCGGCGGGGTTGTCGTTCGGCTCGAGGACGAGCTCGACGTCGTCGTGCCCCTCCGGGCTGATGACGGTGAGCCAGCGGAGGCCGTCGCCGAGGGGGATGTCGTGCTTGGTCCGGAAGCCGAGCACCTCGGTGTAGAACCGGTGCGCCTTGGCCTGGTCGTCGACGTGGATGCCAGAGAGCTTGATCTTCATGGCGGCAGGGTCTCATCGCCGTCCGCGGGGCGCATCTCCGAAGTGCCACGGCCGCGAGCGCAGGGCGTACGGGCTCAGCGACCGACGGCTCCGTCGAAGGCGGTCGAGGACAGCGTCTCCCGGATCGCCCGCTCGGGCTCGATGGCGGGCGCCCAGCCCAGGGTCGCCTCGAGCTTGGCTCCGTCGATCACGCAGGGGTACTTGAAGAAGTTGATCAGGTAGGCGGGGGGGGTGCGTCGGAACGCCCCGGCCACGCGCAGCGCGCTGAACAGAAGGGCGTCGGGAACCGGCACCACCCGGGCCCCGGTGACCGCCAGCGCCCGCCGCCACGGGATCGGGTAGGGGCCCGGCACGTTGACCACGCCGATCGCGTCGGACTCCGTCATGCGCGCGATGGCCTCCGTCAGGTCGTCCTCGTGCACGAACTGCGTCATCGGGTCGAACCCCATGGGCACCGGCACCCGGGGCAGGCGCAGGAAGGAGCTCATCGCGTTGCGGACCGCCGGCCCGATCACGTTGGTGGGGCGAAGGACGACCGTCGGGACCTCCCGGTGCTGGTAGGCCCAGATCGTGGCCCGGGTGTCGAGCTGGATGGCGTCGGCGATCTCCGGGAAGTCCGTGCCCGCGCGGAGCGGCTCGTCCTCGGCGATCGGCACGTGGTTCTGGGGATGGGCCCCGTAGATGTGGAACGTCGACAGCACCACCATCCGGCGGGCCCCGACCTCCAGCGCATAGTCGAGGATCCTCTGGCCCCCGAGCACGTTGAGGTTGAAGCGGTCGCTCATCCGCTCGGACAGGTCGCCCACCCGGCCGAGGTGCAGGACGTGGGTCGGGCGGAAGCGCCGGATGACGTCGGCGCAGCGGGTCCGGTGGTAGGCCGCCTGGTGGAGCTCGGCCGGGATGTCGAGGGGCGCCGGGCGGCGGTAGTCCACCCCGACGATCGCGTAGCCCTCCGCGTGGAGCCGCCGAGCCACGTGCCGGGCGAGGCCGCCCGCGATCCCCGTGATCAGCGCCCGCTTGGCCTCACCCATATGCGCTCCCGCGGCCCGCTCATCCGAACACCCCTGGCCGGGCCGCGAGCCGCTTCTCGATCGAGGTCCGAACCGCCTGGCGCACCACCTCGACCTTCCGGTCGATCGCCTCGTCCTCGTCGTCGGCGGGCCCCTCGAACCGCAGGGGCTCGCCGAAGTCGAGGTAGAACCGGGTGGGGAGCGGTAGCGTCTGCAGCGGGCCGAGCACCGGCAAGAGCGGCGTGACCGGGAAGTAGGGCGCGCCGAACAGCCGCGCCAGGGGCTTGAGATCGACCAGGCTGACCACCGCCTCCTCGGCGCCGACCACGCTCACCGGCACGATCGGCGTGTCGGTCTCGAGGGCGAGGCGCATGAACCCGCGGCCGAAGCGCTCGAGCTGGTAGCGCTTCCAGAAGGTCTTGCCGCTGCCCCGCGCCCCCTCCGGGAACACGAGGATCGCGTTGTCCTGGCGCAGGAGGTTCCGGCAGTTGACCGGGTCCCCGAGGACGGCCCCGGAGCGGGCCATCGCCACGTTGATGAACGGGAGCGTCGGGACCCAGCGCTCCACCATCGAGCGGACCCACCGCGGCGGGTCGGCGTCGAGCAGGCAGGCCATGCTCACGACCAGCCCGTCGTACGGCAGCTGACCCGAGTGGTTGGGCACGATGAGCACCCGCCCCCTCGGGAGGTGCTCGATGCCGTGCACCTCGGTCCGGAAGTACCGGTAGAAGGCGAGGTTGACCAGCGCGTAGAGGCGCGCCTCCTCCGGGCTGAAGCCCCACGGGTCGTGGGCCGGCATCTCCTCCCGGAGGCGGCCGAGGGCCCGATCGAGCTCGTCGGTGCCCAGCCGTTCGGCCAGCCACGTCGGGAGGGTCGAGAGCCTCGTCACGTCAGCCCGGGGAGCCCACCCTGGAAGCCGGGGTGATCGGCGAAGCGAGGGTCGCCGACGTAGTCGACGTCGTCCAGCCCGAGCAGGTGACAGATCGACGTGAGCACGCGGTTGTGGGGGACCTGCTCGTCGAAGGCGTGGCCATCATCGCAGGTCCCCGAGCCGAAGCCCGGCAGGCACCAGACGTCGTCGTGAGGCCGGGCGCGAAGGTAGCGCCCGGTGCGGAGGCGCCCGCCGGCCCCGCCCGCGAGGACCAGCGGCACCATCGCGTTGTCGTGGGCCGCGGGGTGGCCGAGCTCGTTGCCCCACAGGACCAGGGTGTGGTCGAGCATCGACCCGTCGCCCTCGGGGGTGGCCGCGAGGCGGTCGAGGACCATCGCGACCTGGGCGCTGTACCAGCGCTGGAGCGTCAGGTAGGGCTCCGACGCGACGCCGGTCTGGGCGTGGGCCAGGTCGTGGTGCATGTCGCCCGCGAGGCCCAGCCAGGGGAGGCCGTGGGGGGCGCCGGCGTGGTGGACCTGGAGCGTCGCGACCCGCGTGAGGTCGCACAGGAAGGCCTGGGCGATCAGCTCGGCGTGGGCGGCGAGCACCGGCTCCTGGTCGCCGAGGGACGCGGGGTCGAGGGGCCCCGGGGCGCGCGGGAGGTCGCAGCTCGGCGCGGCGCTCTCGCCCTCCCCCGTCAGGCGCCGCTCGATCGACCGGAGGGCCTCGGCGTGGGCGTCGAGCCGGACCCGTTCGGCCGCCGGGGCGCGCGCCCGCAGGCGCGCCAGGTCGGCCCGGGCGTAGTCGAGCACGCTCCGACGTCGAGCGTACAGCCGCGCCATCGCGCGTCGCGCCTCCTCGTCGCCGCCGACCATCGACCGCACGAACCAGCCCTCGTAGAGCAGCGCGGGATCCACCACGGTCGGCTCCCGCACGAGGCCGTCGCCGGAGAAGCACATCGCGTCCCAGCCGTTGACGTCGCCCTGGCTGAGGAGGCCCACCCGGAGCGCGGAGCGCGGCGTCGCGCCGGCCCAGCGCGCGGCGAGGACGCGGTCGAGGCTGTCCGCGTTGGGGCGGTCCTCCCGCTCCGGGTGCACCCCCGCGCCGGTCAGGAAGGCCATGATCCCCGGGTTGTGGCCGACGACGTCGGTCTCGTAGCAGACCCGGTAGTCCACCCCGTCGAGGAGCACGAGCCGGTCCTGGTGGCGGGCGAGGGGGGCGAGCACGGAGCGCGGGCCATCGAGGACGAAGTCGCGCTCGGACGCGGGCCCTCCGTCCGCGGCCGACGGCCGCCAGCTCTCGAGCACGGACCCGTGCGGCGTGAAGATCGCCAGGAAGCGCTGCGGAGGGCGGGCCTCCTGCGCCCGGAGCACCGACCGCGCGAGGTGGCCGAGGGGCCACGGCGCGGCCAGCGCGCCGGCGCCGGCCAGGAGCCCGCGGCGCCCGATGCGCGTCACGGCGCCTCCCCGGGCCAGGCCCTCCGGACGAAGCGCGGGTCCCGGACCGTCGCGATCAGGACGTCCAGCAGGCCCACGTCCCCCGCGGCGACGTCGATGCCCTCGACGGCCGCCGGGCAGCTTCCGTCGTAGCGGGCCTCCAGGTAGCGGCCGGCCTCCCGGGCGAAGCACGCCCGGGCGTCCGCGCTCGTCGCCATGCGCGCCGCGAGCTCGACCCCGCCCCGGAAGGGGCCGGCGGCATCGCCCGGCTCCTGGATCGCGCCCGCGTCGTCGATCGGAGCCTCCCCCTCGGCCGTCCGGTAGCGCCCGAGCCCGTCGTAGGCCTCGAGGCCGAAGCCGATCGGGTCGATCCGCGCGTGGCAGCCGCGGCACGCCGCGCTCGCGCTGTGCGCCGCGACCCGGTCCCGCGTCGTCGTGCCGGCCACCGGGGCCGGCAGGTCGGTCGTCACGCCGGCGGGTGGGTCGTCCAGCTCGGCGCAGAGCAGCCGCCGGAGGACGAAGGCGCCCCGCTGCACCGGGGAGCTCCCGTCCGGGTGGGCGTACCGCGCGAGGACCGCGGCCCGGGTGAGCACCCCGCTCCGTTCCCCGGGCGGGAGCCGCGTGGCGCGCGACGGGTCGTAGGCCGGGCCCGGCGCGAGGCCGTACACGGCGGCGAGGGCGTCGTCGACGTAGGCGACGGGGGACGTCATCAGCTCCTCGTAGCTCCCGCCGTCCGCGACGACGTGGGCGAGGAACGCGTCGAGGTCGTGCTCCATGCTGGCCCGGAGGGCCCCGTTGTAGCTCGGGTAGGTCGCCGGGTCCTTCGGCATCGGGCCGAGCTCGCCGACGCCGAGCCACTGCCGGAGCAAGGCGACCTGTCGGCGCTCCCCCGCCGCGAACAGGCGGCGCACCTCCCGCGCCCGAACGTCCGGCGAGGCGAGGCTCCCGTCGTGGGCCAGGGCGCGGAGCGCCGCGTCGGGCGGGTGGCCGGTGACCAGGAACGCGAGCGCGACCGCCACCTCGTCGGCGGTCAGCTCGACGTCCGCGGCCGTCGATGGCTCCCGCGCTGGCGGGCCGAGCTCGGTCCGGTACAGGAACGACGGGCTCATCAGGGCCGCCTGGACCACCAGCTCGAGGGCCGCCCGGTGGCCCTCGTCGGCTGCGGTCGCGTAGACGGCGAGGAGGCCCTCGACCTCGGCGTCGGTCGGCGCCCGCCGGAACGCCCGGCCGGCGAGATCGCGGACCGCGGCGCCCACGCAGGCCGGCGGTGGCGCGGGGCCCGGGCAGGCCCAGCGATCGAGCTCGGCCCGCGCGGCGTAGTGCTCCACCGCGGCGAGCCACTGCTCGCCGAAGTGCTCGGTCACCACCAGGGCCTCGGGGTCGTTGTCGTACCCGTCGGTCCGGGGGTCGGGGCCCAGGCCGTGAGGCGGCGGCCCGAGCTCCGGCCCCAGGAGGGCAGCGGCCGCGGCCCGGAGCTCCTCGGCGGTCAGCCGCCGGATCCGGGCGGGCAGGGGCCCCGGGTCGCAGAGCTCCCGTGGCCCCGCCCCCGTCCCCGGGCGGAGCGGGCCGGTGGGCGCGGCGCATGCGCTCAGGGCGACGAGGGCCATCGCCGGGCGCGCGGAGCGTCGAAGCATCGTCCCCGTTTGAGCACGACTCGGCCTCGATGGCGAGGTGCCGGGGCGTCCCGCGAGCCGTCGCCCTTGACCATCCACCGCTCGAGGGGCCCCCTTACCGTCATGACTCTCCCGCCGGCCACTGCCCTGATCGAGCGGCTCGACCTCGAGCGCATCGACCGCGACCTCTACCGCGGCCAGAGCCCCGACGACGGTCGCCCCCGGGTCTTCGGCGGGCAGGTGGCGGCCCAGGCGCTCGTCGCGGCGGTGCGGACGGTCGAGGAGCGCGTCGTCCACTCCCTCCACGCCTACTTCCTCCGGCCGGGGAACCCGAAGATCCCGATCATCTACGAGGTGGATCGGATCCGCGATGGGCGCTCCTTCGCCACGCGGCGCGTGGTCGCGATCCAGGAGGGCGAAGCGATCTTCAACATGGCGGCGAGCTTCCAGCGCGAGGAGGAGGGTCCCGCTCACCAGGACCCGATGCCGGAGGCCGCGCCGCCGGGCTCGGTGCCCTCGAACCTGGAGCGCTACCGCGCCCTCGCCGAGACCGACCCGGTGTTCGGGTTCCTCGGGCGCCTCGAAGCGCTGATCGAGCTGCGCGATCTCGACCCGGTCGATCCGCGGTCCCGCGAGCGCCGCAGCGGCCAGCACCTCGTCTGGTTTCGGGCCCACGGCGCGCTGCCGGACGATCCCCTGCTCCATCAGTGCGTGCTCGCCTACGCGTCCGACATGACGCTGCTCGGCGCTTCGCTGCGGCACCATGGGCTGACGTGGCTCGACCCCAAGCTCCAGGTCGCGAGCCTGGATCACGCGCTCTGGTTCCACCGCGCGTTCCGGGCCGACCGCTGGCTCCTGTACGTCACCGAGAGCCCGAGCACCTCCCACGCGAGGGGGATGAACTTCGGGCGGATCTACGCCGAGGACGGCGCGCTGGTCGCCTCGGTCGCCCAGGAGAACCTGATGCGTATCCGGGACCGTGAGTAGGGGGCGAGATCCAGGATTCCGAGGGCTTGCCCTACCGGTCGGGGTCCCCCCTCCGCTAGAGTGGAGCCCCTATGGGCGACCAGCGCGTCTCCGAGCGGCCGAGTGAAGTCGACCATCGCGCCTTCCTGAAGTCCCTGCTGGCGGACGTTCACGCCCTCGAGCAGATGCTCGAGACCGACCTGATCGAGGACGGCCCCCGGCGCATCGGCGCCGAGCAGGAGATGTTCCTGGTCGACGACGATCTGCGGCCCGCGACGGTCGCGATGGACGTGCTGGCCTCCGCGTCCGACCCCCGGCTGACCACCGAGCTCGCGCTGTTCAACCTCGAGGGCAACAGCTCCCCGAAGCTCTTCACGGGCACCTGCCTGCGGGAGCTCGAGGCGGAGCTCCAGGACCTGCTCCGCGCGGCCGACGAGGCCGCGCGCCACCACAGCGCTCGGGTGCTCCTCACCGGCATTCTCCCCACGCTCCGGCGTGGCGACCTCACGCTCCACAACATGACGCCGATCCCCCGCTACCGGGCGCTCAACGACGCGCTCCTGCAGCAGCGGGGCGACCGTTTCCGGGTCTACATCCGCGGCATCGACGAGCTGGACATGCTGCACGACAACGTGATGGCGGAGTCGTGCAACACGAGCTTCCAGCTCCACTTCCAGGTCGCGCCGAGCGAGTTCGCCCGCCTGCACAACGTCGCGCAGCTGATCACGGGGCCCGTCCTCGCGGCGGCGGTCAACTCGCCCCTCTTCCTCGGCTCCCGGCTATGGCACGAGACGCGGGTCGCGCTGTTCGGGAGCTCGATCGACGACCGCTCGGTCGGGCTGCGCCATCGCGGGCTGAGGCCGCGCGTCTCCTTCGGGAACGAGTGGACCGAGAGCTCCGTGCTCGAGATCTTCCGCGAGCAGATCGCGCGCTTCCGCGTGATCCTCTCGACCCCGACCGACGGGGACCCGCTGAAGGAGGTGCAGGCGGGCCGGGCGCCGCCGCTGCGGGCCCTGTGCCTCCACAACGGCACGGTCTACCGGTGGAACCGGGCCTGCTACGGGCTGTCCCCCGGCGGGCGGGCTCACCTGCGGATCGAGAACCGCGTCCTCCCGTCTGGCCCGACGGTCCTCGACGAGATGGCCAACGCCGCCTTCTACTTCGGCCTGATGAGCGCCGTGACGGACGAGGTCGGGGACCCGAAGGAGCAGATGCCCTTCCACCACGCGAAGGACAACTTCCTCGCCGCCGCCCGCCACGGGCTGCAGGCCCAGCTGACCTGGGCCGACCACCGCACCTACCGCGCGGTCGACCTCATCCGGGACCAGCTCCTTCCGCTGGCCCGCGAGGGGCTCGCCCGGTCCGGCCTCGATGCGGACGACGTCGACCGCTACCTCTCCGTGATCGAGCAGCGGGTCGACAACGGCCGCACCGGCGCCCGCTGGGTCCTCGAGTCCCTCGACCGCATGGGCCAGCAGGGCACTCCGGAGCGCCGGCATCGGCGGGTGGTGGAGGCGATGCTGGCGCAGCAGGATCGGGAGCTCCCGGTCCACCAGTGGCCGCTGGCCATGCTCAGCGACGTCGAGGAGGAGGAGCTCCGCCGCAGCTACCGGGTGGTGCGCCAGTTCATGAGCGTCGATCTGTTCACCGTTCGGGAGACCGACCTCGTGGACCTCGCGGCGAGCGTCATGGACTGGGAGCACATCAAGCACGTTCCGGTCGAGGATGGCGAGGGCCGCCTGGTCGGGCTCGTGACGCACCGCCGGCTGCTCCGCCTGGTCGCCCGGGGCCACATCGATGGCGTGGTCGTTCGCGACATCATGGTTCGGGACCCGCTGACCGTGGAGCCGGAGACCACGACCCTCGAGGCCATGAAGCTCATGCGGGAGCGCAACGTGAGCTGCCTGCCGGTGGTCGAGCCGGACGGCAGCCTCGTCGGCATCATCACGGAGGCGGACCTGATCGCGGTGTCCGCCCGCCTCCTCGAGCGCTTCCTCGGCGACGCGAGCGGCCCCTCGGCCTGATCGGGCGGCGCGCTCAGACCGAGCGCAGCAGGCGCGCGAGGGCCGGCCCCCTCACGACCGCCCGCCGCCCGAGGTGGACCTCGGGGGAGGCGCCGGCGGCGGCCAGGCGCCGCAGCTCCGTGGTCAGGATGCGAAGGCGGTCGTAGGGCGCGCGCGTGGCCAGGGCGGCCCGGCGTCCGGCCGCTCGCGCCCCCGCCCCCGGCGGCGGGGGGACGGGCTCGCCGTCCTCCAGCCACCGAACGCCGGCCACCTGCGCGCGACGCACCTCCAAGAGGCGGCGCGACGTCCTCTCGCGCCACGCGACGGAGGCCTCGACGAGGCGCAGGAGCCACCGCGCCCGCCGGAGAGCCAGCAGCGCCTCTCGGAGGCGATCCTCGAGGGAGGCGCACACCTCCTCGGGCGTCCACCCTTCGGCCCGGCCATCGCTCCCCTCCTCGTCGGCGAGCGGGGGCGGCCCGAGCCGCCGGGCGAGGCCGAGCGCGGCGTCGAGCGTGTCGATCGGCCCGTGGCGGCGCCTCAGCTCCGCGAGGCCGTCCGCCTCGATCGGCGCCGGCGGCGCCCACCGCCCTCCGACCGCGAGCACCGGCCCCGGTCCGCCCCGCATCGCGGCCACGAGCCGCGGCACGACGAGCAGCACGTCCGGGTCTCGCACCGGCCCCACCGGGTGCGCTCGGTCGGCGTCCGGGACGGCCTCGCGCAGCGCGGCGTCGAGGAACGCCACCGAGCCGTCCCGGAGCTGAACGTTGTACGCCGGCGTGAGTCGCTTGATCTCGTCGGCTTCGAGCAGCGCGGCCTCGGTCTCCGTGGCCGTCACCGTCACGTCGAGCGACCGGGCCTGCGTCAGCATCTCCAGGGCGCGCTCGTCGATCCGCCGCCGCCGGCGGAAGTGGCCGTTGACGCGACGCTTCAGCGACGCGGCCTTGCCCACGTAGAGGACGCTGCCGTCCGAGCGGAGGAACCGGTACACCCCCGGCTCCTCCGGTGCGGCGAGGCGGCGCGCCCGGGGCATCGGCCAGGACCGGGCCGCCCCCGCCGGGGGCCTCGCTCGCTCGCCGAGCCATCGCTCGAGCTCCGCCCGGGTCCGGACCCCGCGCGCCAAGAGCGCCTCGAGCAGGCACCTCCAGATCGCCTCCGTCGCCCGGACGTGCTGCGCCGCGCGGCGCTCGGGCCCCACCGGGTGGCCGAGGAAGCCGGCGAGGGCGCGGAGCCCGCAGCGGGGCAGGTCGGGGAGGAGGCGCCGGGCGATCCGGTGCGTGTCGACGACCGTGAAGGGAAACGGGGTGCCCGTCCGAGCCGCCAGGTCGGTCAGGAACCGGACCTCGAGGGCGGCGTGGTGCACGACGGCGGTCGCCGGGCCGAGGCCGAAGGCCGCCGCCGCCGCTTCGAGCAGACGCGCCCACACCTCCTGCGCGCGGGGGGCGTGCCGGAGGTCGGCGTCCCGTAGCCCGGTGAGCTCGGCGACCTTCCGCGGTACGCGCGCCCCGCGCGGGAGGCGGACCAGGCTCGCCTCCACCGGGCCCGGGCTCGGGCCGAGAGCCTGCCAGCCGACCTCGAGGAGGTGCCCCTGGCCGGGCGCGGCGCCGGTCGCCTGGCAGTCGAGGATCAGGACCGGGGCGAGGGCGAGGCAGGTCGACGCCGGGGCCGTCGCAGGCACTGGACGAGTGTGCAGCCCCGGCCCACGCCCGACAAGGCGGGGTCACCGCCAGGCGATCAGGGCGGCCCCGTCGTCGCCGGCGTCGACCACCCAGAGGTAGTCCGCGGCCGGCGCGTCGGCGCTCACGCTCGCCCCCACCTCCTCGGCGTCGACGGGCAGGACGATCCGGTACGGCTCGACGCCGCGCCGAGCCGCGCGGCCCGGGATCCCGAGGCCCCCGAGGACGTGGAAGCGCCCGGCCAGGACGACGATGCGGGCCGGACCCTCCGGCTCGGCCAGTGCCCGGGCAGCGCTGTCGGCCATCGTCTCGTCCCACACCACCTGCGCCTGGTACATCCGCTCGAGGTGGTCGTCGGTGAGGCCGGGGTGCCCCGCGAGGGCGTCCTCGACCATCGCTCGATGCGCGGGGTCGTCGAGGCGAAGCTCGGGAAGGTCCGCGGCGAGCTCCTCGGGGAGCCCCTCGATGCCCGCCGTGCCCACGGCCCGGGTGAGCTCCCGGCGCGCGTTCAGGGCGACCACGGGCAGCCGACGGGCGCGCGCCACACGGAGGATCGGGAGGTAGAGCTCGGCGTCGAAGCCCCACCGTGCCTCCCACTCCACCCCCTCGAGCATCGCCGCCGCGCCGATGCGCCCCGCCACGTAGGCGTCGAGCGCGGGCTGGTAGGGACGCTGGACCATCTCGAGGCCCACCGCGAGCCGTCCTTCGCCCTCGGCCAGAGCCTCGACGAGGGCGCGCTGGGCATCGTGGTCGCCGGCCCGGTCGTGGCGCTCGCCGATGTAGACGGCCCGGGCCGCCCGCAGGTCCGTCAGCACCTCGGCCCACGGGACGAGAGCGCCGCTCCGACCGTCGATCACCACGGGCCCGGTCGGAGCGCGTGGCGAGGCGGGCGTGGGGGCCGGCCCGCACGCGAGGAGGGCCAGCGCCAGGAGGCAGGGTAGCGAGCGCATGCTGGCGGTGTAGGGCGGCTCGGCGCTCCGTGGTGAGAGCTTCCTCGTGCCACCCCTCAGCGGCGCCGCGCCCGGCCGCAGTCGTCGGTCAGCAGGCCATGGATGCCGGCGGCGTACTCGTAGGCGGTGAACCGGAGCTGGTAGGCCGGGCTCGGCGGGAGCTCGGTCCCCGCGACCTGCACCGCCGCCCCCGCGCAGCGGAACAGTCGAGCTGCGCGGCGCAGGTGGTAGGGGCTCGTCACGACCACGACCTCGGGGCGGCACGACTCCCGGCCGGCGCAGAGCAGCGCGAGGCTCATCCGCGCGTTCTCGGCCGTGCTCCGGGAGGCCCGCTCCCGGAGGATCGCGCCCTGGGGCACCCCGAGCCGCGCGGCCATCTCGGCCATCACGTCCGCCTCGACCACGCCGGGCCCGGCCGGGCCTCCGGTCACGACGAGCAGCGGCGCGAGCCCCGCCTCGAACAGCTCCACGCCCCGTCGCACGCGGCGGGCCGTCTCGGGCGCGACGCGCCCCTGGCCGTCGAGTGGGGGCCGGTTGCCGAGCACAACGATCGCGTCCGCGGGCCTCGGGGCCGGGGTGGGGGCGAGGAGCTCCGGGCCGAAGGGGCCGCAGGCGGCGAGCCCGAACGCCGAGAGCAGACCCGCCCTCGTCACCACGGCCGCCCGCCGGTCACCGGAGGACGTAGTCGATCGGGACGGGGAGCTCCCGCCCCTCCTCCCAGTTGAGCTGCGGCGGCGGCGGCGGGACCCGGCCCATCCCCTGCAGCGTCGCGACCGCGGAGCGGTCGAGCACCGCGTGGCCGCTCGAGCGGCTCAGGCGCACCGCGAGGATCTCGCCCTGGTGGCTGAGCCGCACCCGGAGCACCACGACCCCCTCCAGGTGCTCCCGCTGCGCCGCGAGCGGGTACGTGAGACGCTCCCCGACGTAGCTCCGCAACGTCCCGCGGATGTAGCCGAGGAGCAGCCTTCGGAGCTCGCCGCGCGTCGGCCCCTGCGGGCCGACCGGGGCGGCGGGGGCGGTGGCCTCTCGTCCCACGCCCCCGGCCACGCCGCCGGCCACGCCCGTGGCGCTGCCGTCGAGGGATCCCGCGGCGACCTCGTCACCGGCGCCGCCCTCGCCCTCGGCGGTCAGCAGCATCGGGGCAGGCGCCGGTGGGGCGGCCTCCCGCGCGCGGCGGCGCGGCCTCTTTGTCCGCTGCGGCGCGGCGTCCTCGGTCGCCGCCGGGGGGGGCTCGGCGGGCTCCGCCTCGACCGGCTCCGGGGGTGGCGCTGGGGGCGGCAGCAGATCGACCGCGATCACGCCGGCCGTCATGCCCTGCGCGGACGGCAGCGGTAGAAGGGTCACCGCGAGCAAGAGCAGCCCGTGGATGCCCGCCGAGAGCACCGCCAGCGCCGGGAGCCGCAGGCCGCTGCGGTCGGGCCGGGGGCCCCCGGGCGGCGGGGCGAGGGTCCGGGACGCCGAGCGGGCGTCCACGGGGGTCGGGGCCAGGCGAAGCATCAGGCCCGGCGACCTTCCCGTCCCGAGCCGACGAGGGCCATGAGAATGAACACGATAACCGTTCTCATCCGTGGGCCAGAGGGTAGGCCCCCAGCCCCTCCGGTCAAGGGCGCGGCGGCGTGCGCCGCGCCCGACCGGCTCAGGCGCGGAAGACCTCGACCTGGTGCAGGACCACGTCCTCTCGCGGCCGATCGCTCGGGCCCGTCGCCACGCGCGTGATCTTGGGGATCAGGTCCGCGCCCTCCACCACCTGCCCGAACACGGTGTGCTTGCCGTCCAGCCAGGGCGTCGGCACCTCGGTGATGAAGAACTGGGAGCCGTTCGTGTTGGGGCCGGAGTTGGCCATCGAGAGCATGCCGGGCTTGTCGTGGCGGAGCTCGGGGTGGATCTCGTCACCGAACTTCCAGCCGGGCCCGCCGGTGCCCGTGCCCTGAGGGTCGCCGCCCTGGATCATGAAGTCGGTGATCACGCGGTGGAAGATCGTGCCCGAGTAGAGCGGGTCCGAGCTCCTCTGGCCGGTCCGGGGGTGGGTCCACTCGACGTCGCCGCGCGCGAGGGCCACGAAGTTGGCCACGGTTCGCGGGGCCTGCTCCTCGAAGAGCACCGCGATCAGCTCCCCCATGCTCGTCTTGAAGCGCGCATGGAGGCGTCCGTCGCCGGGGACGGAGACGGGCGGGGCGGGGGTGTCGGGCTGAACCATCGTGTCCTCCTCGCAGCCGACGTGAGCGGCGGCCGGAGCATGCCGCGGCGGAGGTCGCGCGTGCAACCGAAGCCCGGGACCGGAGGTGCGGCCCGCCTCAGGGGTTCAGGACCTCGGCCGCGGCCCGGAGGCCGCTGAGGTAGGCGCCGTGGACGGTGGACGGGTAGTCGGGGTGGGTGTGCTCGCCGGCGAAGCGGAGCGGCCCGACGGGCGCAGTCGAGCGAGCCAGGGCGGCGCCCGTCGCGCCCGGCGGGAGGTGCGTGTAGGCACCCCGCGACCAGGGGTCCCGGGCCCAGCGGGTCACCGCGCTCCGGCGAGGGGCCGGCACCGCCCGACCGAGCAGGTGGGCCAGGCTGCGACGCGCGAGGTCGACCAGGGCCTCGTCGGAGCGGCCCTCGAGGCGGCGGGCCTGGGGACCGGCGTGCAGCCCGACCAGGATCGGGGGCCAGCCGAACCGGTGCAGGTCGAGGAACGCGACCATCTCGTCGGGGCCGGGATCCGGCAGCCCGAGGTAGGTGGCGCCGCTCGGCCAGAACGCCTCCTCGAAGGCGAGGACGACCTTGTCGAGCAGCCCCATCCGCAGGCGCGCGAGCGCGCCACGGTGGGCGCGCGGCAGCGGCGGGTCGAAGGTCGGCCACCCGGCCTGGAGGACCCCGAGCGGGACCGCCACGACGGCGCTTCGCGCCTCGAGGCGACCCCAGGCACCCTCGACCCGGACGCCGTCGGGCCCCCAGGCGACGCGCTCCACCGGCCGCCCGAGGCGCACGTCGAGACCCTTCGCCAGGGGAGCGAGCACCGCGCCGTACCCCTCCCGCAGGAGGACGTCCGGCCCGCCGAAGCTGCGCTCCACGTCCCAGTGCGCGGCGGAGAGCTCCTCGGGCGATGCCCCCATCGTCAGCGTGAACCACGCCTCGGCCGTCCGGCGAGCCTCCGGCGCCATGTCCACGGGGAGGAAGCGGTCGAGCGCGGCGGCGATCGGAGCGTCCTCGGCCTCGCCGCGCTGGCGCGCCCCGACCTCGGCGATGAGGCCCTCGTAGCGAAGCCAGCTCTCGGCCCCGTACGCCGGCGCGGCGACCCCGTCGCGCAGGAGGGTTACCTCCTCGTGCGGCGTGGGGACGGTGCGCACGCCGGCCCGACGCGCCAGGGTCGTGACGGGGTTGCCCTCCGTCCCGTGGATCCAGCTCGCCCCGAGGTCGACGGGTGCCCCGACGTCGATGGTCCGGATGCGCCCCCCGACCCGCCCGCGGGCTTCGAGGACGATGCAGGGCTCGCCGGCGTCGCGGAGGGCGCGCGCCGCCGCGAGCCCGGCGATCCCGGCCCCGATCACGACGACCATCGGCGGCAGCTTTCCGTCCGGGGCCCCCGCGCGCCATCGCGGCGCGCGCGTCCCCCGTGGCAATCTCGTGCCCATGGAGTGGGAGGCTGCCGTCCGGGCCCTGGCCGGGGAGCGACTGCCGGCCGCGATCGTGGACCTCGATGCCCTCGACCGGAACATCGGGGCCGCCCGCGACCTCCTGGACGGCCGCGGCAAGACGCTGCGCGTCGCCTCGAAGTCCGTCCGCCACGTCGGCCTCCTGCGCCGCATCCTGACGGGCGGCGGGGGCCGATTCCGGGGCCTTCTCTGCTTCGCGCTCGCCGAGGCAGCGTTCCTCGCCGACGAGGGCTTCGACGACCTCCTGGTGGCCTACCCGAGCGTCGATGCCGAGGGCCTCGCGGAGGTCGCTCGTCGCGTCCGAGCGGGCGCCCGCATCCGCCTCGTCGCGGACGCCCCCGCTCACCTCGCCGCCTACGCGCGGGCGGCGCTGGCGTCGGGCACGGTGCTCGGCGTGGTGCTGGACCTGGACGTGGCGTACGAGCCCCTCGGCCTTCACCTCGGCGTGCTCCGGAGCCCGGTGCGCACGCCGTCGGCCCTCGTCGACCTCGCCACCGCCGTCGGCCGCACCGAAGGGCTCCGCTTCGAGGGCATCATGGGCTACGAGGCCCACCTCGCGGGGCTCCCCGACCGCCCGCCGGGGCGGCCTGCGCTCGGCACGGCGCTGGGCGCCCTGAAGCGCCTCGCGGTGCCCGCGGTGGCGCGGCTTCGCCGTCGCGCGGTCGACGCCCTCGCCGACGCGGGGTGGGCGCCGGCGCTCGTCAACGGTGGGGGGACGGGCAGCCTCGCGAGCACCCTCGACGACGCCGCGGTCACGGAGGTGACCGTCGGGTCCGGGTTCCTGTGCTCCCACCTGTTCGACGGGTACCGGGACCGTCCCTTCGAGGCCGCCGCCTACTTCGCCCTCGCGGTGAGCCGGGTCCCGGAGCGGGGGGTCGTCACCTGCCTGGGCGGGGGCTACGTCGCCTCGGGCGCGCCCGGGCCCGATCGTCTGCCGCTCCCCGTCGCGCCGGAGGGGCTGCGCTACGTGGCCGCGGAGGGGGCGGGCGAGGTCCAGACCCCGCTTCGGGTGCCGCCCGGCGGCCCGGCGCTGGCGGTCGGCGACCCTGTCGTCTTCCGCCACGCCAAGGCCGGGGAGCTGGCGGAGCGCTTCCGGGAGTACCTCCTCCTGCGGGACGGGCGGGTCGTCGCGCGCGAGCCGACGTACCGGGGGCAGGGGCGCTGCTTTCTCTGACCCGCGGGGGCGTCGGGCCGCTCTCGCCGGTGGCTAGGGGCGAAGACGCTCCCGCGCCGGCACCGCGCGGGCGAGGTCCCGGAAGTCCCGCACGACGCGGCCGTAGGGCGGCGGGTCGGGCCACGCGCCCCGACCGCCGAGCAGGAGCGCGACCTCCCGGGGCCGGCACAGCGCCTCGAGCCGCCGCGCCTGCTCCGTGAGGAGCCCGGCGTCGGCGGCGTGCAGGGACGCGCTGACCGCCAGCATCTCGACGTCGTGCTGCTCCAGCGCCGGCCCCAGCTCCGCGATCGGCGTGCGGCGGCCCAGCCACACCGAGGCCCAGCCGAGCTCCCGGAGCGCCAGCTCCACGAGGGACAGCCCGAGCGTGTGGTCCTCCCCTTCGAGGGTCGCGAGGAGCGCCGCGGGCGCGTGGGGAGGCAGGGGGACCGTATCCGTCACGCGCGCCAGCGCCCGCGCGAGCTGCTCGCTCGCCACGTGCTCCTGGGCGACCGAGATGCGTCCGTCGGCCCACGCGGCGCCGATCTCCTCGATCACGCGCCCGATGCGGTTGCACACCGCCCGCCACGACCCGAGGTCCGAGCGCGCCTCGTAGATCCGCGCCTGGACGCGGTACGGGCGGTTCTCGGTCAGGTCCCGCACCCACTCGCCGAGGTCGAGGTCGCCGTCGGCCCCGCCCCCGCCGGACCCCATGCGGTCGCGGGCGAAGCGCTCGAGGTCCTCCAGCGTGAAGCGGCGGTGCCGGCCCGCGGTGCGCACGCAGGGCAGCAGGCCCTCGTCGGCCCAGCGCTTGACGCTGGTCGTGCTGGCCCCGAGCACCTCGGCGGCTTCCGTGCTGGTGAGGAGGCGGCTCCGGTTGGACATGCGAGGGTACCTTCCCGGCTCTAGGACGACCTGGCCGGTTCAGCCAGCACAGACGGTCGGTTCTCACCCGGTGAGCCGGCGTCGGCCGCGAGCCAGGGCGTGACGACCTTGTCGGATGGCCCGTTCCGACCCAACGAGCCCGCGTGGTGGAACAGCCCAACGCCCCCCGCGCGGATCGTCCGGCAGGCCTGGCGGCCCCCCGCCCACCGGACCGGGGCCCGAGCCTTGGCTGACGTCGCGGTCATCGGAGCGGGCCTCGGGGGTCTCTCGGCGGCGCTCGAGCTCGCCGCGGACGGCCACCGCGTGACGGTGTACGAGGCCGCCAGCCGCCTGGGCGGCAAGGCGGGCGTTCAGACCGTCGACGGCCTCGAGGTCGATACGGGTCCCTCGCTCCTGACCCTCCCCCACGTCTTCGACCGGGCGCTGCGACGGTCCGGGGTCCGCCTCGCCGATGTAGTCCGCCTTCGACCGCTGGAGCCGGCCTTCCGCTACCTCTGGCCCGACGGCACGGTGCTCGACCTGCCCCCGTCGAGGGATGGCACCATCGCCGCGGTGCGAACCGCCCTCGGGTCGGACGCAGCCGGGGATCTCGACCGGTTCCTGCGCTACGCCGAGCGGGTGTGGCGCGCCGCCGAGCCGCACTTCGTGAGCGGACCGGCCCCGCGCCTGCGCACCCTCTGGACCCCTCGCGCCATCCGGCTGCTCCGGGACATCGACCCCCTGCGCACCCTGGCCTCGGCCATCGATGGCGCGGTGCGTTCGCCCCATCTGCGCGACGTGCTGCGCCGCTTCGCGACCTACAACGGCTCCGACCCGCGCCGCGCGCCCGCGGCGCTCGCCTCGATCGCCTACGTCGAGCTCGGCCTCGGCGCCTACGGGGTGGAGGGGGGCCTCTACCGGCTGGTCGAGGCGCTGGCGGCCGGGGCAGCCCGGGTCGGGGTCGCGTTCCGGATGCGGACGCCGGTGCGCCGGATCCTCCGCCGGGGGCGTCGGGTCACCGGCCTGGTCCTGGAGGGCGGGGCGCGCGTGGACGCCGACGTGGTGGTCGCCAACGCCGACGCGGGCCACGTCGCCGCGGACCTCGTCGAGGGGGGCGGCGTGCCCCGGCTCCCCCGGCCGCTCTCGATGTCGGCCTGGAACGGGATCCTCAAGGCGCGCCTTCGTCCTGGCGCGCCCCGGGCCCCCCACACCGTCCTGTTCCCCCGGCGCTACGGCGACGAGTTCCGGGACATCTTCGACCGGCAGCGCCCGCCGGTGAGCCCCACCGTGTACCTCTGCGCCCAGGCCCGGGCCCACGGACGCCCCACGTGGGCCGAGCACGAGCCGGTGTTCCTGATGGCCAACGCGCCTCCCGAGCCGGCCGGCGGGTCGTCCCACCCGGCCCAGTGGCGGGCGCTCCGCCGCCGAGTGCTCGCGCGCCTCGCGGACGCGGGGCTGGTCGATCCCGAGGACGAGCTGCGCTGGGAGCGGACCCCGACCGACCTCGCTACGCGCTTCGCCTCGAGCTCCGGCGCGCTGTACGGCGCCGCGTCGACCAGCCGACGGGCGGCGTTCCAGCGCCCCCCGAACCGCATCCGGCGCGTGCCGGGGCTCTACCTCGCCTCCGGGAGCGCGCACCCGGGCGGAGGCATGCCCCTCGCGGTGCTGAGCGGCCGGGCCGCCGCGCGGGCGGTGCGCGAGGACCTGCGCTGACACACCCTCCGTGGAGAGGCCTCCCCCGGGAGGGCAGCGTCAGAACACGTGCCTCCCCCGGGAGGGCGTCAGAACACGTGGGGCGCCGGCGCGTCGCTCCGGAACACCTCGGGCCCGCCCCGAGCTCGCGCGCGTCGCCGCGCCGGCTCGACCACCTCCCAGGGCTGGTAGAGCGCGTCGTCGTCGTCGGCCTCGTCCTCCGCGGTGTCCTCCGCGTAGCGCTCGAAGCGGACGCGGAGCTCGTCCGTCGACGCGAGCTGGTTGTAGTCCTGCTGGAGGAGGCCGATCGACACCAGCCAGAACCACGACGCGAACACGCTCATCGCGCTGAACAGGGCCACGGCGAGGGAGCGGTCGACGTGGCTCTCCCCGCGGTCGAGGAGCTCGTCGTGGACCACCCCGGCGTTGCGGTACGTCGCCCAGATCCCCCACAGGCCGAACGTCAGCGGCACGAGCAGCACGTCGAGCATCGGGTGGAGGTCCTCCCGATCCGTCTCCTCCTTCAGCTCCCTCGTGGTCTGGTAGAGCCAGTACAGGGCGTAGAGGCCGAACGTCAGGACGCTGAGCAGGACGACGACGGCGGGGTGACGGTGCTTCATCACGGGCGATCTCCTCACCCGGGACCTACGCGCCACCTCGGCGGACCCTTTCAGCGAACGGCGCCGATGCGTCCCGGCCGTTGCAGGGCCGGCGGCATCCGTGGCATGGCGAGCGATCGGTGGAGCCGGTCGTCGGTCGCGTCCTTCGGAGCCAGAGTGGACACGTCCGCGTCCGGACGGAGCGGGCGCTGCTCGCGTGCCGGATGCGGGGTCGATTGAAGCAGGGCAAGGCCCGCACCGACCTCGTGGTGATCGGCGACCTCGTCGAGGTGACGGAGATCGAAGGGTCCCCGGGCGAGGGGATCATCGAGCGCGTCCGACCCCGCCGGAACCGCTTCGCCCGCCGGCAGCCCGGCTCCCGCGGGCGCTACAAGGAGGATGTCCTCGTCGCCAACCTCGACTGGATCGTCGCCGTGTTCGCGTGCGGGCAGCCCCCGCCCAAGGCCTTCTTGATCGACCGCTTCCTGGTCCTCGCGGAGCTGGACGACATCCCGGTCGCGCTCGCCGCGAACAAGGTCGACCAGGTGGGCCTGCCCGAGGCGCGCCGGCGGTTCGGCCCGTACGAGGAGCTCGGCTACCCCGTGCACTACACGAGCGCGCGGGACGGGGTGGGCCTCGACGCGCTCCGCGCCCGCCTCGCGGACGGGGTCAGCGCGTTCGTCGGGCCGTCGGGGGAGGGCAAGAGCAGCCTCCTCAACGCCCTCGACGACAGCCTGGCCCTCCGCGTCGCGGACATCAGCGAGGCGCTCGCCAAGGGCCGCCACACCACCCGGGTGGCGGAGCTCCATCCGCTCGCCGGGGGCGGTTGGCTCGCGGACACACCGGGGATTCGAGAGCTCGCTGGCTTCCGGATCCCGCCCGAGATCCTGGCGGACGGCTTCCCGGAGATGCGCCCCTACCTGGGCGCCTGCCGCTTCTCGGACTGCCTCCACGTGGAGGAGCCGGGCTGCGCAGTGCGCCGCGCGGTGGACGACGGCGCGATCCGCCCCGCGAGGTACGAGAGCTACCTCCGGCAGCTGAGAGACGACGAGCGCTGAGGCAGCCACGCAGCCGCGGAGGTGCAGCCCAGTCGAGCGAGGGGAGGCACCTGTCTCAGCGGTTCGTGGAACCCGCTGCTGTTGCCAGGTGATCAGTCGTCCTTGGTGATCTTCACGCCGAACAGCTCGAGGCGGTGGTCGACCAGCCGGTAGCCCAGGGCTGCGGCCACCTCCCGCTGGAGCGCTTCGATCTTCTCGTTGGTGAACTCGATCACGTCGCCGCTCTGGATGTCGATCAGGTGGTCGTGGTGCTCCTCCGGCACCTCCTCGTAGCGTGCGCGGCCATCGCCGAAGTCGTGCCGCTCCAGGATGTTGGCCTCCTCGAAGAGGCGCAGCGTCCGGTACACGGTGGCGAGGCCGATCCCGGGGTCGATCTGCGACGCGCGCTGATAGACCGTCTCGACATCCGGGTGATCGTCCGAGGTGGAGAGAACACGTGCGATGACGCGACGTTGGTCGGTCATGCGGAGGCCCTTCTCCAGGCAGAGGCGCTCCAGGCGGTCCGGCATCCTTCGGATGTTAGTCCACCTCGTCCGCCTCGCCGACCGCGGGGAGCACGACCCGCCACCGGTGGGGCGTGCCGGCGACGGTGAGCTCGGCGTCGACCTCGTCGACGTCGCCCTCGACCACCCCCTCCCAGTACCCCGTCCTCTCGACCCGGGGGGTGAGGGCGGCGGCCCGGAGGCTGAGCGTGACCGGGGCCGCCGCGTAGACCGCGAGGCGCCGCGCGTCGCCGTCCCGGAACAGGACCGCCTCGACCGGCACCTCCGGGTGCACTCCGAGGGACGCGCCGCCCCGGGGGTCCCGCGCGGGCTCTTGCCACGGGTCGATCGCCGGGTCGGCGAGGGTGTCGGTCGCGGCGAGGAGCAGCCGGTCCCCCGCCTCCGGAGAGGCTCGCTCCGCGGAGGACGCCCCGGCCGCTTCCTCGCCCCGTCGCTCGGGCCTTTCCCCGACGGCCGCGATCCACGCGAGCTCCCGCCGCGCCCCGGGCGAGCGACGGATGCGGTGCGCCAGGAGCCCGGCCTGAACGCCATCGAGCTCCCCTGCCCGAAGACGGACCAGGTCCCGCGGCGCGACCGTCAGACGAGCGTCGAGGTCCGTGGTGGGCTCGGCGGGCGGCGGCTCCCCCCCGAGGACGCGCAGGCCGCCCCGGGCCAGGGCGGCCGCGAGCCGGCGGGCTTCCCGCGCTTCCTCGCCGTCCGGCGCCCGCTCTTCGCTGTCCGGCGCCACCGCTCCGCCGTCCGGGGCCTCCGCCCGGGGCGGCGGGCCGCCCGACGCGAGGAGCGCTCGGCGCCCGGCGCTGGCCAGCCGGCGCCGCTCCTCCGGGCCGAGGGCCGCCAGGTCGCCCGTGAGCTCCAGCGCCAGGCTCATCGCGAGGGCCGCCAGGACCGGCTCCGGATCCTCTCCCGGCGCCCACGCGGCCGCCGTGCTCGCCGCCTCCCGCCACCGCGCGATCAACCTGTCGTTCATCCGTCGCTCCTCCGGGTGGGCCCGCTACGACGATCGTGGCCGGGACCGGCATCCGGACGGACGCCACGCCGCGGGCCCGACTGACGGCGCCCGCCGCCCGGGACACCGATGCCCGCTGGCCTCCCGTCAGCCACCCTTCCGCCTCCCCGGGCGGGGCTGGCCCGCGTCCGCGCGCCGCCGCCCGACCAGCGCCCGGAGCGTCGCGAGCACCTCCGGGGCCGCGTCGGGCGCCTCCGCCCAGCGCGCCAGCCCGCGCTCGACGACCGGACGGCCGCGCTCCACCCACTTCGCGAGGCGGTCCTTCGAGAGCGGCTCCCCGACCTCCAGCAGCTCGGCGATCGCATCGAGGGAGGCGCCGTGCACGCGGCGCAGCAGCGTCGCCTCGGCCTGGAGCCGGCGCAGCGCCCGGGGCGAGGCCGGCTCGGGGCCGTCCGCCAGGGCCAGGTCGACGTGCTCGAGGGCGGCGCTCAGCACGGCGGCCACCGCTTCGATGCCGCCCTCCGGCCCCGCCGGGGCCGCGACGCGGTCGACGCTGGCGCCCGGGTCGGTGGAGCTCGCGAGCGCGCGGTCGACCGGGTCCACCGTCCGCCGCCGCGCGCGGTCGACACGCTTGCGCCGATGGATCGTGGCCACCCACTTCGCCGCCTGCCGTGGGCTCTCGGCCCGCATCGTGCCGACGTGGCGCAGGAGCGCGATCAGCGTCTCCTGCCGGGCGTCCTCGTCCTCCGGCCGGCGACCCCCGAACGCCTCCGCGAGCCACGCCGCCACCCGCCGCCACCGCGCGTGATGCGCCGGGTCCGCCGGGTCCTTCGCCGCCCGGAGCGCGACGAGCTCGCGGAAGAGGGCCTCGGCCGACGGAAGGGGCACGCCGTCGATCCTCCCCGAGGAGCCGCCGTCAGGCCAGACGCTCGACGCGGTCGAGGAGACGGTCGAGCGCTCCGAGCCCGACCCGGCGTCCCGCGGCGTGCCGGTCGAGGAGGCGGCCCACCGCCGGGGCCTCGCGGCTTCTCACGCCGGGAGCCCCGAGCTCGATCCAGGCGAGGGCGCGGCGCGCCCTGGCCGTCGCGTCGCGGCCCAGCGCACCCTCGGCCAGCCGCTCGCGAGCCTCGTGGAGCACGTTCAGGTGCGCGAGCGTTCGATGGTGCGGAGCGAGCGCCCGCCCGTAGGCCGCGACGGAGGCCCCGAGCAGCTCGTAGCCGCGCATCGGGTCGCCGCTCCGCGCGAGGGCGACCCCGAGGACCCGGCGGATCCGCAGGCCCGGCAGGGGCTCCTCCGCGAGGCTCGGCCGCACCGCCTCGACGTCGAGCGCCTCCGCGGCCTCGGCGGGCTGGCCGAGGCGCAGCAGCGCCCCGGCGAAGGCGCTTCGGACCCACGCCTCCTGGCCCCGCCGTACGTCCGCCGGCAGCCGGGCGAGCGCGCGCTGCGCGCCCTCGAACGCTTCGTGCACGCCGGCCTCGTCGCCGCCGACGCCGAGCGCGTCGATCAGGTAGGCCTGGCTGCGCGGCGTCCCTTGCGGGTCGTGGCGCTGCTGCAGGGCGAGGGCCTCGGCGAAGGCCTCCACCGCCTCGCCGACCCGCCGGCGCGAGAGCGCGACCAGCCCCACGCAGCCGAGCGCCTTGACGAGCTCCCCGCGGAGGCGAGCGCGCCGCGCGATCGCCGCCCCCCGGCGGGCTGCCCGCGCCGCCTCGGGGAGGCGCTCGAGCTGGCGGAGGGTCATCGCCGTCTGCTGCTCGAGGTAGGTGCGCGGGCCGTCGGGGACGGCGCGGCGGCCCTCCTCGCCGTCGGCGATCGACCGCGCGGCCGACAGGGCGCGCAGGCTCGCCACCGGATCGCCGAGGTGGCGCTCCGCGGCGGCGAGGCGCCCGAGCACCTCGACCCGGAGGTCGACCCTCGCCTCGGGCAGGATGCCGCTGACCCGCCCGAGGTGCTCGCGGACGCTCGGCCAGCGGTAGCCGCGCCACCCCTGCGCGAAGTGCCGTCGCGCCTCCTCGACCAGGGCCTCCGGCCGCTCGAGGCGGCGGGGCCCCTCGACGAGGGCCTCGACGAGGTCATCGAGGTCGTCGACCCCGATCACCTCGACCCCGCTCCCGCCAGCGGCGATGCGCCGGGCCTCCGCGGCCACCGCCACGGGGACGACCAGAGCGCGGAGGTCCGCGCGCGCGGCCCCCGCGGCGACCTTGAGGGCGACGTCCCCGACCGGGGCGAGCCGGCCCCCGCTCAGCGCCCCCGAGACCGCCCGGTCCGTCCGTAGCTGCCGTCCCGTCCAGAGGGCGACGGCCGAGAGGAAGGCCGAGGCCGCGAGGCTCCCGCCCTCGATGTGGACCTCCCGCAGGACCTCCGGTCGAGCCGCCACCAGGCGATGGGAAGCCACCGGCGTCGGCGGCGCGACCCGCGCGGCCGCGGCGTCGAGCGCGGCCAGGATCCCCCGCCGCGCGCGCGCGCCGAAGGCGCCCGGGTCGGGGAGCCCGACCGGATCGTAGGCGACGTGCAGCTGACGAACGATCGCGCTCGATCGGCCGGGTGCGGCGAGGGGCACGGCCACCGCGTGGGGGAGGCGCGGCCGGCTCGCCGACGCCAGCGCCGACGGGTCGACGGCGAGGGCGCGCGCGGCCTCGCGCTCCGCGGCGCCGACCGTGCCCGGGTCGGCCCAGAGCAGCCCCTGCGCGAGGGCCTCGAGCGCGTAGCGGCGCTCGGCGATCCCCTGAGCCGCCCGAGCCTGGGCCAGGAGGCGATCGACACGGCCAGCGAGGACCAGGAACGCGGCGGGCGCAGGGTCGAGGGGCGGGCCGGGGCTCACCCCTCGAGGAGCTCGGCGAGGAGCTCGAAGTTGTCGGCCTCCTCCTCCGAGATCTCGCCGTCCGCCTCGATCATCTCGCGCGCGGTGCGCAGGAACAGCGACCGGTGCTCGACGGGGATGTCCGCCGGGTCGAGCTCCTCCGCGCGGGGCGGCAGGACGAGCCAGTGCTCGACCTGCTCCTGCTCGTCCTTCGCCAGCCGCAGCCGGCGCACCATCTTCTGGACGAAGGTCCGCTCCTGGTCGGCGATCCGGAGGTCGGCCCAGGCGAAGGAGCAGACGAACTTCATCAGCTGGAGCCGGTCCTCGCGCGTGAGCTCGTGGAGACCCATCGCGAACGACCATCCCACGGACCCCCGACGTTGACCAGCCTCCGCATCGGAAATCGGGGCGCCTCCGGGCCCTGCGCCCCGGCACCGGCCGGCGCGTCAGGGCGCGGGATCGGCCTCCGAGGGGACCGGCTCGCCGAGGCGCTGCGCCGCGCAGCCGGCCACGGCGTCACCCGTGAGCTGCGCGTACAGCATGAGGCCAACCACGGTGCCCGCGACGAGGGCCAGCACCAGGCGAACGAGGAATCCCCGGTCCCGACGGGCGACGCGCTCCTCGAGGTCGACCACCCCCGGACCATGGCCGGAGGCCCGCCCGCCGGCAATCCCCGTGTCGTTGATCGGCATGGCGAGATGCGCGATACCGGCCCCCCCGCGGCGGCCTCGGCCGAACGACTGGACGCCTGCGGGTCAGAGCGGAGGACGGATCGATGGCGACCACCGTGACCATGCCCCAGCTGGGCGAGAGCGTCGTGGAGGGGCAGGTCGGCGACTGGATGGTGAGCGAGGGGCAGCGGGTCGAGCGCGACCAGCCCCTCGTGACGATCCTGACCGACAAGACCGACACGGAGATCCCGTCCCCCGAGGCTGGGGTGGTCACCGCGATCCTGGCGAAGGCCGGCGACACGGTGGAGGTGGGGGCGCCGCTCTGCGAGGTGGATCCGGCCGCCGAGGCCACCGCGGAGCCGGGCCCCTCGGCCGCGACGACCGCCGCCCCGGACGGGTCGGCCGCGGCGCCGACGGAGCCCTCGCCGCCGGGCGAGCCCCCCGCGGCCCCCCCGTCGGTTCGACAGCTCGCCCTGGACCGGGACGTGGACCTCCGGCAGGTCGAGGGCACCGGGGAGCGTGGCCGGAGCACCCGCGACGACGTGCTGAGGGCCGCGGAGGGCGGCCAGCCGCGGGAGCCCGGCCGGCGCGCGGCCGAGGTCCCTCCCGCGCGGTCGCCGGAGCCCGCGCGGTCGCCGGAGCCCGCGCGGTCGCCGGAGCCCGCGCGGTCGCCGG
>JBHJHB010000094.1:0-94721 GCA_050331215.1 Sandaracinaceae bacterium | reverse complement strand
GGCCGGGTGGGTCGCGCGGACCGGGCGCATGCTCAACATCAAGGACGCGTACCAGGACGTCCGCTTCGACGCGGAGTGGGATCGCCGCACGGGCTACCGGACGCGGTCCACGATCTGCGTGCCGATGAAGAACCGCCACGGCCGGACCCTCGGCGTGGTGCAGGTGCTGAACAAGCGGAGCGGACCGTTCACCGACGAGGACGAGGGGCTCTTGACCGCGCTCGCCACCCAGGCCGGGGTGTCGATCGAGAACGGCAAGCTGTTCATGTCGGTGATCCACAAGAACATCGAGCTGCTCGACACCAAGGAGCAGCTGGAGCGCCGCGTCGAGGAGCTCGACGTCCTGTTCGAGATCGCCCAGGTGTCCGCCAGCGCCGCTGCGCTCGACGATCTGTTCGAAGGCCTCCTCGCTCGCGCGGTGCGCGCGATCAACGCCGAGGCAGGCGCGATCCTGCTCGCCGACGCCGAGGGCGACCTCCGGTTCCGGTCGGTGGTCGGCGGGGTGCCCGACGCGATCAAGCGGGTGAAGCTGGCCCGGGGCGAGGGGATCAGCGGCTGGGTGGTGCGCTACGGTCGGCCCCAGGTCGTCAACGACGTCGGGTCCGACGAGCGCTACGCGCGGCGCATCTCCGACGCCATCGGCTACCACCCCACGTCGATCCTCGCGGTGCCCCTCACGTCCGAGGACGGCCGGGGCTGCCTCGAGCTGCTGAACAAGCACGGCGGCGTCAAGGGCTTCACCCCACAGGACGTCCGGACCGCGAGCCTGATCGCCAACCACATCGCCACCGCGATCAGCCTCGCGCGCGCCCGCGAGCGGCGCGGCCGGCGGGAGCGGCTGTCGACGATCGGGCAGCTGCTGTCGAGCGTGCTCCACGACCTCCGGACCCCGATGACCGTGATCAGCGGCTACCTCCAGGTGCTGGTCGACCAGGAGGACCGGGAGGAGCGGGCCCGCTCCGCGGAGGCGGCGCGCCGGCAGGTCGAGCTGATCAACGCGATGACGCGGGAGACGATCGCATTCGCCCGCGGCGACCGGTCGGTCTGGGTGCGGAAGGTGTACCTGAGGACCTTCTTCGAGGAGCTCAAGGAGCAGCTCGAGCGAGAGCTCGAGGGCCGAAACGTGGAGATCCGCCTCGACCTCCGGGACCGCGGGGTCGCCCACTTCGACCAGCACAAGATCCAGCGGGCCGTCCACAACCTCGCTCGCAACGCCGCCGAAGCGCTCGGCGAGGCGGGCGGCTGTTTCCGGATGCTCGTCGAGCGCGACGACAGCGACGCCCTCGTCATGCGCTTCGAGGACAACGGGCCCGGCGTGCCGGAGGAGATCAAGGAAGAGCTCTTCGAGTCCTTCACGACCCACGGCAAGAGCGGAGGCACCGGCCTCGGTCTCGCGATCGTCCAGAAGGTGGTGGAGGACCACGACGGGACGATCCGCGTGGAGAGCGAGCCGGGGCAGACCGTGTTCACGATCGTGCTGCCCCAGGGGGCCGATGCGCCGCCGGTCGGCGCGGTCGCCTGACCCCGGCTCGGGGGATCACGGCGGCTCGCCGGGCAGGTAGGACTCGCGCTCCACCAGGAGAACGGCGGTCTCTCCGGCCCGCCTCACCTCGATGACCGCGGCGACCCCGGGCGGGCCGCGCAGCAGCTCCCCGGCGTCCTCCGCGTCCTCCGGCGTCCAGCCGTCGACCGTGAGCAGCACGTCGCCGGGCCTGAGGCCCGCCTCCGCGGCTCGGCTCGCGGCTCCCACCCACGCGACCCGGAGCTCGTCTCCCGCGCCCGCCACGGCCAGCGCGACCCCCTGCCTCCGGCCCGAGGCGGTGCCGGGGCGGTCCTCGTCCAGAACCTCGTCGAGGCGCAGCACGACCCCCGGCGTCTCGCGGCCCGCGTCCACACGGTGGGGACCGGAGCGTCCCGTTCCCGCGGTCGGGGCCTCGCCCTCGAGGTGGACGAGGCCGGGCGCGATCGGCTCGAGGACGAAGGCGCCCGCCGGGTCCGCACGGGTCCCGGCGCCCGCCGGAGCGGCGACGCGGACGTGGGCCCGCGGCACGGGCCTGCCCCGCGCGTCGACCACGACCCCCGCCAGCGCCCCGCCCGCGGCCAGGCGAAGGGCCCCGAGGTCCGTGTCGACGAGGGACGGACCGCGCCGCTCGATCGTGAAGGCGAGCTTGCGCTCCAGGTGGCCGTCGGCGCGAGCCGCGAGCCGCCAGGCCCCCGCGCTCAGGCCGGGCACGCGGAAGTGACCGCCCGGGGCGCGCACGCGGTGGGTCTCGGGCGGGAGCGTGTCGCGGCTCACCACGACCCATGCGTCCAGGAGCTCCCCCGAGAACCCGGACCGGATCTCGCCCTCGACCGCTGCGACCGCCGCCAGCCGGACCGTCACCTCCCCGTCGGCGGACGGGACGTCGAGGCTGGCGCTGCCCCGCGCGCGGCCGCCCGCGTCGAGGCGCCAGGGGCCGGACGGCAGGCCGTCGAGCACGAAGGTCCCGTCGTCCCCGCTCTCCGCGACCCGGAGGCCGGGGCTCTCGGCGCGGAGCGCCCGCACCCGGACCGGGACCCCCGCGAGCGGGAAGCCGCGCGCGTCGACGACGCGCCCGTAGAGCCGTTGGAGGTCCCCCTCGAGCGGGAGCTCGACCGTCGCCTCCTCGTCCGGGACGAGCCGGACGCGCCGCCGGACCGCGGGCCGGTCGAGGGGCCGCGCCGTCACCGCCAGCTCCCCGGTGACCCCCTCCACCACGAACCCGCCGTTGTCGTCGCTCAGGACCAGCTCCGGGAAGGGCTCGGTGTCCGAGCGGATCTCGACCGGGACCCCGGCGACGCCGTCGCCCCGGTCGTTCACGACCCGTCCCCGCACCGTCCCCGCGGGGAGGAGGCGAAGCTCGAGCCCATCGCGCACCTGGCCGGCGCTGACGTGGAGCCGGTCCGTGCTCGCGCGTGCGTAGCCGCTCTGGCCCACCAGCACCTGGACCCAGCCGGTCGGGATGCCGCCGACCCGGAAGCGTCCCATCGCGTCGGTCACGAAGGCTCGGGCGAGACGCGCTTCCTCGGGCCCGGCCTCCGGGAGGGCGGCAAGGCCCGGCCCGTCGAGCGGGATCGGGGGCACGGCCCCGGACGTCACGGCGAGCGCTCCGGCCGTCGACGTGTCCCGAGCGCCGACGACCGCTGCGCGGAAGGCCGCGCCCGGGCCCAGCAGCACCGGCTGGCCGGCCGGAGTCTCGCCGAGCACCTCGATCTGCGCGCCCGCCACCGGCAGACCGTCCGCGTCGAGGACCCGGCCGGCGACCGTCCCCGCCTGCTCGAGGCGGAGCTCCAGGGCTTCGCCGGGGCGCCAGGCGATCGAGGGCCGGCTCACGTACCCCTCCGCGTCCGCGGCGACGTGGTGCTCCGCCGGTGCGAGGCCCGCCACGCGGAACCGCCCGTCCGGGCCGCTCACCGTGGACCGCGGCGCGGCGTCGAGGGCGAAGGACGAGACCGTGAGCCGCACCCCGGCGAGCCCGTCCCCCGTCGACGCGTCCCGCACGACGCCCACCAGGGTCGCCCCGACGGAGACGTCGAGCGTGACGAAGTGAGGCGCGCCGGCGTCGAGGCGGAGCCCGCGCCGCCGCTCGCTCACCAGGCCCCCGGCCCGCGCCTGCACCTCGTACACGCCGGGGGGGACCTCGCCGAAGCGGTAGCGCCCGCGGTCGTCCGTGCGCCGCTCCCGAGCCGGCCAGAGGCCCGAGCCCACGAGCAGGACCTCGGCGTCCGCCACCGGGCCCTCGGGGCCGAGGACCCGCCCGACGAGGCGACCCACCGGGTGGAGCTCGAGCTCGACGTGCGCGGGCGCCCTCAGCGCGCGGCGCCGCGCCGTGGCGTGCCTGGGGGAGCGGGCGCGGAGGGCCAGGCCGACGCCGCGGGGGAGGTGAGCGACCTCGGCCCGCCCCGCGTCGTCGGTGACCGCCTCGAAGGGGAGGGCCTCGCCCGGCGCGACCAGCCGCAGGCGGACGCCCGCCGCCGGGGCTCCCTCCGGCTCGCGGGCCGTGAAGGTGATCGTCCCCCCCGGCTCGAGATCCTCGATCCGGACCCGCCGGGTGCCGGCCGCCACCGGACGAACCCAGCGGCGGCGCCCCTCCGCCTCCACCACGAGCCGCATGGGCTCGACGACGGCGGGGAGCTCGAGCGGCAAGGCGCCATCGACGGCGCCGCGAACCTCGCCCAGGTCGGTGACGAGGCGGGCTCGCACGTGGCCCGGGAAGGCACCCACCAACGCGAGCCGGCCCGGGCGCCCGGCCTCCGGCCCGACGGCGTCCTCATGCGCGCTCGACGGGCCGAGCTGCGCGACCCCGACCCCGACCAGGACGCAGGCCAGGACCGCTCCCGCGAGCGCGAGGCGCGGTCGACCGAGCGCGACCGCGGCGGCGGGGGGAAGGCGGGGGCTGAGGCGGCGCGGCACGGGTCGGGGAACCGGCGGGACGGCGGGTCGTGTTCCCCGCGATCCTTGCTTCCGCGGGCGCGCAGTGCTACCCCTCCGCTCCTTCCGAGGACGACCCCATGGCCTTCCGTTGCACCATCTGTGGCAAGGGCGCGAACGCCGCCCACAACGTCAGCCACTCCCACCGCAAGTCGCGCAAGTGGCAGCGGCCCAACCTGCAGAGCATCCGCGCCCTGATCGGCGGCCGCCCACAGCGGGTCAAGGTCTGCACGCGCTGCATCCGCAGCGGCAAGATCGTCAAAGCCGCCTGAGGGTGCGCCGGGATCGGGCGGCCGCCTGATGGGCGGCGCGCGAGCCCGGCAGCGCGTTCGGAGAGCGGCGCGCGACCCCGGCCGGGTAGCAGGAGGGGTAGCTGAAGGGCGGCGCGCGACCTCGGTGGGTCATCGCGCGCCGGAGCCGCCAGGCTGGGCGCATCGCGGCGACCGGGCTCGGCAGGTCGGATCTGGCATGCTGGATCGATGCAGCGCCCGCCGCGACGACCGCCTCCGGGGTGCGACCCCGACAGCATCGTCCTGAGCTTCCCGGTGCCGAGGGAGTACGCCGGGCTGCGCCTCGACCGCTTCATCCAGCGGCGGATCCCACGCCTGTCGCGGACGCGGGCCAACCGGATCGTGCGCTCCTGCGCCTACCGGGAGGACGGCCGGCGGCGGCGGCCGAGCGAGCGGGTGCGCTTCGGCGAGACGGTGCTGCTCGTTCGCCCGTCCTTCGAGGAGCCCAACGTCCCGACCGACTTCGCCATCCTCCCCGAGGACGACGCGCTGCTCGTGATCGACAAGCCGGCCGGGCTCCCGGTCCACCCGTCGGCCAGCTACCACCGGAACACCCTCACCTACCTGCTCGGCCAGCGCTACCCGGAGCGCACCCCCCACCTCGCCCACCGCCTGGACCGCGAGACGAGTGGCGTGCTCGTCTGCGCCAAGACCCTCGACGACGAGCGGACGCTCAAGGGGGCGTTCGAGGACCGGCGGGTCGACAAGTGCTACCTGGCGATCGTCCGGGGGCGCGTGCGCACCGAAGGGGGCCGGATCGACGCTCCCCTCGGCCGCCCGGACACCGGGCTGCACCTCCTCATGGAGGTGCGCGAGGGCGGGGCGCCGTCGCGCACGCGCTACCGCGTGCTGGCGCGGGCGCCTCGGCACACCCTCGTCGCGCTGTGGCCCGAGACGGGACGCCAGCACCAGCTGAGGGTGCACCTCGCCCACCTCGGCCATCCGATCGTGGCCGACAAGCTCTACGGGCCGGAGGGCCCGGCCCCCTTCCTCGAGTACGTCGACGCCGGCGGGATGACCGACGACCTCGCGCGGCGGCTGGGCCACCCTCGTCAAGCGCTCCACGCCCACCAGCTGCGAGTGCCTCACCCGCGCGATGGTCGGACGCTCGCGCTCGAGTCGCCGCTGGCCCCCGACCTCCTCCAGCTCTGGGTCCGCGCCGGAGGGGCGATGGTGGCGGCCGCGATTGACCCCCCGATCGGAGTCTCCTAGACCTCCGAGTCCGATGGCCCACCCGTGCCGACCCCTCGCGCTGTGCGCGCTCCTGCTCGGCGTCGGGGTGAGCGGCGGGTGCGGAGCCACGTCGACCGGAGCGCCCGCGGCGGTGACGAGCCCCTTCACGGAGGGCGACGCGGCGGTGTTCCAGAACGGCCTCGACCTGGTCGGGGAGCCCGATCTGCTGGCGGGGCCCTGGCTCGAGAGCTGGGAACGGGACCTCCGGACCCGGGTCCGGGCGGCGGACATCGTCGCGGTGGTCACCATCCAGACGGTCCGGACCGACATCGACCTCGAGAAGCGCGAGACCTACCGTCTGGTGGCTCGCGTCGAGCGGGCGTTCGTGGGGGAGCCGCCGCCGGAGCTCGTGCTCGTGGTCCGGGAGGACGAGGACGGCTACGAGACCGTGGACGAGAACCACACGGGGATCCTGGCCGACCAGTTCCTCGCCTTCGTGAAGTACGCCGAGAGCGACGAGGGCCCGATCGTCCCACGCTGGCACCTGTCTCCGGCGACCGACCAGGTGGCCCGGCGGGTGATCGACGCGCTCGGCCAGCGAGAGATCGAGGAGCGGGAGGCGGCGGCGGAGCGGGAGGGCCGGACGCGGACGATCCGGCGCCCGAACGACTGACCGGACGCGCGAGGCTCGGCCCCCCGCGCGCGGGCCGCTCCCTGCGTGCACGTCGCACGCCCTGCTCCGTCACCTCCCCCCCGCCCCCGGGCCCGAAGTACCCATGGACAGCCGGCGGCCGGCGTCCGCATCCTCCCGGGGATGTCGCCCCCGGCACGCTACGCACCGTTCGTCGCCTGCACGCTTCTCGCGGGCTGCGGGCCCCTGGGCGAGCCCGACGGTGGCGCCCGGGACGGCGCCGCCCGCGCTTCGACGATCGCGCCGCCCCAGGCGCCCGGGATCCCCTGGCTGGAGGCGGGGGAGCCGGACGTTGCGCCGCCGGACATCCCGTGGCGGGACGACGGCGCGCCACCCCTGCGCTGGGACTGCCCGGCAGGGTGGCGGCAGGTCGAGGGCCCGAACGGCGTGACGACCTGTGACCCCTATCCCTCCGAGGGCGCGCGCTCCTGCCCCGCCGGGCAGGCGCACTTCCCGGGCGAGGAGGGCTGCGCCCCCATCGGTCGCGGCTGTGGCCGAGAGCCCTTCGCGTCCGTGGAGGAGCTCCCGGAGGAGGCGGCGCCGCTCTACGCCCGTACGGACGCGGCGCCGGACGGCGACGGGAGCCGAGCGTCGCCCTACCGGACCCTGGCCGAGGCGCTGGACGCGGCGGAGGTGGGCTCCGTGGTCCTCCTCGGCTCGGGCACCTACGAGCTCGACCGCCCGTGGCCGGACGGGGTGTCGCTGCGCGGCCGGTGCGTCCGGGAGACGTCGGTGGTGGCGCCGGGCGGCGAGGAGCGGTCCGCCGTCTTCGACATCGCCCGGCACGACCACCCGGTCCGCCTCGAGAGCGTGGCGATCGGGCCCGCCGAGGTCGTGGGGATCGCGGTCCGACGTCCCGGCGAGCGCGTTCACCTCGAGGGGATCGAGGTTCGCGAGGCCACCGGAGACCCCGCGGCCGTGTCGGTCCGGTCGGCCGCGATGGTGGAGGCGCGCTCGCTCGTCGTGCGGGACACGCGCCCGGTGGCGACCGATGGGAGCGGCGGGTCCGGGATCCGGGTCGAGGCCGGCGGCCGGCTGACCCTCGAGCGCGCCGTCGTCGAGCGGAGCCGGACTGCGGGCATCGGCGTCATCGGCGCACGGACGATCGCGCAGGTCCGCGGGATCGTGATCCGCGACACGCAGTCGCGGATGAGCGACCAGGCGTTCGGGAGCGGGCTCGAGGTGATCCAGGGCGCCCGGCTCGAGCTCTCGGAGGCGCTGCTGCTCCGGAACCGGGTGCTCGGTCTCGGCGTCAGCCAGGCCGGGGCCGAGGCCGCGCTCGCGCACGTCGTGATCCGGGACACCCAACCTCAGGAGAGCGACGCCGCCTTCGGACGCGGCCTCGGGGTCAGCTTCGGAGGGCGGGTGGAGGTCGACGGGGGCCTCCTCGAGCGAAACCACGAGGTCGGGGTCGAGGTCGGGCTCGCCGACGCGACGCTCCGGGACGTCGTGATCCGGGACACACTGCCCCAGCGTGCCAGCGGACGGGGTGGCCGAGGGCTGAGCGTTCAGCTCGGCGGCCACGTGGAGCTGGTGCGGGCGGTCGTCGACGGCAACCGAGACGTAGGCATCGCGCTCGACGGGGAGGACATCGAAGCCGACCTCACCGACGTGCTGGTGGCCCGGACGCGCGAGGAGGAGCTCGGGGGCTGCTATGGTCGTGGGCTCGGCGTGCAGCGCGGGGCCTCGGCGACGCTGACGCGAGTCTGGGCCATGGAGAACCGGGAGTACGGCCTCCTGGTCGCCAGCCCCGGCTCCGAGGTGACCGGGGCCGACGTCGTCATCGACGGGACGCGCGCCGAGGCGTGCAGCGACGAGCTCGGCGACGGCATCGCCGTCAGCGGCGGATCCCGGCTGACCCTCACGCGGGTCGAGGTGGCGGGGAACCGGACGGCCGGCGTCTCGCTTCTCGGCGAGGGGACCGAAGCCCGCCTCTCTCACCTCGTCGTTCGCGACACGCTCTCACAGGAGAGCACGGGGAGGCTGGGTCGCGGCCTGTCGGTCGTGCGGGGAGCCCGGCTGACCCTCGACCACGCCCGGGTCGAGAGGAACCGAACGGGTGGGCTGGTGGTCAGCGGGCCTGGCGCCGAGGCCGTGGTGGAGGACATCGTCGTCCGCGACGTGATGGCCCAGGAGGCCGACGGCGCCTTCGGTCGAGGGATCAGCGGAGGTCCGGGCAGTCGCCTCGAGCTCACCCGGGCGCTCGTCGAAGGCAACCGGGAGGGGGGGCTGATCCTCATCGGGACCATGGAGGACAGGGCCCTCGCCACTGTCCGGGATCTCGTGGTCCGCGAGACCGCTCCCGCGATGAACGACGGCGTCTCGGGCTCCGGGGTCATCGTGCAGGGGAGCGCGACCCTCGATCTCGCCCGCGGGATTCTCGAGCGGAACCACTCGATCGCGCTCGCGCTGCTGGACGACGCCGTCGGGCGCGTCACGGACCTCTTCATCCGGGAGACGCTCCCGCGGTCCAGTGACGGGCACCTGGGCATCGCCGTCTCCGTGGAGGCGGCCGAGCTCGATCTCTGCCGCGGGGTGATCGAGGCGAGCCACGAGGCAGGGATCGCGGCCTTCGACGGCGCCCGAATCGACATGGCGGACCTCGAGGTTCGGGACACCGTGGGGGCAGCCTGCCTGCCCGAGTGCGACGACCGCCCGAGGGGCACGAGCATCGGCAGCTACGGGGACAGCCGCGTCTCGGCCACGGGCTTCATCCTCGCCGACGCGCAGCTCTGCGGCGTCCAGCTCGCCGTGGGCGGGGAGGTCGACCTCGCCGACGGCACCGTCAGGGGCAACCCGATCGGCGCCTGCCTCCAGGACTGCAACTACGCGGTGGCCCGCCTCCAGCGGAACGTGGAGTACCCCGACAACGGGGTCGTCCTCGAGTGCGGCGACCTCCCGGCTCCGGACGCGCCGGATGTCCTGCCCTGAGGCGAGGTCCTTGTGGACCTCATGGGGAGCGGCCCGACCTACGCCGACGTGGGCAGCGACAGCCCGAGCGAGCCGAGCTCGGCCTCCAGCGCGTCGAGCGCGGCCTCGTCCGGACCCCTCCACGCGAGGTCGTCGAGAGTCTCGGCCAGCGGCACGTCGGTCCGGAGGGTCGCCAGCGTCCGGTACAGCAGCGCGTCCTCCTTGCGCTCTCTGAGGGTGGCCGCGAGGCGGTCCGCGCCGCGCACCTTGAGGCCCCAGTCCTTCGCCGAGGGGGGAATCGCGTCGAGGTGGCCAAAGCGGCTCAGGACCTTCGCGGGCGACTTCGCCCCCCAGCCCGGCAGGCCCGGGATGCCGTCTGCGTCGTCGCCGACGAGGGCGAGGTAGTCGGGCACGGACGCAGGCCGAACGCCGAGCTTCGCCTCGACGCCCGCCTCGTCGAGGACCTTGCGGCGCATCCGGTCCCAGGTGACGACCCGGTCGCCGCGGACGCACTGGGTGAGGTCCTTGTCGGGGCTCGCCAGCACGACCTGGTCGACGCGCGGGTCCTCGGCGAAGCGGGCGGCGCCGGCGGCGATCGCGTCGTCCGCCTCGAACTCGACCATCGGCCACACGACGCAGCCGAGGGCCGCGGTGGCCCGCTCGACCAGCGGAAACTGGGCGCGGAGCGCCTCCTCGATCCCGGCTCCGGTCTTGTAGCCGGCGAACAGCTCGTTGCGGAAGCTCTCGATGACGTGGTCGAAGGCCACCGCCACGTGGGTGACGTCCGGCTCCCGGAGCATCGCGGCCAGGCTCCGCATCACCCCGAGGGTCCCGCCGACGTCCCTCCCGTCCGGCGCCCGGGCCGGCCGGGCACCGTAGTAGTGGCGGAAGAGCTCGTAGGTGCCGTCGACGAGGTGGACCTTCACGCCTGGGCCACCTCGCTTGCCAGGACCTTGCCGGGGTTGAGGATCCCCGCGGGGTCGAGGGCCTCCTTGAGCGTCCGGAGCATGGCGATCTCCTCGGCGGAGCGGCTGTAGGGTAGCCACTTGGCCTTGAGCAGCCCGATGCCGTGCTCGGCGCTGATGCTCCCGCCGTGGCGCCGCACCAGAGCGAAGAGCGCCTCGTCGAGCTCGTCGACGCGGGCGTGGAACTCGTCCTTCGCCATCGGGTCGGGCTTCATCACGTTCACGTGGAGGTTCCCGTCGCCGATGTGCCCGAACAGGCAGACCTCCCAGTCCGGGTAGCGCTCGGCGAAGGCCCGCTCGAGGTCGGCGATGAACGCCGGGAGCGCCGCGACCGGGAGCGCGATGTCGTTCTTGTGGGGCAGGCCGGTCGACGCGAGGCTCTCGCTGATCCCCTCCCGGAGCGCCCAGAGCTCCGCCGCCTGGGCGTGGCTCGCGGCCAGCGTCCCGTCGAGCACGACCTCCGCTTCGACCAAGCCGGCCAGCCAGCGGTCGAGGTCCCCCCGGTCGGCTCCCTCCACCTCCACGAGGACGTAGTGGGTCGCCGGCTCCTCGAGGGGGCTGACCAGGCCGCGGTGGCGATGGACGCGGTCGAGGCACCGGTCCGTGAAGAGCTCGAAGGCGCTCAGCGTCAGGGGGCCGCTCCTCGCCTCACGGAACAGGCGCAGCACCGCCTCGAGGTCGGCCACCGCGAAGAGCATCACGTCGAGGTGCCCGGGGAGCGGCGTCAGCTTGAGCACCGCCTCCGTGATCACGCCGAGGGTCCCCTCCGAGCCGATGAAGAGCTGCCTCAGGTCGGTGCCGGTGTTGTTCTTCTCGAGGGCGCCGTTCAGCTCGAGCACGGCGCCGGCCGCGGTCACGACCTGCAGGCCGAGCACCCAGCGGCGGGTGAGACCGTAGCGGATGACCTTCACGCCCCCGGCGTTCGTCGCGATGTTCCCGCCGACCGAGCTCGAGCCCTTGGACGCGAAGTCGACCGGCCAGGTGAGGCCGTGCTCGGCCGCCGCGCGGTGCACCGCCTCGGTGATCGCCCCGGCGCCGACCCGGACCGTCTGCCCGAGCCGATCGACGGGGCCGATGTGGTCGAGGCGCTCCAGGCTGAGGACCACCTCGCCGTGGGCCGCGACCGCTCCGCCGGCGAGCCCGGTCCGGCCGCCGCTCGGCACGAGGGACCACCGATGCCGCTGGCAGAACCGAAGCACGGCCTGCACCTCGTCGGTGCTGCGTGGGAAGACCACCGCGGACGGTGCCGGGGCGTGGACCCGCGTCCAATCCACGCCGTAGATCCGTCGCGTCTCCTCGTCCCAGCGCACCCGGCCGGAGGGGAGCAAGGCGGCGAGCTCGTCTCGGCGGTCGTCCGTCAACGGCGCGACCCTAGGTCAGCCTCCGCACGCGCCGCGTGCGGGGGAGCTTGGCCAGCTCCGCGCAGATGGCGTCGCCGGCGTCCGCGACGTCGATCAGGAGGTACCCGATGTCGTTGTCCGTGACGAGGGCCTCGCCCAGGATGTTGACGCGCTTCTCCGTGATCACGTGGTGGACCGCCTCGAGCACGCCCGGGACGTTGTCGTGGATGTGCTGGATCCGGTGCGCCCCGGCGCGGTCGGCGAGGTCGACCTGCGGGAAGTTCACGGCGCCGATGGTCGTGCCCGCGCGCAGGTAGCGGAGCAGGGTCGCCGCCACTTCCTGCCCGATCGCGACCTGCGCCTCGACCGTGGAGCCGCCGACGTGGGGCGTCAGGATCACGTTCGGGAGGCCGGCGAGGGGGGTCGAGAAAGGCGCGTCCCGCGTCTCCGGCTCCTCCGGGTACACGTCGAGCGCGGCGCCCGCGAGGTGGCCCGACCGGAGCGCCTCGGCCAGCGCCTCGATCACGACGACGTTGCCGCGGCTGAGGTTGAGGAGGTAGGAGCCCTCGCGCATGTGCCGGAGCTCCGCCGCGCCGATCATGTTGGCCGTCTCCGGCGTCTGCGGAACGTGGAGCGTCACGAAGTGGCTGTTCGCGAGCAGCTCCTCGAGGCCCGGCGCCGGGACGTTGTTGCCCATCGGAAGGCGGCTCGCGACGTCGTAGAAGAGCACCTTCATGCCGAAGGCCTCGGCGAGGACGCCGACCTGCCGCCCGATGTGACCGTAGCCGACGATGCCGATGGTCTTGCCGCGGATCTCGTGGCTGCCGGCGGCGCTCTTCTTCCACTGACCCTGGTGCATCTCGAGGTTTCGGTCGCCGGTCTTGCGGGCCAGGAACACGACCTCCGCCATCACCAGCTCGGCCACGCTCCGCGTGTTGCTGAAGGGCGCGTTGAAGGCCGGCACCCCGTGGTGATGGGCGCGCTCCAGGTCGATCTGGTTGGTGCCGATGCAGAAGGCGCCGATCGCCCGGAGGTCCGCCGCCGCGTCCAGCACCTGGGCGGTGAGGTGGGTCTTGCTGCGGATCCCGACCGCCACCGCCCCGGCGAGCGCGCTCACCAGCGCGTCCTCCGGAAGGGACTTCGGCAGGAGCTCCACCTCGTAGCCGCCACCCTCCAGGCTGTCCTTGGCGCCCGGGTCGATGCCCTCCAGCAGCAGAATCCGACCTTCGCTCACCGCAGCCTCCTTGCGCCGGGGTGGCGCGAGGAGGACCTACGGCACCCGGGGATCGAGTCAAGGCGGGGCCGGGCCGTCGCGCCGGCCGGGTCGGCCTCAGTAGACCAGCAGCTCCAGCCGTGGCCGGGCCTGCCGACGCAGGTGGTAGGGCGACGCGAGGCGCAGGCGGTCGCCCGCCGGTCGCAGCCTCAGCAGCAGGTAGAGGTGACGGTCGCGGCGACCCCCGGCCTGGCGGGCCGAGGCGGTGACGTCCACCCGGAGCGGCCGGGACGGCCCGGCGGGCAGGAGGCGCCGCGCCGCCGCGAAGGGCAGGGGCTGGGGTCCCGGGCGCGGCGGAAGCGCCCCTCCGACGAAGGGCTCGACGCGCTCCACCACCAGCTCGAGGGGCTCCGGCCATCGGTCCGCTCGATCGTGAGGGGCCAGGACGAGGAGGGCACGCAGCACCGCGCTCGCCTCCGGCATCGGCCCGAAGGCCAGGAGCGCCTCGGTCGCGTGGTCGCCCCCGAGCGCCATCACGTCGCCGAGGGGGGCGCGCGGACCCCGCGTGGCGATCCCCCAGTCGGAGGGCTCGATCCACCGCGAGCGGGCGAATCGGGCGCCGACCGGGCGACCGAGGGGCCCGCACTGGCCCCGGAACCCGCAGACCTCGCTCCCCGTGCAGTCGCTCGAGCGGGCGCACTGCGGCGCGGTGGCGCAGCCGGTCAGGAGCGAGGTCGACAACAGCGCCAGGAGCAGGCTGGACCGGTTCGCGGTGGACGTGAGGTCGCCTCGCGGGCTCCCGGGGCGCCAGCCGGCCGCGCCTCGCCTCCACGGGACTCCGGCATCGTCGGGTCGGCGCTGCCCGACGACGGGTGCCCGTCGCGTTCCTCCGACCGCGTCGGCCTCCCACCGGTCCACGCGCGTCGGGTCGACCTTCGGCACCGCGGTACCATACTCTGACCGCCCGAGGCCCTCCGGGGCCCGAGAGCCGAGGAGACAATGATGCGACGCATCTTGGAGCACGCGGCGGCGGCGATGCTGCTGCTCACCGGCGCCTGCGGTGGGGACGACGCCACGCCCGCCGAGGCCGTCCCGGAGCCTGCCGCCGAGGCCGAGGAGGCCCAGCCGGGCCCCGCCGGGAGCCCGGCCGAGGAGGCCGGCCCGGTGGTCGAGGACCCGAGCTTCGAGCTGCGGGCGGAGGCGGGAGGGCCCTACACCACCGGGGAGGCCGGCGACTTCCAGATCCGCCTGACGCCGCGCGGCAACTACCACGTCAACCAGGAGTACCCGATGAGCATCGAGGTGAGGGCCCCCGACGCGGTCGAGCTTCCGTCGCCGACCCTGGCCCGGACCGATGCGGAGACCTACGAGGAGCAGCTCGCGAGCTTCAAGGTCCCGTTCGTGCCCGGGCAGGCGGGGACCCACCGCGTGACCGCGGACGTCGACTTCGCGGTCTGCACCCCGGAGACATGCGTCCCCGAGCGGCGGACCCTGGCCCTGGTGCTGCCGGTCAATTGACCGAGTCCCGCCGCCTCCTCGAGCTGATCGGCGGGGTCGTCCGGGACCGCTTCGAGTCCGAGAAGCGCGTCCTGTCGATGGAGGAGTACCTGCGCCTCTTCGAGGAGAGCCCATGGCGCCACAGCCGGGACGCGGCGCGCTACGTCAAGGACGCCTTCGACCACTTCGGCACCTACCCGGTCGAGGCCCCCGGGGGCGAGGTCACACGCTACCGGCTCTTCGATCTCCCCTTCGAAGAGGACGCGACGGAGCGCGACGGGGTCGCGCGGGCGCGCGAGCACCTGGTCGGCCAGGAGCGCCTCCAGGCCGACGTCTACCGCATCGTCAGCAACTTCGTCCGGGAGGGGCGGATCAACCGGTTGATCCTGCTCCACGGGCCGAACGGGAGCGCCAAGAGCACGTTCGTCGCCTGCCTGATGCGGGCCCTCGAGCACTACGCAGAGACCGACGACGGAGCGTTGTACCGCTTCAGCTGGATCTTCCCTCGCGGCAGCGATGGCAAGACGATCGGCTTCGGGTCCCAGGACCTGCCCGTCGGCCCGGGCGGGAGCTTCGCGCACCTCCCGGACGAGCGCATCGACGTCAAGCTGACGAGCGAGCTCCGCGAGAACCCGCTGCTGCTGCTGCCGCCCGAGGAGCGGCGGCGGCTCGTCGAGGAGACGTTCCGGCGGGCGGGGGTCGACCAGGCTGCGCCCCGGGGGCTGCTCCGGGGCGAGCTCGGCCACAAGAACCGGCAGGTCCACGACGCGCTGCTCACCGCCTACCGCGGCGACCTGACCAAGGTGCTCGCCCACGTCCGCGTCGAGCGGTTCTACCTGTCACGCCTCCACCGGCTCGGGTGCGTCACGATCGGGCCGCAGATGGCGGTGGACGCGCAGGAGCGGCAGATCAGCGTCGACCGGTCCCTGGGCGCGCTCCCCGCCTCCCTCTCGTCCCTGACGCTCTTCGAGACCCATGGCGAGCTCGTCGACGCGTCGGGCGGGGTGCTGGAGTACAGCGACCTGCTCAAGCGGCCCCTCGAGGCCTGGCGCTACCTCCTGCTCGCGATCGAGACGGGGGAGGTGTCCCTGACGCACTCGATCCTTCCGCTCAACGCGGTGCTCCTCGCCACCAGCAACGAGCTCCACCTCAAAGCGTTCCGCGAGCACCACGAGTACCGGTCCTTCCGGGGGCGGCTGCAGATGGTGCGGGTGCCGTACCTCCTCGACTACCGACAGGAGCAAGAGATCTACGACGCCCAGATCGTGCCTCAGGTGCGCGGTCACGTGGCGCCCCACGCGACGTTCGTCGCGGCGCTCTGGGCGGTGCTGACCCGGCTCCGCAAGCCCCAGGCCGAGAGCTACGGCAAGGACCCCCTGCGCACCCTCGCGCTCTCGCTGAGCCCGCTCGAGAAGGCCGAGCTCTACGCGGGGCGGGTCATCCCGGAGCGCCGCGACGCGGACGACGGGGCGGAGCTGCGCGCCGGCCTCGACGAGATCTGGCGCGAGTCGGACACCTGGCCGAACTACGAGGGGCTCACGGGCGCCTCGCCGCGGGAGATCCGAAACCTGCTGCTCGACGCCGCCCAGGACCCGGCCTACCGGTGCCTGTCGCCCCTCGCGGTTCTGTCGCACATCGCGACGTTCTGCGAGTCGGACGACTACGACTTCCTCAAGGAGACGGCGGAGGACGGCTACCACGACCACCGCGCCTTCGTCGGGCAGGTGCGGGAGCGCTGGCTCGACCGCGTCGACGAGGAGTTCCGCGAGTCGTCGGGGCTCGTCGAGGAGACGCAGTACGTCGATCTCTTCGCGAGCTACGTGACCCACGTGAGCTTCTGGGTGAAGGGCGAGCAGGTCTACAACGCCCACACCGGCGACTACGAGGACCCGGACCCGAAGCTGATGGAGAACGTCGAGCAGATGCTCGGCGTCGACCCGAAGGGCAGCGAGGACTTCCGGCGGAGCATGATCAGCACGGTGGCCGGCCACGCGATCGACAACCCGGGGGTCGCGGTCGACTACCTGAGGGTGTTCCCCCGCTACCTGGCTCGCGTGCGGGAGGCCACCTACGGGGAGCGGCGCAAGCAGCTCGCTGCGATCGCCCAGGACCTGCTCGTGCTGGTCTCGGACGACGAGGCCCGCCTCGCCGCGATGGAGCGCCCGCGCCGCGAGGCGGCGGAGCGCGCGCGGGAGCGCATGGCCAGCGATCACGGCTACGCCGACGCGTCGATCCGCGATGCGGTCGGGGAGCTGCTCGTCCGCCGCTACGGCGGCATGGACGCCTAGTCACCCGCCTCGGCGATTCGTGGCCAACCCCGCCGGCCCGCGACGCCCTACTCAGCGTCACTCCTCGCCATCGTGCGTCACTCCTCGCCGACGTACGTCGAGTGTTCCGCGTCGGCGTTCCTTGATTCGGGCGCCGATGGCTCGCCGGGATGTCGTGGCGGCGGCGCGGGGCGCCACCCCCGCGGGGCAGCCAGCGTCGGGCGAGACCCGATTGCCGCTTCGCCGATCCCTTCCACACTCTAGCCGCGGGCGGGGAGCCGCGGAGCCGTGGAGCGAGTGTGATGGGACGACATCGGAGCTTGGCTTGGACCCTGATGGTCGCGTTGGTCGGCCTCGGCTGCGACGGGAGCTTGAGCGGGCCCCGCGGCGATGCGGCGGTCGAGGACCTGGGCGGCCCACCCGGCCCCCCGGACCTCGGTCGACCGATGGAGGTCGACTTCGGCCTCGACACCCGGCCCGTGAACTCGACCTGCTTCGTGCCCGATCGCCCGACGGCGGGCGGTGAGATCGCGCTCGGGACGGAGGAGGCGTTCCCGGCGCTGCCGATGCTCGTGTTCCCGCTGTTCCTGACGCAGGCCCCGGGGAGCCCCGACCGCTTCTACATCGTGGAGAAGACCGGCCGCGTCATCACGCTCACGGGCGACGGGAGCGACTGGAGTGTCTTCATCGACATCCAGGGGCGGGTGCTCTCGGACCCGGCGGAGACCGGTCTCCTCGGGATGGCCTTCCACCCGGAGTTCGAGCGCAACGGGGAGGTCTTCCTGTCCTACACCGCGCGGTCCGGGGGCATCGAGTCGCGCGTCGCGCGCTTTCGATCGTCGGACGACGGCCTGACGGCGGACCCGGCCACGGAGGAGGTGGTCCTCCGCGTGGGCCAGTTCGCGGACAACCACAACGGCGGCTGGATCGGCTTCGGCCCCGACCGGCTCCTCTACCTCGGCCTCGGGGACGGGGGCGGAGGCGGCGACCCGGAGGAGCACGGGCAGAACCCGCGCACGCTGCTGGGCTCGGTGGTCCGGATCGACGTCGACGGCGCCGCGCCCTACGGCATCCCGCCGGACACCCCCTTCGCGGACGGCCGGGACGGCGCGCCCGAAGTCTACGCGTGGGGGCTGCGCAACCCGTGGCGGATGAGCTTCGACCGGCTGACCGGGGAGCTGTGGGCCGGGGACGTGGGCCAGAGCGCCCGCGAGGAGGTCGACATCATCGTCCGGGGCGGCAACTACGGCTGGAACACCCGGGAGGGGGACCTCTGCTTCGACGAGCGGGACGGCTGCGACACGCCGGGCCTGATCGAGCCGGTGCACGCCTACGGGCGCGGCGATGGGGTCAGCGTGACCGGCGGCTACGTGTACCGCGGCCAGGACCTCGGCTCGGACCTGTTCGGTGTCTACCTCTTCAGCGATCACCTCACCGGGAGCCTCTGGGGCCTGTTCCCGGACGGCGCGGGCGGCTACGAGCGGCGGACGCTCCGGGGCAACGTGGGCCTGCCGATCGCCTCCTTCGGGGAGGGCCTCGACGGCGAGCTCTACGCCCTGCACCTGTTCAACGAGGATCAGGTCTTCCGCGTGGTGCGGACCACGCCGGCCCCGTCGGGCGGCCCTCCGCCCCTGTTGAGCCAGACCGGCTGCATGGACCCCCTCGACCCGGCCCGGCCCGGGCCGGCGCTGATCCCCTACGCGCCGACGGCGACGCTGTGGTCCGACGGTGCCGACAAGGAGCGCTGGGTGGCGCTGCCCGAGGGCACGCAGATCAGCATCGGGCCCGACGGCGACTTCGGGTTCCCCACCGGGACGGTGCTGGTCAAGCAGTTCCGCTTCCGGGGCCGCCTCGTGGAGACCCGCTTCTACGTCCGCTTCGAGGACGGGGCATGGGGCGGCTACACCTACCGCTGGAACGACGCGCAGACCGACGCGGTGCTCCTCGAGGGAGCCGGCGAGGTCCAGGTCGGGGACGCCACGTGGGCGATCCCGACCCGGGCCCAGTGCGACCAGTGCCACACCGAGGCCGCGGGCCGGAGCCTGGGCCTCGAGATCGCCCAGCTCAACGCGCCCTTCGTGTACCCCGGCAACCTCCAGGCGAACCAGCTCCGGACCCTCGAGCACATCGGGGTGATCGAAGCGCTGCCCGGGCCCGTGGACAGCCTCGACGCGTTCCCGGCCTACGAGGACGCGTCCGCCGACGTCGGCGCACGGGCCCGCGGCTACCTGCACTCGAACTGCAGCGTCTGCCACCGGCCCGGCGCGCAGGGCGGCGGCAACCTGGACCTGCGCTACGCGACCGAGCTCGCGGCCACGGGCGCCTGCGACGAGCCGCCGCGGGACGGCGACCTCGGCCTGCCGGACGCCCGGGTGGTCGCGACCGGCGCGCCGGAGCGCTCGGTGCTCCTGGAGCGGATGCTGCGCGAGGAGGGGGACGGGCGGATGCCGCCCCTCGCGACCGTCGAGGTGGACGCGGTGGGCACCGGGCTCCTGCGCGACTGGATCTCCGGCCTGAGTGGCTGCGAGTAGCGGGTCGGCCGTTGCGCTCGCCCGTCCGTCAGTCGCCCCGCTCGCCGAGGCGCCACGGCGCCTCGGCGAGCACGTAGGCCGTCGCTGCCATGACGGCGACGCCCTGCCGGAAGGCCTCCGGGTCCACCGCCTCGTAGGTGTCCGCCGCGGTGTGGTGAAGGGCGAAGTAGTGGCGCGTGTCATGGGTCACGCCCACGCCGGGGACACCGAGCTCCCGCAGCGGCCCGAGGTCGGCGCCCGAGAAGCTGGCTCGGCCCGTCCGGACGCCGAGCGGCCGCAGGAGGTCGGCCACGAAGCGGATCTGCTCGAGGCTGGTCTCGGCATGGTCCTCGCGGGGGTCCTCCACCTGGAGCGCGATCACCGGGGCGGCGCCGCTGTCCGACTCGAGGGCCGCGACGTGCCGGCCGTCGCCCGCATGGTCCGCCGCGTACGCCCGCGCCCCGCCGAGGCCGTTCTCCTCGTTGGTCCAGAGCACGGCGCGGAGCGTGCGGCGGGGGCGCAGCTCGAGCTCGGACAGGAGCCGCAGGGCCGCCATCGCGCTGACCACGCCGGCGCCGTCGTCGTGGCAGCCGTCGCCGACGTCCCATGAGTCGATGTGCCCGCCGAAGACGACGAGCTCGTCGGGGCGCCCCTGCCCGGTGAGGGTGGCGATCACGTTGTGGCTCGTCGCGGTGCCCCCGTTGCGGGCCCCCATGCGCAGGCGGACCCGGACCCGCTCCCCGGCGTCGACCCGGCGGTGCAGGCGCTCGGCGTCGGGGATGGTGATCGCCGCGGCGGGGATGTAGCGAGGCTCCCGCGTCAGCGGGCTCCGGACCTCGTGGGGAGGGTCGCGGCCTTCCGGTCCCTCGAAGGCGGTCATCCCCGTGTGAGGCGGGCTGGTCGGGTCGGTGGTCAGGGAGCGGAGCAGGACCGCGAGGGCGCCGTAGGCCCCGGCCCGGACGGGCCCGCCGATCCGAACGCCGACGACCTCGCCGTAGCCCGGGCGCTCGGTCTCCTCGTCGAAGGGCGGCATGGGGACGTCGAACAGCACGACCCGGCCGGCCACCTCCTCGGCGCGGGTCTCCAGCTCGGCGACGTCGGTCAGGACGACCAGCTCCCCCTCGATGCCGTCCGGGCCCGTTCCCGGCGACATCCCGAGCCCGAGCAGGGGGACCGGCTCCTCGGTCCCGTCCTCGCCGATGACGACGAGGGACTCCTCGCCGCGGACCCAGCGGGGCACCTCGACCGGCTGGCGTTCGACCACCACCCCGTCGATGCGAGCGAGCGTGCTCGCGGCCCAATCGACCGCGCGCTCGAGCGCCGGGCTGCCGGAGAGGCGGTGCCCGATGTCCTGGCAGAGCGTGCGGAGCCAGCGGCGCGGGTAGGCGGCCTCCCGGCTCGCGGTCTCGATCCTCGCGACCGCCGCCTGGTAGCGCGCCCGCGGCTCCTCCGCGACCGCCATGGGCGCCACGGACGTCGGGGCGGGCGGGCTGCCGCAGCCGCCGAGGAGGGCGACGGCCGAGAGGCCGACGGTCGGTCCGAGCATGCGGGGGACGAGGAGCATGCCCGGACGTGTAGCGCGCGCCGCGCCGCGCGGGGAGGGCGGCACCTGGCCGCCGGAGCGCGGCCAGGGTAGCGGCCGTCGGGACGAACGCCGGCGCCGCAGCGGACGCGAGCCCGCGCGACCTCGCCGCTGCCGCCGAGCCGAACCGCTGGCCTCGAAAACTCTGGCCCTGGCGGACCGGGCCGCGCCAGCCTACGCTCTCGCCCGGTCTGGCACGCCGCTCCTCGCCAGGACCTCACGTGGCCGCCGTCGGACGCTCACGCGGGGCGTGAACGGATCGAAGGAGGACGGCACCGAGGGGGGACTCGGGTCGACGGTGGGAGGCAGTGGGATGTGGCGTAGTCTGTTCTTGGCTTTGTTCCTGAGCGCGTGCTCGGGCTCGGTGTTCTGGTCGGGGGACGCCGGCCAGGAGGTGGTCGGGACCGACGCCGGCGGTCCCCCGCCCGGCGTGGACGAGGGGACGCCGCCGCCGCTGGATCTGGGCGTCGACGCCTCCATCGCGCCCGACGACCTTGGCATGGCGGACATGGCGGACATGGCGGCGTCCGACGGGGGCCCGCCCGACGGCGGCCCGCCGGACATGGGCCCGCTCGACATGGGCCCGCCCGTCGTCGGCCTCGACGCGCGTCCGTCGAACACGACCTGCTTCGCGCCGGACCCGCCAGTGGCAGGCGGACCGATCCGCCTCGAGCTGGAGGAGGCCTTCACGGCGCTCCCGACGCTCGACCTGCCCCTGTTCCTCACCCAGGCCCCCGGGCTGGCCGACCGGTTCTACGTCGTCGAGAAGCGCGGCCGGGTGTACACGTTCACCGGCGACGGCTCGAACAACGCGATCTTCATCAACATCGAGACGAGAGTGGACAGCGTCCCCGGGGAGGGCGGCCTCCTCGGGATGGCTTTCCACCCCGACTTCGCGACGAACGGCTACGTCTACCTCTCGTACACGGCGACCGTGGCGGGGGACTTCGAGTCGCGCGTGTCCCGCTTCACCTCGCCCGACAACGGGCTGACCCTCGACCCGACCACCGAGACGCGGATCATCACCGTCGACCAGCCCGGCACGAACCACAACGGCGGCTGGGTCGGCTTCGGGCCGGACGGGTACCTCTACTTCGCGCTCGGCGACGGCGGAGGGCCAGGCGACGTCAGTCAGGACACCTTCGACCTCCTCGGGTCGATCCTGCGCCTCGATGTCGACGGCACCGCGCCCTACGCGATCCCGGCCACCAACCCCTTCGCCGACGGCATCGACGGCGAGCCCGAGATCTACGCCTACGGCCTGCGGAACCCCTGGCGGGTGAGCTTCGACACCCTGACCGGCGACTTCTGGGCGGGCGACGTCGGCGCGAGCCGGGAGGAGGAGGTCGACATCATCACCCTCGGCGGCAACTACGGGTGGGACATCGTCGAGGGCAACCTCTGCCATCGCCCGCGGGTCGGCTGCAGCCGGACCGGCCTGATCGACCCGGTGCACAGCTACGGGCGCACCGACGGGGTGAGCGTCACCGGCGGCTACGTCTACCGCGGCACCGAGCTCGGCTCCGACATGTTCGGCGTCTACCTGTTCAGCGACAACCTGACCGGGACGCTGTGGGGCCTCTTCGACGACGGGATGGGCGGCTACACGCGGCGCACGCTGATGCCGTGGGGGGCGCCGATCGCGTCCTTCGGTCAGGACCACGACGGCGAGCTCTACGCGATCAACCTCTTCGACGCCGACCAGGTCTTCCAGGTCGTCCGGAGCACCGCGCCGCCGACCGGCGGCCCCGCCAACCTCCTCAGCCAGACGGGCTGCATGGACGCGATGGACCCCTCGCTCCCCGGCCCCGCGCTGATCCCCTACGCGCCGACCGCCACCCTCTGGTCCGACGACGCGACCAAGGAGCGGTGGATGGCGCTGCCCGACGGCGAGGAGATCACCTTCGACGCGGACGGCGACTTCGTCTTCCCCAACGGGACCGTCCTGATCAAGCAGTTCCGGTTCAACGGGCGGCTCGTGGAGACGCGCTTCTACGTCCGCTTCGACGACGGCGAGTGGGGCGGCTGGACCTACCGCTGGAACGACGCCCAGACCGACGCCGTGCTCCTCGAGGAGGCGGGGTCGGTCGAGGTCGGGGGGGACACGTGGACCATCCCCAGCCGCAACCAGTGCAGCCAATGCCACACCGAGGTGGCCGGCCGGAGCCTCGGGCTCGAGATCGCCCAGCTCAACGCCGACTTCCTCTACCCGACGGGGCGCACCGCGAACCAGCTCCACACCCTGGAGCAGATCGGGGTGACCGAGGCGCTGCCCGCGCCCTTCCCGATGCTGGACTCGTTCCCGGCCTACGATGACGCCACGGCCACGGTGGAGGACCGGGCGCGCGCCTACATGCATTCGAACTGCAGCAACTGCCACCGGCCGAGCGGCCCGGGCCGGGGCGACCTCGACCTTCGCGCCGACACCGCGCTGGTGGACACCGGGGCGTGCGACGAGGTGCCGCAGAACGGCGACCTCGGCATCGTCAACGCGCGCATCCTGGCCCCCAGCGCCCCGGACCGGTCGCTGCTCCTGCAGCGGCCGCTGCGCCTCGACGAGGACCGGATGCCGCCGCTCGCGACCTCGGTCGTCGACACCACCGGCACCGGGCTGATCGAGGACTGGATCGACGGCATCGCAGCCTGTCCGTAGACTGCCTGCAGCCATGGACGTGTCGCGCGTCACGATGGACCGGGTCGTCCCGCCTGCGGTCGACGCCGTGGCCCAGAAGGCCCAGCAGCACTGGGACCTGAAGGACGCCGACGGTGTCGTGTTCGCCCGGGTCGAGGTGTACGAGGGCGCCGAGCAGTGGGGGGTCCGCGTCCATGATCGAGCCCCGAGCCTCCCGGACGACGAGCTCCTGCGGCTGATCGCTCGGTTGCTGATCTGGCATGCCGAGTGCCGGACGGAGACCGTCGACGTCGTCCTCGGGCGGTCCCACGAGCACCACACCCTGGTCCGGGTGGGGTCGGACTACGTCTGAGCGTGCGGCTGGTCATCCTCGGCAGCGGGACCGCCATCCCCCGCGAGCGGCGAGGCGCCAGCGGCTACGCGGTCGTCGCGGACGACGGGAGCGCCTGCGTCCTGGAGTGCGGGCCCGGGTCGACGCGGCGCTGGCCTCACGCGGGCGTGAGCCTCGAGGCGGCCCGGCTGGTGCTCTGCACCCATCACCACATCGACCACTGCGGTGAGCTCCCGGGGCTGCTCTTCGCGCGCAACGTCGTCGAGCCCCCCGCCTCGGCGCCGCTCTGCCTGGCCGGCCCGATCGGGCACGCGGCGCACCTCGAGGGGCTGGCCCGCGTGCACGGGAGCATGATCGCGGACGAGGGCGGCGGCCTGACGGTCCGGGAGCTCGCCGACGGGGAGACGCTCCGCGTGCCCCCGTTCACGGTCGAGGCTCGCGTGGTGCGTCACACGCCGGGGGCGCTCGGGGTGCGCGTCCACGTCGGAGAGCGGACGCTCGCCTTCAGCGGCGACACGGGGCCGTGCGACGCCGTGGTGGACTTGTGCCGGGACGTCGACGTGGCCCTGCTCGAGTGCAGCTTCAGCGCCCACCGTCCCACGGAGAGCCACCTGACCACGACCGAGTGCGGCGAGATCGCGCGGGCGGCGAGCGTCGAGCACCTCGTCCTCACGCACTTCTACCCGGACGCCGATGCCGCGGACCGGGAGGCCGAGGTCCGGGCCGGCGGCTACCGCGGTCGCCTGTTCCTCGCCGAGGACCTCGATGTCTACGACGTCGGCGACCGGATCGAGCGAACGCCCGGGCCGTGGGAGGCGCGAGGGCGCCCATGACGCCGCTCCTCTCGGCGGCGGAGGCCTCGGCCACCGACCGACGTTGGATCGACGGCGGGGTGCCGGGGCTGGTCCTGATGGAGAACGCCGGTCGGGGCGCCGCGGAGGTCCTCCGGGCGGCGTTCGCGGACCGCCTCGCCCGGCCGGTGGTCGTGGGCGGCCCGGGACAGAACGGAGGCGACGCGTGGGTCGTCGCGCGCCGCCTCGCGACCTGGGGCCTCCGGCCGCGGACGCTGATCGCGAGCGACCCCGGCCGCGTCGCCGGCGACGCCCGGGTCAACCTCGACGCCCTCGCCGGGCTGGGCCTCAGCCCCGCCAGGCTCGCGGAGGGCGGCCTCGATCCGCTGCGGGACGCGCTGGCCGACGCCACCGTCGTCGTCGACGGCCTGTTCGGGACCGGCCTCGACCGCCCCGTCGAGGGCTGGCGGCGGACCGTGCGCGAGGCTATGGAGCGCGCCGCCGCGCCGGTGCTCGCGCTGGACCTCCCGAGCGGGGTGGACGCCGACACGGGTCGGGTGCTCGGCGTCGCCGTGCGCGCCGAGGTCACCGCGACCTTCGGGGGATCGAAGCGCGGCCTCTGGCAGCACCCGGGCTGGCTCCATGGAGGGCGCGTCGTCGAGGTGGACATCGGCGTGCCGCTGCCGGCGCAGACGAGCCAGGCCGCGGCCGGCGCCTGGCGGCTGGGCGTGGACGACCTGCTTCGCTGGGTCCCCGGCCGGCCTCCCGACGCGCATAAGGGGACGGCCGGCCACGTCCGGGTCCTGGCGGGGAGCCCCGGCACGACCGGGGCTGCGGTGCTGTCGGGTCTGGGCGCGCTACGGGGCGGGGCCGGCAAGGCGACCCTCGCGGTCCGGCCGCCTCGCCGCGCCGCGCTCGACGCGAAGGTCCTGGAGCTGATGACGACCGAGATCGCGACTCCGGCCGCGGCCCTCGCGGCGCTCGCGGAGAGGGACGCGGGCGTCGTCGGCCCGGGCCGCGGCCTGGACCGCGCGTCCCGCGAGCTCGCGCTGGCCTGCGCGTCGGACGCGACGGTGCCCCTCGTCCTCGACGCCGACGCGCTGACCGCGGTCGCCGACGTCGGCCTCGACACGCTGCGGCAGGCGGCGGCCGCGCGCGTGCTCCTGCCCCATCCCGGCGAGGCCGCTCGGCTCCTCGGGTCGAGGACCTCCGACGTTCAAGCCGACCGCTACGGCGCCGCCGAGGAGCTCGCGCGCCGCTCGGGGCAGGTGGTGGTCCTCAAGGGCGCGGGCTCGATCGTGGCCACCACGACCGAGGAGGGAGCGTGCCTGGCGGTCTGCCCCTTCGGTACGCCGGCCCTCGGGGTCGCCGGGACGGGCGACGTCCTCGCCGGGGTGGTCGGGGCCCGGCTCGCGAACGGGGCGCCCATCTTCGCCGCCACCGCGTCGGCGGTGGTCCTGCATGCCCTCGCGGGGGAGGAGGCGGCGCGCGCCGATCGCGGCCTCCTCGCCTCGGAGGTAGCCGACGCCCTCCCGGATGCCCTCGACCGCGCGCGGCGCGAGCCACCCCGGCCGAGCCCGCCGGGCTGACACGCTGACACGCGCCCGTGGCCGCCGGTCGACACCCTGGCAGTGGCCTCCGTGGCGTCGGGTGCCCGGCGCGCCGGTTCCCTCGCGGTTTACGCAAGCCCCGAGGAGCTGGCCCGTCCGTTGCTTTCTGTGTCCTCCACAGCATCGAGGAGGCCATGATGGATGCGCAGCACCGACCGAAGCCCGACCGAGCGGAGTTCGACCGGGAGGTCCTCCAGCACCGCGGCGAGCTCTTCGGATCGGCGCTCCGGATGACCGGGTCCCGCGCCGAGGCCGAGGATCTCGTCCAGGAGGCGGTGCTCCGGGCCTGGACCTTCTGGCACCGTTTCCAGCCGGGGACCAACGGGCGCGCGTGGATGCATCGCATCCTCGTGAACACCTTCATCAACGGGTACCGGCGGAGGCGCCGGGAGCGCGAGATCCTCGGCGAGATCCGCCAGGGCGGGGTTCGCCCCCGCACCGACGGAGTGGAGCTGCCGGGCGAGACGCTGGGCGACGAGGTCAGCGCCGCGCTCGCTACGCTCCCCGAGGACTTCCGCCGCGTGCTGCTCCTCGTCGACCTCGACGAGAACAGCTACCGGGACGCGGCCCGGGCCCTCGGGTGCCCGATCGGAACCGTGATGAGCCGCCTGCACCGGGCCCGGCGCGCGATGCAGGCCCAGCTCGGCGACTACGCGCGCGCCGAGGGCTACGTCGCCGCCGCGGCCTGAGCCCCCCCGCTCGTCGAGGCAGGACGCCCCTCCCGGGGCCGTCGGCGAGGGACCGAGGTCAGGGCGCCCCGATCGTGCCGGCCTCCTGCCCCGGCGCCTCCTCGGTCAGGCTGTCCAGGAAGTCGATCACCCGCGTCCGGGCGGCGGGGTTCTGGAAGATCAGGAAGTGGCCGTCGTCGGGGTACTGGAGCAGGCCCCCGGTGGCTCCGCCGAGGTTGCCGGTGACCGGCGCGGTGACGGGGTCGATCCCGCGGAGCCGAAGCGCGTCGATCACGCTCTCGACCGGCCGCACGACGGGCAGGCCGATCGCTCCAGCGAGCGCCTCGATGCTGAGGGGCGGCGACCACGCGTCGAGCAACCCCTCCGTCATCACGACGGACAGCGGGCCGAGGGCGGCGGGCCGGTCCCGGCCCAGCCGGCTGGCGTAGTTCACGGCGTCCGCGGCTTCGATCCAGGTCTGGAGCAGGTTGGGGATCGGGTGCTCGACCACGAACCCCTCGGTCTCGAACGCCTCCTCGACCGAATCGCCGCTCAGCTGGAGGAAGCTCACCACCAGCTCGGGGATCGACGGGTCGTCCGGCATCGTCTTCTCGCGGAGGGCAGGGGCGATGACGCCGGTCGACGCGCTGAGCACGGCGCCCCGGGCGGCGCCATCGATCGCGAGGAACAGGGGCCCGTTGAGCCCGCCCTGGGAGTGGCCGATGAAGTAGACCTCGTTCGCGTCGAAGACGACCGGACGCCCATCCCGATCGGCGATGCCGAGGGGGACCGCGAGGTCCGCGAGCAGCCGGGCCTGCTGCACCACGTCCAGCGCCGACTGGCGGACGTTGTCCCGCGCCGCGTCGGGGTTGAGCACGTTGAAGAACAGGAGCCCCGGGTCGCCGCCGGCGTTCCGCTCCCCGTGGTGGATCTGATCGACCCCCATCGTGGCGATGCCTGCCTCCGCCAGGTCCACCGCGAGGCCCGTGCGGACCACCGAGCGGTAGTCGCCGTCCGTGCCGTGCGCGTAGATGACGACGGGGTAGCCGTCGTCCGGCATCGGCGTTTGCGGGAGGACGAGGCTGAAGCGGGGATCGAACTCGCCGTGCACCGTCGGAGCGCCGCTGGCGTCGAGCACGATCTCGCCGCCCGTCGCCAGGTAGGGCAGGGCCCCGGCCTGGACGATCGGGCTCGGCCCGTAGCGCCCGTTGACCTCCTGGTAGCTCGGGGCCGAGGCGCGCAGCGTCCACGCGCCGACGTCGGCGGAGGGCGCGGGGTAGCTGGCGAGGAGCCACTCGCGGAGGCGCAGCATGTCCGCGGTCGGGTCCTGGGTGACGAAGTAGGCCAGCGAGCGGACCTCGGCGGGCGGCACCCCGGCCCCGGCCAGGGCGTCGAGGGCCGGCTGATGAAGCGCCCGGGCCTCCGTCACGACGACATCGCTGGAGGCGCCGCTCAAGAGAGCGGCGAGGTCCTCGTCGGCGCGAAGGAGCCCTCCGGCGGCCGTCCGCACCCGGTCCGTGACCACCGCGACGTAGGGCCGGCCCCCCGCGAGCGGCAGGCCATAGACGGGCCGAACGGCGAGGGTGTGCTCTGCCCAGTACTGCGTCGCCTCGTCCTGGTAGTGCCAGACCACGGGGTGGCGCTGCCCGCTCTCCACGTCGAGGAGGAACACGCTGGCGTCCGCGGCCAGGCTCGCCTCGGGCGTGGCCGGGAGGGACGAGGGGTCGATCGACGCGTCGAAGCGGAAGTACACGGCGGCGTTCGTGCCCCAGCCGTCGAGGCGCGCGTTGATCGCGGTGACGAAGCCGGTGACGATCGGCTGGCTCAGGGGGTTGGGGAAGCCGGTCACGTCGACCCGGCCCGACGGTGCGCGGCGCAGCTCCGTCGGCCACGGCAGGTCGTAGAAGAAGGGCTCGACCGTCGGTCGGGGCAGGACGAAGAGCGCCGTCGCGTCCGCGGGCTCGACGGTCGCGTCGGCCCCGAGGTCGGGGACCGCGGCGTCCGTCGTGATCGACGCGCTGCAGCCGACGGCGAGGAGGAGTCCGCCCGTGAGGAGGACGACAACGGGAGGGGAAGGCCAAGGCAGGGGGCGCATGCGCGGGAGGATAGACAAGGCCGTGCCCCGGGGCAGCCGACCGCGTGAGCGTCGATGGATCTCGACTCATCCGATAGGGAACGCCTGCTACGCGGGCTAACCCAGCGGATGCCTTGACCCGCTCGGGCCCGTCTCCATACTCGCCGGACCGGCCCTCGAGGACACGATGAGCACGACCTACGCGGACCTCCTCCAGGAGGTGAAGGACGACATCACGACGGTCTCCCTCGAGGAGATGAAGCGCCGCCTCGACGCGCGGGAGGACTGGGTCTTCGTCGACGTCCGGGAGAAGGACGAGGTCCGCCAGGGCTTCATCCCCGGGGCGGTCCATATCCCGCGCGGCTTCCTCGAGATGCAGGTCGAGCAGCGGATCCCCGACAAGGCCCAGCCCCTGGTCGTGTACTGCGCAGGGGGGATCCGGAGCGCCTTCGCGGCCCGGACGCTCGCGGGCCTCGGCTACCGGGCGGTCGAGTCGGCGAACCCCGGCTTCGGCCAGTGGAAGGACAAGGGCTACCCGGTGGAGAGGCCGCCCGAGCTCAGCGCGGCGCAGCTCGAGCGCTACTCCCGGCACCTCCTGCTCCCGGAGGTCGGCGAGAAGGGCCAGGAGAAGCTCCTGAAGGGGCGGGTGCTGCTGCTCGGGGCGGGCGGGCTCGGCTCCCCGGCCGCCCTCTACCTCGCGGCGGCAGGGGTCGGGACGCTCGGCATCGTCGACAACGACGCGGTCGATGCCTCGAACCTCCAGCGCCAGATCCTGCATGGGACGGCGCGCGTCGGGGAGCCGAAGGTCGAGAGCGCGACGAGCCGGCTCCGCGACCTCAACCCCGACGTCGAGGTCCTCCCCTTCGCGGAGCGGCTGACGAGCGAGAACATCGACCGGATCTTCGACCACGGCTGGGACGTCGTGGTCGACGGGCTCGACAACTTCCCCACGCGCTACCTCGTCAACGACGCCTCGGTCTGGAAGGACGTCCCCGTCGTGCACGGCAGCATCTTCCGCTTCGACGGGCAGGTCACCACGTTCTGGCCGCGCCGCGGGCCCTGCTACCGCTGCCTCTACCCCGAGCCGCCCCCGGCCCACCTGGCGCCGAGCTGCGCGGAGGCCGGCGTGCTCGGTGTCCTGCCGGGGATCATCGGCACGCTCCAGGCCACGGAGGCGATCAAGCTGCTCCTCGGCCAGGGCGACCTCCTGACGGGTCGCCTGCTGACGTACGACAGCCTCAAGATGCGCTTCCGGACGCTGAAGCTGCGGCGCGACCCCTGCTGTACCGTGTGCGGCGAGCGCCCGACCGTCACCTCCTACATCGACTACGAGGGGTTCTGCGCAGCGCCCGGCGGATGAGCGCCGCGCGGATGAGCGCGGCGAAGGTGGGCGCGGCGCGGCCCCGGCGCGTCTTCGGCTTGCAACGGCGGTTGCTCCGATGGCATGAGAGGGGGATGGCGGTCGCAGCGACGCTTTCGCGGGGTCGAGCCCGCAGCCCCCGGGCCCGAAGGGGCCGACGGTGATGGGCCGACGGCTCCGGGCCGCTTCCGGGGTCCGACGCTGGGTAGCGGACCACGTCGCGGGGGCCGAGGAGCCCATCCGCGTGCCCGGCGCGGGCGAGCCTCCCACCCTCGCCGACGTGCGCCGCGCCCTCGAAGTCCTGCGCTCCGTGGGCCGCGTCCTCGACGGCGGGGACCCGCAGCAGGCGGAGCTGATGGCGCGGATCGTCGACGATGCGCTCGAGGCGCTGGAGAGCGAGCCCGCGCTCGCCGGGGCCGAGGTCGAGTGACGCGACGCGGAGGGGGGGGTGGCGCCCCTCCGCCGAAGGCCACAGGAAGCGGGGCGTGGAACGCGTTCTGCTCCTCTTTGCCCACCCCGTCTTCGAGCGGTCACGCGTCAATCGGAGCCTTCTCGAGGCCGCGCGGGGCGTCTCCGGCGTGGACATCCACGACCTGTACGAGCTCTACCCGGAGTTCGACGTGGACGTTCGCGCCGAGCAGGAGGCTCTCCTCGCCCACGACGTGGTGGTCTTTCAGCACCCCTTCTACTGGTACAGCGCGCCGGCCCTGGTGAAGCAGTGGCTCGACCTCGTGCTCGAGCACGGGTGGGCCTACGGCCACGGCGGCGACGCGCTCCACGGCAAGCGCCTCGCCCAGGCGCTGACCACGGGCGGCCGCGACGATGCCTACGGGCCCGGCGGCTACAACCGCTACTCGATGGAGGAGTTCCTGCGGCCCTTCGAGCAGACCGCGCGGCTCTGCGGCATGACCTACGAGCCGCCCTTCGTCGTGCACGGGACCCACCGGATCGGCGAGGCCGGGCTGATCGAGGCGGCCGGCCGCTACGTCGCCTACCTCACCGCGCTCCGGGACGGGCGCGCGGCTCGGTCCGACGGCCCGGATGCCGGGGCGTCCGCCCCCGCGCCGGACGCGAGGGGCTAGCCGTGCACGACCAGGGCTTCTTCTTCCAGGCGTTCGTCTACCTCTCGGCGGCGGTGGTCAGCGTGCCGCTCGCCAAGCGGCTCGGGCTCGGGTCCGTGCTCGGGTACCTCCTCGCGGGCATCGCGATCGGCCCCTTCGCCCTCGGCCTCGTCGGCGAGGAGGGCCAGGACGTCATGCACTTCGCCGAGTTCGGCGTGGTGATGATGCTGTTCCTCGTGGGGCTCGAGCTCGAGCCGGCGCTGCTCTGGCGGCTGCGGTTCCCGATCCTCGGCCTCGGTGGGTCTCAGGTGCTCGTCACGGCGGCGGCCGTGACCGGCCTGGCCGTCGCGCTCGGGCTGAGCTGGCCCGAGGGCCTCGCGGTCGGGATGACGCTGGCGCTCTCGTCGACCGCGATCGTGCTCCAGACCCTCGACGAGAAGGGGCTGATGAAGACGGCGGCGGGGCAGAGCTCCTTCGCGGTGCTCCTGTTCCAGGACATCGCGGTGATCCCGATGCTCGCCCTGTTCCCGCTTCTCGCGACCCACCACCTGGCGGCGGAGCACGGCGGTGACCACGGCGGCACCGCGATCGGCGGGCTGCCGGCCTGGGCCCAGACGCTGGCCGTGCTCGGGGCCGTGGGCGCCGTCGTGGCGATCGGCCGCTACGCGATGCGGCCCGTCTTCCGGTTCATCGCGCGGACCCGCTTGCGCGAGCTCTTCGTCGCGGCGGCGCTCCTGCTGGTGATCGGCACGGCCCTGCTGATGGCCGAGGTGGGCCTCAGCCCCGCCCTCGGCACCTTCGTGGCCGGCGTGGTCCTCGCGAACAGCGAGTACCGGCACGAGCTGGAGAGCGACATCGAGCCCTTCAAGGGGCTGCTGCTGGGGCTGTTCTTCATCGCCGTCGGCGCGTCGATCGACTTCCAGGTCGTGGCGGCCTCGCCGGGCACGATCGCCGTGCTGGTCCTGCTGCTGGTCGCCGTGAAGATCGTCGTCCTCGCGGTCCTGGGGCGCGTGTTCGGGCTCACCGTCGATCAGAACCTGCTGTTCGCCTTCGCCCTGGCCCAGGGCGGGGAGTTCGCGTTCGTGCTCTTCTCCTTCGCCAACCAGAGCGGCGTGCTCACGGACGAGGTGACGGCGCCGCTGATGGTGGTGGTCGCCGTCTCGATGGCGCTGACCCCTGTCATCCTCCTGTTCTTCGAGCGGGTGGTGCAGCCGAGGGTGGGAACCCTCGAGAAGGTCGACCGGCCCTTCGAAGCACCCGAGGAGCGCAACGAGGTGATCATCGCGGGCTTCGGACGCTTCGGGCAGATCTGCGGGCGGCTCCTCGCGGCGGAGGGCGTCCGCCACACGGTGCTCGAGTACGACTCGGACCAGGTCGATCTGCTCCGGAAGTTCGGCCGCAAGGTCTACTACGGCGACGCGCGCCGCTACGACCTGCTCGCGGCCGCCGGGGCGGCGGAGGCACGCCTCCTCATCCTGGCCATCGACCACCACGACAGGCTGCTGACGATGGTCGAGACCGCCCGCAAGCACTTCCCGCACCTGACGATCCTGGCCCGCGCGATCGGCCGCACCGAGGCGTACGACCTGATCGACGCCGGCGTCGACCACGTCTACCGGGAGACCTTCGATTCGTCGCTGCGCCTGGGCGTCGACGCCCTGCGGCTCCTCGGCCATCGGGCCTACCACGCCCACCGGGCGGCGCGGCGCTTCCGCCAGCAGGACGAGGCCCTGCTCCGGGAGCTCGCGGGCAAGCACCGCGATCAGGACTTCGTCGGGCTCGTCCGCCGGCGCAGCGCCGAGGTCGAGGAGATCCTCCAGGACGACCTCGACAAGCGCCACGGGCCCGTGGACGAGGGGTGGGACGTCGAGACGCTCCGCGCCGACCGGGACCTGGGCGGCCGGTCGAGCCCCTCGGGACCCAGCGCCGCGTCGACGTGAAGGATCGGCCGCCTACCGCGCCCAGGGCGAGATCGGGTCGGCCGGGCCCGTTCCGTGCGGGCCCGGCCCGGGGTCACGCCGCGTCGGGGTCGGGCATCCAGACGAGCGCGAACATCGCCTTCTGCGGGTCCGTGCAGTGGGCGATCCTGCCGTCGCCGGGGATGTCGATCGGCCCGGCCAGCACCTCGCCGCCGTTCGTCTTGACGCGCTCCATCGCCGCGTCGAGGTCGTCCACGTTGATGTAGAACAGCCAGTGGGCCGGCACACCGTGCTGGGCGGCCGCGCTCGACATCCCCCCGGTCGAGCCGTCCACCCCGGCGCGCTGGAACATCCAGTAGACGCCGCCGTCCGGCATCTCCATCGACTGCGCGTGGGTCCACGCAAAGAGCTCCTGGTAGAAGGACCAGGCGGCCTCGTAGTCCGTGGCGTTCAGCTCGTGCCAGCCGATCTGGCCGGGCCGGTCCGTCGGCCCGTCCCCCCCCACGTCGTTCTGAGGGGCGAAGGGCGCGATCACCCCGCCCTGGGGGTCCATGACGACCGCGAAGCGACCCGCGCCGGGCACGTCCATCGGCTCCGTCAGCACGCGGCCGCCGAGCTCCTTCGACCTGGCGCACGTCCGGTCGACGTCGTCGACGACCACGTACCCGATCCAGTGCGGGGGCGCGCCTTGCTGCCGCGCCTGCGGCGGCAGCTCCATCATGCCGCCGACCCCCTGGTCGCCGAGCTTCCACATGGTGTAGGGCATCGGACTCGCGTCCGTCGCCTCGGCCTTCCAACCGATGACCTCGCCGTAGAACGCCTTGGCGCCCTCCACGTCGGTGGTCATCAGGTCATACCAGACGAAGCGTCCTCGATTCGACATCGCATCCCTCCCTGTCGCCGCCGGGTGGCGACCCGGGGGGCAGCGTAGGCGGGGGGGTGGCGGGTGGGAAGGCGCTGGCGGGCCGCCGCTGGCCTCGGCATCGACCCTTGCCTCGGCGCGCCGAGCCCCGTCGCCGCGATGTTGTCCAGCCGCCAGGCCTCCGCTATCGTCAGCGATTCGCCCCGGGAGGAGCATGGGCAAGGACAAAGAGCGAAAGGACGAGGGCAGCGGGGCCAACGGTCGCGCCGGCACGCTGGCCGCGGTCCGCGCGAGCTCCGCGCCGAAGCACCCGAAGAAGCTCGGCCGGAAGCTGTACGAGAAGGAGATGGGGCGTCTCCACGAGGAGCTCGCCAAGCTCCAGTCGTGGATCCGGGTCACGGAGCAGAAGGTCCTCGTGCTCTTCGAGGGCCGGGATGCCGCCGGGAAGGGCGGCACGGTCAAGCGGATCACCGAGCCGCTCAACCCCCGGGTCGCGCGGGTCGTCGCGCTGCCCAAGCCGACCGAGCGCGAGCAGACCCAGTGGTACTTCCAGCGCTACGTCCAGCACCTGCCCGCGGGGGGCGAGATCGCGATCTTCGATCGCAGCTGGTACAACCGGGCCGGTGTCGAGCGGGTGATGGGCTACGCGACCGACGAGGAGGTCCGCGAGTTCCTCTTCAGCGTGCCCCAGTTCGAGCGGATGCTCGTCCGGAGCGGGATCCGCATCATCAAGTACTGGTTCAGCGTCAGCCCCGACGAGCAGGAGCGCCGCTTCGCCTCCCGCATCCAGCACAAGGTCAAGCGCTGGAAGATCAGCGAGATCGACCTCGAGAGCCGTGCGCGGTGGGACGAGTACTCCCGGGCCAAGGACGAGATGCTCGCCTACACGGACATCAAGGAGGCACCTTGGTACGTCGTGGAGGCGGACGACAAGCGCAGGGCGCGCCTCAACTGCATCACCCACCTCCTGTCGCTCCTGCCGTACAAGGACCACATCCGGCCGAAGCCGGAGCTGCCGCCCCGCCCGTCCCGGAGCACGTACATCCGGCCGCCCTACGCCGAGCAGAACATCGTCCCGCGCGTGTTCTAGCAGGCTGAGCCCGCGCCCCGGAGCAGCGGGACGATGCCCCGGGGCGCAGCGATCGGTGTATAGGTCGCCCATGGCACACGGACCGGGACCGCTCCGGACGCCGGGCCCGCTCGCGATCGCCGCGGCCGCGGCGTGCTGCGTCGGCGCCCTCGCTTGCGGGGGGGAGCACGGCCGGAACGAGCAGGCCGGCCTCCTCGCCGAGGACGGGCCCCGCATCCAGGAGATCGTCCGGCAGGACGTCGACCGGGTGCAGGCCGGCGTCCGGGAGGCCGCCGGTCGCCTCGCCCCGCGCTTCGGGATCGAGGACGCCGACCGGCGGGAAGCGGAGCTGCGCACGGCGCTGCGCGCGACACGGCAGCCCCCCCTCGGGGTCGACGGCCTGATGGCGACGCCGATCAGCTTCGTTGCCGCGGTCGGGCCGACCGGCGAGGTCCTCGCCCGCGACACCGACGCCGAGCGGGACCGCATGACCGGCATGGACATGGCGGAGGTCGCACCCATCGTGCAACGCGCGCTCGACACCGGCCGCTTCGGCTATGCCCTGACCGAGCTGCCGGCCCTCGAGGAGGGGGTGCCGCCGTCCGTCACGGTGCTCTTCGTCGCCGCGGTCACCCACGGGGGCCAGCGCGCCGGGGCGGTGGTGGCGGGCATGCCGCTCTGGATGGTCAGCCGTCAGCTCACCAACCAGATCCAGCTCGAGCACCGCGAGGAGCGGCACGCCGGCGCGCTCTACTGGACGGCGATCCTCGGCGGGTCGGCCGGCGCACGCCAGGTGGCGGGCAACTTCCCGTCCGACCTGCTCGAGCTCGTGCCCCAGGGCGAGGACCTCCGGGCGCGCCTCCAGGAGAGCCCGGGCGGCTTCACCGGCCAGGACCAGCAGTACGGCCGCTGGTACGGCTACCTCGTCCTGCCGCTGCCCACGCTCGGCGAGGGGGTGGTGGCGGTCGCCTTCCGGAGCGATCCCGTCTGAGGGGCGGCGTCGACGGTCGCTCCTTCGCCTCGACGTCGTCGTCCGGCAGCGTCACAACCCGAGCCGGTGCGTAGCGGCTGGCGCTTCTGGATCGATCGGGGCGGGACCTTCACCGACTGCATCGGTCAGGCCCCCGACGGCGGTCCGCTCCGCGTGACCAAGGTCCTGTCGTCGGACGACGCGCCGGTCGAGGGCATCCGCCACCTGCTCGGCCTCGCCCCGCACGAGCCTCTGCCGGGTGGCCTCGAGGTCCGGATGGGCACCACCGTGGCGACCAATGCGCTGCTCGAGCGTCGGGGCGTCCCGACCGCTCTTCTGATCACGCGGGGCTTCGAGGACCTACCCGAGATCGGCGATCAGGCGCGGCCGGACCTCTTCGCCCTGGCGATCGCCAAGCCGCCGCCGCTCGCGGCGCGCGTGGTCGGCGTGGAGGAGCGCGCGACCCCCGACGGCGCCGTGCTCGGCCGGTCCGGCCCGGACGCGCTCGCGGCCCCGCTCCGAGCGCTGCGCGACGAGGGCATCCGCAGCGTCGCGATCGCGGTGCTGCACGGCATCCGGGCCCCGGAGCTCGAGCGGGCCCTCGGGCGGGTGGCGTCCGACGCAGGCTTCGACCACGTGGCCCTGAGCCACGAGGTCGACGGCGAGCAGGGGCTCCTGGCGCGGGCGGACACCACGGTCGTCGACGCCTACCTGACGCCCCTGCTCCAGGCGTACCTCGACCGCCTCCGGACCGCCCTCGCCGGCTCGGAGCTCCGGATCATGCAGTCGAGCGGGAGCCTCGCGCCCGCCGAGCAGTTCCGCGGCCGCCACGCCGTGCTGAGCGGACCGGCCGGAGGCGTGGTGGCGCTGGGCGCGGTCGCGAGGCAGGCGGGCCTCGACCGGCTGATCGGCCTCGACATGGGGGGCACCTCCACCGACGTCACGCGCTGGGACGGCCAGCCCGAGCGCGTCTTCACGACCCGGGTAGCCGGCGTCCGGCTGCGGGCGCCGATGCTCGCCATCCACACGGTGGCGGCGGGCGGCGGGTCGCTCTGCCGCTTCGATGGCCGCCGCTTCACCGTGGGGCCGGAGAGCGCCGGAGCGGAGCCCGGACCCCTGGCGTACGGTCGACCCGAAGCCCGCGAGCCCACCCTCACCGACGCCAACGTTGCCCTCGGCCGCCTCCCCGCGGACCGCTTTCCGTTCCCCCTGGACGAGCCCCGGGCATGCGAGGCGTTCGCGGCGCTGGCGTCGGCGCTCGGCGCCGACGACGACGACCGGAGCGCTGTGGAGGTCGCGGCCGGCTTCTTCGAGGTCGCGGTGGAGGGGATGGCGGAGGCGATCCGTCGCGTGACCATCGCCCGGGGGCACGACGCGCGCGAGTACGCGCTCTGCGTCTTCGGGGGCGCGGGCGGCCAGCACTGCTGCGCGGTGGCGCGGCGCCTCGGGATCCGTCGCGTGCTCAGCCACCCGCTCGGGGGGGTGCTCAGCGCGTTCGGGATGGGGGTGGCCGACGTCGGCTGGCACGGCGAGCGCGACGCGGGCGGGCGGGCGCTCGACGACGACGCCCTCGCGGCCCTCCGGGAGGACGCCGCCGACCTCGAGGGCGCCGGCCGGCGCGCGCTCGAGTGGGAGGGCGGGGAGCGCTCCGCGCACGCGAGCCTCGACCTGCGCTACGCCGGGACGGAGACGGCGATCCCGGTCCCCTGGCGGGGCGACGCCCGCGCGCTCCGGGCCGCCTTCGAAGCGGAGCACGACGCGCGCTTCGGCTATGGACGCCCGGGCCACGGGGTGGAGGTGGCGACGGTCCGCGTGGAGGTCCTCGCGCGAAGCCCGACCCCCGCGCTCCAGGCCCCCACCGCAGGGCGCCGCGCCGCGCCGCGCGGGCGGCGCACCGTCTGGATGGCGGGAGACCGCTACGAGCGGGTCCCGGTTCATCACCGCGAGGACCTGGGCCGGGGCGCGCGCGTCGAGGGACCGGCGCTCGTGCTCGAGGCGACGGGCGCGCTGGTGGTCGAGCCGGGCTGGCGACTCCAGGTCCGGGCGGACGGCCTCATCGACCTGACGGACGCGGGGGCGGCCCGAGAGGGCGCCGCCGACGGGGCCGGCGCCGCGGCTCCCCCGGACCTCGACGGCCCGGATCCGGTGCGCCTCGAGGTCCTCCAGAACGCCTTCATGTCGATCGCCGAGCAGATGGGCGAGGTGCTCCAGCGCACCGCTCTGTCCACCAACATCCGGGACCGCCTCGACTTCAGCTGCGCGGTGTTCGACGGGCGCGGGGGTCTGGTCGCGAACGCCCCCCACATCCCGGTTCACCTCGGGGCGATGGGGGAGACCGTGAAGGCGGTGCTCGCGGCCCACCCGGACCCTGCGCCCGGGGACGTGTTCGCGAGCAACGACCCGGCGGGCGGCGGCTCCCACCTGCCGGACGTGACGGTCGTGACGCCCGTCCACCGCGACGGCGAGCTTCGGTACCTGGTCGCGAGCCGGGGTCACCACGCCGACATCGGCGGGACCACGCCCGGCTCCATGCCGCCCTTCAGCCGCCGTTTGGCCGAGGAGGGCGTCGTGCTGCGCGCCGAGCGGGTCGTCGCGGGAGGCCGCTTCGAGGCGGAGCGCGTGCTGCACCTCCTCACCTCCGGGCCCCACCCGGCCCGCCGACCGAGGGAGAACGTGGCCGACCTCGAGGCGCAGAGCGCCGCCAACCGCCAGGGCGCCCGGCTCCTCGGGGAGCTCGCGGACCGCTACGGCGATGACGTGGTGACGGCCTACATGGGCCACGCCCGGGAGGACGCCGCGGCGAGGGTGCGCGAGGCGATCGCCGAGCTCCCGGACGGGGACCACGCGTTCCGCGACGCCCTCGACGACGGGACCCCGATCGAGGTCCACGTCCGGATCGAGGGCGACCGGATGGTCGTGTCCTTCGCGGGGACAGGGCCGGAGCAACAAGATGGCAACCTCAACGCCCCGCGGGCGGTCACGGTGGCCTGCCTCCTGTACGTCCTGCGGAGTCTCGTGCAGAGAGCGATCCCCCTGAACGACGGCTGCCTCGACCCGGTGGAGCTCAGGGTGCCGCCCGGGTGCCTGCTCGACCCCGGGCCGGAGCGTGCGGTCGCGGGCGGCAACGTGGAGACGTCCCAGCGGGTGGTCGACGTGCTGCTCGGCGCCCTCGGCCTCGCGGCGGCGAGCCAGGGCACCATGAACAACGTGACCTTCGGGGACGACGCCTTCGGGTACTACGAGACCGTGGCCGGCGGGGCCGGCGCGACCCGGGGGCACCCGGGGGCGAGCGCGGTCCACACCCACATGACGAACTCGCGGATCACGGACCCGGAGATCCTCGAGCAGCGCTTCCCGATACGGCTGCTCTCCTTCTCGCGGCGGCGGGGCTCGGGGGGCGCGGGGCGCTGGCCGGGGGGCGACGGGGTCGTCCGGGCCTACGAGGCGCTCGCCCCGCTCCGCTTCGGCGTGCTCAGCGAGCGCCGGGACCGAGCCCCCTTCGGCCTGGCCGGCGGCGACGCGGGCGCGCCGGGGCGCAATCTCCACGGGGAGCGGTCCCTGGGGGGCAAGGCCACCGTGGACCTCCGGCCAGGGGAGCGCTTCGTCGTCGAGACCCCCGGTGGCGGCGGCTTCGGGGAGGCGACGTCGTGATCCGGCGGCTCTGGCGGATCATGGTCGACCAGGTGATCGGCCTCGAGGACACGCCCCACCGCATCGCGTGGGGCGTGTTCCTCGGGTTCGTGGTGGCCTTCACCCCGACGGTCGGCATCCAGATGCTGCTCGTGGTGAGCGCCTGCACCCTGCTTCGAGCCAACAAGGTGGCGGGGCTGCCGGCGGTCTGGATCAGCAACCCGATCACGATGGTGCCGCTCTACTACGCGTGCTGGCGCCTCGGGTCGTGGGTGCTCGGCACCAACCAGGACCCGGAGCGGGGCCGCCGCCTGATCGCGCAGGTGATGGGAGGCGTCGACTGGTCCTGGAGCCGGATCCTGGAGCAGTCGTTCTGGGTCGAGCTCGCCAGCGCCCTCTGGTCCATCGGCGGCGAGCTCTGGCTCGGGGGCCTGATCGTGGGGCTCGTGGTCGGCGCGCCGTTCTACCCCCTCACGTACTGGGCCGTCACCGCCTACCGCCGTCGCAAGGCCGCCGATCGCGCCGCCGAGCCGCCCCCCGGGGCCCCCGGCCCCGCGCCGACGCCGACTTCCGCTATGCTCCGCGCCCCGGAGGCCCCCGACGGGGCCGGGGGAGGGAGCCCATGGTCGTCGTCCGTGTCGTCGCCGCCTCGCTGATCCTCGCCGCCGTCATGCCCTCCCCGCGGGTGGCCGCGCAGAACCTCGTGGAGCCGGGGGAGGCGGACTGCTCGACCCCGCGGCGGGCGCTGCTGACCTGGCTGGGCAACCTCCAGGAGGAGGACGAGCACCCCGAGCAGGCTGCCCGCTGCTTCGACTGGGGCGCGGTCCGGATCCGCGAGCAGGCTCGGCGCGCCGACATCGCTCATCGCCTGAAGTACGTGCTCGACGCCCGCGGGCTCTACGTCCAGATGGAGGACGTCCCGGACGAGGAGGAGCCGGCCGACGTCACCCGGGTGGCGCCCTTCGAGCAGCTCCTGCCGGTCTTCTACCTGGTCCGGAAGGAGAGCCAGTGGGTGGTCAGCGCCGAGACGATCCGCGCCGTCCCGGATCTCTACAGCGAGACCTTCACCGTCGACCTCGACGCCTACCTCGACCGGGCGCCGAGCTGGCTCCGAGATCGGGTGCTCGGGTTTGCCTGGTGGCAGGTGATCGCCCTGGCCTTCGTGCTGCTGGTGGCCTTCGCCCTCCGCTGGGTCGTCACCACGGTCGTGCGGAGCTACGGCGCCGCGGCCCTGACCCAGATGGTCAAGCGCCTCGACCGGACGCTGGTCCAGCGCGCGGCCGAGCCGGTCGGCACCACGGTGATGATCCTGGCGCTGATGTACGTCGTGCCGCTGCTCCGCTTCGGGGTCGGCTTCAACCGCTTCGTCGTCTTCGGCCTCCGGGTGGGCGCGGCGGTCACCTTCGTGCTGATCCTCTACCGGCTGATCGACGTGGGGGCGGACGTCTTCGGCAAGCAAGCCGAGGACACCGACACCAAGCTCGACGACCAGCTCGTCCCGCTGATCCGGAAGTCGCTGAAGGTCGTCGTCGTGATCGTGGGGGTGATCTTCGTCCTCCAGAACATGGAGGTGAACATCGGGAGCCTCCTGGCCGGCGTGTCCCTCGGCGGCCTGGCGTTCTCCCTCGCCGCCCGGGACACGGTGGCCAACCTGTTCGGCTCCGTGAGCATCTTCGCCGACCAGCCCTTCCAGGTGGGGGACTGGGTCGTGATGAACGGCGTCGAGGGGATCGTCGAGGAGGTCGGGATGCGCTCCACGCGCGTCCGCACGTTCTACCGGTCGCTCGTCAGCATCCCGAACTCGAAGGTCGCCGACGGCGTCATCGACAACTACGGGTCCCGCGACGCGCGCCGGACGTTCCTCAAGGTCGGCCTGCAGTACGACACCACGGCGGAGCAGATGGAGGCCTTCTGCGATGGCGTCCGGGGCATCCTCGCCGCCAACCCCGCGGTCAAGAAGGACAGCTACTACGTGGTGTTCAGCGGCTTCGGCGACAGCTCCCTCGAGGTGATGCTGTACTTCTTCTTCGTCGTGGATAGCTGGGCGGAGGAGCTCCGGCAGCGCCACCTGGTGTTCCTCGAGCTCCTGCGCCTCGCGAAGGAGGTCGGGGTGAGCTTCGCGTTCCCGACCCGCACGCTGCACCTCGCGACGCAGGCCCCGCCGAAGGAGCGCCCGGCCGCCAAGGTCCCGGACGAGGACGCGCTCGGGGCGGCGGTCCTCGCGTTCGGGCCCGGCGGCCGACTCGCGCGCCCGGCCGGCCCGCGCATCAGCCACGGGTGGTACCCGGGCGCGGCGCTCGGCCCGGGCTCGGACCCCGACGCCGACCGGAGCGATTCGCGGGACGACGCCGAGGGGTAGGCGCCGTGGTGCGCCGCCGCGCTGCGCCCCACTCGACGGCGGCGGGGCCGCTAGGGCCGGTCAGCCTTCAGAGGACGCCGGCGCGTCGTCGTCCGGCGCCTCGCTGGACGCCTTGGCCCGATCCACCTCCTCGGCCACGCGCTTCGACATCTCCTCGAGGAGGTCGGCGGTCGCCTTGAGGGTCTCGCTGGTCGCCTCGAGGGCGGAGCGGCCGACGTCGAGGCCGTGGGCGGCCCAGAGGCGACCGATCCGATGAACGGCCTGCTGGGCCTTGGCCGCGGCCTCCTCCATCCGTCGCTGGGCCTCGTCGAAGGACGTCGTCTGCTCTTCGGTGCTGGTCATGGTCACTGCTCCTCGGTTGAGCCCGGCACGAGCCGGCAGGGACGGCCGACGAACACCCGTCGGCCGAGGTCATCGAAGAGCGCCCGCTCGGCGGCGGAGCCCGCCGGAAGGGAGCGCGCGCACACGCCGCAGCGGGCGTCGGCGGCGAGGACGACCGACTGAAAGGCGATCACGCCGTCCAGGGCGTCGCCGGGGTCGGCAGGGCAGGGGAGGGCGACGCCGGCGTCGTCGGTCGCGTCGCCCCCGGCCGTCGACGCGTCCGGCCGCGGGGGCCCCGGGTCGGCGTCATCCGCGGGCTCGACCGGAGCCCGGGCCGCGCCGCCCGCCATCCGGCTCCGCAGGTCGCTCCGGTTCTTGGCCAGCCGCTCCACGAACCCGAGGATCTCGCCTTCCGCGCGCTGGCCGACGGTGTCGACGGCGTCGAGGGCGTCCTCGAGGATCGCCCGCACCACGTTGCTGACCGGCACGCGGAGATTCTCGGCGAGGCGCTTCAGCTCCTCCTCGAGCACCTCCGGCACGCGCGTGTGTAGGACGCGCTCCTTCGGCCCATCGCGTCGGCTCCGTCGTGACACACAGTGGTCGTGTCACGTCGTGAGACTCGACGCAAGGTATCACCGTGTGTCACAACATGCCTACGGGAGGCGCCCCTCACCGGGAGATCGCCGGCGGCGAGGGTGGGCCACCCCGGGGGGCGCGACCCGGTCGGGCGCGGCGAAAGGCACCCGGGCGGCGTGCGCGACCGGACCGTTGCCGGTATGGTCGCGAGCCCGTGCCTCGACGAACCCACCGGGCGCTCGCCGCGCTGATCCTGGCGACCCTCGCGTTCCTCGCGCTCGACCTCGGGAGCAAGGCGTGGGTCGCGGCGGAGCTGAGCCGGGCGCGGGTCGGCGAGGCGCCGCCGGTGTGCGGCGAGCTGGGTCCCCAGCGGATCCCGACCGCCCCCATCGTGCTGATCGATGGCTACCTCGAGCTCCGCTACGCCGAGAACTGCGGGGCCGCCTTCGGTCTCCTCCGCTCGGCCCCGAGCTGGCTCCGGAGCACCATCTTCTACCCCGCGGCCACCCTGGCGGCGGTCGCGCTGACCTGGATGTTCGTGCGCGGGCGGGGCGGGATGATGTTCGCGATGAGCGTCCCCCTCATCCTCTCGGGCGCGCTGGGCAACCTCGTCGACCGCTTCCGCCTCGGCTACGTCGTCGACTTCATCCGCTTCCACATCCAGAACGGCTGGGAGTGGCCGACGTTCAACATCGCCGACTCCACGATCACGGTCGGCGTGATCCTCCTGTTCCTCGACGGGCTGCGGCGGCCCCAGGAGGAGGAGGGCGAGACGGCGCCGCAGCCCGCGACCGGGGGCGGCGGCCGCTCGCGGGCGAAGGCGTCTCGGACCGAGGAGCCGGTCGCGAAGCCCTGAGGCCGCCCCGGCCCGCCGAGCGGGCAGACGCTGTCGCCGCGCTCCCCCCCCATTGCTACATCCAGCGCGGTGATCCCGGTCTTCGGCGAGGTCTTCGGGGAGCCGATCCCGGCCTACTTCACGATGCTGATGGTCGGCTTCGTGGTCGCGGTGGCGCTCGGCGTGCGCTGGGCGCGCCGCCACGGCTACGACCACGACGTCATCATCGACCTCGGCCTCGTCAGCCTGGTCGCGGGCGTGGCCGGCGCTCGCCTCGCCAGCGTCCTCTTCGACGGCCACCTCGGCGACTACGTCGCGCTCTGCACGGACCCGAGCCAGGTCGCCTGGACCATGTCGCAGGCCCGCTGCGGTCCGTCGGGCGGCGTGTGGGACGCCGCCGAGGGCGTCTGCCACCCCGCCCAGGCCGACTGCTGGGCGTGGGCGAGGTTCTGGGAGGGGGGGCTGGTCTGGTACGGCGGAGTGCTCGGGGCGGCCGGCTTCGGGGTGTGGCTCCTTCGCTGGGAGCGCTTCCCCGTCGCGAAGGCGCTCGACCTGTGCGGGATGATCGTGCCCCTCGGCCTGTTCTTCGGCCGCCTCGGGTGCTTCTTCGCGGGCTGCTGCTTCGGGATCCACACGGACCACTGGACGGCGCTGTCCTTCCCGCCGGCCAGCCCCGCGAGCGAGGCGCAGTACCGCGAGGGGCTCCTGTCGACCGAGCTCGCGCCGAGCCTGCCCGTGCTCCCCACCCAGCTCTTCGAGGCGGCCGGGGCCCTCGCGATCGCGGCCGTGATGATGCTTCTCGTCGAGCCCCGGAAGCGCTTCGACGGGCAGGTCTTCGTCCTGTCGATGGGCGCCTACGCCGTGCTGAGGTTCCTCCTCGAGCTCGTCCGCGCCGATGAGCGGGGCGCGCTCGGGTGGTTCACGACCAGCCAGTGGATCGGCCTGCTCGGCCTCGTCGTCCTCGCGTGGCTCTGGCGCCTGTTCGCACGCAGAGCCCGGGCGAGGATGGCGACGCCGCTGGCGGAGCGCCGGGGCGTCGAGGGCGCCGCGGCGGAGGCTACGGTCCCCGGCTCGCGATGACGCGCTGCCCCGAGACCGGGTCCACCGCGTAGAGCGACCGCGCCCCGAGCACCCACGCCACCCCCGACGCGGGGTCGACGTCGAGGTCGACGATGCCCTCGAGGGGAGGGCCGACGCCGCGGCCCCGGCCGGAGACGACGGCGACGTCGCCGGTCCCCACGTCCACCCGCAGGACCGCGCTGCCCTCCGCGTCGGCCACGAGGAGGTGGCGCTCGCCTTCCCGCGCCGCGCCGACCGGCTCGCCCAGCCGGCCGCCGCTGACCACGGCGACGCGGTCGCCGGTCGCCACGTCGACCTCGACGAGGTCCGGCCCCGCGAGAACCCAGGCCTGCGCTCCGGCAGGGTCGGCCACCACGTGACGCGGGCGGCCGAGGGAGGGGCCGGCGCCTCGACCGCCGCCCGAGACGAGCTGTCGGTCACCGACGTCCAGCCGGACCTCGAGCAGCTCCCCGGCGGCGTTGGTCGCGAGGGCCCGTCCCTCCGGAAGGACATCGACGGCGGTGACGCCGCCGAGCAGAGGGCCCTGGCCGACGTCGGGGCCCGAGATCATCGAGCGGTTGCCGGTGTCGAGGTGGACGCCGACGAGCCCCCGGTAGCCGCCGTCGGCGATCACCGCTCGGCCTGGGTGGACGTGCGGCGCGAGATCGACGGGCCGGACGAACCTCACCCCCCTGCCGATCGCAGCGCCCGACCTCCCGTCACGCCCGGACACCATCGTGCGCAGCGCTCGATCGACGGCCCAGACGCCGACGAGCCCCGCGTCCGTGGCGAGCACCCCGTCCCGGTCCGGCCAGACGGCGACGCCGGTCGGCTCGAGGAAGGGGCCGCCGGCCCCGACCGCGTTGTCGACGACGACCCGCGGCTCGGCCCCGGTCCGCGCGGCGAACACGCGGGGCGGACCGACGCGCACGCCCCCGGCTCCGCGGCCGGTGTCCGCGATGTACAGCGTGCCGGGCTCACCGACGTCCATCCCGGCGATCTCGACGAACGGAAGCACCCAACCGCTGTGGGGGAGCAAGACGCCATCCCCCCGCGCGATCCAGCCCGGCGAGTTGCAGGCGAACACGGCGTCGCCGGCCTCCACGTGGCGGCTCACCGCCCAGGTCCCGCAGTGGAAGGGCATGGCGAGCGGCGTCACCTCCCTCGAGTGGAGGTCGACCGCCGCCCCGTGGCGGAGCCGCGACACGGCGTCGCCGACGTAGAGCGACACCGGATCGCGGACGAGGGCCATCCCGCCCGTCCGGGCCACCGGCAGGCGCTCGCCCTCGACCAGGACGGTGGTCTGTCCGGCGTCGAGGTCCACGCCGACGAGGATCGGCTCGTCGCGCAGGTCGTAGACCAGGAGCCGCTGCTCGTCCTCGTCCACGTCGAGGGCGATCGGCTGCGTGAGGTGGGGCGAGGACTCCCCGTCGGCCAGCAACGTCCGGTCACCGGATGCCGTGTCGATCGCGAACACGCCGGGCAGGCCCGCGTCCACCACGAAGGCCTGATCGGATGACGAGCCGAAGGCGACGTCGGCGAGGCGGACGAAGGGCGGCCCCCCGCCGTGGCGCTCATCGGCGATGATCCAGCGGTCGCCCGTGAGCGTGTCGACCTGGAGGAGCGCGTTGAGGTCGGAGTCCACGAGCAGGACGAACACCCCGTCGTCGCTGACCGCGATCGGGCCGACCCCATCGATCTCGGGCTGCCGGGTGAGCCGGAGGCTCGCGCGGTCGGCCATCCCCGACGGGAGCTCCGCCTCCACCGCGATCAGCTCGCCGGGCTCGTCGATCGAGGCGCGCCCGCGCCAGGCGAAGTCGGAGTCGACCGTCGCGCTCTCGGCGTTGACCCTGACGAGGGCCCCCTCGAGCTGGCCGGGGTCGCTCAGCTCGCCTTCGACGAACCGGAGGCGGCCGGTCACGACGACGTCCGTCGCATCCATCCCCACCTCGGACCGCGTGGGCGGGAAGTCGATCTGCACCTCCAGCCGGCCGGGGTCGTCGAGCACCTCGACGGTGACCCGCTGCGTGACGCGGGCGCGCCCGTCGGTCGCGGCGACCTCGACCTCGTAGAGGTTGTCGCCGTCCTCGTCGGTGGGCCGCTCGTAGTCCGGAGCCTCCACGAAGCTCAGGGCCCCGGTCTCGTCGAGGTGGAGATGGGCCGCGTCGAGCGCCGCCACGAGCGAGAGGGCGACCTCGTCGCCCGGGTCCGGGTCGACCGCGTCGGCCAGGTAGGTCGTGGAGACGGTGTTCTCCTGGACCGTCGCCGTCGCGGCCGACCGAAACGCCGGGGGGCTGTTGGGCGCCACGGTGTCGGCGCAGCCGGCGGCGAGCACCAGGAGCATGCCGACGCATCGGGGCGTGGTCGGGGCGTGGAGGAAGCAAGGTCGATCGACGAGCATGGCTCGGTCCCGCTCGTGCCGGCCGGACAACGCCGCGCGGCCCGACGCGCGAGCGCCGGCGAAGGTCACGTGATCACCGTGGCACCGGGGGCCATCCCCAGCAACGGAGCGTCACCATCGAGGGACAGGTGTTCTGATCAGCCGCATCGTGGCGGGCCGGAGACCCGGGCGCGCAGAGCCAACCGCGACGGCGGCCCCCCAGGCACCGGCCTCCCCCGGCCCTGCGTGGTAGCCTCCCGCCCTCGCCGCCATGCCCGACGAGACGCCGTCTTTCGATCCGGTCCCCCAGCGCGTGTCCTTTCCCGAGCTCGAGGAGGAGCTCCTGCGGTTCTGGGACGAGGCGCGGATCTTCGAGCGGTCGGTCGAGGAGGCGAAGGACCGGCCGCGGTTCGTGTTCTACGAGGGCCCCCCCACCGCCAACGGGATGCCGCATCCCGGGCACGTGCTGACCCGCGTGATGAAGGACGTGGTGCTGCGCTACCGCGCGCTGACCGGGTACTACGTGCCGCGCCGGGCAGGCTGGGATACGCACGGTCTGCCGGTCGAGGTCGAGGTCGAGAAGAGCCTCGGCATCGCGGGGCCCGAGGCGATCCGCGAGTACGGGGTGGAGCGCTTCGCGCGCGAGTGCATCGACAGCGTCTTCACCTACATCGAGGAGTGGCGCCGGCTCACGCGGCGCACGGCGTTCTGGCTCGACCTCGACAGCGCCTACGTGACGTTCCACCGCTCCTACGTCGAGAGCGTGTGGTGGGCCCTCAAGACGCTCTTCGACCAGGGGCTGCTCTACCAGGACTACAAGGTGGTCTGGTGGTGGGCCCAGGGCGGGACCGCGCTCTCGAGCGGGGAGGTCGGCCAGGGCTACCGCACGGTCGACGACCCGTCGGTCCTCGTCCGCTTCCGCGTCCTCGAGGACGACGAGCCGTCGACGGGAGAGGCCCCCGAGGGAGGCCGACCCCGCCGGTCCTTCCTCGCCTGGACGACGACGCCGTGGACGCTCCCGTCCAACGTCGCCCTCGCGGTCAAGGCCGACGCGAGCTACGCGACGGTGCGCCTCGAGGACGGCGAGGAGCTGATCGTCGCGGAGGACCTGGTCGAGAAGGTCTTCGGCGCCATGGCTCACGAGGTGGTCGGGACGACGACCGGCGCCGACCTCGCGGGGACGCGCTACGCGCCCATCTTCACCTACGCGATGCCCGAGGGCGGCCGCGCCCACGTCGTGGTGACCGCCGACTTCGTGACCCTCGACTCCGGGAGCGGCCTCGTCCACATCGCCCCGGCCTTCGGGGAGGACGACTTCAGGCTGCGCACGGACGAGGGGCTCGGGTTCCTCCAGCTCGTCCGGCCCGACGGGACCTTCCCGCCCGAGGTCACCGACTTCGCCGGGCGCTTCGTGAAGGAGGCCGACCGGGACATCATCCGCCACATGCGCCGCGAGGGCGTGCTCTTCCAGGACGAGGTCTACCGTCACGAGTACCCGTTCTGCTGGCGCGCCGACCAGGACCCGCTGATCCAGTACGCGCGGCGGAGCTGGTTCATCCGCACCCGCTCGAAGATCGATCACGTCATCGCGAACAACCGCGAGGTGAACTGGGAGCCCGAGCACATCAAGGAGGGCCGCTTCGGCGAGTTCCTCCGCACCAACGTCGACTGGGCGATCAGCCGGGAGCGCTTCTGGGGGCCCCCGCTCCCGATCTGGATCAACGACGAGACGGGGCGGATGGAGGCGGTCGGCTCGGTCGCGGAGATCCTCGAGCGCAACCCCGACGCATTGCGCGCCTTCGAGGAGGCCCGGGCCGAGGACCCGTCGATGAGCGAGCACCTGATGGTGCACAAGCCCTACATCGACCAGGTCACGTGGACCCGGGAGGGCGAGCCGGGGGTCTACCGACGCGTCCCCGAGGTGATCGACGCCTGGTTCGACTCGGGCTCGATGCCCTTCGCCCAGCACGGCTACCCGCACAGGAACGCGGAGCTGTTCCGCGAGGAGTTCCCGGCCGACTTCATCACGGAGGCCCTCGATCAGACCCGCGGCTGGTTCTATTCCCTGATGGCGATCAGCACCCTCCTGTTCGAGGAGGACGACAAGCCGCACCCGTTCCGCAACTGCGTGGTGCTGGGGCTGCTGACGGCCGAGGACGGTCGCAAGCTCAGTAAGCGCTTAAAGAACTACTCCGACCCGATGGACATGTTCGAGCGCTTCGGCGCCGACGCCGTCCGCTGGAGCCTGTTCGTCCAGTCCATCCCCGGCCAGAGCGCTCGTTGGTTCGACGGCGGCGCCAGCGACGCGATCAAGGACTATCTCCTCAAGGTCTGGAACGTCTACAGCTTCTTCGTCACCTACGCGAACGTCGACGCCTTCGACCCGAAGGCGGGGGTCCCGACGCCGGAGGGCCGCCCGGCGATGGACCGCGGGATCCTCGCCGAGCTCGACGCGACGGTCCGCGACGTGCGGGCCTCGATGGAGGCCTACCGAACCCACCCGGCGGCGAACCGCCTCGAGGCCTTCGTCGATGCGCTGTCGAACTGGTACGTGCGCCGCAACCGGCCCCGGTTCTGGGCGGAGGGCGGGAGCGACGACAAGACCGCCGCCTTCGCCACGCTGTACGAGGTGCTGGTCGACCTCGCGCGCCTCAGCGCGCCCTTCACGCCGTTCCTCGCCGAGGCGCTCTGGCGCAACCTGGCCCCGCGCGGGGACCCCGACGCGAAGGCGAGCGTCCACCTCGATCGCTACCCCGAGGCCGACGCCCGACGAGCGGACGACCGGCTGCGGACCGACATGGCGGCGGCGCGCGCCGTGGTCAGCCTCGGCCAGCGCGTGCGGGCCTCGCACAAGCTCAAGGTGCGGCAGCCGCTGTCGGAGGCGATCGTGGTCGTCGCGACGGAGGAGGACCGAGCGACCGTGGAGCGGTTCCAGGACGCGATCGAGGACGAGCTCAACGTCCACCGGCTCGCCTTCACCGACCGACCCGAGACCTACGTCGAGTTCAGGATGCTGCCCAACTTCCGGGCCCTCGGACCCCGCCTCGGCAAGGAGCTGCCCGCCTGCAAGAAGGCCCTGGCCGAGGCCGACGGCGGCGCGCTCTACCGCGCCCTCGAGGAGGACGGGAGGGTGACCGTCGAGCTGCCGAGCGGCCCGGTCGACCTCGGCCCCGACGAGATCGAGATCCGGCTCGAGGCCAAGGAGGGCTTCGCGGCGGCGGCCGAGCGGGGGAGGGTGGTCGTGCTCGACACCCACCTCGAGCCGTCGCTCGTGCGCGAGGGCCTCGCGCGGGAGACCGTCAACCGGATCCAGCGGGCCCGCAAGGGCCTCGACCTGCCCTTCGAGGCGCGCATCGCGCTGACCTACGAGGCCGCCGGACAGCTCGGCCAGGCCCTCCGGGAGCACGGCGACCGGATCGCCTCGGAGGTGCTCGCCACGTCCTTCGCACCCCGCGACGGGGCGGCGCCCTCCGGCGAGCGCACCGAGACGGACGTGGACGGGGAGAACCTGGTCTTCTGGATCGCGGCCGCGGGGGCCCCGTGAGCGCGAGCGCGAGGGCGCCGGGACGGAGGTCCAGGACCCTGGCGATCGGTGGAGTCGACGAAGGGGAGGGCGCGTGACGGCACAGCTCCTGAACGGAAAGGCGGTGGCCAAGGCGGTCCGCGCCGAGGTCGCGGAACGCGCGGCGCGCTTCGAGGCCGAGCACGGGAGGCCCGTAGGCCTCGAGGTGGTGCTGGTGGGGGACGACCCGCCAAGCCAGGTCTACGTGCGCAACAAGGAGAAGGCGGCGCGCAAAGCGAACATCCGGGGCGAGGTCCATCGCCTGCCCGCCGACAGCAGCCAGGCCGCCGTCGAGGCGCTGGTCGAGCGCCTCAACGCGGACGGCGCCGTGGACGGGATCCTGGTCCAGCTCCCGCTCCCGGCCGGGCTCGACGCGGAGCCGGTCCTCGACCGGATCGACCCGGCCAAGGACGTCGACGGGCTCCACCCGGTCAACGTCGGCTGTCTCTCCGCGGGCCGGCCGGGCCTGAGGCCCTGCACGCCCCGCGGCTGCATGCGGTTGGTCGCGGAGAGCGGCACGGCGCTCAAGGGGCTGAGGGCGTTGGTCCTCGGCCGGAGCAACCTGGTGGGCAAGCCGGTCGCGCAGATGCTCCTCGCCGAGCACGCCACCGTGACCATCGCCCATAGCCGCACCCGCGACCTGGCCGACCGCGTCGCGGAGGCCGACGTCCTGATCGCCGCGGTCGGCCGGCCGGAGATGGTGAAGGGCGCCTGGGTCAAGGAGGGCGCCGTCGTGATCGACGTCGGCATCAACCGCCTGGACGACGGTCGCCTCGTCGGCGACGTGGAGCACGCCACGGCCCAGGAGCGGGCGTCCTTCATCACGCCCGTGCCGGGCGGCGTGGGCCCGATGACGATCGCGATGCTCCTGTCGAACGCGGTCGACGCAGCCTCCGCGCGGGCCGGCTCGGCCTAGAGCGCCCATCCGTTCAGAGTCGCCGCAGTCCTCGCCTCCCGCGCTGATCGGCGCTCGAGCGGACGTCGGCGAGGGCGAGGTGATACGGTTCCTCGCGTGCGTGGGGGAGGGCGGCGGGAGCCGACGAGGCCGCCGAGCGCAGCGGGCCGCTCGCTGTTCCTGGTCGCGCTCCTCGCGGGCTGCGGCACCCGAACCGGTCTCGAGGTCTCCCCCTGCGCGGTGGACGGCGGCGTCCGGGAGTGCGTCACGCCCTGCGGCGTCGGGACCCAGACGTGCCGCGCCGACGGCTGGAGCCCGTGCGAGGCGCCGCCGGCCACCCGCGCGTGCGAGGGCGTGTGCGGTGGCGGGACGCAGGCGTGCGACCCGCGGACCGGGTGGGGGCCGTGCGAGGTCGACGCGACGGCGGAGCGGCCATGCACGACCCCCTGCGGGGAGGGCGTCCAGCGCTGCATGGACGAGGCCTGGGGACCCTGCATGGGCCCACCCGTGCTGCCGCCGATCCTCGAGGCGACGGTGCGGGACTTCCGCGACAGCCACCCGGACTTCGAGTCGCTGAACCTGGGCCTCGACCCCGGCATCGTGGAGCCGATCCTCGGCGCCGACGACAAGCCCGTGTACGCGGGACCCACCCCGACCACGACCGGCCGGTCCGAGTTCGACGCATGGTACCGCGACGTGCCGGGGGTCAACGTCAGCGCCGCGATCGACCTGACGCTGCACCGCCGGGACCGGGACGACCTGTTCGCGTACGACGACGGCGCCTTCTTCCCGATCGACGGCATGCTCTTCGGCAACGAGGGGCGCGCGCACAACTACCACTTCACTCTCGAGGCCCGGGCCGAGTTCGTCTACGCCGGGGGCGAGCTGTTCCGCTTCCGCGGCGACGACGACGTGTTCGTGTTCATCGACCGGCGCCTCGTGATCGACCTCGGCGGGGTGCACTCTCCGGAGGAGGCGACGGTTCGCCTCGACGACGTGGCCGACGAGCTCGGCCTGGTCGTCGGCCGACGCTACCGCCTCGATCTGTTCTTCGCGGAGCGCCACACGGAGGGCTCCAGCTTCCGCGTCGAGACGACCCTCGCCGACCCCTTCCGCTGCGAGTGAACGCGGCGCTCCGCTCCGGCGGCGGCGCGCGGCCGGCCGGCTCGAGGCGCCCGCGGCGGCCCGCCGGTCAGCTCCCGCCCGGGATCAGCTGCCCGAGCAGCCGGTCGAGCTCGTCGTAGCTCGCGTACTCGATCACGAGCTTGCCCTTGCCCCTCCGGTCCTGGACCGCGACCCGCGCGCCGAGGGACTTCGAGAGGCGGTTCTCGAGATCCCGCACGTTCGCGCTCTTCGCGCGCACCGCCCCCTCGCGCGTGCTCGCGGCGCCCTGGGTCGCCGCTCGGACCCGCCGCTCGGTTTCCCGGACGCTCCAGCCCTTGGCGATCGCCTGCTCCGCGAGCTGGCGCAGCGTGGGCACGTCGGGCGCCCCGAGGAGCGCCCGGCCGTGCCCCTCGCTTAGCCGTCCGTCCTCGAGGTGGTCGAGGACGGCGGCGGGCAGCCTCAACAGCCGCAGCGCGTTGGCGACCGTCGAGCGGTCCTTGCCGACGCGCCGCGCGACCACTTCCTGGCTCAGGCCGTGCTCCTCGACCAGCCGATGGAAGGCCCGTGCGGTTTCGATCGGGTTCAGGTCCTCGCGCTGGAGGTTCTCGACCAGCGCCGCCTCGAAGGCCGCCTCGCTCGAGAGCTCCCGAACGAAGATCGGCACCTCCTTGAGGCCCGCGCGCTGGGCGGCTCGCCAGCGCCGCTCGCCGGCGACGATCTCGTAGCCGCCCTGGGGGCGGCTGCGGACCAGGATCGGCTCGAGGACGCCGAGCTCGGCGATCGAGGTGGCCAGCTCGTCGAGGGCGGCGTCGTCGAAGCGGCTCCGGGGCTGGTCGCGGTTCGGGTGGAGGTCCTCGATCGGCGCGGTCGAGCCGTGCTCGGGGCGGTCCAGGACCTTGGAGGGAGGCGCGGGGGGCAGGAGACCGTCGAGGCCTCGGCCGAGGCGGCGCTTCGCCATCCGCCGCCTACGCGGCCTCGCTGGCGTCGAGGAGCTCCCGGGCGAGGTTGAGGTACCCGTGGCTCCCGCGGCTCGCGGCGTCGTAGAGGATCGCCGGTTTGCCGTGGGACGGCGCCTCGGCGAGGCGGATGTTGCGGGGGATGCGCGTCTCGTAGACGGGGAAGTGCTGCTCCACCTCGTGGGCGACCTCCCGGGCCAGGTTGCTACGGGGGTCCCACATCGTCAGGAGCACGCCCTCGATGCTCAGGCGCTCGTTGAGGCCGGCCCGGATCCGCTCGATGGTCCCGGTGAGGTCGCTCAGCCCCTCGAGGGCGTAGTACTCGCATTGCATGGGGACGAGGACGCCGTCCGCCGCCACCAGGGCGTTGATCGTGAGCAGGCCGAGGCTCGGCGGACAGTCGATCAGGACGTAATCATACGCATCCCGCGTCCCGGCGAGACCTTCCTGGAGGCGCGTCGACCGATCCTGCGCCTGCACGAGCTCGAGGCTCGCCGCCGCGAGGTCGGGGGAGGCGGGCGCCAGCGACAGGAGCGCGAGGTCCGTGCCGAGCAGGATCTCGGCCAGGGTCGCGTCGCCGAGGAGCAGGTCGTAGGTGCTCCGCTGGACGTCGCGCGGCCGATGGCCGAGGCCGCTGGTCGCGTTCGCCTGGGGATCCAGATCGCCGAGCAGCACCCGCTGCTCCGCCACGGCGAGGGACGCCGCCAGGTTGACGGCGGTCGTGGTCTTGCCGACGCCTCCCTTCTGGTTGGCGATCGCGAGGATTCTGGACATCGGGTCGACCGGGCCGGGACGCGAGCTGGGGCTCAGCTCTACCAGGGGCCCCAGCAGCAGGCAACGGTCGCCCGGCCGTCGCCGAGCGACCCGCCTTCCCGGGCCGCCGCTCCCCGCCGCCGCGCGGTTGGACCCTTTCTTGGGCGGCGATCTCTGAGGTGGTATGGGGTGACCAAATGTAGGACAAGGTGGTCACGATGGTCGCGATCTCACCGAGGAGCGCGTCCGTGGCCACCGACGGGGCCCAGAGCGGCCTCACACCGCCGTAAGGAGAGATCGCCATGCGTGGACCGAAGCGATACCGTTCCCTCGAGGAGTTCGAGCGCGAGGAGATCAAGCCGCACATCAAGTACGGCTGGTCCCTCGAGGACCTCTACCAGGACGCGGACATCAACCGCCGCGAGGACCGGGACGACGGAGAGCCCCGCGAGCTGAACTTCGACGAGTGATCCGCGCACGCGGTCCCGTTGCTCGAGAGCGCGACGAGCGTTAGAGCTGCTAGGTGGCGCGTGCGATCGACATCATGACCCCCCGCATGGTCGACCGGATGCGGGCGAGCTGCCAGATGGCGGCCCGCTGCCTGCTGATGGTGGGCGAGCGGATCCGACCCGGCATCACCACGGAGGACATCAACACCTGGGTGCACCGCTGGATCGAGGAGCACGACGCGACCCCGTCCCCCCTCGGCTACGGTCAGCCGCCCTTCCCGAAGAGCGTCTGCACGAGCGTCAACGAGACCGTCTGCCACGGCATCCCGAACCGCAGGCAGGTGCTCCAGGACGGCGACATCATCAACGTCGACGTCACCACCTACTATCCGCGCGAGGCGGGCTACCACGGCGACACCAGCGTGACGTTCTACGTCGGCACCCCGAGCGAAGACGCGATCCGGGTGGTCGAGGCGTCACGGGTCGGCCTGGAGAAGGCCCTCGAGGTGGTGCGCGACGGCACGCGGATCCGGGACATCGGCAAGGCCATCCAGGAGCACGCGGAGTCGGTGGGCTGCTCCGTGGTGCGCGACTTCGTCGGCCACGGCGTGGGCCGCAAGTTCCACATGGAGCCGAAGATCCCGCACTACTACGACCCGCGCGACCGCGACACGCGCCGGCGCCTGAAGGCGGGGATGGTGTTCACCATCGAGCCGATGATCAACCTGGGGCGCCCGGAGACCGAGGTGTTGAGCGACCAGTGGACCGCGCTGACGCGGGACCGGAGCTTGTCGGCCCAGTTCGAGCACAGCGTGCTGGTCACGCGAGGCGGATGCGAGGTCCTCACCGCCCGCCCCGCGCTCGTCCAGAACAGCGAGGACCGCCCCTACGCCCGGTTGGGCGCCCTGAGCTGCCCGGCCGGTTTCCGCGACCGGGACGCGTCCACGGCCGAGACCGCGGACGCGATCGCGGCCGAGGAGTAGGCCGGCTCCGGCGGGCGCCGGCTCGACCGGGCCGCGTTCAGCCGATCGGCCACCGGATCCAGAGGGAGCCGTCGGCGTCCCGCCGCAGGGGCAGGGCGAGGAGGCGCTCGCCCTGGCAGGGGCCCTCCTCGCAAACGCCGTCGCCGAGCCGGTAGCGCGCGCCGTGCGTCCCGCAGACCAGGTAGCGGCCACCGGGGTCGAAGAAGCGCCGGGACCCGCCGTCGAGGGGCACCGGGAGGTGCTGGCACCGGTTCAGGTAGGCGCGGAGGCGTCCTTCCGGATCGCGGACGACCAGCGCCTCCGGCCGGGGATGGCCGAGCACCCGGGGGAGCGCCGCGACGAGCACGGCGCCGGGCTGCACCTCCCGCTCGTGGCCGACGCGGATCACGCAGCACGCCCCGCGCCGGGTCGGTCGGGCACGCTCGCCGGGGTCGGGAGGGGACGGGACGCCTGCACCCCCCGGATCCTGGCCCATCTCGCCGTCGCGGCCATCCGGTTCGCCGTCATCGGGTCGGGGCGTAGGCCTTCCGAGCCCGCACGCTCACGAGGGCCCGCTCCGGCAGCACCACGGCGGTGAGATCGCCGCCGTAGACGCAGCCGGTGTCGAGACCCGTGGCCCAGTACCACCGCTGGAGGCCCCGGATCGCGTCGTGGCCGAAGTACACGTGGGGCGGCCCCTCGTAGCGGGACGCCCAGGGCACCCCGTCGTCGATCCGGGACGACGCGCTCCCGTCGTCGCGGAGCGAGCGCAGGTTCATCAAGTGCTTCGGCTCCTGGGCCTCGACGGACACGTCGGGACGCAGGCCCGCGTGGACCACGAGGGCCCCGTGCTCGGGCAAGGGGAGGTGGAAGGGCAGCGCCTCGAGCCAGGCCCAGTCCTCCGGCCCCATCGCCTCCGCGTGGAGCTCGTGGCTCATCGGCAGCGGCTTGGGCGCCCTGCCGCGGACCCGGGCCTTGCGCCATCGGAGCACCTTGTCGTCGTGGTTGCCGCGTACGGCGCAGTGGCCGCCCATCCGCAGGAACCGGACGACGCCCGCGCCGTCGGGACCCTTGCCCACCAGGTCCCCGACCGACACCAGATGGTCCGCCCTCGGATCGAAGGCCACCTCCTCCAGGAGGTCCAGGAGCTCGTCGAGGCAACCGTGGAGGTCCCCCACGATCACCGTCCGTCCGCCGCTCACGCCCGAGCGCTAGCGGACCCCGACCGCGACTGCAAATGCCCTCGAGCGTCGGCGCGGTGGCCCCGGCCTCGGCGTTGGCCTAGACGGACGGTACGGGGGACGACGTCCGGCGGCGCGCCCGAGCCCGCCCAAGGAGGTTCGACATGCTCGAGGAAGGAACGAAGGCGCCCGGGTTCTCGCTCCCGTCCAGCGAGGGCGGGGAGGTGAGCCTCGAGGAGCTCCGAGGCCGCTGGGTCGTCCTCTACTTCTACCCCAGGGACAACACGCCGGGGTGCACGACGGAGGCGATCGACTTCCGCGACGCGAAGGACGACTTCGCGAGCCGGGACGCCGTGATCCTCGGGGTCAGCAAGGACTCGCTGGCGAGCCACGAGAAGTTCAAGGCCAAGCACGACCTCAACTTCCATCTCCTGGCCGACCCGGAGACCACCGTTCACGCGGCGTACGGCGCCTGGGGCGAGAAGAAGATGTACGGCAAGACGTCGATGGGGACGATCCGGAGCACCTTCCTGATCGATCCGAGCGGCGTGGTGCGGAAGGCCTTTCCGAAGGTGCGGGTCAAGGGCCACGTCGCGAAGGTCCTCGAGACCCTCGACGAGCTGCGCGCGGGCTGAGGTCCGCGAGCGCGACCGGGGTCCCTGGAGGTCCGGGCACGCCGTACGGGCGGCCGGCACGGGCGACCCGCGTGCCCGAGCCATGGCGCTTTGCGCGGTCCGGGGCACGGGTGTAGAGCGCGGCGGTGGCGGACCCGCCCGAGCCGCTGGACCCCGACTTCCAGCTCACCCTGCCGGACTTCGAGGGGCCCCTCGACCTGCTCCTGCACCTGATCCGGCGCCACGAGCTCGACATCCTCGACCTGCCGATCGCCTTCGTCACGGAGCGCTACCTCGAGTACGTCTCCCTGATGAAGAAGCTCGACCTCGACATCGCGAGCGAGTACCTCGTGATGGCGGCGACGCTGGCCCACATCAAATCGAAGATGCTCCTGCCCCAGGTCCCCGAGGACCAGGAGGACGACCTCGAGGAGGAGGAGGGCGATCCGCGCGAGCAGCTGATCCGGCGGCTCCTCGAGTATCAGAAGTACAAGGCCGCTGCCGAGGACCTGGGCGCCCGCGGCCTCGCTGGCCGGGACGTCTTCACCCGCGGCACCGACGCGCCGCGGGCGACGGGCCCCGCGCCCCTCGCGCCCACGAGCCTCTTCCGCCTCCTCGACGCGTTCCAGAGGGTGCTCGAGCGGGCCGAAGGGCGCCTCGCGTTCGAGGTGGAGACGGACGGGGTCAGCATCCAGGAGCGGATGCAGCAGCTGACCGAGCGCCTGCGCGGCCAGGGCGAGGTGCGCTTCGAGGACCTCTTCGACGAGCAGGTCCGGGTCTACGACCTCGTCGTCACGTTCCTCGCGATGCTCGAGATGGCGAAGCGGCGGCTCCTCCGGATCGACCAGGTGCACGCGAGCGGCCCGATCATCGTCCGCTCGACCGTGCTCGGAGCGGGGGAGGTGCTCGCCGAGGATCTCGAGACGCGGCCGGACGACGGCGCGGAGGCGACCCTCGACCGCCTTGACGGGGCGGACGGCTCCGGTACAACCGCCGACCCCGCGCCCGCGGCCGAGGAGGAGACCTCCGCGTGAGCGATCCCGAGCAGCCCGACCTCCCCGACGTTCCGCCCCCCGGCGAGGAGGAGCGGGTAGTGCCGGGGCAGGACACGGACGAGCGCCCGGGGCTCGAGACCGCCCTCACCGCCGCCGACGAGCAGCACCTGAAGGGGGTGCTCGAGAGCCTGGTCTTCGTGTCCGATCGCCCGGTGACGCTCCGGCGCCTCGCGCGGATCGTCAAGGTCGCGGGCCGGGACGTGCGCCGCCTGCTGAACGAGCTCACCGAGGAGTACGCCATGCGCGGGATCCACCTGCAGGAGGTGGCGGGGGGCTTCCAGTTCCGCTCGGCGCCGGCCAACGCCCCCTTCGTGCGGGAGGTCATCGCGGGCCGGCCGACCCGACTGAGTCGTGCGCAGCTCGAGACCCTGGCGATCGTGGCGTACCGCCAGCCCCTGACCCGGCCCGAGGTGGAGGAGATCCGGGGCGTCGACAGCGCCGGCGGGCTGAAGATCCTGCTGGAGCGGGGCCTCGTGAAGGTCCTCGGCCGCAAGGACGAGCCCGGGCGGCCGCTGCTCTACGGCACGACCCCGGCCTTCCTCGAGCTCTTCGGCCTGCGGCACCTCGAGGACCTGCCCTCGCTCAAGGAGTTCACCGAGCTGACCGAGGAGAGCCGAGACCTGTTCGCGCGGCGCACCGGCGAGCACCTGGAGGAGCTCGGGTCGATCGAGGTCGACGAGGCGGAGGCCCGCGACGGCGGGGAGCAGGGGGAGCTCTTCCAGCACCCGCTGGACGCAGACGAGGACGTGCACGGGGACGGGGACGAGGACGTGGACCTGCACGGGGACGAGGACATGCACGGAGAGGTGCACGAGGACGGGGACGTGCGCGAGGACGAGGACGCGGACGGGGACGTGCGCGAGGACGAGGACGGGGACGAGGACGGGGGCCGGGAGGCCCAGCCGGCTCCCCGCGACGCCGTTGACCTCCCCGAACGCCGGTGATAGCTCCCCCCCGCCATGACGTTCCAGGCCTTGATCGCGGCGCTGTCCCGCTTCTGGGTGGAGCGTGGGTGCCTCGCGGTCCAGCCGTACAACTCCGAGGTCGGCGCCGGCACCTTCAACCCGAACACGTTCCTGCGCGCGATCGGGCCCGAGCCCTGGAGGGTGGCCTACGTGGAGCCGTCGCGACGGCCCACCGACGGCCGCTACGGTGAGAACCCGAACCGCCTGCAGCAGTTCCACCAGTTCCAGGTGATCCTCAAGCCGTCCCCCCTCGAGATCCAGGAGCTCTACCTCGACTCGCTGCGCGCCCTGGGCACCGATCCCCTGGGCCACGACATCCGCTTCGTGGAGGATGACTGGGAGTCGCCCACCCTCGGGGCGTGGGGCCTCGGCTGGCAGGTCTGGCTGGACGGGCTCGAGATCAGCCAGTTCACCTACTTCCAGCAGGTGGGCGGCCTCGACTGCAGGCCGGTCAGCGGGGAGCTGACCTACGGCCTCGAGCGGATCGCGATGTACCTGCAGGACGTGGACGACGTCTACGACCTCGCCTACGCCGAGGGCATCACCTACGGCGAGGTGTTCCGCCGCGCCGAGTGGGAGTGGAGCACCTACAACTTCGAGCGCGCCGACGTCGCGATGCACCGGACGCTGTTCGACACCTACGAGACGCAGTGCAAGGCGCTGGTCGGGCTGGCGGAGCGGCGCGGCAAGGGCGGCAGCCTCCTCTTCGACCGGGAGGATCCGATCGACCGCCTGGTGCTCCCCGCCTACGACTGCGTCGTCAAGTGTAGCCACTACTTCAACGTCCTCGACGCGCGGGGGGCGATCAGCGTGACGGAGCGGCAGCGTTACATCGGCCGGGTGCGCACCCTGGCCCGCGCGGTGAGCGAGTCCTACCTCGCCCAGCGCGAGGCCCTCGGCTTCCCCCTCGCGCCGTCATGAGCGAGCTGCTGCTCGAGGTCGGCGTCGAGGAGCTCCCCGCTTCCTTCGTGGAGCGGGCCCTCGGCGCCCTCCCGGACCTGGTGGCCGATGCCCTGGCCCGCCGGCGCCTGGGCCACGGCGCGGTGCGAGCCCTCGGCACCCCCCGCCGGCTCGCGGTGCGCGTGGCCGATGTCGCGGCGAGGCAGGCCGACCTGTCCGAGGTGGTCCTCGGCCCCCCGAAGGCGGCCGCCTTCGCCGACGCCGGCACGCCCAGGAAGGCGGCCGTCGGCTTCGCCCGGAAGCTCGGCGTCGAGGTGGATCAGCTGCGCCTCGAGGAGACCGACCGGGGCGTCTACGTCGCGGCGCGCCGCGAGGAGGCCGGGCGGCGAGCCCTCGAGGTCCTCCCGGACGCCCTGGGCGAGGTCCTCGGCCGCATCCCCTTTCCGAAGTCGATGCGCTGGGGCGACGGGGACCTCGCCTTCGGCCGGCCGATCCACTGGATCGTGGCGCTCCTGGACGACGCGGTCCTCGACCTGACCTTCGCCGGCATCGAGGCGGGGTCTCTCACGCGAGGGCACCGCTTCCTCGCGCCCGACCCGGTGGGCGTCGGCACGGCGAGCCGCTACGAGGAGGTGCTCCGCGGGGTCCACGTCTGGGTGGACCCCGAGGAGCGGAAGGCGCGGATGCGTCGCGCCCTCGAGGCCGCGGCCGCCACGGTGGGCGGCTCCCTCGTGGCGGACGCGTTCCTCGAGTCGGAGAACGCGTCGATGGTCGAGGAGCCCCACGTGCTGGTCGGGAGCTTCGACGAGGCCTTCCTCGAGCTTCCGGACCGGGTCACGGTGGAGGTGATGCGGGGCCACCAGCGGTACTTCGCGCTGCGGGACGAGGCAGGCGCGCTGCTCCATCGCTACCTCGTGGTCGCCAACACCGCCGAGGCCCCGAACGTCATCGTGCGCGGCAACGACCGCGTGCTGCGCGCGCGCCTCGCCGACGCCCGCTTCTTCGTGGAGGAGGACCGGAAGACCCCGCTCGCGGCCCAGGCGGCCCGTCTCGAGGAGGTGACCTTCCAGTCCAAGCTCGGCACCGTCGCCGAGCGGGTCGCGCGCCTCGAAGAGGGGGGCGGTGCGCTCGGCGACGACGGCCCCGCCCGGGCGGCCGCCCGCCTCGCCAAGGCCGACCAGGTCACCTTGATCGTCGGTGAGTTCCCCGAGCTCGAGGGGGAGATGGGCCGCTGGTACGCGTTGAAGGAGGGCATCGAGCCCCTCGTCGCCGACGCGATCCGGGACCACTACCGGCCGCGGGGCGCGGGCGACGACGTGCCCACCAGCGTCCCCGCGGCGCGGCTGGCGGTGGCGGACCGCGCGGACGTGCTGGTCGGCTGCTTCGGCATCGGGCTCACGCCGAGCGGGAGCGCCGACCCGTTCGCGCTTCGGCGCGCCACGCTCGGCATCCTCCGCATCGCCCTCGAGGGCCCGATCGACGTCGACCTGCGGGCGACGCTGAGGGCGGCGTGGGCGGCCTACGACCGGCAGGGCAAGCCCCTCGGCCCCGCGGAGGCGGTGCTGAGCCGGCTCGACGAGTTCTTCCGCGGCCGGCTCCGCGTGCACTACGGCGCGCGCTTCGAGGCGGAGCTGGTCGACGCTTGCCTCGGGGCGTGGGACGGCAGCTCGATCCGCGACCTCGGCGCGCGGCTGCGCGCGATCGAAGCGTTTCGGGGCCTCGACGCCTACGCGTCCCTCGCGGTCGCCTTCAAGCGGGCATACAACATCGCCAAGGACGGGCCGGACGGGGAGCCGACGCCGGAAGCCTTCGTGGAGGAGGCCGAGCGGGACCTCGCCGAGCGCTTCTTCGCGATCCGGCCACGGGTCGAGGCCGACGTGGCCGAGGGGCGCTACGAGGCCGCGCTCACCCGGGTCGCGGAGGACCTCCGGGGCCCCGTCGACCGGTTCTTCGACGAGGTGTTCGTGATGGTCGACGACGACGCCGTGCGCGACAACCGCCTCCGCCTGCTCGGGACGATCGCGCGGACCTTGACCTCGATCGCCCACTTCCACGTCCTCGGTCCGTGATGGCGGGGCCGACCCTCGTGCACCGCCTGGACGCCCCGTGGACCTCGTCCGCCGAGGAGGCCCTCGCCTTGCTCGGCGGCAAGGGCGCGGCCCTGACGGAGCTGACCGCCATGGGCCTCCCCGTGCCGCCGGGCTTCGTGCTCACCACCGACCTCTACCGGAGCTGGGAGGCCGACGGCGCGCTCCCGGAGGGCTTCGACGACACACTGCGGGCCGAGGTCGCGCACCTCGAGGGAAAGACCGGCCTGGGCTTCGGCGACGGCGAAGCGCCGCTGCTCCTCGCGGTGCGCTCGGGCGCCCCGGTCTCGATGCCGGGCATGCTCGAGACGGTCCTCCACGTCGGCACGAACGAGGCGACCGCCGCTGGCCTGGCGGCGCGCTTCGGGGATCCGGGCCTCGGCCGGGACGTGCGCAGGCGCTTCGTCGAGGCCTACGGGACCGTCGTCCTCGGCATCCCCCGCGCCGCGTTCGACACGATCCTCCGGGCCCGGGGCATCGGCGTCACGTCCCCCCGACCCGAGCAGATCGACTCGCTGCTCGCCGACTTCGCCAGCCTCCTGAGCGAGGAGGCGGGCGAGCCGGCACCGACCGACCCCTGGGCCCAGCTCACCCGGGCGGTCGACGGGGTGCTCGCGTCCTGGCGGAGCCCCCGGGCGGCGCAGTTCCGGGAGGCCCACGGGATCGACCACCACCTCGGCACCGCCGTCGTCGTGCAGGCGATGGTCTTCGGCCAGGCGGGGCCGCGGTCGGCGTCGGGCGTGGTGTTCAGCCGCAACCCGAGCCATGGCGAGAACGCGCTGTTCGGGGAGTACCTCCCGGGGGCGCCGGGCGAGGACGTCGTCGGCGGCCGCCGCACGCCCCAGCCCCTCACCCGCGCCCAGGTTCGCCGGGGGCGGGCCGATCGAAGCCTCGAAGCGCGGGAGCCGGCGGCGATCGAGGAGCTCGCCCGGCTGTGCCAGCTCCTGGAGGCACGCTACCGGGACGCCCAGGACGTCGAGTTCGTGCTCGAGCGCGGTCGCCTGTTCGTCGTTCAGCGCCGGGCCGCGCACCGCACCGCGCGGGCCGCGGCCCGGATCGCCTCCGACATGGTCGACGAGGGGCTGATCGACGAGGCGGAGGCGCTGCGCCGGATCGCGCCCTCGAGCCTCCGGCAGCTCCTGACCCCCCGGCTCGCCGACCCGGAGGTGCTCGCGGAGCGGGGGATCACGCCGCTGGCCCGAGGGCTCGCCGCGAGCCCGGGCGCGGCCTGTGGGCGGGTCGCCCTCGACGACCACGCGCTCGAGGCCGGCGAGGACGGGATCCTCGTTCGACCGAACACGAGCGCGGAGGACGTGGAGGCGATGCGGCGGGCCGTGGGCGTGGTCACCGCGGCCGGCGGCCTGACCTCCCATGCCGCGGTCGTGGCCCGCGCGATGGGCAAGCCGTGCGTGGTGGGCGCCACCGCCCTCCGGATCGATCCGGGAGCCCGCACGATCCTGATCTACCGACACGACGGGGACACGCGGCTGGCCGAGGGGGATCTCATCACGATCGACGGGGCTCGCGGCCTGGTCTACGCCGGAGACCTGCCGGTCGAGCCGGCCGCGGCGTCCAGCTACGTCGAGCGCATCCTCGGGTGGGCCGACGAGGCGCGCCAGACCGAGGTGTGGGCCGAGGCGAAGCGTCCGCGCAGCGCCCGGTCGGGCGTCGCCTTCGGCGCGGACGCGGTGCGGGTCCCGGCGCCGGCGCTGGATCGGATCGAGGCGTTTCGCCCCCCGGGAGCAGAGGGGCGCCTGGTCTGGGGAGCGGTGGACGCGGAGGAGGCGAAGGCGGCGGTCGGGCAGCTCCGTGCCGGCGACCGGCTGGTCGTCGCCCTGAAGGACGTCGACGCGGTCCTCCCGGCGGCCACGGCGGCCGGGGTGGAGGTCGGCGTGAGGGCGCCACGGCCCGCCCCCCTGCCCCCGGGCGCGGCCTTCGGCGTGCTCGCGGAGGCACCGGACGCGCTCCCCTCGGGGGCCTGGGTGGTCCCCGCGGGCGACCGCGCCCTGCCGCCGCGCCTCGCGGAGGGGGCCACGCTCCTCGCGATCACCAGCCCACCGGTGGAGGTCGCCATGGAGCGGCTCCGCGCCGCCCACTGGGCCCTCGCGTAGGCCCCGGGGAGCCGGGCTGCGGCGGCGTGCGGTGCGTCCAGCCGCCCCGTTCGCTTGACGCGCTGACGCAACCCCTGAAGATTGCGGGGGTACGCATGAGCGGCCAGGATTACCTGAGGGTGGTGGGCAACGGCGACGAGCCCTCCGACCCTCTGATCGGGACGACGGTGGACGGCCGCTATCGGATCGAGGGGGTCCTCGGTCAGGGCGGGATGGGCATCGTCTACAGGGCGACCCACACCGCCCTGAACAAGGCCCTCGCGGTGAAGGTGCTGAGGCCCGAGGTCACCCGGGACCCGGAGATCCTCGCCCGCTTCCGGCAGGAGGCCCAGAGCGCGTCGGCGATCGGCAACCACCACATCATCGACATCAGCGACTTCGGGGCGCTGCCGGACCGCTCGACCTACTTCGTGATGGAGTACCTCGACGGCCGGGACCTCACGAGCGTCATCGAGGAGGACATGCCGATCGACCCCGCCCGCGTGGTGCGGGTCGGCACCCAGCTCTGCGACGCTCTCGGCGCCGCCCACCAGGTCGGCATCGTCCACCGGGATCTCAAGCCCGACAATGTCTTCCTGATTCACCGCGGCGACAATCCGGATTTCGTCAAGGTCCTCGACTTCGGGATCGCGAAGGTCGGCGGCGCGAGCAGCAAGCTGACCAAGGCCGGACAGGTGTTCGGGACGCCGCACTACATGTCGCCCGAGCAGTGCTCGGGAGCGGCGATCGATCACCGCACGGACATCTACGCGCGCGGGGTGATCCTCTACGAGATCTCGGTCGGCAGGGTCCCCTTCGCCGCCGACAACCTGATGGGGATCCTGACCAAGCATCTCTACGAGCAGCCGATCCCGCCCCACACGTTGCCTCCGCCGGTCGACGTCCCCGCCGGCCTGGAGGCCGTGATCCTGAAGTGCCTGATGAAGCACCCGGACCAGCGCTATCAGAGCATGGGCGAGGTGCGGAGCGACCTCGAGCTGGTCGGTCAGGGCGTGACCCCTGCGGCGGTCTTGGAGGCGATGGAGCGGGGCTCCTCCCGGTCCCCGGGCGCCCCGGCGGGCCCGGCGACCACGGGCGGGCTCCAGGTGGCGGTGGGCGGCGCGCTCCCCGCGCGCCGGGGGCGGCTGCCCTGGATCCTCGCCGGCCTGGCGGTGCTGGTGCTGTTCGCGGTCGGCGGGGTCGGCGGCGCCTACTACGCCGCCACGGTCGGCACGCCGGCGACGGCCCCCCTCGCCGAGCCCCCGGCTCAGGAGGACGTCCCGCCCACGTCGGACGACGTCGGGGCGGACGGCGTCGCGGCCGCGGGCGCGACGGAGGATCCCGCGGAAGGGGCCGTGGCCACCCCCGACGGGGCGGAGGACGCGCCGGCGCCTGCCCGGATCCTGATCACCAGCGATCCCGAGGCGGTCGAGGTGTACCGGGGAAACGTCTTCCTCGGCAACACGCCGCTCGCCGTCGACCGTCCCGAGGGGGACGAGCAGCTCGAGGTCACGCTCCGGCAGCCCGGCTACGAGGACCGGGCGTTCCGCCTCACGGCGGTCTCCCAGGAGGAGATCCGGGTGAGCCTACGCCGGGCGGCGCGCGACGGCCGCTCCCGCTCCGGACGCCGGTCGCGGGGCGGCAGCGGCCGCACCTCCGCCGCCCAGGGCGCCGGGGAGGGCGCGGCGCAGGAGGCGGGGGGCGCGAGCGGCGACGCCCCGTCGTCCGGGCGCGCGGGGCAGGGGGGGCGACGCGGCAGTCGGAGCGAGGTGCTCGACCCGTGGGCCCCCCGCAACTGACGGGCCTCCCGACGCCCGCGCCGCACCCGGGGGCCCTGTTGCCGTGGCCCAGGCTCCCGATTAGCTTCCGACGGCCATGACGGGACACGCGGCTCAGCGGGTCGGCGCCCTCGGCGGGACGCCCGGCCGCCGGTCGCTCGTCGGCTGCGCGCGCCTCCTCGGGGGCGTCGCGGCCCGCGGGGGCTGCGTCAACCCCGGCGCGGCCCCGCCGGACGGCGAGCTGAACTTCCCGCTCGACCTGACGCTCGGCCCGCGGGACCTGGAGGGGTCGGCGGACACCCTCTTCGTCGTCAACAGCAACTTCAACCTCCGCTACAACACGGCCACCCTCCTGGCCCTCGATCTCGACGAGATCCACCGCGAGATCGACGACTGCGAGGCCGAGGGCCTCCTCGACGACAACACCTGCGTGCTCGCCCCCCTGCCCGGGGACCTGGCGGAGAGCCCCGCGCTGCTCGACGAAGTCGGCATCTCGACGCTCACGGACGGCCTCGCCCTCGGCTCCCCCGCCGCGAACGGCGCCCCGAGCGCGACACGCATCTACCTCGCCGCCCGGGCCGACCAGAACCTGAACTTCGTGGACTTCACGGGGCAGGCGTTCTCCTGCGACCAGGAGCTCCCGACCCAGAGCTCGGCCGTGATCCCGATCTGCGGGGAGCGCTTCCGCACGACGGACGTCTCGCCCCGGGACACCGAGCTGATGGGCGACCCCGTGGACGTCCTGACCGCGCCCCTGCGCAGCCTGGGGGTGGACCGGGAGGGCGACGCGATCGTGCTCACCTTGCGGGAGGGATCCCTCGCGCTGTTCGTGGACGACGGCGGGCCGGAGGACCGGCCGCGACTGCTCAGCACGGTCGACGTCGGCGTCGACGACCTGGTCACCTCGACCCTCGAGCCGGACACCGGTCTGGTGTGGGTCGCGAGCGCGGACAGCTCGGCCCTGATCCAGGTCGGGGTGTTCCTCGACCCCTTGGACCTCGACCTGTCGTTCCTGTCGCTGGAGGGCACCGTCGACCTGCGGGACGCCGGAGCCGACGACGGAGACGACACGCGCCAGATCCTGTTCGAGCCCGACAGCACGCGGCTCTGGGCGCTCAACCGGCGGCCGGAGGCGGTCTTCGGGCTGGACCAAGGGGTGCCGCCGCCGCAGTTCGGCGGGGTGACCCTGTACAAGGTGTTCGAGGTCGCCCTCGGCCCGAGCCGGATGGCGATCGGGACCCTCGGCGGGCGCGACTACCTGTTCGTCACGTCCTTCCAGGCCCAGCGGCTGTTCGTGATCGACCTCGACCTCGGGGATCTCGTCGCGGTCGTCGGCGGCCTCTCGGGCCCCTTCGGGGTGCTGGTCGACGAGGCCCGCCAGTACGTCTACCTCACGGACTTCGCGAGCAGCGTCATCCGGTTCATCGACGTCGCCCCGCTGACCGAGACCCGGACGCCGGTGCGGCGCGCGCGGCTCGGACCGATCCAGACCGTGCAGTTCCTCGGCAACAACTGAGGGCGCGGGCCCGTGCGACCATGCGATTTCATCCCCTCGCTCCTCTGACCGTCGTCGCGCTCCTGGCCCAGGGCTGCGGCTCCGGGCAGACCGGCACCGTCGTGCCGGCGCTCACGCGCCCGGACTCCGTGGCCTTCGCCTGCTTCGAGCTCTGCGACCCCGACGAGGAGGAGGACTGCGTCGAGACCGACGACGGCCCGCCCCCCGACCGCGTGCTGGACCTCGGGGGCTGCGCGCCGGACGACGAGGGCGACTTCTCCCTCAACCCCTCCATGCACGCCCTCGTCGTCCAGAGCAGCACCGGCGAGGTGGGCGCGATCCAGATCGACGGACCCGAGTTCGGCGTGCGCGACACCGACGCCCGCATCCCCGGGTTCACGTTCGTCCCGACGGGGGAGGCGCCCTCCACCGTCGTGACGCCCCGATCGTTCCCTCGCGCCCGCTGCACCTACGTGGCGAACCGCGGCAGCAACAACCTGACGGTGATCCCGACCGATGGGTTCCGGGCGAGCCTCGGCACGGACTCGAGCCTGACCGGCGAGAGCCTCGCCGGGGCGCGGCCGACGGACCTGGTGCTCTCCCCGGACGAGTCCAGCCTCTGGGTCACCCTGCCGCTGTTCGGTGCGGTGGCGCAGCTCGACCTGGCCGAGCCGGTCGGCACCGGGCCGGAGGGGGAGGTCACGGTCGAGGACTGCCTGGCCGCGGTGTCCCCGATCGCGATCGTGCCGCTCCTCGGCGAGACCCCGGACCCCGTGGACCTGCGGGACGTGCCGACGGACGAGCTTCCGCCTGACGTCCAGGTGGTCTGCCCGCGCGACACGACGCTGATCGACCCGCCGCTCGTGCCGCCCCGGACGCCCGTGTCCCGGGGGACCCTCCCGAGCCCGTGGGGCTTCGCCGTGGACGAGCAGCGCGGCGTGCTCTTCGTGAGCGATACCGCGCTGCCGATCATCCACGTGATCGACATCGCGAGCGAGACGGAGCTCGAGCCGCTGAACGTTCAGGTGCCGACCCGACAACTCGCGCTGACCCCGGCCCTGCCAGCAACGGCCGGGGACCCGAGCGACCGGTCGGAGCGGTACCTCTACGCCGTCGATGATCTCGACAGCACGGTCCTCGTCGTCGACGTCACCGATCCCGACCGCGGCTCCTACGGCGCGGTCCTCCCGATCGACGTGCGGCAGTCTCGCGCCCTCGACCGGATCCCGTTCCCGGTGGCGACCCGCGACATCGAGATCGTCACGCCCGGGTACACCGAGAACGCCAGCAACTGCGTCCCCGACGAGGTGGACCAGCTCGAGGACATCGGGCCCGAGTTCCTGCGCGGCGTCTTCCTGGCGGCCGCAGGCCTCGACGGGCTGATCCGCTTCGTCGACATCCTCGACCTGGACGCCTCCTGCCGCGGGGACGAGACCTGCGCCCCGCCCGGCAACCCCGAGGACCAGCTCGTCTTCATCCGCCGCCACCGGGTCCGGATCGGGACGCAGCTCCTCGACACGCTCGTCAGCGTGCGGGACGGCCCCCAGTGGAGCCTGAGCAACGGCTTCTCGGCGCAGGTCGACCTCGACGGCACCACGCCGGACCTCGCCGGGTTCGCCCCGGACCTCCTCCCCGTCGAGTGCCCCCCCGACCAGGGGCGCTTGTTCCCCAGCTCGGGCTCTCCGATCCTCTGCACGGTGACCGATCCGTGGGGGGCGGAGGCCGACTTCGTGTCGATCCGCTACGAGGGCCCGATCCCCTTCACGATCGGGTCGGGCGGGCTCTTCCTGGACGGGGGGCAGCGGATCCAGGTGCGCTTCGACCCCTGCTCGGTCGGGGTCCTCGGGGCGCAGAACCTGCTCGAGCAGCCGGAGGACAGCCCGCTCACCGCCTACGGGGGCGCCGCGGTCGTGCTCACCAGCACCGCCTCGTCCCTCGACCCGGAGGTCGAGGAGAGCTGCCGGGAGGAGTTCCCCACCGTGGGGATCGACGGGGGCACGGTGCTGACGATCCCCCTGCTCGAGGCGCGCTCGGGCAGCTCGGAGGGCGGCTACCTCGGCGAGCTCGTGCTCGGGGACCCGCCCGGCACCAGCCTCGCGCGGGTGGCGGAGTGCTTCGGCGATCGCCTCGAGCTCGAGGTCCGGGTCGAGGACGCGTTCCGGGTGCTCTCGGCCGAGGAGTCGATGCTCCATCGGGTGACGGCCGGGCCGGACGGGAGCTGCCGCATCGACCCGGAGGCCAACCCGCGCCTGCGGGCACGGGCCTTCTTCGACGACCGCTTCGAGAGCGCCACCACCACCTTCTCGCTGGGCCCCGCGCCGGGCTCCCTGCTCGACCCGATCCTGTCCTACGGCATCGACGACGAGCCGCCCTTCATCGGCTTCAGCCTCGGACCGCCGAACCTCGGCACGGGCGAGAACGTACCGAGCCTCGCGGTCACGGTGACCTACAACCCCGTGGACGAGCGCCTCTACGGGGTGGACCAGGCGTCGCGTGGCCTCGTGGTGATCGAGCTCTCCCCCTTGCGCATCTCGACCGAGACGGTCCGCGGCCGAGGTAGCAACCTCCCGAAGATCTTCCGCTGATCGACGATGGCGGGCCCGGGCAAGGCGCGGAGCACGGGGAGCGGGTCGCGGACGGGGAGCCGACGCAAGAGCAGCGGGCGCACGCCCGTGATGGAGCAGTTCTTCGACGCGAAGGCCCAGTACCCGGACGCGCTGCTCTTCTTCCGGATGGGCGACTTCTACGAGCTGTTCTACGACGACGCGGTCGTCGCGGCCGAGGCCCTCGACATCACGCTCACCTCCCGGGGCAAGGATCGGCAGGGCGAGACGATCCCGATGGCCGGGGTCCCCCACCACAGCGCTGCCGGCTACCTGGCGCGGCTCCTCGAGCAGGGCTTCAAGGTCGCGATCTGCGAGCAGCTGGCCGACCCGTCCAAGGTGAAGGGCATCGTGCCGCGCGGCGTGACCCAGGTGGTCACGCCGGGGCTGGCCGTCGACCCGGACACCCTCGACGCCCGCGCGGACAACACGCTGGTCGCCCTCGAGGCCGCCGCGGACGGGATCGGCCTCGCGGCCCTCGAGGTGACCCGCTCGGAGCTGCGGGCTGGCACCGTGGTCGACGACGCCGCGGCCCTCGCCGAGGTCGTGCGCCTGGAGGCCCGCGAGGTGCTGATCCCGGAGCACCTCGCGCGCCTCGCCGACCCGCTGCGGCGGGCGCTTCCCCGGGCGGCCGTCCGCGTAGGCCCGCTGCCGACGCCCACCGGCGACGCCCCGCTCCCGGAGGGTCTGCGGGAGCGGGTAGGGGAGGGGGGCCACGCGGCCGCGGGGGCGGCGCTGGCGTACGCGCGGGCGGCCCGGCCGACCGGTGAGGTGAAGGTCGCGCGCGTCGTCCCCTACGATCCGTCCGCCACGCTGCGCCTCGACGAGGTCGCGGTGCGCAACCTCGAGCTCGTCCAGACGCTCGCGGGGGAGCGCCGCGGGTCTCTTCTCCACCTGCTCGACGACACGAAGACCGCGATGGGCGCTCGCCTGCTGCGGCGGCGCCTGCTCCGGCCGCTGCTCGACGCCGCCTCGATCCGGCGGCGCCACGACGCGGTGGAGGCGCTGATCGTCGACGCCGACCTGCGCTCCCACCTCCGCGAGCGCCTCGCGTCGATCAGCGACCTCGAGCGCCTCGCAACCCGCGTCGAGCTCGACGTGGCCACCCCGCGGGACCTCGGCGCCGTGCGCACGTCGCTGGTCGCCGCCCAGGCCCTCGGCGACGAGGTGCGACGGCGGGCCGACCGGAGCACGGACGACGCGCTCACCCGGCTGGTGCCGCCCACCGACGAGGTCGCCGAGGTGCTCGGCCTCCTGGAGACGGCGCTGGTCGACGAGCCGCCGGTGGCCACGAGCGAGGGGGGGATCTTCCGGGCGGGCGTCCATGCCGACCTCGACGAGCTCCGGCACCTGAGCTCCTCGAGCAAGGACGTGCTCCTCGAGCTCGAGGGGCGGGAGCGCGAGGCGACCGGCATCGGGTCCCTCAAGATCAAGCACACCCGGGTCTTCGGCTACTACCTCGAGGTCACCCGGCCGAACCTCCACCTCGTCCCCGACCGCTACCGGCGCAAGCAGACCGTCGCGAACGGGGAGCGCTTCATCACCGACGAGCTCACGGAGCTCCAGGACCGGATCCTCCACGCCGACGAGGGCATCGCCTCGCTCGAGGCCGAGCTGTTCGACGACCTGAGGGGGCGCGTCGGGGCCCACGTGGGCCGGCTCCGGGCCCTCGCGACCCACCTCGCCGACCTCGACGTCCACGCCGCCCTGGCCGCGGTGGCCCACCGCTACGACTACGCCCGGCCGGAGCTCCACGTCGAGCCGTCGCTCGAGCTCACCGAGTGCCGCCATCCGATCGTCGAGCGCCTGGCCGAGGCGGGGACCTTCGTGCCGAACGACATCCACCTCGACGCGGACGGCGAGCGCCTGATGGTCGTGACCGGGCCGAACATGGCCGGGAAGTCGACCGTCATGCGTCAGGCGGCCCTCGCCGTGGTCATGGCACAGGCCGGGTCCTTCGTCCCGGCTCGCGCCGCGCGCATCGGCATCGTCGACCGCGTCTTCACGCGGGTCGGGGCGAGCGACAACCTCGGCGCCGGGCGGAGCACGTTCATGGTCGAGATGACCGAGACCGCGTCGATCCTCGCCCAGGCGAGCCAGCGCTCCCTGGTGATCCTCGATGAGATCGGCCGCGGCACCAGCACCTATGACGGGCTGGCCATCGCGTGGGCGGTCGCCGAGCACCTCCACGACGTCGTCGGCTGCCGGGCGATGTTCGCGACCCACTACCACGAGCTCTGCGAGCTCGCCGAGCTCCGGGAGGGCGTCTTCCTGCGCAACGTCGCCGCGCGGGAGTACGAGGGCGAGGTGGTGTTCCTCCACCGCCTCGTGGAGGGCGCGGCGAACCGGAGCTACGGCGTGGCGGTGGCGCGCCTCGCGGGGGTCCCGGAGCTGGTGCTGGCCCGCGCCAAGGCGATCCTGGGGGACCTGGAGGCCGGCGCCCCGCTCCCGTCGGGGCGCCGGTCGTCGCTGCGAGGCCAGCTGGACCTGTTCGCGCCGGCGGGAGCCGCGGAGCCCTCGGAGGTGGAGAAGACGCTGCGCGAGCTCGACCTCGAACGGCTCCGGCCGATCGACGCGCGCCTGGCGCTCGAGCGGCTGCGGGGGCTCCTCGAGGACTGACCCGCCCGTCGCGAAGGGTGGCGCGTGAGCGCTCCACCCAGGCTAGACTCGGCGCCATGGCCGGCGACAAGAACGAGTTCGCAGGGGTCCTCGAGGCGATCGAGGGGGCGGACCGGGCCTTGGTGGCCGCCCTCGACCAGCGCGCGAGGGCGGTCGAGCGCTACCTGGAGCTGCGCGTGCGCTCTCCCCAGAGCTACCACGCGCTCCCGTCGCGCGCGGAGGTGGTGCGGGGCGCGCTGCAGGAGGCGCAGTCCTTCCCCAGGCCCGCGCTCGAGCAGGTGATGCGGGAGGTGCTGGGCGCGTGCGACGCGATGATCGCCCCGCTCCGCGTCGCCGTGCTCGGGTCCACGGGCGGCTTCGCGTCCGTGGCCGCCCGCCGCCACTTCGGGACCAGCGCCGAGCTGACCGAAGCGGACACGATCAGCGCCGTCATGGACGAGGTGGAGCGCAAGCGCAGCTCCTACGGGATCGTCCCCTTCGAGAGCTCGACGGACGGCTCCGTGGGCGAGACCATCGAGGCTCTGATCAGCGCCGAGGCGAAGGTCTGCGGGGAGATCGTGCTGCCGAACAGCTACCACCTCGTCAACCGGTCGGGGACCGCGGAGGAGGTGGAGAAGGTGTATGCCCCGAGCGCGGCGATCGTCGCCTGCGAGCGCACGGTCCGGCGCGAGCTGCCGCGGGCCACGCTCCTCGACGTGCAGTCCGTCTCGGTCGCGACGCGCCTCGCCGCCGAGGATGGGACGGCGGCAGCGCTGATCGCGGTCGAGCTCGACCCCGAGCTCCCGCTCCGGATGGTGCGGGAGCGGATCGAGGACCGGGTGGGCGTCTCGACGCGTTACTTCGTCGTCGGCCACGAGCGACCGCCCCGCACCGGCGAGGACCGCACGCTGCTCGCCGTGGCGGTGCGGGACCAGCCCGGCTCGCTGTACCGCGCGCTCCACCCCTTCGCGGACCGGGGCGTCAACCTGACCCGCATCGAGTCCCGCGTGACGAAGGTCGCCGGTTGGCGGTGGATCTTCCTCCTCGAGCTCGAGGGCCACGTCACGGACCGGCCCGTGCTCACGACGGTCGAGGAGGTGCGGGCCGAGGCCCGGCACCTGAAGGTGCTGGGCAGCTACCCGCGGCCGGCCTGACCTCGCCCGGCGTGACCAGGCTCCCTGGTCCGGACGGGTCGGCGCGTCTATTCGAGAGTCATGAGCATCGTTCCGTCCTACATCGATCGCCTCGTTCCCTATCGCCCGGGCAAGCCGATCGAGGAGCTGGAGCGGGAGCTGGGCATCCAGGATGCGGTCAAGCTCGCCTCCAACGAGAGCCCCCTCGGCCCCTCCCCCCTCGCCATCGAGGCGATGCGGGCGCACGCGAGCCAGGTCCACCGCTACCCCGACGCTGCGGGCTGGGCCCTCCGGACCGATCTCGCCGCCCAGCACGGGACCACCCTCGACGAGCTGGTGCTCGGCAACGGCTCCAATGAGCTGATCAACCTGATCTGCATGACCTACGCGTCCCCCGCGGACCACGCGGTGATCGGGATGCCGAGCTTCGTCTGCTACCCGCTCGGGCTGACGATGGCGAACGTGCCGTTCACCGCGGTGCCCCTGGTCGATCACCTCGCGTGGGACGTCGACGCGATGCTCGAGGCGGTCCGGCCCGAGACGCGCCTCCTGTTCCTCGCCAACCCGAACAACCCGACGGGCGCCCACGTGGGCCGCGCGGACCTGGAGCGGCTGCTGACGTCCCTGCCGCCGCGGGTCGTGGCGGTGGTCGACGAGGCCTACGTCCACTTCGCCGACGCGCCCGACTACGTGACCGCCCTCGAGCTGCGCCATCTGCGGGAGCGGCTGATCGTGCTCCGCACCTTCAGCAAGGCCCACGGTCTGGCTGCGCTGCGCGTCGGCTACGGCATCGGCCCGGCGCCGCTGATCGAGTACCTCCACCGGACCCGGGCCCCGTTCAACGTCGGCACCCTCGGCCAGGTCGCCGCGCGGGCCGCCATCCAGGACCAGGCCCACGTCGAGCGCTACGTCGAGCTCAACCGGCGGGAGCGCGCCCGCGTCGGCGCCGCCCTGACCGACCTGGGGCTCGAGGTGGCGCCGAGCCAGGCCAACTTCGTGTTCGCCCGCGTGGAGGAGCCCGGCGCCGCCGTCTACGAGCGGCTGCTCCGGCGCGGCGTGATCGTCCGCCCCATGCCGGCCCCCGTCGAGAACTGGCTCCGGATCACGATCGGCCTCGAGGCCGAGAACGACCGCCTCCTCGCCGAGCTGCCGACGGTCCTGAGCGGCGACGGATGAGCGGTCGCCGCTACCGCATCCGGGGAGGGCGGCCCCTCCGCGGCGCCGTCACCGTGCCGGGGGACAAGTCGATCGGCCACCGCGCGCTGATCTTCGCCGCCCTCGCCTCGGGCCCGAGCACCATCGAGGAGCTGAGCCCGGGCCTCGACAACCGCGCCACCGCCGACGCGCTCCGCGCGCTCGGGGTGCCGATCGCGCTCGAGGGGACGACCGCGCGGGTCGACGGGGTGGGGCTCCACGGCCTCCGGATGCCCGACGCCGACCTCGACTGCGGCAACAGCGGCACGACGATGCGGCTCATGGCGGGCGTCCTCGTCGCGCAGAAGTTCGGCGTTCGGCTGGTCGGCGACGCCTCGCTCCGCCGCCGGCCGATGGCCCGCATCGTGCTGCCCCTCCGGGCTCGGGGCGGCCACATCGCCGGCCGGCCGGGCGAGGGCGGCGAGCACCACGCGCCGCTGTCGGTGGCCCCCCTGGTGGACGGCGAGGCGCTAGTCGCGCTCGAGCACGCCTCGCCGGTCGCCAGCGCCCAGGTGAAGAGCGCGCTCCTCCTGAGCGGGCTCTACGCCACCGGCGCGACCGCCCTCGCCGAGCCGACGCTGAGCCGGGACCATACGGAGCGAATGATGCTCGCTCTCGGCGTTCCCCTCGAGCGGCGCGGGCCGATCCTGGTGCTCGACCCCGACGGCTGGTCGCGGCGGTGGGATGGCGTCCGCTGGACGCTGCCCGGCGACCTCTCGGGCGCGGCCTTCCTGCTCGCCGCGGCCCTCGTCACGCCGGGCAGCGAGGTCCGGGTGGAGGGGGTCGGCACGAACCCGACCCGGACGGGCCTGCTCGAGGTCCTCCGCGCGATGCGGGCGCGCGTGGACATCGAGGCGAGGGGAGAGCGCGCGGGGGACGAGCCCGTCGCCGACCTGACGGTCCGGACCGGCCGCCTCGGGCCCGGGCGGGTGGCCGGGGAGTGGCTCACCCGGATGATCGACGAGGTCCCGGCCTTCGCGGCCGTGGCGGCGGCGGCGCGCGGGACCTCCGAGGTCCGGGACGCGGCGGAGCTCCGGGTCAAGGAGAGCGACCGCCTCGCCGCCATCGAGGCGGTGCTCCGGGCCTTCGGCGTGCGGGCGGAGGCCCTGCCGGACGGCCTGCGCATCCACGGGGGCCGGCGTCCCCGTCCGGCCGAGGTGGCGAGCCGCGGAGACCACCGGATCGCGATGATGGCGACGGTCCTGGCGCTGGCCGCGGACGGGGAGTCCGTGGTGCGGGACGTGGCCTGCGTCGACACCAGCTTCCCGGGCTTCGTCGACCGGCTGCGGGGGGTGGGGGCCGCGATCGAGGAGGAAGACGACCCCGGCGGGGCACCGGGGGGAGGCGCCGCGTGAGCGAGCGCCCCGTGAGCGCGCGAACGGTCATCGTCGCGATCGACGGCCCCGCGGGCGCGGGCAAGAGCACGGCAGCGGTGAGGCTGGCGAACCGTCTCGGCTTCGTGCTGCTGGACACCGGAGCCCTCTACCGGGCGGTCGCCCTGGCGGCGCAGGAGCGGGGCGTCGACTGGACCGATGGACCCGCCCTCGGCCGGCTGGCCCGAGGCCTGGAGCTTCGCTTCGTCCCCGCCCCGGACGGGGGCCGGCCGCGCCTGCTCCTCGCGGGCGTCGATCGGAGCGAGGACATCCGGACCCCACCGATCAGCCAGGGCGCGAGCCTCGTCTCGGCCCACCCGGAGGTCCGCGAGGCGCTCCTCGCGGTGCAGCGCCGGGTGGCGGGCGAGGCGTCGGTGGTCGCCGAGGGGCGGGACATCGGGACGGTCGTCTTCCCCCGCGCCGACGTGAAGGTGTTCCTGACCGCGACCGTCGAGGCCCGGACCGACCGGCGCTACCGGGAGCTGCGCGACCGCGGCCATCGGCCGAGGCGGGAGGAGGTGCGGGCCGAGATCGACGAGCGGGACCTCCGCGATACCCAGCGCCCGGTCTCCCCGCTCCGGCCCGCGGACGACGCGGTCCAGCTCGACACGACCGAGGCCGACCTGGAGCAGGTGGTCGAGTCGCTGGTCGACCTCGTGCGGAGGCGCACGGGCCGCGACTGAGGAGCGTCGCATGGACGGCGACACGGGTGGCGTCGATTGACACGCCCGAGGCACGCTGCTACCCATCCACGCCCCGGACGGGGACAGCCACGGGTGCATTCCGCGCACCCCCCGCCTTCCCGCGGGCGAGCGTTTACCCCTCCGTTACACTTTTCCGAGGCGCCGACGGCGCCTCCTCCCGTTTCGCGCACGAGAAGAAGAAAGGTTCCAGCCTACCCATGGCAGCAGAGACGCAGACCGCCGCTTCCGGGACCGGCGAGAGCTTCGCCGCTCTCTTCGAAGCCTCGGTCGCCAGGGCGGATGAGCTGCGGGAAGGGGACATCGTCTCCGGTACCGTCATCGCCCTCGCCAAGGACTCCGTGATCGTCGACATCGGCTACAAGTCCGAGGGGATGATCTCCCTGAGCGAGTTCACGGACCCCACCGGCGAGGTCCACGTGGCCCCGGGCGACGTGGTCGACGTGCTCGTCGAGAGCAAGGAGACCGACGACGGTCTCGTCCTCCTCTCCAAGGAGAAGGCGGACAAGCTCAAGGTCTGGGACGAGATCAGCGACGCCTGCGAGCGCGACGAGCTGATCGAAGGCACGATCGCAGCCCGCGTGAAGGGCGGCCTCAGCGTGACGATCAAGGGCGGAGTCAAGGCCTTCCTGCCCGGCTCCCAGGTGGACCTTCGTCCGGTCCGCAATCTCGATAAGCTGATCGGCCAGACCTACGACTTCAAGGTCATCAAGTTCAACAAGAAGCGCGGCAACATCGTGCTGTCGCGCCGCGTGCTCCTGGAGAAGGAGCGCGACGAGCTCAAGGCCCGCACCCTCCAGAACCTCGAGGAGGGGATGGTCGTCAGCGGCGTCATCAAGAACATCACCGAGTACGGTGCGTTCGTCGACCTCGGCGGCATCGACGGCCTGCTCAACATCACCGACATGAGCTGGGGTCGGGTCAACCACCCAAGCGAGGTGTTCAACGTCGGCGACGAGGTCACCGTCAAGGTCCTCAAGTACAACTCCGAGACCGAGCGGGTCTCCCTCGGCCTGAAGCAGACCGTCGAGGATCCGTGGACGAACGCCGCCGAGCGCTACCCGGTCGGCGAGAAGATCAAGGGCAAGGTCGTCTCGATCACCGACTACGGCGCGTTCGTCGAGCTCGAGCCCGGCATCGAGGGCCTCATCCACGTCAGCGAGATGTCGTGGAAGAAGCCGAAGCACCCTTCCAAGATCCTGGAGATCGGCCAGGAAGTGGAGACCATCACCCTCGACGTCGACGGGGCCAACAAGAGGATCAGCCTCGGCCTCAAGCAGCTCGAGCCGGACCCGTGGGACGTCTTCACGCGCAAGTACAACCCGGGCGACATCATTCGCGGCAAGGTCCGCTCGGTCACCGACTACGGCGTCTTCGTCGGCATCGAGGAGGGCGTCGACGGGATGGTCCACAAGTCGGACCTGTCGTGGACGCAGCGCATCAACAACCCCTCCGAGGTGTACCGGAAGGGCGACGAGGTCGAGGCGATCATCCTCTCGATCAACCACGACGAGAAGAAGGTCAGCCTCGGCATCAAGCAGCTCTACGAGGACCCGTGGACCCGCATCCCGGGTGACTACCCGCCCGGCACGATGCTCGAGGTCCGCGTGATCAACATCGCCGACTTCGGGGTCTTCGTGGAGCTCGAGCGCGGCGTCGAGGGTCTCGTCCCCATGAGCGAGCTGAGCTACGACCGGGTGGACGACGCGCGCCAGGTCGTGACCGAAGGCCAGATCGTGAAGGCCGAGATCATCGACGTGAACCCCTCGGACCGGCGCATCACGCTCTCGCTCAAGAAGATGGAGCTCGAGACGGTCGACGCCCGGAAGTTCGACGAGAACCGCGGGCAGCCGGGGCCTCAGGAGCGCCGGATCGGCCCGAGCGGGACGGCCGGGGCCACCTTGGGCGACCTGTTCAAGGACAAGCTGGGGAGCCTCGCCGTCGACGACGACGACGAGGAGGCCGAGGCCGAGGCCAGCGGCGCCGAGGACGGGGACTCGGCGGACGCGGACTCGGCGGACGCGGGGGAGGCGAGCGGCGAGCCCTCGTCGACCGACACGTCGCCCGCCGAGTCGACCACCTAGCGCTAGCAGCTCGACCGCCGAGGAGTCTTCGGGCTGGCCGTTCGTGCTCGACCTCCGCGTCCGGCCTCCGCATCCCGCGGCGGTCGGCCAGCGCGGGGGCCGAGGGTGAGCCGCAGGCTCGGGCCTGCGTCACAGGCCCGTCAGCTGAGGCGGAGCCAGGCCAGGACGCCCCCGACGGCGCAGCCGGCCACGGCCGCCGCGAGCACGACCGCCGCGATGAGGAGCACGACCAGCGGCAGCGTGCGCGACCCCGGGCCGGGCCGGGCCGCCTGGGGCGCCCCGGAGGGCCCCCTCGGCAAGGTCGCCATCATCTCCGGGTCCTCGTCGTGCGCCGCCGTCCTCGGGATCGGGCCGAGGGTCGGCGCGGCCGGGTCCCCGGCCGTGCCCGCCGCCCCGGCCTCGGGCCGCCGTGCCGCGCCCGGCGTCAGCCGAGGCCGTGACCGCGTGTCGGGGATGGCGGCCGCCGAGCCCACCGCCACCTGCGGGCTAGCCGCGCCGGGCGATGATGACGGCGGCGCACCGGCCCCGAGCGGGTCGGTCGCCGGCCGGGGCGCTTCGTCGGCCAGCCGCGTCTGCGCGAAGGGGTCGGGGCGGTCATCCGCCGCGGCGTCGTCGTGCTCCGCGCGGTCCTGTTCGGGGTCGGGCCGGCCGATCTGCGTGCTGGTCCTGTGCTTCGGCCCGGCCATCACGCGCGACTACTGCGCCGCCTCGCGCGGTGCGAGCACCGCGAGGGCCTCCGCCGGCCCGAGGTCGAAGGTCCAGGGCCCGCGACGCGTCGGGCTCTCCATCGACCGCTGGAGGTGCCGCAGGAACGTGCGGCGGGGCCACCGCTCCGCGCCGAAGCGCGCCAGATGGTCGGTGTAGACCTGGCAGTCGACGAGGTCGAAGCCCCACGCGACGAGGTTACCCGCCAGGGTGGCGAAGGCGACCTTGGAGGCGTCCGGGGCGCGCGCGAACATCGACTCGCCGAAGAAGACGCGTCCAAGGGACACGCCGTACAGCCCGCCGACCAGCTCCCCGCGGTCGTAGGCCTCGATGCTGTGCGCGAAGCCCCGCAGGTAGAGCGCGAGGAACCCCTCCCGCAGGGGAGGGGTGATCCAGGTCCCCGACTGCCCGGGCCGTGACACCTCGGCGCACGCGTCGATCACCGCCTCGAAGGCCCGGTCGGCGTGGACCTCGTACTCTGCCCGCTTCATCCGCTTCCGGAGGCTCCTCGAGAGGTGGATGCGCTCCGGGCAGAGCACGAAGCGAGGGTCGGGCGAGAACCAGAGAGGCGGAAAGCCCTCCGTCGGCCAGGGGAAGATGCCCTGGCTGTAGGCGAGGACGAGGCGCTCCGCGCTGAAGTCGCCGCCGATCGCGACCACCCCCTCGGGAGACGCGCGCTCCGGAGGGGGAAACAGTAGCTCCTCGGTCAAGAGGTAGACGGGCACTCCTCAGGCCGCCACGGGCCTTTCGTCGGTCTTCTCCCACACGAGCCCCTCGCCGTCCTCGGCGACGTCGAAGAGCACGTGCCCTCCGTCCTTCAGCTCGCCGAACAGCAGGGCCTCCGCGAGGGGCTTCTTCATGTGCGCTTCGATCGTCCGTCCCATCGGCCGCGCGCCGAACGCCGGGTCGTACCCGGTCTTCGCGAGCCACAGGCGCGCGGCCTCGGTCAGCTCGATCGTGACCTCCCGCTCCTCGAGCTGCTGACCGAGGAGGCCGACCTCCTTGTCGACGACGCGCAGGATCACCTCCTCGCTGAGCCCGTGGAACAGGACCCAGGCGTCGAGCCGGTTCCGGAACTCCGGCGAGAAGGTCCGCTCGATCGCGGCCTTGGCCCGCGTCGCGTCGGCCTGGGAGCCCTCGCTGCCGAAGCCGACCTGGCGCGTGTTCATCTCCCGCGCGCCGGCGTTGGTCGTCATGCTCAAGATGACGTTGCGGAAGTCGCTCGTCCGACCGTTGTTGTCGGTCAGGCTGGCGTGGTCCATCACCTGCAGGAGCACGTTGAACAGGTCCGGGTGCGCCTTCTCGATCTCGTCGAGGAGCAGCACGCAGTAGGGGTGCTTGCGGACCGCATCGGTGAGCAGCCCGCCCTGGTCGAAGCCAACGTAGCCGGGCGGCGCCCCGATCAGGCGCGACACGGTGTGCCGCTCCTGGTACTCGCTCATGTCGAAGCGGATCAGCTCGACCCCCAGCACCTTCGCGAGCTGCCGAGCGAGCTCGGTCTTGCCCACGCCCGTGGGCCCGCTGAACAGGAAGTTGCCGATCGGCTTGTCGCCGGTGCGGAGCCCGGCCCGGGCCAGCTTGATCGCGCTCGCGATCTTCTCGATGGCGTCGTCCTGGCCGAAGATGACGTGCTTGAGCTCGTCGTCCAGGTCGCGGAGGCGGCCCTGCTCGCTGGCGCTGACCGTCTTCTCGGGGACCCGGGCCATCTTGCTCACGACCCGCTCCACGTCGTGGACGGTGACCTTGCCGGTCGGCTCGTCCCGGAGCTGGTCCTGCGCTCCGGCCTCGTCGATCACGTCGATCGCCTTGTCCGGGAGGAAGCGCTCGGTGATGTGCTTGGCCGCGAGCTTGGCCGCCGCCTGGATCGCGTCCTCCTCGTACTCGACGCCGTGATGCTCCTCGTAACGCGATTGAAGACCCTTGAGGATCTCGACCGTATCCTCGACGGACGGCTCGCCGACATCGATCTTCTGGAACCGCCGGGCCAGCGCCCGGTCCCGGTCGAAGGCGCCTTTGAACTCCTGGAAGGTCGTCGACCCGATGCACCGGATCTTCCCCGATGCCAGGGCAGGCTTGAGGATGTTGCTAGCGTCCATGGAGCTGCCGGTCGTGGCCCCCGCACCGACGATGGTGTGGATCTCGTCGATGAAGAGGATCGCGCCCTCGATCTCCTGCAGACGCTTGATCACGCCCTTGAGGCGCTCCTCGAACTGACCGCGGTACTTCGTCCCGGCCAGCAGCGACCCCATGTCGAGGGCGAACATCTTCGCCTCCTGGAGCACCTTGGGGACGTTCTCCTCGAAGATGTGCTTGGCGAGACCCTCGGCGATCGCCGTCTTGCCGACGCCGGGCTCACCGACGTACACCGGGTTGTTCTTCCGGCGACGCACGAGCACCTGGATCGTCCGCTCGAGCTCGGCGCCCCGGCCGATCAGCGGGTCGATGTGGCCCTCCTCGGCCTCCTTCAGCAGGTCGACGCAGTAGGCCTCGAGGGGGTCCCGCCGCGCGCCGGGCTCGTCCTCGTCCTCGTCGTCGCCGCCGTAGTCCCCCTCCTCGTCCGAGGAGCCGTCCGGGCGCACGCCGTGGGAGACGAAGTGCTTCAGGTCGAACTGCTGCACCCCCTCCTGGTCGAGCAGGTAGACCGCGTGGCTCTCCCGCTCGTAGAAGAGCTGCACCAGCACGTTGCCCCCGTCGATCACCTTCATCTCCGAGGAGATCGCGTGGATGGCGGCGCGCTGGAGCACGCGCTCGACGGCGAGGGTCTGGTGCGGCTCCGCCTCCGTATCCTCGGGGAGCGTCGGGACGCTCTCCTCGAAGAACTGGTAGAGCTTGTGCCGCACGCGTCCCCGGTTCACCGAGCACGCGTCGAGCGCCCGCTGGGCCTTTGGATCGTCGAGGAGCGCCAGCAGCAGGTGCTCGAGCGTCACGTACTCGTGGCGCATGCGCTGGGCCTCGTCGTAGGCCTTCCGCAGGGTCTCTTGCAGCTCCCGGGCAATCATGGGAGATGACATCAGTCTTCGTCCTCTTCGGGTTCCATGGAGAGGCGGAGCGGATACTCGCGGGCGCGCGCCATCTGCTCGACCGTCCCGACCTTCGTCTCCGCGATCTCCCGGGTGAACACCCCGGCAACCCCCACGCCGTTGTGGTGCACGTGGAGCATGATCCGAACCGCCTCCGTCTCCGAGTGATGGAAGACGGTTCGGAGGACATCCACGACGAACTCGCGGGTGGTGTAGTCGTCGTTATGCATCAGCACCCGCCACATACGTGGCTTCTGCACCCGCCGCTCGGTGCGGGTACGGGTGATGGTTACGCCGTCCGGTTCGTACTTCTCGCCCATGGCTCGCTCGGGCCGGATAAGTGTAGGAATGCTCCCGAACGCCTGCACGGGAGGGTCAGTGGTGCGCTGGGCCCCGTCAAGGTCCCCCGGACCCACCGGCGACCCGTCTCCGTGAGGGGCTTGTCGCCTCCGGGCCCTCATTCCTGGGGCAACGACGGCTCCGCGTCCAGGACCTCCGCCGGGCCTACTCGAGAACCACGCGGAAGAAGAACACCGCGTTGGTGTCGTTGAGGATACGTACCCACTGCTCGTCGATGTCGATCGTCAGGGCGAGGTCGCCCGAGGCGAGGGCCGCCCGCGTACCCTCCGCATCGAAGGACAGGTAGACGAGCACCACGCGCGGAGTGCGCCCGAGGCCATGCTCGAGGCCGACGGTCGTCCGGGGCGGGAACTCGATCCAGGGGAGGCCCGGATCGCTCCAGGGCTGGCTCTCCCAGATGCCGTCGGGGCTCTCGCTCGCTCCGTCCAGGCGGGGGTCGTCCGCAGGGATGTCCTCGACCGGTCCCTGGAAGCCGGAGCACGCGGCGGCGAGGGCGAGGGCCAGCCCCGCGAGGGCAGCCGGCGCCCGCGGCGTGGACGCCGTCCTCCGCCACCGTCCCCGCCCGCTCGCCGTCATGCTCGCTCTCCGTTGACCGGCCGCCGGAAGTGGGCCACCAGCGCATCCCGGAGCCCCGCCGCCGTGTAGCGCTCGGCCGCGACATGGACCGTCCACCCTCGCTGCCGCGCCGCCTCCGCCGTCACCGGACCGATGCAGGCGACGACGAAGCCGGTCCGGATCACCGACGCATGCTCGCCCAGGGCGTTCGCGACCTCCCGGACGGTCGAGGGGCTCGTGAACGTCAGCACGTCCACCAGGCCCCGGTGCACGTGATCCCGGATCCGGATCCCGTCCTCCCGGGTCGGTCCCTCCGTGCGGTAGGTCGGGACGACGTCGACGGTCGCTCCGGCCGCCCTCAGCCGCTCGGGCAGGGCCTCGCGCGCCACCTCGGCGCGGGGCAGGAGGACCCGGGCGGTCGCCGGGTCGCGCTCGGCCTCGAGGACCGCGTCGGCCGCCCCCTCGCCCCGGAACTCCTCCGGGACGACGTCGGCGCTCAGGCCGTGGCGGGCGAGGGCGCCCGCGGTGGCGGGGCCGATCGCGCAGATCCGCGCGGCGCCGAGGGCCCTCGCATCGAGGCCCTGCTCGGCGACCTCCCGGAAGAAGCCCTCCACCCCGTTGGCGCTCGTGAAGACGACCCATCGATACACCCCGAGGTCGGCCACCGCCGCCCGCAGCGGCCCCGCGTCGGCCGGCGGCGCGATCCGGATCGCCGGAATACGAACCGGGTCGGCGCCCTCGTCGCGGAGCATCCGGGCGAGCTCCTCGTTCTGGTGCGCAGGCCGGGTCACCAGCACGCGCTTGCCGAACAGGGGCTTGTGCTCGTACCAGCTCAGGGTCCTCCGGAGCTCGACGACCTCCCCGACGATCACGAGGGACGGGAGCCCCAGCCCGGCGTCCCGGGCGCGCGACGCCAGGTCGGCCACCGTGCCCTCGACGACGCGCTGGCGCGGCACGCTCGCCCACTGGACGGCGAGCGCCGGCGGGGTGGGGGGCCGCCCGTGCTCGACGAGGAGCTTCATCAGCGCCTCGAGCTTCCGCATCCCCATGAAGATGACGAGGGTCTCCGGACCGGTGGCCAGGCGCGCCCAGTCGTGGCTGCTCCGGTCCTTCTCGACCGACTCGGTCGCGGTCAGGTAGAGCACGCTGCTCGAGAGGCGCCGGTGCGTGAGCGAGACCCCGGCGAACGCGCTGGCCGCCGCGGGGGAGCTCACCCCCGGCACCACCTCGAAGGGGATGGCCTCCCGGGCGAGGAGCTCCGCCTCCTCCGAGCCCCGGCCGAAGAGGTAGGGGTCGCCGCCCTTCAGCCGCGCCACGACCCGCCCCGCCCGCGCCGCGTCGCCCATCCGCTCGTCGATCCGGGCCTGCCGCTCGGACGGGCGGCCCGCGCGCTTGCCGACGAAGACGACCTCGGCGTCGGCGCGGGCATGGGCGAGGATGTCCGGGTGGACCAGCGCGTCGTAGAGCACCAGGTCCGCCTCGGCGAGCCGGCGGCGCGCCCGCAGGGTGAGGAGCTCGGGGTCGCCCGGGCCCGCCCCGAGGAGATAGACCATACCCTTCCCGGTCGACACCCGGGCGAGTGTAGGGCGCCCGGACCGGCACCGGGAGCGAATGCGCGCTACCCCTCCCGGGTTCGCGCGTACGGCATGCCCCGCAGGAGGGAAACGATGAACCGACTCGACTTGGCCTGGGCACCCGCAGCGTCCGCCGCCCGTGGGTGGGCTCTCGCGCTCGCGACGATGCTCGCCGCGTGCGGCTCCGACAGCCACGAGCGGAGCGAGCCCGAGGAGAGCGAGCCGCCGCTGTTCGCCGTCACCTCGGAGGGCGAGGGCATCCTGTTCGCCGGGCCGAGCGCACGCGAGCGCTCCGCCACGCGCGGCCGGCGGGGCGGCTACGACGAGGACGGCCTGATCCGGGAGCCCAACCAGCCGGACCCCGAGGACGGGGACTTCACGCTGGAGGAGGCGGTGGTCGACCTGCCGATCGAGGGAAGCCTCGTCGCCGAGATCGGCACGCCGTTCGGCGCGCTGATGTGCGATCTGTACGCGGAGCGCGTCCCGAACGCGGTGGCCAACTTCATCGGCCTGGCGCGCGGCCTCCGGCCGTGGTGGGACGCGCGCGCCGGCGAGTGGGTGCGCCGCCCGTACTACCGGGGCCTGACCTTCCACCGGGTGATCCCCGAGTTCCTGATCCAGACCGGCGACTACCTCGGCGACGGCACGGGCACCGTCGGCTACCGCCTCCCGGACGAGCTCGACGACACCCTCGCCCACGACCGGGCGGGCCAGATGGTGATGGCCAACCTGGGCAACGAGCCGAACTCCGCGGGAGGCCAGTTCTTCTTGACCGACGGTCCCGCGCCCCAGCTCGACGAGGGCGGCATGTACACGATCTTCGGCCAGTGCCAGCCCGAGCACGTCATCAGCCAGATCGCGCGCGTGCCGCAGAACCCGGACGAGGGGCATCGGCCGCTGACGCCCATCGGGATCACGCGGCTGCTCATCCGGCGGGTGGACGGCGGAGCGGCGGCCGCCCAGGCCACGCGGCCGCGGCTGCCGCCGGGCGAGCCGGAGGTGCCGCGGGGGGCGAGCCCCGACCCGTCCCGGGGGCGCTACCGCGAGCCACCGATCGAGACGCCGTATGGCCGCCCGAGCCCGCTCCCGGAGCGGGAAGGCGGCGGCCAGCGCAGGGGCCCGCTGCCGCCTCCGGTCCCGCCGCGTCCCTAGAGAGCGCCGAGGACGGGGTGTGCCTGACGCCCCCGGCCTCGGTCACGGTCACGTGCTCATCGCGTGCACGTCCTCGTGGCCGTGCGCGCCCCGGCTGGCCCTCAGTCGGTGTCCTCGCCGTCCGCCCCGGGCGACGCGGCGGCCTCCGACTCCGACTCCGGCCGCGGCGGCTCGGCCTCGGCCTGGGGGGGGGGCGGTCGGGCAGGCTCGGGCGCCGGCGGCGGCGGAGCGCCGACGGCGTCGCTCTCGCCGTTGCGCCACCATCGTCGCCGGCGCGGCTCGGCGCCGTCCCGCCGCTCGCGGCGCCGCGCCTCGGCCGCCTCGCCGCGCTTCGGCTCCGCCTCCCGTCGCTTCGGCTCCACCTCGGACTTCACCTCCGGCCGGATGCCGCCCTTGTCGTTCGGGATGAAGCGGATCTCGGTCCGGATCTCGAAGGAGAGCGCGGTCAGGGCCCGCTGGAGCTCCGCCGACAGATCCGTCGCCGCGAGGAAGTCCCGCACCTCCTTGGCCACGACGCGGACCATCAAGTTCTTCGTCTCGTCGATCTGGCCGAAGACGTAGCCGACCATCTCCTTCGGCACCCTCACGCCGCGCAGCGCCTCGCCGCTGTTGGCGAGCGTGCCCAGCCCGGCCTCCAGGCCCTTCTCGAGCGCCCGCGTCAGGACGTCGGGGAGCACGCGCTCGAGCCGGCGGCGGCGGTGCTCCGGATCGGGGCCCGGCACGTCGTCATCGCCCTCCTCGGGGAGCTCGTCGGGCTGGCTGTCGGGCACCAGGGTCGGCGTAGCGGCGGGGAGAAACCCGGTCAAGGCGGGTCGTTGGCGGGCTGGCGCGGGCCGCGCGGCGCGCGTAGACGACGGCGATGGCGGAGGTCCTGATCATCGCGAAGCCCCTCGTCCCCCCCTGGGACGACGGGACCAAGAACCTCGCGCGGGATCTGGCGCAGGGCCTCCGCCGCCATCGCCCGCGCACCTTCGGGCGGGGCGTCGTGCTCCCGGGGGGCGTCCTCGAGCCGCCCCCCGCCGGCCCGCTGCACTGGCTCGGGCGCCTGCTTCTCGGAGCGCCCGCCGATCTCTGGCACTTCCTCTTCACGCCGAACCCACGGACGTCCACGGTGGCCCGGGGCGCTGCGCGCTGGCGGCGCCGTCCGACCGTCCAGACCGTGACGAGCCGGCCGCGCGCCGACCTCCCCCCGAGCCTCCTGTTCGCGGACCGCCTCGTGGTGCTGTCGAGGGCCACGGAGCGAGCGCTCCGGGAGCGAGGTGTCCCGGCCGAGCGGCTCCGCCGCATCCCCCCGGCCTGTCCCCCCCCCGCTCCCTTCGACGAGGAGGAGCGCCGCGCCGCGCGACGGAGGCTGGGCCTGCCCGCCGCCGCGCCGGTGGTGGTCTTCCCCGGGGATCTCGAGACCGGGGAGGGCGCCGCTCACGTGCTCGACGCCTTCGCCGCGCGGGCCGAGCGGGACGCCGTGCTGGTCATGGCGTGCCGCCCGAAGACCGCGCGCGCCGCGGCCCGCGAGGCCCACCTGCGCCGCCGCGCCGATCCGGGGCGCGTACGCTGGGTAGGGCGGACGCCCGACATTCACGCGCTGCTCGGGGCAGCGGACGTCGTCGCGCTCCCGTCTCGGGACCTCTCGGCGAAGGTCGACCTGCCGATCGTCCTCCTGGAGAGCCAGTGGTTGGCTCGTCCGGTGATCGTCGCCGCCGAGAGCAGCGCAGCGGAGCTCGCCGAGGCCGGCGCGGCGCGGGTCGTCGACGGCGTGGACGCGCTGATCGGCGCGCTCGACCAGCTGCTGGCCGACGCGGAGGCGCGCGACCGAGCCGGTCGGGCCGCCCGCGCCTTCGCCGAGGCCCACCACCACCCCGCCCGGATGGCCGCCGCCTACGAGCGGGTCTACGACGAGCTCCTCGCGCCATGACCCGCCGCATCGCCCGCTACTACGACGACTTCAGCCGGCACTACGAAGCGGGTCGGGACGAGGGCTACCACGCGCTGGTCGACGAGCTCTCGCTCCGGGTGGCCTCCTCCTACGTCGCCGGAGCGCGCGTGCTCGAGGCGGGCTGCGGGACGGGGCTCCTCCTCCATCGGATCGCGCTCACGGCGGAGCGGGCGGTGGGCGCCGACCTGTCGCGCGGCATGCTCGCCCGCGCCCGGGCCCGCGGCCTGGAGGTCGTCGAGGCGGACCTGACCCGCTTGCCCTTCGCGGACGCGACCTTCGACACGGTGTGCAGCTTCAAGGTGCTCGCCCACGTCCCGGACCGTCGCCGGGCCCTCGCCGAGCTCGCCCGGGTGACGCGGCCTGGCGGGCACCTCGTGCTCGAGTTCTACAACCGACGGAGCCTCCGGTACCTCGTGCGGCGGGTCGCGGGAGCCCGCCGGATCGGACGGGACCACCGGGAGAACGACATCCCCACCCGCTGGGACACGCTCGAGGAGCTGGAGGCCTCCTTCCCCGCGGAGCTCCGGCTGCTGGCGTGGCGGGGGATCCGCGTCCTGACCCCGGCGGCCGCGGTCCACCGGATGCCGCTCCTGGGTGCGGCGCTGCGGGCGGCAGAGCGCGCGGCCCTGGGCTCGGTCCTGGCCCCCTACGGCGGGTTTCTCGTCGCCGTGCTACGCCGCGTCGACCACCGCGCCGAGGCCTCGCCTCGAGTCTTGCCCCCCTGAGGGGCGACCGCTATAGGTCCCGCGTGGCGCGGTCCAGGGAGAGTCAGGAGTCGATCCGACGCCGGGCCGAGCGCGCCCTCGAGCAGGGATTGGAGCGCCGTCAGGTCGAGGGCCTGCTCCGCCGTCTCCTCGACGTCGCCCCCGAAGGCGACCCGGACCGCACGTTCGCCCACCGGCACCTCGCCGAGCTCTGCCTCGAGGAGGACCCGTGGGCGGCCGCGTTGCACTTGCGCAAGGTGCTGTCGCAGCGCCCCAACGACGACGTGGTCCACTCGTTGATGGCGCTCGCCTGGGCGCTGCTCGGTCACTACCGCGCCGCCGCCTCCGCCTACCGGCGCGCTCTCCTTCGCTCTCCGCGCAACCCCTGGTACCACCACAACCTCGGGCACCTCCTCGACGTGGCCCTCGACGTACCCCGCGACGCGCTCCACCACCTCGAGATGGCTTACCGGATCGCGGAGCCGCCCGAGCACGAGATCACCGCCAGCCTCGCCCACTGCCTCGCGCGCGTGAACCGCCTCGACGAGGCCCGGGAGCTCGCGCTCGACGCCCTGCGCGACGCGCCGACGAGCAAGGAGCACCGGTCACTGCTCGGGTGGATCGACCGGGGCGCGCCCCCCGGCGAGACCGTCCCGCCGAAGCCCGTCCCGCGGTACGACGACGGGGAGCGGCCGGATGTCGATGTCCTCCTCGAGCGCAACATGCGAGCCGCCGGCTTCACGGCCCGGCAGGTCGAGAGGGCCCGCGCGCTGTGGGCGGACTACCGCGAGGAGCGCACCCCCCGGGTGAAGAAGCCGGCGATCTGCGCGGCCGCCGTCCATTACGCGATCGCGCTGGTCCACGGCCTGGACGGCGTGACGCAGGCCGCGATCGCGCGCCGCTACGGCGTCGCCCCGAAGAGCGTGTCCACGCGCTACGGCGACATCCGGGACACGCTCAGCCTCCGCCCCGGCGACCCCCGCTACGCGGGCCGCTGACGAGGCGAGCGCGCTCTCGCCGGTCGCCGCGGCGGCCCTACTCGTCCGTCCCGATCCACCAAGGGGTCTCCTCGCCCTCCTCGGCGGGAGGGGCCTCCTCGGCCGGGGGCGCCTCCGTGGGCGGAGCCTCCTCCGGCGGCGCGTCGGACGCCTCCTCGGAGCCCACCTCCTCGGGCTCCTCGCGCTCGGTCCGCTGCGTGAGGCAGTTGCCGTCCTCGTCCCGCAGCTCCGGCGGGCACTCGACGTCGGGCGGCTCCGGCAGCTGGGGCCCGATCGGCCGCGGCGGCTCCTGGCCGAAGGCGAACCACGGGGTGACGCAGCCGTCGCTCGGCGAGCTCGCCACGGCGTTGCCGGCGGCCGGGTCTCCGGCGCCCTCCGCCGGCTCACCGCCCTCGGGAGCCGCGGCCCCGCAGGCCACCAGGCTCGCCACCGCGTCCTCGGGCTGCTCGGCCCGTCGCTTCCAGTGCCACTCGTCGAGGGCCCACCACCCGGCGACCGCCGGGTCCGGCGGTCCCCCCTGGCGCTCGCCGCCCGCGGCCCGCTGACCCCCGCTCCGGATCCCGATGTTGTAGCTCGCGCGCATCCGTCGGTCGCTGAAGCGCGGGAACTGGATCGAGGTGACCTGGCGGTCGAGGCAGCGGGACAGCTCCTGCCCCGTCGGCGTGACCCGGACATCCGTGGCCCGCCCGTCGCCGGTCAGGATGAAGATCATCCGCACCCGGGACAGCGTCGGGTTGCGCTCCAGCTCGTCGGCGATGCAGCCCCGCAGCTGGTCGGCGTGCTCCGCGAACACCGCGTTGACCTGGTCGGGAGTCAGCCGCTCGGGCAGATCCTCGAGGTCCTGCTCCGCCAGCGCGAGGATCGAGAAGAGCAGCTGGAGATCCTCCTCCGCCGCGCGCTCCGCCGCCGCGACCTGCGCGGCCCGGAGGCTCGCCACGTACGCCACGAGCTCCGGCGCGGCGGCGCTCCCCTCCTCGAGGTACTCCTCGAGGAAGTCCTCCCCGCTCGGTCCGCCGTAGAGCACGAGGGCCTTGAGAGCGTAAGCCATCGACTGGGCGAGGGGGTTCGCCGGGACCGGGTCCGCGCCTTCCTCCGCCGGCGGCTCCTCGTCGGCCAGCTCCTGGAAGCGCTCGTACTGCTCGAGCTCCATGTTGGGGCGGAGCCCGATCGGTCCGCGGAACTCGCTGTCCTCCCGGTAGAACGTCAGGAAGCGCTCCAGCTCGTCGAGGGCCTGCTCCCGGCCGAGCTCGATCACGCCGTGGACCACGACCGGGACCACCTCGGCCGGCGTCTCGTGGTCCCACATATGGGTCACGAGCCGCGGCACCGCCTCGCGCACCTCCATCCGGAGCAGCGCCGGCACGATGGCCTCGAGCGGCGGCGCGGCCGTGCTCTCGAGGAAATCGTAGCGACGCTCGAGGGCCGCGAGCAGGTACTGGGGCCCGCTCTCTCGCTCCGACAGCGCCTGACGCAGCTCGTCGCGCAGGGCCCGGGGCATCGTCCGCTGCTGGTAGAGGTCGAGGAGGTCCTGCGTCACCTCCTCGTCCTCGAGGCTCGCCAGCTTGTCCACCGCGTAGGCCCGCGCCGGCACCAGACGGTTGTCCGGGTCGAGGACCACCTCGTTGAGCTGCTCGCGGAGCGTCCGGGGCTCGTCGCTGTCCCCCGTCGGGTCGAAGCCCGCCGCGTCGAGGGAGGCCGACGCGACCTGGGTGCCGAGGTCGCGGCTCCAGCGGTCGTTGCCGTTGTCCCGGTCGAGCAGGTGCATCGCCCCTTGCTCCCCCACGGTCAACAGCCCGTGCGGCATCGCCTCGGCGTTGAGCACGTCCTGCTCGAGCACCCGCGCCCACCGCAGCTGTCCGGCGAGGCCGAACGCGAAAACGTAGCGGTAGTACGCGAAGTAGAAGGTGTCCCCCTCGACCTTGATCTCGTCGACCTCCGCCGCCGGGGAGGGGTTGAAGTAGACCCGGATCCGCCCGCGCGCCGACCGCGTCCCCGGCTTCGGCAGGAACCCGTCCTCCCAGAGGTCGTCGGGCATGCGCGGCAGCTCCTCCATCGGAGGCACCATGTGCGTGGACTCGGCCCGCTCGCCGGACACCGACCGGTGGGTCAGCCGGTAGATGCCGCGGCTGCCGTAGTAGATCCCCGTCGGATGATCGAGGGCCCAGCTGATCACGTCGTCGGTGGACCGCAGGCGGGCGAGCTCGTGGCCGTCCTCCTCGCTGAGGACCGCGATGTTCTGCCGCTCCCAGGGCACGAACACCATGCCGCCCTGGGCCGCGGGCTGCCCGAAGACGCCCTGCACCTCGTGGCGCCACTTCTCGCCGCCGCCCCGGGCGCCGATCGCGGCGACGTGGCCGACGCGCCGGGCGCCGCCCTGGGCGCCGACCGTGGTCGAGTAGTAGATCGTGTCCCCGTCGCGCGTGGCCCCGACGTAGGCGAGGTCCGCCAGCGCCACCTGGTAGAGCTCCCGGCCCGACTCGAGGTCGTAGCCGATCAGCATCTGCTCACGGGAGGTCAGCACGACGTCGCCGAGGATCTCGGGGCGCGTCGCGGCGTCCACCTCGACGCTCCAGAGCTCCTCGCCGCTGCGCACGTTGATCGCGACCAGGCTGCGCCCGGTGCCGTCCTCGGTGTGGGTCGTCAGGACGACGATCGGCTCGCCGAGCACGTTCTCGGGCTCGTCGTCGTGGGAGGGCTCCGGCAGGGCCTCGAGCACCTCCGCCAGGTCCTCGGTCCGGTTGTCGAGGAAGTGATAGCCGAAAGCCGGCTTGTAGGTCGGTCCACAGCCCGCGGCGGCCAGCAGCGCGGCCGGGGCCAGGACCGAGAGGGCGCGAAGGCGGACGGTCACGGCTGGTCTCCCGAGGCGTCCTCACCCGCCTCGCCGGGGTTGCTGCGGTCGCTCCCATCCCCTCCGGCCTCGGAGAGGAGCCGCCGCAGCGTGCTGACGACCTCGCGGCGCAGGGGGTCGCGCTGCGCGCGGAAGGTGGTCGGGAACGTATCCAGGTAGCGCTGGAGGAAGCGCTGGACCTGGACGCTCGGCTGCTCCGCGATGCGCTGGACGATGCCCATCTTCGCGCTCTGCGGGATCTCGCGCCGGCCGAGGAACTCCCGGTAGCCGGCGAGCATCACCGACAGGGGCGCCTGCCCGAGGTAGCCGTGGAACCGCTCGACCGCGTCGGCGTCGCCGAGCTTCCCGATCGCGACCGACGCCTCCATCACGCGATGGTCGAAGGCCTGGAACAGCGTCTCCACGGACGCGTCGTTGCCGACCGCGCCGAGGCGCCGGGCGCTGGTCGCGCGGATGCCCCGGTCGCTGTCGCGCAGGCCGCGCTCCAGGAGGGCGGGGACCCGCCGGTCCTCGATCGCGGCGATCGCCTGGTAGGCGCGGCGCCGGGCTCCCACGCGCCGATGGCTGGTGTAGACCGTCAGGATCTCGAGGGCCGACGGGTGGGCCAGCTGCCGCAGGGCGAGCAGCGCCCGGTCCGTGATCACGTCGCTCCGCCCGCTTCGCAGGAGCCGCTCCAGGTGGGGGATCACCCGGGGGTTGTCCACCGCGGTCAGCAGGTCGATCGCCGCGACCACCTCATCGGGGTCCGACGAGTCGAGGCGCGCGGCGAGCTCCGGGATGTCCCGCACGGTCGGGGCCGGCGCGTTCGAGCCCTCGGCGGCCTGGGCCCGCGCCATCGCCGGTGCGACGCCGAGGCAGGCCGCGAGCACCGCCAGCAAGGCGAGCGCCGCGGGCGCGGGGGGTGGGCGTCGCCGGCGCCGGCGGCTGGGGCGCTCCCGGGTCGCC
>JBHJHB010000093.1:0-16046 GCA_050331215.1 Sandaracinaceae bacterium | reverse complement strand
GCCGGCGACGCGGACGGGACGGAGACCGTCCTGTCCGGGCCCGGCCGCGGCCTCGGCCTCGAGCTGCCGACGAGCGCGACCGCGGTCGACGTGGACGGGCTGAGCGGCGACATCCTCGTCCTCGACGGAACCCGGCTCCTCGTCGTCGACCCGGCGACCGGCGACCGGAGCCTCCTGCCGAGCGCCAACGTGGTCGACTGGCCCCCCGGGACCGCGACGGGCTTGGCGGTCGACGCCGGCGCCGACCGCGCCTTCGTCGTGACCTCGGACGGCATCGTCTTCCGGGTCGAGCTGTCGACCGGGGAGCGCTCGGTCGTGCGCCAGGACCTGGTCGGCGGCGGGGCCCACTTCGTCACCCCCACGGGCGTCGCGCTGGCCGACGATGGGCTCCTCTACGTCGCCGACCTGCATCGGCAGGCGGTGCTGGAGGTGGACCGGGTGGCCGGCGACCGGAGGATCGTCGTCGAGAGCCTCTCGCTCCAGGGTCCCGTGGGCCTCGCCGCGGACGGCACCGGTCGCCGGCTGTTCGTCACCGGCCGCACCGGGCGCCTGAGCCGCTACCGGCTCGACGACGTCGCTCCCAGCGTGCTCGTCTCGGGGGCCAACGACCCGTCCGAGACCATCGAGCACCGCGGCGTCACCTGGGACGACGTGAGCCAGGCGCTCCACTACGTGGACGACGACGTGCTCTACGACGTCGACCCGGCGACCGGCGCCCGAACCGTGGTCTCCGGGGGACCCCGGGGGACCGGACCCTCGCTGGCCAGCACCCGCGGGCTCACCCGGCGAGGTCGGGCGCTCTACGCGTCGCGCGAGGACTTCGTCCTCAGCATCGACATCGCGACGGGCACGCGGGAGGAGATCAGCGGCCCCAACCGGGGCGTGGGAGAGGCCCTGGGCCCGCTCCAGGGGCTGGACGCAGCGCCCTTCCGCGCCGTCCTGTGGTCGGCGTCGCGCGAATCGCGGGTGGTCGAGGGCGAGCTCTCCAGCGGGAACCGGACCGAGATCGCGAAGGAGCTCATCGGCCGGGGCCCCGAGGCGGCCTTCTACTTCGACGCGGTGCTCCGGGACGACGGCGAGGTCGCCTGGGTCGCGGGCGCGACCCCACCGCGGCTCTTCGCGATCGACGTCCTGACGCTCGAGCGCGTGATCGTCGCGTGGTAGGGCCGGCTCTCGGCTACGCTGCCGCCCATGGCTGACGTCACGGTTCACCACCTCGGGCGCTCCCGCTCCCACCGGATCCTCTGGTTGCTCGAGGAGCTCGGCGTCGACTACGAGCTGCGGGGCTACGATCGCGACCCGGAGACGCTCCGCGCGCCGGCCTCGCTGCGCCAGGTCCACCCCCTCGGGCGAGCGCCGGTGGTCGAGGTGGACGGCGTCGTCCTCGCGGAGTCGGGCGCGGTCATCGAGGAGCTGCTCGACCGCTTCGGCCCGGCCGGGCTCCGGCCCGAGGCGGGCACCGACGCCCATCGCCGCTTCCGGTTCTTCCTGCACTATGCGGAGGGTTCCCTGATGCCGCCGCTGCTCGTGGCGCTGATCCTGCGTCGGATCGAGACGGCGCCGCTCCCGTTCTTCATCAAGCCCGTCGCGCGCGGCATCGCCCAGCGGGTGAAGGGGGCCTACGCGGAGCCGGAGGCCCGGAACCACCTGTCCTTCCTCGAGGCCGAGCTCGCCGACCGGCCCTGGTTCACGGGCGACGCCTTCAGCGCTGCGGACATTCAGATGACCTATCCCCTGGAGGGCGCCGAGCACCGCGGTCCGCTCGTCGAGGGGGACTACCCGCGGCTCCGCGCGTTCCTCGCCAAGGCGCGGGACCGGCCGGCCTACCGGCGCGCGATCGAGCGGGGCGGGCCGGTCAACCTGGGCTAGTCACCTGTCTCAGCGATTCGTGGCAACATCCCGCCGGCCCTCGACGCCCGACTCGGTGTCACTACTCCTCGACATACGCGAAGTATTCGTCGTCGTCGTTCCTTGATTCGGGCGCCGATCGCTCGCCGGGATTGACCACTCACTGCTGTTCCAGGTGACTAGGCTCGAGCGCCGGGTCGAGGCCCGACGGGTCGACGGGGTCGGCCTCGCCGTACAGGTCCCAGTTCGCCCGGAGCTCCCAGACCAGGAACCCCGAGAACCCCGGGATGACGACCAGGCAGATCGGCAGGGCGAGGGACGCGGCGAGACCGACCGGCATCACCTGCTGGAAGCCGTAGGTCATCAACGGGAAGACGCTGGTCATCGATAGCTTCCCGGCGACCGTGACCGTCGGGAAGTGCTTGATCGGGTTGACGGTGGGCTCGATGACCAGCCGGAACGCGAAGCGCAGCGCGTACCCGAACACGAACCAGCCCAGCGCCGACACGGCCTCGACCTGGCGGGCGCCCCGCTGGTCGCCGCCGCGGTACCGGAGCCACTCGTCGACGTGATAGACGGCCACGGTCACGCGGTCGAAGAGGCCCCGCCAGGCCCGGGCGACGCGATGGGCGAGCCTCCGAAGCCGGGGCCAGGAGCGATGGGCCCCTCGCGGCGTATGCAGCCACCGCCCCGCCACCCGCGAGAGCCCACGGAGGGGTGCGGTAACGAGGCGCCGCAGCACCTCGAGGCGCGTGACCGCGACGAGGGCGAGGCCTAGCCCGACGACCCCCCACCACGAGACCAAGGGGAGCTCCCAGCCGCCCCACGCGAGCAGATGCTCGATGGCCTCGAGAGCGAGGAACGCGCCGCCGAAGGGGAACAGGACATACACGGAGAGCACGCGCCCCCAGTGCGTGCCGAACGCGACGGCCTGCAGCCGATGGAGGGCCCTCAGGTAGACCTCACCGCGGTAGTAGACCCCGTCGAGGACCACCGCGAGCCGGCTGTCCGCCGCGAGGAGCGGGTCGCCGCCCGGCATCGCCTCCCCGATCGGGATGACCAGCGCGCTCCGGCTGACCGCGTCGCGCAGGTCGCCGAGGTCGAGGCCGCCCCGGGCGACCAGGCGGCTGAGCAGCGCCTCCGCCACCCGCTCCACCTCCCCCGGCGGGCCCTGGTCGGCCAGCCCCGCCGCGTCGAGAGCGCGGACCACGTGGGGGGCGTGCTGCGCCCTGAACCGCGCCTCGTCCCGCTCGACCCATCCGCCGAGGAGCTGGGCCAGCTTGGCGGCCGGCCCGGCGAGGTCGGGGCGCCCCCCCTTGAGGCGGCGTACGATCCGCGCGACACGGCGGAGCCGGGTGAGCTCCCGCAGGACGGGCAGCGGGCGCACGGCCGGGCGCTGCCCGAAGGTCCGCAGCCACTCGACGTAGTCGATCGGGTCCTCCCGCTGGACGTCGACGCAGCCCGCCTGCAGGTCGAAGAGCGTGCGGAGCGGGAGGCTGAAGCGCCGGAGGCTGCGGGGCCCGAGCAGGCGGGGCACCAGGCGGTAGACCTCGCGGGTACGCGCCCGACGCTCGTCGGGCTCCTCCCCGTCCTCCTCGAGGAGCTGGGCGACCTGGTCGGCGAGCGGGAGGAGCAGGGGGCGCCCCGCGTCGACGCCCCGAAGCCGGGCCCGCCGCAGAGCCGCCCGCACGTAGTTGCCCCGTACGACCGCCTGCCCTGCTCCGCTCATCCGGAGCGCGAGGTCCTCGCGCGCCGGGACTCGCCCTCGCCGCATCCGTTCTCCTCCCCGGAAGCTGTCGGGGCGGCGGCGCCGTGGCAAGGGCGACCCGCGGGCTCGCGCCCGAGAAGCGCTAGAGAAGGAGCATCTTCGTGGGCTCGCGGGCCGGCGGGAGGTCGGTCTGACCGATCATCTGGCGGATGTCCCGTTCGATGCCCCGCGCCATCGAGGTGATCGGGACGTCGTTGGCGAGGCCCTCGAACGGGTTCTCGCTCCAGTCGCCGATCCGGTCGGTCGTCAGGAACACCCAGCTCACGATCGTGGCGAAGGGGACCGTCAGCCAGATCCGGCCGCTCCCGGGCGGCCCGAAGGCCTCGAGCATCCCCATCGGGACCAGCACCGCGAACAGCCACGCGAAAAAGGCGTTGACCGTCGCGTACTGACGGGGGAACGGGAAGTTCTTGATCCGCTCCGCCTTGCCCTGCTGGGCCATCAGCTCGATCAGGAGGTTCTGGAGGACGAGGAGGCCGAAGCCATCGATCAGCCCGTCCCTCCGCAGCTCGCCGAGGCGCTCGGACTGGCGGGCCAGCAGGTGGGCCGCCGGGTTGATCATCGAGAGCACGCGATCCCGTTCCTCCGCGTCGAGCGTGCCCCCGAGGACCTCCCCGAGGTCCTCCTCGTACTCCGCGACACGCGCGCCCCGGCGGTAGCGGTCGAAGACCGGGCCGTGATGCTCCCAGCTCTTGAGCTTCCGGAGCTGATGGCGAAGCGCGTCCATCCAGGCCACGTGCCTGAGGACGAGCTCCCGGCGGACCGCGTGGACGTCGACATCGGCCGCCCGGGCGCCGTCCGGCGCGCGCACGAGGTCGCGGGCGCTGAAGGCCCAGGAGCGGCTCGCGTTGACGATCGCGCCCCAGATCTTCCGGGCCTCCCAGAGCCGGTCGTAGGACGCGTTGTTCTTGAAGCCGAGGTAGAACGCCACGGCGATCGCGATCGCCGAGGTGGGAAGCCAGGGAATGGCCAGCCAGTGGAGACCTGCGAGCTCGTAGAGGGCAGTGACCGCGAGGGCCCAGAGGAAGGGTTGGACGATGGCCCCACGGGACCACCAGAGGGTCTCGCGGAGACGGTAGCGACGGCCGATGTGCATGGCGCCGCAGTGTAGGCGCCCCGCGCGCGGGACGGCCGGGGAGCGAGGGACGGCGCGGCTGGACCCTGCCCCCCGTCGACCGGCCCCGGGGCCCGACCGGCGCTACACTCCGCGCCGCGTTCGCTCGGCCGGCGTGGGGGGCCCGTGCCGACGAGGGGGAGTTCGATGGCGTCGAGGAGCATCGGGAGCAGCACGCCCGTCCACGGCCTCCGGGCCCGAACCGCCGAGGGCGGCAGCGACGGTCGCGACGGCAGGACCTTCGCGTACGTCGCGCTGGCCGCGCTCGTGGCCGGCTGCGGGAGCACCGCGGCCCCACCGGACGCCGGGGGCTCCACCGACCTGGGGCCCGCGGACGCGGGGGCGGACCTCGGCCCGGACCTCGGCGACCCCGGGCCTCCGTGCGAGGGGCCGCCTGGGCTCTATCGCGAGGGGTCCTGCCAGATCCTCGCGGAGGGTGTTCGCTTCTACGAGCCGCGCTACGCGCTCTGGTCGGACGGGACCGAGAAGCAGCGCTTCATCTACCTCCCGCCGGGTCGCCAGATCGACACGAGCGACGCCGACCGCTGGGTCTTTCCCGAGGGGACGCGGCTCTACAAGAACTTCCTCGAGGACGGCCTGCTCCTCGAGACCCGCGTCTTCACGAAGATGGCGGACGAGCCCGGCATCATCCGCTGGCGGGTGCAGGTCTTCGCGTGGAACGCGGCGCAGGACGCGGTCGAAGAGGCCGGCGACGTCGTGCGCGAGAATGTCCTCGGCACCGCCCACGACATCCCCGACTTCGCGATGTGCGTGCGTTGCCACAGCGGCGCCCGGGACGCCGTGAACGGCTTCGGCGCGATCCTCCTCCGCCACGATCGAGGCGGGGTCACCCTCGCCACGCTGCGCGAGGAGGGGCTCCTGACGAACGACATCGACCCGGCGCTCGCGGAGCCCCCGGGGACCTTCGACGAGCAGACCGTGCTCGGCTACCTCCACGTCAACTGTGGCAACTGCCACGTCGAGGGAGCGGAGGGCGGCGAGACCGGGCTCCTCACGGTGCTCCCGGTCGGCTCCCTGACCGTGGACGCGACCCCCTTCGTCCAGACCGCGGTCGGGCAAGCCAGCGAGTGGATGCCGGAGATCCAGCGCGTCATGCCCGGCGCACCGGACGACAGCGCCGTGCTCCTGCGGATGGTCGCCCCCGAGCCGCCCGAGCGGATGCCCCCGATCGGCAGCGAGGTCATCGACGCGACCGCGGCCCAGACGGTGCGCGCCTGGATTCAGGGGCTGTAGCCCGGCCACCCCGCCGCCCGCTCCCCGCGCCCACGCAACCGCCCACCGCCCAGGCCCGATGGGACGGGAGCGGGAGGTGATGCGGTGCATCGGAGCGCGAAGCCAGACCCACGGGACGAGGAGGTGGGCGACGGGCGTGGGAGCCCGCTGCCGGCGCTGCTCGAGGCGTGCCTCGGCGCCGCGCGGGACGCGGGCGCCCGGGCAGCGGCCGGCCCCTGGCTCGGCGAGTGCCTGGCGGACGAGCATCCCGCCGGGCTCCCCCGCGTGAAGGTCCGAGGCGCGCCCACGGGCGCGGGACCGGAGGCGGCGGCGTGGCTCCCGCGGCTGCAGGGTCTGGTCGTGCGCGCGGGCGACCGCGTGCTGCTCCTGCGCCCGCTCAATCACCCGGAGCCGCTCGTGGTCGGCGTCCTCGACGGCTTCGTCCGCCGGTCCCGCCCGCCCCGTGAGGTGCGGGCAACGCTGTCCCTCCGGGCGGACGAAGGGCTCCGCGTCCGCGACGCGGAGGGGCGCGACCTGCTCGAGCTCCGCGGGGACGACGGCCAGCCGTCGGTTCGCCTGCTCTCGCGGGACGTGCGCGTCGAGACGGACGGCGCGCTCCGGATCGAGGCGGAGCGGCTCGAGCTCGTCGCCCGTGCGGGCCCCGCCCGCGTCGTCGCCGCGGAGGACGTGGTGATCGAGGGCGAGATCGTCCGCCTGAACTAGTCACCTGCGAGTCGCGAAGGAGGGTCCATGACGACGATCGATGGTGCCGGGGAGCCTTCGGGGGCGAGGCGTGGAGAAGCGGACGGGCGACGCTCGACCGATGCGGCGGCGCGGCTCGACTCGGTCGCCTACGCCTTCGAGGTCGAGGGGGACGACCACGCCTGGACCGTGCTCCACGCGGTCCTCCGGGAGGGGCTCGAGACGGGGTACGAGGCCCGCCTCCGCGTGAGCACCGCGGACCCGGATCTCGACGCCGCGGCGGCGCTCCTCGGCCGGGACGCGACGCTCCGACTGACCCGCGGCGCACGGTGCCGCGAGGTCCCCGGCATCGTCGCGGGGGTGACGGAGCGTGGGGCCCACGGGCACGACGGCGCGGAGCTCGAGCTCGCGCTGGTCCCCGCCCTGGCGCTCCTGGCCCACGCCGTGGGCTCCGGCGTGGCGCAGGACCGCACGGTCCCGGACCTGCTGCGGGACGTGCTCGCGGAGCACCTCGCCCCGTACCGGCGCACCGTCGACCTCGACCGCCTCGATCCCGACGCCTACCCACCGCGCGAGCAGTGCGTCCGGTACCGGGAGTCGGTCCTCGGCTTCGTGCGGCGCCTGCTGGAGGAGGAGGGCATCGGGGCGTTCTTCGACGTCGACGACGAGGGGCGCGAGCGCCTGGTGCTCTTCGACGCCAACCGGCAGCTCGATCCGGTCGACACGGTGGACGGCGGCCCGGTCCCCTTCCGGCCCGGCGGAGCGGGGGGCCCGGAGACGATCGGGGAGCTCGTCCCGACGACCGCCCTCGGCCCCACGGCGCTCACGGTGACCGACCTGGACTGGACGGATCCCTCCTACCTCGCGGTGGGGGAGCGCGCCGGCTCCGGTCCGCGCGGCCGCGTCCGCCTTCGGCACGAGCACGGCCATGGGCAGGCGCTGACCCGCTTCGACTTCGAGCCTGGCCAGCGCTACCGGCAGCACGACGGCGACCGGCAGGCGGAGCTCCGGCTCGAGGCCGTGACGCGGGAGCGGCGCGTTCTACGGGGCGTGTCCCAGGTCGTCGGGCTCCGGGCGGGCGGAGTGGTCGAGGTGGTCGGGCACCCGGCCCTCGGGGTCGATGGGCGCTACGTGGTCCTGGAGGTCGAGCACCGGAGCGAGGCGGCCCCCAGCACGGCGCGCGCCGGCCGGACCGACGCCGACCGCTACCACAACCGCTTCGCCTGCCTGCCCGTCGAGGCGCCGTACCGACCGCGGCGGCGCACCCCGAAGCCCGCGATCAGCGGCGTGCAGAGCGCCGTCGTCGAAGGGCCCTCCGGCGAGGCGATCCACACCGACGCGTACGGGCGCGTGCGGGTCCGCTTCGGGTGGGGTCCCGACGGTGGCCGGACCAGCGCGTGGGTCCGCGTGAGCCAGGCGTGGGCCGGGCGGGACGGAAGCGGCCTCTGCGCCTCGCTGTTCCTCCCGCGGGTCGGCAGCGAGGTGCTCGTCGCGTTCCTCGACGGCGACCCCGACCGGCCCCTGGTGGTCGGCGCGGTCTACAACGCGTCGAACCTTCCGCCCCTCGCGCTCCCCGAGGAGGCCACGCGGAGCGTGTGGCGAAGCGAGAGCCTGGCGGGCCGCGGGGGCTTCCACGAGCTGTCCTTCGAGGACGCGGCGGGGGCGGAGGAGGTGTTCCTGCGGGCCGAGCGGGACCTCCGGGAGCTCGTCCTGCAGGACCACGGCATCCACGTCCATCGCGACCAGCGCGTCAACGTGGACGGCGCGCAGGTGGCCACGGTCGGCCGGGACCGCCGCCAGGAGATCAAGGGGGACGACACCCTGAGCGTCCTCGGTCACCAGCAGACGGCCGTGCTCCAGGGTCGGGCGACGACGATCCACGGCGGCGCGCAGTCCGTCGTGGTCGGCGACCGCACCGGGACGGTGTTCGAGGACGATCGGCTCACGGTCACGGGCCTCCGGCAGGTGGAGGTGGGCCGGGCCCACCGCGTCGCCTGCGAGGACACCTACCTCCACCTGGACGGGGCCACGCTGAACGGCAGCGCCCCGGACGCGGTCGAGCTCGACTGCGGCGGCAGTCACGTGTGGCTCCACGGGAGCGGCACGATCCGGCTCGAGGCGGAGCGCACCATCGAGCTCGCGGTCGGCCGGAGCCGGATCGCGGTGACGCCCGACCGGATCGTGCTCGATGCGCCCGAGCTCAAGGTGACGGGCCAGCGCGCCGAGGTGCACGGGTCGGCCACCGTCGCGGTGACGGGCGCCGCGGTCGCGATCGAGGCCGAGCAGGGGCTGACGCTCGCCGGCGCGAGCGTCGAGGTCCGCGGCCGGCAGAGGGTCGAGGTCACCGCAGACCTCGTGCAGGTCAACGGGTGAGCCGATGTGGCCGGTGACCTGCAGCCTCGACCTGGTCGGCGTCGTGAGCACCGGCCTGGTTCCGCACGACCACGTGCAGCCCCTCCCGACGGGCCCGGTGCCGGTGCCGGCCCCTCAAGCCTGGGACGCGGAGTGGGTCACCACGATGGCGTACCCCGGAGGCCTCGCCACCGGGGCCAGCGCGCTCGCCTCCAGCGTGCTGCACCGAGGCATGCGGATCGCCCTCGACGGCCACGACGTCGGCCCGCTGATCGGCCACGCTCCCGCGGTTCCAGGCCCGAACGACGTGCTCTACGCGGCCCACACGCTGAGCTCGTCGCGGGAGGTGGTGTTCAGCGCACACCGGGTGAAGGCGGAGGGCACGGCGGTGGCGGTCGTCGCGCTGAGCGCGCCGATGCTCGCCTGCGCCGACCCCGTGCCGCTGCCGGTGGTCGCCTGCCCGACGAACGCCCTGAACTCCATGGTCGTGGGGATGAGCGCCCGCGATGTGCTCGCCGGGTGGGGCGAGGTGCTGGTCGCCATGGTCCAGGCGGCGGTGCAGAGCGCGATGCAGCGGGGGAGGAGGTCCCCCGATCCCGGAAGCGAGCGGGAGGCCCTCCGAGACGCGGTCGTGGGGCCGCCCCTGAGCCGACGGGGCTGGGCCGCCGAGCAGGGGCTTCGGACGGCGGGGCAGGTCGCGCGCGGCCTCACCGCGCTCCTCGGCTACGACGGGCCGGTGACGTTCGACCTTCGCGTCCACCGCGGCGATCTCGTCGACCTGCGCGTGGGCCTCACGCGCGAGGCGGACGGGGACGTGCGACTCCGGGCGTCCGCGTCGGCCGCCGGGGGGCTCTCGGCGGGGCGAGCGGAGGTCACGGTCGGGTCGGACGGCGTCGAAGCCCAGGCAGCCGAGCGGTTGCTCGGCGTGGAGGCGGAGCTCGACCATCGCGGGAGCGTCGAGGTCTCGCAGGAGTGGCTCTGAGGAGGTTCGAGGTGGACCTCGTCAACACGACCCCCCTCACCGCCGCGGTCCAGGTGTCGGCCCCGGCCGGGTCGGCCGGCCCGGCGCGCCGCGGCGTCCTCGCGGCGAAGGCGACCTTCGAGGTGGATGGTCGAGGCCGGGCGCGGGCGGCCCCCGATCCCGAGCCGGTGCGTGCGGTGGACGAGGAGACGGAGCTCGGGGTCCTGCCCCGGGACCTGGTCGAACGCGGCGCCCCGGGGCTCGAGGTGATGATGCTCGGCGAGGCCCGGGCGCCGCGGTACCGGCCCGTCGAGGCCATGACGGTCTCGCTCGCGGTGGGGGCCCGATGCTGGCGGCTCCGCGTCGTCGGCAGCCGCCGCTGGGTCGGCGAGGGCGACCGCGCCGCGCCCAGCCGGCCGCGTCCCTTCGTCAGGATGCCGCTCGTCTGGGCTCGGGCCTTCGGGGGAACGTGCCCGGTGCACCTCGATCCGAGCACCGTGATCGACGTGTACGACGGCCGGAACCCGGCCGGCCGAGGCTTCGACCCGGGCCCGGTCGCGCGCGGGCTCGGCGCCTACCTCGGGGCGCCGTCCGGCTACCCCAGGTGGTCGGCCGCCCGACACCTGCCGAACGTGGAGCACCCGGGGCGGCCGGTCCGGACCCCTCGCGACGCCCCCGAGCCCGCCGGCTGGGCGCCCCTCGACGCGAGGATGCTCGGACGTCCGCGCGACAGCGGTGACCAGGGGGGCGGGCCCTGGGGGGCCCTCGCGTACCGCGCCCCCCCGGGGCTCGTCCTGCCCGGGGTCCCGCCGGGGACGTGGGTCCGGACGGGGGGCCTCCACCCCGACGGGGCCTGGGGCTTCCGCCTCCCGGAGCTGGAGGTCGAAGCCGACTACGTGCTCGGCGGGCGGCGCGGCACGAGGGCGCTCCGGCCGGAGGTGCTGCTGCTCCGGCCGGGTGCGTCCCGCTTCACCGTGCTCTATCGCCTCGCCTTCCGGCTCCAGGCGGAGGCGGGGGCCGAGCGCGGCTTCCGGCTGCGGGCGAGCCTCCGGGCGCCGGACCGATGACGACGGCTCGGGTCCCGGTCCGCGACACCTACGACGCGCAGGTGGACCTCCTGCCGCGGGACGGCGTCGCGCGCTCCGCCTTCGGTGTGCTCAAGCGGACCTATCGGATCACGACCCGGGGGCTCGAGGTCGGCGCGCCCAGCCCGCTGCGCGACCCCCTCCGCGGCCCGGCCCCCGGGAGCGGCTGGCTCTGGCCCCACGGCAGCGACCTGTGGCCCCTCAAGGACGCGACGGACGTGGTGGTGGAGGGGTTCGCGTGGGCCGTCGGCGGCCGGCCGGTCACCGAGGTCCGATGCGGGGTTCGGGTCGGTCGCCGCCGCAAGATCGCGTGCGTCCGCGGTCGCCGGCGCGTCGAGGGCACCTCGCGGCGCCCCCGGATCGGTCCCCCCGAGCCGTTCGTGCGGGTCGCGCTGGACGCGGCCCATGCGTACGGCGGCATCGACCGCGCCGTGCGCGATCCGGACGCCGAGCCTCTCCGGGCGGCCCTCGGGCACCCCGGCGCCTATCCGCGCAACCCGCTCGGCAAGGGCTACCGCGTCGCTGCCCTCGGCCCTGGCGAGGAGCTCGAGCTGCCGGAGGTCGAGGACCCCGCCGATCCGCTGACCATCGAGCGGCTGGTCACGCGCGACCCGCGGCGGTGGGTGCACCAGCCGCTCCCCTGGACCTTCGGCTGGCAGCCGGCCCATCACTTCGTCCGGAGCCACCTGCTGGGCTTCCGGCCCTACTACCCGGTATCGACGGCGGCCGCGCTCCCCGAGGTGGCGCGCGGTCTTCTCCCCCCTGACGTGCTGAGCCGCGCGCGCCGCGCCCTGGCCGGTGAGGCGCCCGAGCCGCTGTTCTTCCGGGAGGCCTCCCTCGGGCTCAGCTTTGCGCCCCCCCTCGGCCCGGGCACGCCGATCGAGGTGACCGGGATGCACCCGGAGCGAGCGAGGCTCGCGTTCACCGTCCCGCCGCCCCCAGCGATGGTCCTCGGGGTCGAGGGCCAGGCCGAGGCGGTGGAGACCCGGATCCTCCACGTCGTGATCCACCCCCACGACGAGCGCGTCACGTTCACCTGGGCGGGCATCCGGTGGGATCTCCCCCGGGCCTTCCTCCCCGGACTTCACGGGGAGATCCCGCTGTGGATGACCATCGACGGGGATCGCCCCCTCCGGTACGCGACGCCGCGGCCGGTCCGGGCGACGGTCGGCGCGGCCGAGCGGGAGGCCGGTTGACCCGCGCGCGGGGCGAGAGGAGCGCAGCGCCGAGCGGCGCGGGCGCGTGACCCGTGGCCCGGGCTCCCCCGTGGGGTATGGTCGGCGCCCATGGCGTGGACGCTGCCGGAGGACCACCGCCTGGCGGGGCGGACCGTCGTGATCACCGGCGCCAACAGCGGGGTGGGCTTCGGCGCGGCGGAGCTCCTCGCCCGCGCCGGGGCCCGCGTCCTCTTCGCCTGCCGGAGCCGCGACCGAGGCGAGGCGGCCGTCGCCCGGCTCGGGCGGTCCGTGCCCGGCGCGGACCTCGAGCTGCGCCTCCTCGACCTCGCCGACCTCGCGTCCGTCCGGGCGTTCGCCACCGACCTGGCGGCGGACCATCCGCGCCTGGATGTGCTGAGCAACAACGCGGGGGTGATGACGCCGCCGTTGGCGCGGACGGCCGACGGCTTCGAGCTCCAGATCGGGGTGAACCACCTCGGTCACTTCGCGCTCACGGGGCATCTGCTCCCGTTGCTCGTCCGGACCCCCGGCGCGCGGGTGGTCACGGTCTCGAGCGCCGCCCATCGCTTCGGTCGGATCGACCTGACGAACCTGCTCGCGGAGCGCGCCTACCACCGGTGGGCAGCCTACGCGCAGAGCAAGCTCGCCAACCTGCTGTTCGCGAAGGAGCTCGCGCGGCGCGCCCGGGCCGCCGCGGTCGCCCTGCTGAGCGTCGCGTGCCACCCCGGCTACGCCCATACCGCTCTCCAGACCCGAGGGGCGAAGCTCACCGGGTCCCGCCTCAACGAGGCGTTCATGAGCCTGGGCAACCGCCTGCTCGCGCAGCCCGCGATCGTCGGCGCGCGCTCGACGGCGTGGGCGGCGGCGGCGCCGGACCTCGAGGGAGGCGACCTGGTCGCCCCCTCCGGCCTCTTCGCCCTCTGGGGCCGCCCCACCACGCGGCGCGCCGCGCGGCGCGCCGAGGACCGGCAGGTGGCGGCCGAGCTGTGGGACCGGAGCGTGGAGCTGACGGGCGTGAGCTACGAGGAGCTCGACCGCCCGTCCGCCGGGGCGCGCGTGGACGGGCGGCCCGCCCGAGCCGGGACCCGCGGGTCCCTCGGCTGACGCGACGCCCAGGTCCAGTCCAGCCGCGCGACGCGACCGTGCTCGACGGCGAGGAGCGCGACAGCGCTTCGCCCGCCGCCCGTCAGGTGAACCGCGACCTCGGCGCCGGCCCGGAGCGCGAGCGCGACCTTCAGCGCAGGAGCCCCCGCGAGGCCCCCCCTCCACGCGGTCTCCACGTCGGTGATGCGCTCCGCGCCGGCTCCGTCGACCGCCACGTCCACGCCCGCGCACCACGACCGCCACGCCTCCGGCGAGCGCACGGCCTCCGCGAGCGCCTCCGCGGCCCTTTCCCCGGCCCGCGCGCCGGCCGTCGGGCGGAGCGCCCTCGCGAAGGCCAGGGCGCTCCCCACGCCGAGGCCGCCGACCATCCGCCCCCCGTGGCGGGCGAGGCTCATCACGCCCCGGGGACGGGCCAGATGCCAGGCCACGGTCCGCCACGGCTCCCAGTAGGCGCGGAGCTGCGCGATCCGGCCCGAGGCGAGGCGGTAGTCGATGATCGCGGGCACCTCGAGGGGCTCGGGGCCGACCGGCGTCTCCGTCACGATCGTGACCACGCGCACGACCCGGTCCGGCCGGACCACGTCCGCGCGCGGCGTGAAGCGGACGGCGCGCTGGGGGGCGATGAAGACGTCCCAGAAGCGCGCCAGCGCGGGGCGGCCGACGACCGGCCTCGACCCGACCGGATCCTCGAGGCGCGCGTCGTCGGCGAACAGCGCGAGCCAGCCCTCCCGGTCGCGGCGGGCCACCGCCTCGGGGGAGGCCAGGACCGTGGCCCAGGCCGCCTGCGCGCTCGCCTCGCTCGTCAGGGTCGTCACGCCACGGCCCGCCCTTCGCGTGGCCGGGGCGCCGCCGGACACAGCGCGACGGCGAGGGGTCTCACGCCACGCGCTCCGCGACCCTCGGCCGCGTCCCCGCCTCGCGGGAGCGGGCCCTCGCGGCGGCGTGCAGGCCCGCGTTCCGCCCGCTGAACAGGCCGTCCGAGACCGAGAGCCCGCTGACGTAGCTGCTCGACGAGATGCCGACCGCGTTGCGCCCGGCGGCGTAGAGGCCGCCGATCGGCTCACCCCCGTCCGCGCGCAGCACGCGCGCGCTCAGCCCGTCTACCGCGAGGCCGCCGAGCGTGAGGCAGGGGGTCGGGAAGCGCACCGTGCCGAAGTCACAGTCGATCGCGTAGAAGGGCGGCGTCCGCAGGGGGTGGAGCGCGGCCTCGCTCTTGCCGAGGGGGTCGTGGCCGGCGCGGGCGGCCTCGTTGTACGCCTCGACCGTGCGGACGAGCGCCTCCGCGGGCAGGCCCGCGCGCTGCGCGAGGGCCTCCAGCGAGCCGGCCTTCACGTAGTTCAGGTAGTCGTTGGCCAGGCCGAACACGATCTGGAAGCCGCCCATCTTCTCGGTCCGGAGCTGCCGGCGCGACAGCGCCATCGCGTCCCGGTCGAGCACGAGCACGCCCCGGCCTCCCGTGCGCTCCGCCATGTGCTCGCCGATCGTCGAGCCGTAGAGCTCCTCGTTGCAGATCCGCCCCCCGTCCGGCCCGACGAGGACGCCGCGCGTCCAGGCGCTCGGCGGGTTGATGAAGCGCCAGGCGCAGCACCGGTCGAGGTGGTCGAGCTTCGCGCCGACCGCTTCGCCGAGCCGGATGCCGTGGCCGTCGTCCCCCGCCGTGCCGAGCCGGAGGCTCGAGGCCGCGTAGCGCGGCGCCCACCGGTCCATCAGCGCCGGGTTGAAGACGAAGCCGCCGGCGGCGAGCACCACCCCGCCCCGCGCCCGGACGAGGCGGCGGCGGCGCACGTGGCGCGCCTCGAACCGGAGCAACCGCTCCCGGAGCGCCGTGGCCAGGGGCCGGCTGAAGCCTCCGCCGTACGTGATCGCCAGCTCCGTCAGCCGATGGGCCCAACGCACCCACGTCGCGTCGGCGAGCTCGACGAGCTCCACCCCGAGGACCTCCCCGCCCTCGCCCACGACCAGGCGCTCGGCCCGGGTGCAGGAGCGAACGTCGAGGCCGAGGGCGGCGGCTCGCCGGCGGAGCGCGGCGAAGATCAGGTGGCCGGTCAGGCCCTTGCCGAGCGCCCGGTGGCCCCGCGGCGCGGGGTCGGCCGCGTCGCGGTACGGCGGGCAGAGCTCGTTGCCGGAGAAGTAGAGCGTGCAGTCGTCGGGTGGGTAGCTCGTCTTGAGGGCCTGGCCGCTCGACGGGAAGGGCACGCCGAGCTCCACCAGCCACGCGAAGGTCTCGACGCTCCGCTCGCAGAACGCCCGGAGCGTCGCATCGTCGACCGCGTCCCGGACCTCGAGCTGGAGGTAGCGGTACATGTTCTCGGGCGTGTCGTCGTAGCCCGCGTCGCGCTGGAGCGGGGTGCCCCCCCCGAAGTAGACGACGCCTGCGCTCCGCGCGGTCGCCCCCCCACCGCGGAAGCGGTCCGCGACCACGACGTGGGCGCCGCTCCCGTGGGCGTGGAGGGCCGCGCTGCCGCCGGCGGCGCCGAAGCCGACCACGACCACATCCGCGACCTCGTCCCACGCCCGGCGGCCGTCCGCGCTCCGGACTCCGCGCTCGTCGCCGCGCCAGGGCTGAACGTCGTTCACCTCGGGCGCTTCTCCCGTGCTCTCGGCCGCCATGGAGCGGCAGCATAGCAGGTGACGGCGGAGGCCTCCCGGGGGGCCGGCGCGCGCGACGAGGGGGAGGGCCGGGGCGGGACAGCGTCGTCAC
>JBHJHB010000092.1:0-45493 GCA_050331215.1 Sandaracinaceae bacterium | reverse complement strand
CGCCCCTCGAGGCGGAGGCGCGCCCGGCCCGCGTCGCCCGGCTGCGGCGGATGATCGGCGCGCTGGTGGCCGACGACCGCCGCCGCGCCCGGGAGCGCCGCCGCGCGCCGCCGCCCTGCGCCGAGGCTCTCCCGGGGGAGGTGCTCGCGACCGACGCAGGACCTCTCCACCGGATCGCGACCTACCTCGCCCCCGACCATCGCCACGGCCGCGTCCCGATCGTGGGGGCCCTGGGCGTGGATCCGGCCACCGTGGCCCGGCTCGCCCTCGACGACGCGGTCGGCGCACACGACCCGCGCGGTCTCCTCTATCTCGACACCGAGACCACCGGCCTCGCCGGCGGGACCGGGACCCTCCCTTTCCTGATCGGCATGGCCTGGTTCGAGGACGAGTCCCTCCGGGTCGAGCAGCTGCTCCTGCGCCGCCCGGGCGAGGAGGGCCCGATGCTCGCGCGCCTCGCCGAGCGGCTCGAGGCCGCATCCGGCGTCGTGACGTACAACGGGAAGAGCTACGACTGGCCCCTCCTGCGCAACCGCTTCGTGCTGAACCGGGTGCCCGCGACGCCGCCCGCCGTCCACATCGATCTGCTCCACTGCGCGCGGCGCGTGTTCCGCCGGCGGCTCCGGCGCGTGCCCCTCACCCACGTCGAGGAGGCTGTCCTCGGGATGCGGCGCGAGCGGGACATCGACGGGGCGGAGATCCCCGATCGGTTCTGGGAGGTCGTGCGCGGCGCCGACCCCTCCCGCCTCGCCCCCGTGATCGAGCACAACGCCAACGACGTGATCGCGCTCGCGGCGATCCTCGCGGTCCTGGTCGAGCGCTACGACGCGCCGGCCCCCCATCACGAGCCGGAGGACCGGCTGGCGATCGCGGAGGTGGCGTGGCGGGCGGCCGACGAGGCCACCGCCGGCCTCCACGCCCGGGCGGCTGCCGAGGGGGGAGGCGACGCCGAGCTGACCGCGGACGCCCTGGTGCTGGCCGCGGAGGTGGCCCGGCGGCGCAAGGCGCATCGAGAGCGCGCCGAGCTCCTCCACGCGGCTCTCGCCGCGAGCGATGACCCAGCGCGTCGCGGCCGGACCCACCTCGCCCTGGCGAAGGTCTACGAGCACGGCCTCCGGGACCTCGGACGGGCCTTGCTCCACGCGCGCCTGGCCCGGACGGCGGAGAACGACGAGGCCCACGAGCGCCGGGTGGCGCGCCTCCTGCGCCGGCTCGCTCGGAGCGCCCCGCTTCCGGCCTCCCCGGCCTCGGTGGGGTGCCTGGCGAAGCCGGGACGAGGGCGGTAGCGTGGAGCCGATGCAGATGTCGGTGCGCCCCACGGCCCGGACCTGGATCCTGATCATCTTCGCCGTCGTCCTCGCCGGCTTCATGGCCTGGCTGGAGGTGCGGCCCCCGGCGGCCGCGGAGTCCGCCGCGGCGCCGGCCGACGTCACCCCGGCGCTCGACGGATCCCCGGGCGACGGGGCCTACGCGGTCGAGGTGGACGTGCAGCTCGCGGGGCCGGAGGGGCGGTGACCCGAGCCCGGGCGGGGGCGACGCTCGCCCTCTCCTCGATCCTCTCGGCGACCCTCATCGGCGGCTGCTCGCGGAGCGTCTTGAGCGTGGCCGCCCCCGTCCCGGACGGCGCCGTGGCGGACGCCTCCCAGGAGCGTGACGCCACGACCCCGGCCTTCGGCTGCCGCTGGTCCATCGGCGCCCGGAGCGAGGTGCGGTCCCTCCCCGGCCCCCCGGTGACCCTGAGCGCTGCGGTGGACGCCCGGGCGGACCGGGTCGGCATCTTCGTCACGATCACCGGGGGCGGGGACGCGCTCCTGCAGGGGAGGGCCTTCGCCACGAGCCCGTCCACCGTGTTCTCGATGATCACCGCGAACCTCGGCACGGGGCAGGTGCTGACCCTTCGCGATGGCTTCGGCCGCGTCCTGGCGACGCCGGAGCGCGACTGTGGGGTCACGCTCCACAGCGACGTCCTCCTCCCGGAGGAGACCTTCCGCCCCGGTGTGGTCAACCGGTGCTTCGCCGACCAGACGGTCCCCTTCGCCCTGGACTTCCTCGATCTGCCGGACGACGGGCCGGCGCGCGTGGTCCGGGTGCGCTGGGATGGAGCGCCGGAGGCGACCAGCCTCGGCGAGCTCGACGAGGCGCTCCTCGCCGGCGGCGCGGTCGTCGACCTCGGCGACGAGGACCTCCGGGTCGCGGCCCTCACGCCGGCCTTCGAGCTGATCCTCTACGAGCTGCGGGCCGGGACGGCGCGGCGCATCGAGACGGGCTTGTCGAACGTCACGAACCTGAGCGCGGCGCCGAACCGATCCCGGGAGAGCGCGCTCCTCCTCCTCCAGGAGGACGGCGCCTGGACCCTCGCGGAGGCGCGGGGCCCCGACCTCGCGCTCGGGACCGTGGTGGACATCGCCGCCCTCGGGATCGCGCCGGTGGGGAGGGTGGTCAGCACCGACGCGGAGGCCCTCGTCCCCCTCGCGGACGGACGGATGCTGGTGGTGAACCTCGGGTCGCTGGAGGCCCGGGTGGTTCTCGAGGCCGCGCCTGGTGGGGGGAGCATCACGTTCGCGGACGTCGTGGTGCGGACCGGCACCTCGATCGGGGGGATCCTCGACCTGAGCGTCGCCGGCGGCGTTGGCTGGACCGTCGGCTGGCGGACCCTCCGCTGCGGTCGGTGAGCCGGGCGCCTACCCGGTGGATCGCGCCGATGCGGCGGCCCCGGGGTGCCGAGCCAGGAAGTCGATGATGCGACGCGCGATGCGGTCCGGGTCCTCGAGCTGGGCGAAGTGGCCGAGGCCGGGAAGCACCTCGGTGCTCAGGCATCCCTCCTCGAAGTACTTCTCCTGGCCGCGGCCGAGGTCGGGGGCGATGCAGCCGTCCTGATCCCCGTGCAGGTAGAGGACGGGCACCCCGATCCGGCGCTCGCGGGCGCGCGCTCCGGTGACCCTGGCCACGGCCGCCTGGGGGGGCCACACGACGGCTCGGTAGTAGCCGAGGGGGGCGGGCAGGCTCCGGAAGAGGGTGTCCTTGACGCGACGCAGGTGCTCCGCCGGGGGCGTCCATCCTGGCGACCACGTGCGCCACAGCTCGTCGACCTCCCGGAAGTCGTCCGCGGCCAGCGCCGCCTCCGCGCTCGGCAGCTGGAAGCGCGCCATGTAGGCGCTCCGGCGAAGCTGCCCCGGCATGAGGGGCAGGTTCTCGAGGAACGCGAGGGGGTGGGGAACGGCGACGGTGACCGCGGCGGTGAACGCGGCCGGGGCCTCGCTCAGCGCGAGGTAGGTCACGACGGCGCCCCAGTCGTGGCCCAGCAGGTACAGCGGGGTGGGGTGGCCGAGGGCGGCGGCCATCTCCAGGAGGTCGCCCGTGAGCTGCTCGAGGTGGAAGGGGCCCTCCGTCGGGGACGGGTCGTAACCGCGGAGGTACGGCGCGACCGACCGGTAGCCGTGCTCCGCGAGGCGGTCCATCACCGGTCGCCACGTCGCGGGGACATCCGGGAAGCCATGGAGGCACAGCACCGTGGCTCCGCCGGGGGGGCCGGCGGTGATCGCACGGAAGGTCTCCGCGCCGACCGACAGCGTCTCGAGTCGCTCCACCGGCGGCGATGTTGACGTCGGACGCCGGGACGTCAAGCGCCGCCGTGGCCGGTCGACGACCCGGGGGTGGGCGCCACCCGAGGGGGCGGGATCGGGTAGGTCGACTCGAACCGGGGGTCCCGAGGAAAGCGCAGGGCGTCACGGTGGATCAGGAGGTCCCGCCGGACCCGGAGCGCCTCCTCGCGCTTGGCGTTGAAGGCCTCGATGCTCGCGGCGTCGGCCCGCCGGTCGCAGGCCTCGGCGAGGAGCTCGAGCTCGAGGAGCGCGACGTTCACCCTGTCCTCCGCTCGTCCGAGCGCGGAGGCCATCTCCTCGAGGATCTCCCGCTCGATCGTGACGGAGGGAAGCCGCACGTCGTAGCGACGTCGCAGCCGCTCGAGGTAGGGGCTCCGCCGACCCTGGTCCCAGAGCTGCTCGACGAGGCTCTTCCACGCGGGCTCGGCCATCGTACGGGCGGTAGCGCCGAGGACGGCCGCCCTCAAGGCATCCGCGGGTCCCGGGGGCCGCGGTCCAGCGCGGTGGCTCGATCGCGGGGACCGGCGCGCCTAAGACATGGGCGGCGGCGCTCGCCCCGCCCGCCCGACGCCGATGCTCCACCTCCTCTACCGCGCGCTTCGTCCTCTCCTGTTCGCCCTCGACGCCGAGACGGCGCACCACCTCACCGTCGGCGCGCTGCGCCTCGCGGTTGCGTTTCCCCCGGTGCGGTCGCTCGCGCGGCGGTTGCTCGGGCCCCGGGACCCGGCCCTGGCCACGGAGCTGTTCGGGCGCACCCTCGCCTCGCCGGTCGGGGTGGCCGCCGGCTTCGACAAGGACGCACGGGCGATCGCGGCCCTCGAGGCCCTCGGCTTCGGCTTCGTCGAGGTGGGCACACTCACCGCGCTGCCTCAGCCGGGCAACCCCGCGCCGCGCCTGTTCCGGCTCACGGGCGACCGGGCGCTGGTCAACCGGCTCGGCTTCAACAACCGCGGCGCGGCCGCGGCGGTGCCCCGGCTCCGGCGCCACCGGTCCCGGGGGTCGGGGCGCATGACCGTCGGGGTCAACATCGGCCGGAGCAAGCTCGCCGAGGACGCGGTGGCCGACTACACCGCGAGCGCCCGCCTCCTCGCCCCGCTCGCCGACTACCTCGTGGTCAACGTGAGCAGCCCGAACACGCCCGGCCTCCGGGACCTGCAGGCGGTGGAGCGGCTGCGGCCGGTCCTCGAGGCGGTGCAGAGGGCGGCGGACGAGGTGGGCGAGGGGGCGCCGCCGCCGCTCCTCGTCAAGATCGCGCCGGATCTGCCGGACCCGGACGTCGACGCCGTCGCGGACCTCGCCCTCGAGCTCGGCCTGGCCGGGATCGTGGCCACGAACACGACCATCGGTCGGGCAGGCCTGAGCGCGCCGGCGGCCGAGGTCGAAGCGCTCGGGGCGGGCGGGCTGAGCGGGCCTCCCGTGCGGGCGCGGGCGCTCGCCGTGCTCCGGCGGCTGCGGGCGAGGGTCGGCGAGCGGCTGGTCCTGGTCGCCGTCGGCGGGATCGAGGACGCCGACGACGCCTGGGCCCGCATCCGGGCCGGGGCGACCGTCGTTCAGCTCTACACGGGGTTCGTCTACGGCGGGCCGACCACCGCGAAGGACGTCGCGCTGGGGCTCGCGAGCCGCGCGCGGGAGGCGGGCTACGCGCGGGTCCAGGACGCGGTGGGGTCGGAGACGGAGGCCACGGACCGACCGTCCGCGACGGCGTCGCCGTGACCTCCCCGGCCTGCGCCACGCGCGGCCGTCAGTTGCGCGGGTTGGGCTGCTGGAGCGCCCGCAGCACGTTGTCGAGGCTGAGGGAGCCGATCGGCTGGCGCTGGGGGTACTCCTCGAAGGTGGAGAGGAAGCCGCTCACGATCTGCTGGGCGGGCACGAACATCCACATGTTGTCGGCGTACCAACGGAGGTACATCCGGGACTCATCGGGGACCCGCTCGAAGGGCGTCATGCGGAGGTTCACGACCCACGGCCAGCTCGGCTGCTTGCGGTAGGCCTGGGTGATGTCCCCCTCCATGATCGCGAAGTGGACCTTCCAGTCGTTGTAGCGGAGGGCGTTGAGGTTGCCTCCGGCGTCGAAGTAGAACACCTCCCGCCGCGCTCCGGCGCCGTTGCCCGTCAGGAGCGGGAGCTGGTTGTAGCCGTCGAGGTGGACGCGGTAGCTCCGGTCCCCCGCGCGGTAGCCGTCGAGCAGCTGCTCCTTCACGTCGGGCACCCCGGCCGCGGCAACGAGGGTCGGCATCCAGTCCTCGTGGCTCACGATGTCGTTGATCACCCGGCCTGCCGGGATGACGCCGGGCCAGCGCACCATGGCGGGGACCCGGAAGCCCCCCTCCCAGGTGGTGCCCTTCTCCCCGCGGAAGGGGATGGTCCCGCCGTCGGGCCAGCTGACCACCTGGGCCCCGTTGTCGGTCGAGTAGAACACGATCGTGTCGTCGGCGATCCCCAGCTCGTCGAGGAGGTCGAGCATCATCCCGACGTGCTCGTCGTGCTCCATCATCCCGTCGCCATAGATGCCGTACCCGCTGCGGAAGCGATGCTCTTCCTGCAGGTGGGTCCAGACGTGCATCCGGGTCGTGTTGAGCCAGACGAAGAACGGCTCCTCGGCCTCGTGGGCATCGCGGATGAACGACGTCGCGGAGTCCAGGAAGACCTCGTCGATCGTCCTCATCCTCTCGCGCGTCAGCGGCCCGGTGTCCTCGATGCGCCCGTCGGCGTAGGCGTGGATCACCCCCCGGGGACCGAAGCGCTCCCGGAAAGCCGGGTCGTCCGGGTAGAACTCGGTCTCCGGCTCCTCTTCGGCGTTGAGGTGGTAGAGGTTGCCGTAGAACTCGTCGAAGCCGTGATTGGTCGGCAGGTGCTCATCCCGATCGCCCAGGTGGTTCTTGCCGAACTGGCCCGTCCGATACCCGAGGGGCTTCAGCAGCTCCGCGATGGTCGGGTCCTCCTCGTGGATGCCGCCCTCCGCGCCCGGCATGCCGATCGTCAACAGGCCGGTCCGGAAGGGGTGCTGCCCGAGGATGAACGCGGCCCGTCCCGCCGTGCAGCTCTGCTGGGCGTAGTGGTCCGTGAACATCGCACCCTCGTTCGCGATGCGGTCGAGGTTGGGGGTGCGGCCGCCCATCATCCCGCGGTGGTAGGCGCTGACGTTCCACATCCCGATGTCGTCGCCCCAGATGACGAGGATGTTCGGCCGGCGCCCCGTCGCCTCCTCGACGGAGACCAGGGGCTCCACGTTGCCGGGGGCCGGGCCGACCCTGGGCTCGTCGTAGCGGGGCCCGTTCCCGGCGGCGGACGCCACCACCGCCGCCCCCTCCGCGGCTTCTGCGCCCCGGGCCCCCTCGCCTCCCGGTGGGGGAGGCGCCTCCAGCTTCTTGCAGGAGAGGCCCCCCGCGCCCACCAACGAGAGCACCCAAACCGTTCGACTGGACTTCATCCTCGGCTCCTCCTTACGCTGCTCGATCCCGTCTAGCTCCCGACCCGCCCGCTGCGGTGGCTCACCGCACCGTGAAGCTCACCGCGCCGAGGCTCTCCACGTCGGCCTTGACGTGGGTGCCGGCCGCGAGGGGCGTCGCCGCGGTGGCCCCGCCCGCCATGACGATGTAGCCCGGCTCGAGGCGTTCCCCCGCCGCGGCGACCCGCTGGGCCGCGGCCGCCAGGGACCGCAGCGGGTGGCCCAGGATCGCGGCCGAGGAGCCGATCTGGACGGCCTCGCCGTCGACGGTGACCACGATGCCGAGGTTGGCGACGTCCGCCGACGGCGGGCTCCACGGCCCGAGCACGAAGGCCGACGACGACGCGTTGTCCGCGACGACGTCGGGGAGCCGGAAGCGGAAGTTCGCGTAGCGGCTGTCGATGACCTCGATCGCGGGAGCCACGGCCTCGCAGGCGGCGAGGGCCTCCATCGGGCTGACCGGTCCGGCGAGCGGCCGCGCGATCAGGACCGCGACCTCCGGCTCCGCGCGCGGGTGGATGAAGTCGCTCATGGCGACCTCGCCGCCGTCCTCGCGCCGCATCGCGTCGGTCAGCCGTCCCCAGAGCACCTGGTGGACCCCGACCTGGGCCATCTTCGCGCGGCTGGTCAGGCCCATCTTCACGCCGACGCGCCGCTCTCCCCGCGAAAGCCTCCGCTCGATGCTGAGCGCCTGGATCGCGATGGCCTCGTCCTCGGTCAGGTCGGGGTCATCGTCGGTGAGCTGACGGATCGGGGTGGCGGTGCGCGCCGCCTCGTCGAGCCGCGTCGCGAGGCTCGCCAGGAGCTCCCGTCGGCTCTCGTCGGTCACTCGCCCGCCTCCCGGCGCTGCGCGAGGTCGAGCGCCACGTCGACGATCATGTCCTCCTGGCCTCCGACCATCCGGCGCTGGCCGAGCTCCTGCAGGATGTCGCGGGTGTCGACCCCGTAGCGCGCCGACGCGCGCTCGGCGTGCCGCAGGAAGCTCGAGTACACGCCGGCGTAGCCGAGGGAGAGGGACGCCCGGTCCACGCGGACCGGCCGGTCCTGGAGCGGGCGGACCAGGTCGTCGGCCGCGTCCATCAGCGCGTAGAGGTCGCAGCCGTGGTCGATCCCCATCCGGTCGAGCACGGCGACCAGCACCTCGAGGGGGGCGTTGCCGGCCCCTGCCCCCATCCCGGCCAGGGAGGCGTCGACGCGCGTCGCCCCCTCCTCGATCGCGGCGACGGAGTTCGCCACGCCGAGGGACAGGTTGTGGTGCACGTGGATCCCGACCTCCGTCTCCGGCCCGAGGCCCTGTCGCAGGGCCCGGGTCCGTTCGATCACGCCCCGGGTCAGGAGCGCGCCCGCCGAGTCGACCACGTACACGCAGTGCGCGCCGTAGCTCTCCATGAGCTTGGCCTGCGCGAGGAGCGGCTCGGGCTCGAGCATATGGGCCATCATCAGGAACCCGGCGACGTCCATGCCGAGGTCCCGCGCCGCGCCGATGTGCTGCTTCGCGACGTCCGCCTCCGTAGAGTGGGTGGCGACGCGCACCGAGCGGGCGCCCGCGCGGTACGCCTCCCGGAGGTCCTCGACGGTCCCGATCCCCGGCAGGAGCAGCACGGTGAGCCGCGCCTGGTCCATCACCTCCGCCGCGGCGGCGATCCAGGCGACGTCCGCGTGGCTGCCGAACCCGTAGTTGAAGCTCGAGCCCTGGAGCCCGTCGCCGTGACAGATCTCGATGCCGCCGACGTGCGCCCGGTCGAGCGCACCGGCCACCGCCCGCACCGTCTCGAGGTCGTAGCGGTGGCGCCGGGCGTGCATCCCGTCCCGGAGCGTGACGTCCTGGACGAACAGGCGGCCGGTGGTCGGCGCTGTCACTCCGCCGCCTCCGTCCGCAGCCGGCGCGCGACGAGGCCCTCGCCCGTGGCGAGGGCCGCCGCCGTCATGATGTCGAGGTTCCCCGCGTACGCCGGGAGGTAGTCGGCGGCGCCCTCGACCTCGAGGAAGACCGTGGTCTTGAGGCCCGTCACCGGCCTTCCGTCGACCCGGACGGGGTCCGCGGCGTCGATGTCCTCGAACTGGACGTCCTGCTTGAGCCGGTAGCCCGGCACGTAGGCCTGCACCTCCTCGACCATCGCCGACACCGAGCGGGTGATCTCCTCCCGCTCCGCCCCCTGGCTCAGCACGTAGACCGTGTCCCGCATGATCAGCGGCGGCTCGGCGGGGTTGAGGATGATGATCGCCTTGCCCCGCGCCGCGCCGCCCACCCCCTCGATGCCGCGCGCGGTGGTCACCGTGAACTCGTCGATGTTGGCCCGGGTCCCTGGCCCGGCCGAGCGGGACGCGATCGACGCGACGATCTCCGCGTAGGGCACGCGCTCCGCGACGCGAGCCACGGCGTGGACGATCGGGATCGTGGCCTGGCCGCCGCAGGTGACCATGTTGACGTTGTCCTCGCCGAGGTGGGCGTCGAGGTTGACGACCGGCACGACGTAGGGGCCGACCGCGGCCGGCGTGAGGTCGACCGCCCACTTGCCGTCCTCGGCCAGCGCCGGGGCGTGGGCGGCGTGGGCGCGCGCGCTCGTCGCATCGAAGACGAGCCGGACGTCCCGATACAGCGCCATCCGCCGAAGCCCGTCGAGGCCCTCGTGGGTGGTCGCCACGCCGAGGTCCCGGGCCCGCCGAAGCCCGTCCGACGTCGGGTCGATGCCGACCATCGCCCGCACCTCGAGGATGGTCGACCGCTCCCGCGCCTTCAGCAGGAGGTCCGTGCCGATGTTGCCGGAGCCGAGGATCGCGCACCCGATCCGGGCCTCGCTCGTCCGGCTTGTGGTCGCGTTCGTCATCGTCACGCCTCCCGGGCGAAGCGTACCCGCACCGAGCCGAGGCCGTGGATACGAGCCTCCATCACGTCCCCCGGCGCCGCGTCGACGAGGGGCCCGAGGGCGCCCGTCAGGACGAGATCGCCCGCGAGGAGCGGGCGCCCCACGGCCACCATGGTGTTGGCGAGCCACGTCGCGGCGGTGAAGGGGTTGCCCAGGCACGCCGCGCCGGCCCCCACGCTGACCGGCTCGCCCCGGCGCTCGAGCACCATGCCGCACAGGCGCGGGTCGAAGGAACCCGGGTCTCGCGGCTCGGTGCCGAGCACGAACAGGCCGCTCGACGCGTTGTCCGCGATCGTGTCCACGATGCCGATCCGCCAGCTCTCGATCCGCGAGTCGACCACCTCGATGGCGGCGAGGCAGTAGTCGACGGCGCTCAGGACGTCCGCCACGGTCAGGTGCGGCGCGTCGAGGTCGTCGCCCAGCACCAGCGCGACCTCGGCCTCGCACCGGGGCTGGATCAGCCGGCCGACCGCGATCGGCTCCCCGTCGCCGACCGCCATGTCCCCGAAGAGCATCCCGTAGTCGGGCTGGTCGACGCCGAGCTGCCGCTGGACGGCGACCGAGGTGAGCCCGGTCTTGCGGCCGACGAGGCGCCGGCCTTCCGCGAGCGACCGCTCCGTGTTGCGGTCCTGCACCGCATAGGCGGCCTCGATGTCCCGGGGCGCGAGCCGCTCGGCGACCGGCGGGATCGGGGCCCCGACCCGGCGCGCCTCCCACAGGGCGCGCGCCGCCTCCTCGATCGCTTCGTCGCTGCTCTGCATCCTGCCCGACTAGTTGATGATGTCCTGGCGCGTGACGACGACGCTCGCGTGGCCGTTGTCCCGGGCAGGGCGCGTGTAGCTCGTGGTCGGGAGCTGTGTCCGCTCGTTCACGTTGTAGAGCCGATAGAAGAGCGCGAAGACCACGACCGAGTACCGCTCGCCGTTGCCGTCGTCGAGGCCGCCCAGGTTGGTGAGGAGCTCGAAGACGCCGTTCTCGAGGTCCACCGGGGCCCCGATCGGCGAGACGGTGCCCGTGTTCGCGCCGATCTGCTGGATCCACGCGTAGATCTGAAGGTCGCCGCGTTCGGGGCCGAGCTCCTGGTAGCCGCGGACCTTCACCTGGATGCTGACCCGGGGCGACTGGATGATCTGCTCGGGCTCGGGCTTGAGCAGCTCCAGGTCGAGCTGCGGGCGCTGCCCGATCCGCTCCGACTGCCAGTCCGCGCCGTCGGTCGTGCGGAACCCGAAGATCACGTTCGAGGCCTCCATCGTGTTGTCCCGAGTCTGGCTCTGCCCCGCCCGGGTGCTGATCTCGGCGATGTCGAGTGGCACGAGCTCGATGCCGCCCTCGATGGTGCGCTCGACGAAGGTCTCGATCGTCATCCGCGACGCGAAGGCGAGGGAGCTGACGAAGGGGCGGCCGTAGATCCCGTCGTCGCCGAGGAACTCGAGGGTGGGCTGGGGCTCCTGGAGACGGATCGGGTGCCAGGCGAGGTTCAGCCGTACGCGGTACGTGCGCCCGGTCTCGAAGCCCAGGCCGAAGAGCCGCTCGAGGGCGGTCTGGAGCTCGAAGAACTCCTCGCCCTGGAGCTCGAGGCGGATCGGCCGGTCCGCGTCGTCGATGCCGACCACCGGCCCGTGCCACGCCAGCCCGCCGAGCTCGAGGTGCCCGTCCGTCTGGCTCACCACCGTGCGTCCCAGGAACTCGTCGACCTGGAGCCCCGAGGTGAGCACCTCGGGCGTACGCCAGGGGTGGAGGTGCCGGTGCCCGGTCAGCTGCTCGAGCGTGTCGATCGCCCCCTGCTCGGCGTCGGGGAGCTGGGGAGCTCCGCAGGCGCTCAGGATCGCGAGCGCGATGGACGGCAGGAGGCGAGCGAGGGGTGGAGGCAGCCGCATGGCCCCGAGCCTACCAACCCAGGCTGTCGTGCTGCGCGACGATCGACGGGCTGCTCAGAGCCGCTCCCCGATCGCCTGCGCCCCCCGCAGCACGATCAGGACGTAGAACACGGAGACCACGGACAGGGCGAGCGGATAGGCGAGGACCAGGAGCGTCCCGACGAGCCCGACGGCTGCCATCAGGCCCGCCGTCAAGACCGCGAGGCCGGCCAGGAAGTAGACCCCGATGCGAAGCTCCTCGGCGCGGAAGTAGAGGTCGTCGGCCCGAAGGAAGCGCCCGACCTCGCGCAGCGCCGCGAGCAGGGCGACGGCCGCGAGGACGTTCAGCCCCGTTCGCAGGCCCTCCGCGACGGCGAACAGCGGTCGGGGGAGCAGGAGCACCACCGGCACGAGCAGCAGCGCCACCCCGCTCCATCGCACCGCGGCCGCGGAGGAGCGGCGCGCCGCGGCCTCCTCCGGCACCCGGGCGAACATCATCAGGCCCACCAGCCCGGCGATCGCGGCCAGCGGGCGCAGGACGTGGGTGACCACCAGGAGCAGATCGTGCGCGTGGTCAGGCCCGAGCAGCGCGACCACCACGCCTAGCGTCACCACGAGCACGAGCTGAAACAGGACGGCCGCGCCGTAGACCTGCAGGCCGAGTCGAACGCGGATCCAGCGGTCGTCCAGCACCCCGAGCGTCTCCGGTGCGACACCCTAGCAAACGCCGCCCGGGCCCCTGCCGCCGGGGTTCGCCCGGACGCCGGCACGGCTACGCGCCCGGAGCCGGCGCGCTCGGAGCCGAGGCGCTCGGAAGGGGCGGGCTCAGAACCGTCCCTCGGCGCGGACCCCCATCCCGCGCGTGCTGAAGGACGGGCGCAGCCAGGTCTGGACGCCCTTCCAGCCCTCCTCGGGCCGCGGGCGCGCCAGGAGGCGACGCGTGCCGAAGCGGTAGAACGTGGCCATCGGCAGCAGGTAGCCCGCGAACACGCCGACCCCCGCGCTGATCAGGACGTCGCTGAAGCGATGCTCCTCGCTGAACGCGCGCATCGCGCCGACCGTGCCGGCCACCGCGAGCGCGCCCGCGCAGCGGCCGAGGTCCCGTGCGCCGCTCATCTGCTGATGGAGGCACACCAGGCTCGCGCTCGTGAACGCGAGGGTGGCGCGACCGCTCGGGCGAGCCCGGTAGGGGTTGCACGTGGGATCCTGGGGGTCGCACAGCAGCGCCGGGTCGTCGACCTCCGCGGCCTCTCTCCCGATCCACGCGATGCTCTGGGCGAGGCCGTGGGCCATGCTATCGAGCATCAGCACCTCGAACCAGTAGTCGCCCTCGACGTAGAGCCGGCCCTGGAGGGTGAGGTCCGAGAGGAACTGGCTGGACAGCAGCGCGACGGTCAGCGCATTGCCGAGGTCCTCGGCGCGCTGCTCCGAGGGCGGGGCAGGCCCGCCGAGCCAGCGCCGAACGATCGCGTTGCCGAGGCCGCTCTGACCCGGGGTGCGGGCGGGCCGCCACTCCAAGCCCTCGCCGAGGTGCTCGGGCAGCTCACCGATCTCGTCGTGCGCCTCCACCCGCGCCGGCGGGGCGCTCGACGGGGGCTCCGCGCAGGCGCGCTGCACGCCTCCGGCCAGCAAACCGGCTACCGGGCCCGTGGGTGGCGTGCACCCGCTCGGGGAGGGCTGGGCAGCGAGGAACGCGCTCCCGGGCGTGCCCTGCGCCGAGGCGACGCCGGTGCTCCCGAGGACGATGCAGGCCGTGGAGAGGAGGCCAACGGGGGAGCGGGCGGCGCAGCGCGGGTCGAGCATCGTCGTCCACAACATGGCGGCGCCCGCTCCCACCGCAACCCCCCGGCATGCCGGGACCGAAGCGACGGGCCGCATCCCCACGACGGGCTCGCGCCGACCCACTATCCTCCGGCCCCGGTGGCGGGACGGATCTCGGTGGGGGCGGGGCTCCTGGCCTTCGCGCTCTCGGCCCTCGGCCCGGCGGGGGCGGCGGCCCAGGGCGACCGCCTCGTCTGGAGCGACCAGTGGAGCCGCGCGCACCCCGCCGCCTACGCCATCAGCGGCGGGGCGGTCGGGGCGACCCTCGTGCTGGATGGCGTCCTGCCCTACGGACGGCAGGCCGGCTGGACCGGCGGCATCCTCTTCGACGACGAGGTCACGGAGGCGATCGCGCTCACGGAGCCGGCCGACCAGGAGCGCGTGGCCCGCGTCAGCGACGTCCTGCTCGCGGTGGCCGGCATCCACCCCCTGGTCGACGCGCTGGTCGTCGCCGGCCTCGGGGACACGAACTCGGACGTCGCGTGGCAGCTGACGGCGATCGCGATGGAGGTCTACGCCGCCACCTACGTCCTCAACACCCTGGCCAAGCGCCTCGTCAACCGCGAGCGGCCCCACGGCCGGGCCTGCACCGAGGAGGACCGCGCGTTCGCTACGGGACGGTGCCGCCCCGAGGGGCGCCTGCGGAGCTTCTACAGCGGCCATGCCACGGGCGCCTTCGCGGCCGCCGGCATGGTCTGCATGAACCACGCGTACCTGCCGCTCTACGGAAGCGAAGCGGCGGACGCCTTCGCCTGCGGCGCGGCCCTCTTCAACGCCACGGTGGTTGCCGTCCTCCGGGTCATGGCGCAGCGGCACTGGGCGACGGACGTCATCGTCGGGGGCCTCGTCGGCCTCGCGATCGGGCTCCTCATCCCCTGGGGCCTCCACTACAACCTGAGGCCTCCCGGCGTGGCGCCGCCCGGCATGACCGAGAGCCCCGTCCGGGAAGCGGTGGCGCCGGTGCTGATGGGGCGCTTCTGACTCGCCCGGCCGGCGCGGCCGCTGCTATAGAAGCGCCGATGCGCAACGACCCCCGAACGACTTGCCTTCTGCCCGTGGTCGCCCTCGCGCTCGTGGGCGCCGCGTGCAGCTCCGCCGAGGAGCCCGTGACCAACCCGGAGAACCTCCGCGTGCGGACCTCCGAGGACCACGCCGACGAGCGGTCGCACGAGGCCGAGGAGGAGATCGAGCCCGAGGCGTCGGGCGACGAGGTGGCCGGGCCCCAGCAGGCCCCCGACACCTTCCGGGTCCGCTTCGACACCACCGAGGGCGCTATCCTGGTCGACGTTCACCGCGACTGGGCGCCCCACGGCGCGGACCGCTTCCACGAGCTCGTGACGGGCGGCTTCTTCACCGACGTGGCCTTCTTCCGGGTGCTGGACGGCTTCATGGCGCAGGCGGGCATCCATGGGGATCCCGCCGTCAGCCGACAGTGGCAGAGCCGCCGGATCCCCGACGACCCGGTCCGCCAGAGCAACACCCGGGGTCGCGTGACCTTCGCGACCGCGGGGCCCAACACCCGCACCACCCAGATCTTCATCAACTACGGTGACAACTCGCGCCTCGACGCCCAGGGCTTCGCGCCCTTCGGCGAGGTCGTGGACATGACCGCGGTCGACCGCATCACGAGCGAGTACGGCGAGACGCCCAACCAGGGCCGCATCCAGCGCGAGGGCAACGACTACCTCAGGCGCTCCTTCCCGAACCTCACCTACATCCGCTCCGCGAGCATCGTGGAAGCGGACGGCGAAGAGGAGGCCGAGCCGGGCTGACGGGGCCTGGTCGGCCGCGAACGCCGGCCCGGTGTCGGTGGCGGACGGTGTCGGACCGCGCGGACGGCCGGCCCCCTTCGGCGAAGGCACATGGGCCATGGCGGCCTCCTCCGACGCGAGGCGCTTCCCGGCCCGCGTCCCGCCTCACCGTGGCTCTCACCGCCCGGCGCCGTGTCCCCGGATCCACGCGATCGGCCCTGACCCCCTTGCGCCGCCGGCCGGCCTACGGCTTGCTCGTCGTACAGCACGATGGCCACCGACGGACCGCCCGAAGAGGGCCCCTACCGCACCCCTCCGCGAACGACCCGCCCGCTCGCGCTCCGGCGCTGGGTGGCCCTCGGAGGGGTGCTCGCGCTCCTCGGGGTGCTCGCGCTCTGGCTGTCCTCCGGGGCGGAGGAGCGGGGCCGGCCGGGCGTGAGCCAGGTGCCGCCCACGGCTCTCGGCGACGTCGAGGTGTTCCCGGCCCCGGAGGAGGACCTCCAGGTCGCCACGCCCCTCGGGCCGCTGCTCGTCATGGACGCGCCGGACGCCCTCGCCGTGGTGTCGTCCTTCCGCGGGGCCAAGCGCCTGCGTCGTGGCGAGAGCCTCGGGATCCGCTTCAACCGGCCGATGGTCGCGCGCCACGAGGTCGGTCGGCCCGCGCTTCCGTCGCCCCTGGTCCTCAGCCCCGGCGTGGAGGGCGAGGTGCGCTGGGGGAGCCGGAGCCGGGTGGTGTTCACGCCGTCGGCGGACGCCTTCGGCACCGGCGTGCGAGAGGTGGAGCTCACGTTCCGGGACGGCCTCGCGTCGGCCAGCGGCGAGCTCCTCGTCGACGACGAGGAGCGCACGCTGGTCCTCGACGGCGCGCCCCGCGTCCTGACGTACCGGTCGCGCGGTCGGGTCCCGGAGGGCGCGCCGCTGCCCCTCTACTTCGACGCGCCCGTGAACCTGGGGGACCTCCGCGACGAGATCCTGGCGTTCGAGTCCGGCGGCGGGCAGAGGAGCGTCCCGATCCGCCTGAGCCCCGCGTCGCCTCAGCCCGAGGACGCCTACCGCGTCGACGTGAGCCTCGGCCGGTCCTTCGAGGCCGGGACCTCCCTCGGGCTGGCGCTCCTGCCCCGCTACAGCGCCTACCCGACGTCGGCCCCCGTCACCCTCGGCTACCAGCTCGCCCCCCGTCCGCACATCGAGGGCATCGGCTGCGCGGAGGGCGCCGCCTACGCCGGCCAGTGCCGCTACCAGGAGCGACCCGGGCAGATCGTCGACATCGGGCCCGAGCTCCGGCTCCTGTCGAGCGCGCGGCTCGCTCCGCTCGGCGCGGCGAACGTCCGCGTGAGCCCCGACGTCGAGCGCCTCGAGGTCGAGCTCGCGCCCCACGGGCCGCCGGAGGCCAAGCTGATCACCGTCCGCGCGGAGTGGGCTCCCGACCAGGCGTACGAGGTGCGCGTCGAGGGCCTCCGGACCCAGCACGGGGAGCCGGTCCGCGGGCCCGGGCCCCTCGCGGTCCGCAGCCGGGGTCACGACCCTCGGGGCGAGGTGGCGACCGGCCTCCTGACCTACGAGCTGGCGGCCGACGGCGTGCTGCCCTTCGCCACGATCCACCCCGCCCTCTCCGACGTCGTGCTGCGTACCGTGGAGGAGGGCCGCGAGCTGACCGCGGTGGCTGCGCCCACGGCGTTCCTGCGCGCGGCCGGCGAGCTGCCGTCGACCCCGCTCGGGCGACTCGCCCCCGACGCCCGACCCAACCGGTGGGGCCCGGGCGAGCTCGCGTGGCGCGCCGACGGCCCGACGGGCCGGATGGCGGTGGTCGGCTTCCGGCCCCGAGCCGAGGCCCACCCGGACCAGGGGCCGGTCGCCTTCGTCCAGGCGACGGACCTCGGCGTGACGGTGCGGGCCCAGGAGAGCGGCCTCACGGCGTGGGTCACGTCGATCGCCACCGGCGCCCCCGTGCAGGGCGCCGAGGTGGTGGTCGCGGACGCCGAGGGTCGGCGCGAGGCCTCGGGCCGCACCGACCCGGACGGGCTGGCGCGGATCGAGCTCGAGGGCTCGCCCCTCGACGCGCCCCACGCGCTGCTCGTCACCCACGACGGCGACCGCGCCGCCATGGTGGTCGACCCGCGGCGCGCCCTCGGCGTGCGCGGCGTGGCGTCGGCCGCCGAGGAGGCCGTCGTCGCGTCGATCTTCACCGACCGCGGGGCCTACCGGCCCGGCGAGTCGATGCACGTCGCGCTCGTGCTGAGGGAGCTCTCCGGCGTCGAGGCGCGAGCGGTGCGGGGCGAGCCGGTGCGCTTGCGTCTCTACGGACCCTCCGGGAGCGTCCCGGTGGAGGAGCGGACGCTCACGACGGGGGCCTTCGGCACCGCGGCCGCCGACCTGACGCTGCCGGCCGCCGCGGACCTCGGCCGCTACCGCCTCGAGGTGGCCCGGGACGACGAGGAGGACGCCGAGCCCCTGGGCGCGCACGAGGTTCGCGTCGCGCAGTTCCGCCAGCCCACGTTCCGCGTCGACCTGTCCCGGATCGAGGGCCCGGTCCACGCGGGCGACCCGGTCTCGATCGGCGCCCGGGCGACCTACCTCTTCGGCGCGCCGGTGACGCGCGGGCGCCTCTCGTGGTCCGCTAGCCGCCGGGGGACCGCGGCCTACCCCGAGAGGTGGCGCCGCTACACCTTCGGCCGAGCCGACGACCCGGCGCCGAGCGGGGTGGTCGCGGAGCAGGACATCGGCCTCTCCGGTGAGGGCGTCGTGCCCCTCGAGCTGGCGGCCGCCCTCCGCGGGAGCGCCCGTGCCCGCTTCGAGGTCGAGGTCGCCGTGACCGACGCGGCCGGCCACCGTCAGGCCGCCCGCACCAGCTTCGTCGCCTACCCCGCCGCGCAGGAGGTGGGGCTGCGGACGGGCCGGGACTGGGTGGAGGGGGGCGCCACCCTCGAGCCCGAGGCGATCGTGATCGACCACGGCGGCGAGCCGGTCGAGGGGCGCCCGATCACGGTCCGCATCCTCCGCGAGGGCTGGCACTCGTGGTGGGCCTGGTCGAGCCACGCGCGGCGGCGCGGCGGCGGCTACCGCCTCCGGCGCGACCAGGAGCGGCAGGAGGTGCACCGGTGCGAGCTCGTCAGCGCCGAGGATCCCGTCTCGTGCGCGTTCACGCCGGAGCGGCCGGGGACCTACCTGCTCGAGGCGGTCAGCACCGACGACGGCGGGCGCGAGGCCGCCGCGAGCCGGCGGGTCTACGTGGCGGGCCCGGACGAGCACCCGGACCGGGACCCCCCCGGCGCCCCGATCACCCTCACCCCGGAGCATCGCGAGGCGCTGGTCGGGCAGACCGCCGAGGTCGCCTTCGAGAACCCCTTCCCCCGCGCCCAGGCGCTGTTGACCGTCGAGCGGGAGGGCGTCCTCCACCAGGAGCGGCGCGAGCTCGAGGCAGGAGGGCAGGTGTTCGGCTTCGAGCTCACCGAGGCGATGGTCCCGAACGTCCACGTCGGGGTCACCCTCGTGCGGCCGCGCACCGGCGAGCCGGGCGAGAGCATCGACCTCGACGCTCCGGACCTCCGCTTCGGGCACACCGAGCTCCGCGTGCGGCCCGCGGCCAGCCGCCTCGCCGTCCGCCTCGAGGCCCCGGAGGAGGCGCGCCCGGGCAGCGAGGTCGAGGTGGTCGCACAGGTGCGGGACGCCGGCGGGCGCCCCGCCGCGAACGCCGAGGTCACGCTCTGGGCGGTCGACGAGGGGACCCTGCGGCTCACCAGCTACCAGGTCCCCGAGCCCCTGGCGGACCTCGACCGGCCGCGCTCGGTCCGCCTGCTGTGGGAGGACCTGCGCCGGAGCCTGGTCAGCCGGCTCCAGGCCCCGCCGATGCCCCGCCGGGGGGGCGACGGCCGGGAGGGTGGCGAGATGGACCCGAGCTCCCTCGACGATCGGGAGCGCTTCGAGCCCACGCCGCTCTGGGCCCCCGGCCTCCGGACCGACGGTCAGGGCCGCGTGCGGGCGACCGTCGAGCTGCCAGCCCGCGCGACGGAGTACCGCGTCATGGCGGTCGCCGTCGACCGGGGGCGGAGCTCGGGCGGCGCGTCGACCCAGCTCACCGCCACCCAGCCGGTCGTGCTGAGGCCGACCTTCCCGCGGGCGCTGACCGCGGGCGACCGCTTCGAGGCCGCCGCCTTCGTCCACAACGCGACGGACGCCGAGCTGACCACCACCGTGACGTTCCTCTTCGGCGAGGAGCGGGCCCGGCGCCCCGTGACCGTGCCCGCCGGGGGCGAAGAGCGGGTCGCCGCTCCGTTCACGGCGCCGGCGGAAGGCCCCGTCGAGCTGTCGGCGATCAGCGAGACGCCGGGCGGCGACCGCACCGGGAGCCGGGCCGAGGTGCCGATCCACCCGAACGGCCGCTTCGTCCGCCGTGAGGCCCTCGGCGGCGCGATCGGCGCGACGGACGTCACGATCGCACTGCCGGAGGACACCCCGGTGACCGGCGGGCGGGTGGAGCTGACCGTGGCCGCCCACCCCTTCGTCGGCGTCGACGCCACGGTGGACGCCCTGGAGGAGAGCCCGTGGGCGGGGCCGGCGACGCTCAGCGCCGCGCTCCGGGCGATGGCCGCGGCCGCGCGCCTCGACGTGCTCGGCGACCGGGATCCCGGGGCGAGGGACCGGGCCTACCGCGGCCGCCTGCTCGCCGCGCGGCTCCTCGCGCTCCGGAACGGCAACTGCGCGTTCGGCGCGTGGTCGAGCGCGGACTGGGACCGCCCGGTCGAGACGGTGCGCGCGCTCGAGGCGCTCGCCGCCGCGGACGCCCTCGACTGGGTGGAGGACGGCGAAGCCCTCACCTGCGTGCGCGACCGGGTGGCCGCGCTGGTCGAGGGCAACGCCTTCATCCAGCAGCTCGGGACCGACCGCGGGCAGGAGGAGATGGCTACGGCCCTCCGGGCCCTCGCCGGGGCCGGCGCGCCGCAGGCGACAGCGGCGAGCCAGCTCCACGATCAGCGCCCCCTGCTCTCGCCCCTCGCCCTCGCGGAGCTGGCCCTCGCCCTCGGTCCGGAGGACGCCCGGACGGACACGCTGGTCCTGCGCGCGATCCGGATCGTGACGACCGACCCGGACGACCCGGGCACCGATCCGGAGATCGCGCGCTTCCGGGACCGCTCGCCCCGGACCCTGGCCGCCGTGCTGGAGGCGGCCAGCCGGACCGAGGTCGGCCAGGCGCGGGCCGGCGACATCGCGGAACGGCTGCTCGCTTCGCAGACCGGCTGGGCGAGCTCGCCCTGGGGGACGAGCGAGAGCGCCGCGCGGGTGCTCGCTTCGCTCGCCGCCTACGCCGAGCTCTATCGCTGGCCGCGGGGCGATCGGCCGGCCGCCACCCTCGACGGCGAGGCCCTGACCGCCGTGACCGGCACCGACCTCGGGGCGCGCTACGTCCTGCCGATCCCCGCGCTCCTTGGCGAGCACCGGCTGCGCATCGCCGGCGCCGACGACGGGCCCGTGTTCTTCAGCCTGGCCGGCCGGTGGGCGGTGGCCCTCGGGGAGGTCGACGAGGAGGCGCGCGGCGCCCGCGCCGCCCTTCATCGCGTGCTGGAGACGCCGGACGGGCGCCCGCTCGAGGACGGCGCGACCGTCGCCCTCGGCGAGCTCCTCCGGGTGCGGCTCTTCCTCCACACCGAGGAGCCGGCGCCGCCGATGGTGGCCCTCCGGGACCCGATGCCCGCGGGGTTCGAGGCGGTGGACGAGGACCTCGACACGACGCCGCGGGCGAGCCTCCACGCGGTGCTGGGCGTGAGCCCGGAGGACGAGGCGGTCGATGCGCGGGCCCACCATGCGCTGCGCACGGTCTCGCGTATCAGCCACCGCACCTTCGAGACCGGCAGCAGCACCTTCTACTTCGAGAGCCTCCCGACGGGCCTCTCCGAGGTGACCTACGCGATCCGGGCGACGACCGTCGGCACGTTCACGGTGCCCCCGGCCCAGCTCGAGGCGCGGGACGACCCGACCTTCGAGGCCCGCTCCGCGATGGGCACCCTGACGGTCGCGGCGCGCCCGCCGAGCGCGGGCCCGCGGTGAGGCGCGCGGCCCGGCCCGCCCGGGTCGCGGCCGTCCTCGCGCTGTGCGCCGTGGTCGCGCCCGTCGCGTGGGTGGCTCTCGCCACGGACCTCGATCGGGCCGCCTTCGTCCGCCCGCGGGACGCGGTCCAGGTCGTCGACCGCGCGGGTGTGCCGCTGCGCCACCAGCGCGTGGAGCACCGGGATCGGCGGTGGCTCCCGCTCGGCGCCATCTCCCCGCGGCTGCAGGCCGCGGTGATCGCGGTGGAGGACCGTCGCTTCCGCGAGCACGGGGGCGTGGACGGGTGGGCCAGCGCGCGGGCGCTGGTGAGCTGGGCCCTGCCCGGCCGGCCGGTGAGCGGCGGCTCGACCATCACCCAGCAGCTGATCAAGGCGGTCTACGGCCGGCCCCACGGCCTCTGGGACAAGCCCGTGGAGATCGTCCGTGCCGTGCGCCTCGAGAGCCGCGAGGGCAAGGACTGGATCCTCGAGCAGTACCTGAACCGGCTGCCGTACGGCAACGGTATCGTCGGCGCGGGCAGGGCGGCGGAGGTCTACCTCGGGCGGCCCGCCACCGACCTGAGCTGGAGCCAGGCGGCGCTGCTGGCCGGGATCCCGCAGGCCCCCAGCGTGACCGAGCCCCGCCGGCACCGCCGCCGGGCCGAGGCGCGCCGCCGCTTCGTGCTCCATCGCCTCCGGGCGCTCGGCGCGATCGACGAGGGGACCTTCGAGCGGGCCCTGGCCGACGTGCCCCGCCTCGCCCCGGCCGCCTTCCGGCCCTGGCGCGCGCCCCGGTTCGTGGATGGCGCCCTCGCGCGCTGGCGCCGCGGAGAGCTGCCCGCGCGCGCAGGGGTCCTCCGCACGAGCCTCGACTGGCGGCTCCAGCGGGAAACCGAGCGCCTGCTCCGCGCGGCCGTGCGCCGCCACCGGCGGCGGGGGGTGACGAACGGCGCCGCGATCGCGGTGGCGAACCGCACCGGGGAGGTGCTCGCCTACGTGGGCGCGGCGCGCCGGGGCAGCGAGGCGCCCGCGGGGTGGCTCGACCTGGTCCAGGCGCGCCGCCAGCCGGGCTCCACCCTCAAGCCCTTCGCCTACGAGCAGTGGTTCGAGCGCGGGGGGACGGCCGCGTCGGTGCTCGGCGACCTCCCGCGGCCGATGGTGGACGGGGACGGGCGCGTCTTCGAGGCGGAGAACTACGACCGGCAGGTCCGGGGGCCCGTCCGCGCTCGCGTCGCCCTCGGCAGCAGCCTCAACCTGGCCGCCCTCGACGTGGCCCGGCGCGTTGGCCCGGAGCGGCTCGTCGCCCGCCTCCGGGACCTCGGCTTTCGCCTCGAGGAGCCGGAGGAGCTCGGGGGCGCGCTGGTCCTCGGCGGCGCGGACGTGTCGGTCGCGGAGCTCGCCGCCGCCTACGTCGCCCTCGCCCGGGGCGGCACGGCGGTGCCCCTGCGGTTCGGGCCCGCGTGCGTCGACGCAGCGTGCCGTGGCGGAGCGCGCGGCCGGCCGCCCCGGCTCCTCGAGGCGGGCCCGACCGCGGTGACCGTCGACATCCTCCGGGACGGGGCGGTGCGGCGCCAGGCCTTCGGCGACGACCTCGAGGAGCTGTTCGGAGGGCCCTTCGGCCTCAAGACGGGCACATCGAGCGGCGCCCGGGACGTGTGGACCGCGGCCTTCACCCCCGACGCGACGGTGGTCGTGTGGCTCGGGGACCCCGCGGGCGCGCCACTCGCGGGCCTGAGCGGCTTCGAGGCCGCGGCCACCCCGGCGGTCGCGATCCTCCGGGCCGTGCAGGACCGGGTGGCGGCCCTCGAGCTCGACCGCGAGCCATCGCGGGCGATCGCCGCCTTCGAGGACGGGGTCGTGTGCGGGCACACCGGGCTGCTCGCCGGCCCGGCGTGCACGCACCGGGTCATGGAGCGCTTCGTCCCGGGCACCGCGCCCACACGCATCTGCGACCGCCATCGACCGGACGGCACGCTCGTCCTGTCGGAGCGCTACCGGCGCTGGGTGGACCTCGCCCACCCGGCGGGCGTGACCGTGGACGATGCGCCGTCCGGTGCCCTCGTCCCCCGCGTCCGCCATCCGGCGCCCGGAGCACGCTGGCTGCTCGATCCGCGCCGGTCGGCGCCCGCGGTGCCGCTGAGGGCGACGGTCGGCAATGGACCCGCGCCGCCCCAGCTCCGCTGGGAGATCGACGGACGGCCGCTCCCGGGGGCTCGGTGGACCCCGCCGGTCGGCGAGCACCGGCTGGTCGCGATCCTGGGGCGACGGAGGAGCGCGCCCGTCGACGTCGTCGTCGGGATCGCGCCGGGCGGGTCGCCCCTCAGCGCAGCGTCAGGAGGAGCCAGCCCCCGAGGACCGCCGCGGCGGTGAGCGCGGCGAACACGAGCCACCAGGCGCCGCGGCGCGGCGGCGCGACGTCGAGGTCGGGCGTGGTCTCTTCGAGGAACACCGGCAGCGCGCTCGCCGGAGCGGTCGTCGGGCCGGCCTCCTGGAGGGCCGTACGGATCTGTCGCGCGAGCGCCTCCGCCGTCGCGTCCGGCGCGAGGCCCTCGGTCACCACGGCGTCGGCCAGGGCGGCGCGCATGGCCGCGGCGGACGGGTAGCGCGCCTCGGGGTCCGGGTGGAGCGAGCGGGCCAGGATGTCGTCCAGGCGGTCCGGCACCCCGTCCACCCGGCCGGCGAGGGCCGGGGGTCCCGCGAAGGTGTCGATCGCGTGGAGGGTCGCCGCCGCGGTCTGCTTGTCGAACAGCGGCCGGCCGGCGACCGACTCGAACAGGCACAGGCCCAGCCCGAAGATGTCGGTCCGCCAGTCGACCCGCCCCGAGAGCTGCTCCGGCGCGAGGTAGCCGAACTTCCCCTTCACGAGCCCGGGCCGGGTCTTGACGAGCTGGGTCCGGGCCTTGGCGAGGCCGAAGTCGACGAGCTTCACGGCCCCCTCGTGGCTGAGCATCAGGTTCCCCGGGCTGACGTCGCGGTGGACGATCCCCATCGGTGCCCCGCCGATGTCCGTGAGGCGGTGGGCGTAGTCCAGCGCGAGGGCTGCCTCCGCCATGATGCGGGCCGCCACCGGCCAGGGGATCCCACGCCCGGCCCGGGCGTGAAGCAGCTCCTTGAGGCTCACGCCCTCCACGAGCTCCATCACCAGGAAGAAGCTCGTGCCCTCCCGTCCGTACTCGACGACCTGAGCCACGTTGGGATGGCGGATCTGGGTCGCGAGGCGCGCCTCATCGAGGAACATGCCGACGAAGACCGGATCGTCGGCGGCCTCCGGCAAGAGCCGCTTGATCGCGACGTAGCCGCCGTTCGCGGTGTCCTCCGCCAGGAAGATCTCGCCCATCCCGCCGATCCCGATCCGGCGGTGGAGCTGGAAGCGCCCCCAGCGAGGCCGCTCCGGCGAGCTCTGCCCTGTCATCGACCGCCCTACACCCTAGCAGGTGCGTGGGCGGTCCCCCAGCGGGCCGAACCCCCTCACGTTGGTATGCTTCGCGGGACCTGAATAGGCCATCGGAGGGGCCCGTCGGACCGGGCGCCCACCGCGCGAGCCACGCAGCGGTGCGGGACCCGCGGAGATACGGGATGAGACTCACCCTCGGTACACCTGGAATCACGCTCGCTACGACGCTGTCGGCTCTCGGCCTGTCGGGATGCGTCGTCGACACGACCTACCTCGGCTGCGTGGACGACTTCGACTGCAGCGCAGGGCCACCGAGCGAGCTCTGCCTGGACCTCGACACCACCTTCGCGAACGGGTCCTTCTGCACCTACGGGTGCTTCGACGACGTGGACTGCGAGGACAACCGCGGCTTCCGGGGTCGGTGCATCCAGCCCCCCGGGGCCCCCGACCTGCTGCCGGTGTGCTTCCAGAGCTGCCTCTCCGACGTCGACTGCTTCGCCACCAGCGTGTGCGCCCCTCTCCCCGACCGGCGGACCGGCGACGTGCTCTCGGTGTGCGTTCCGAACAACCAGGCCTCCCTGTCGACGCTGTACACGGCCTGCGCGGAGACGGCCCAGTGCGATGTGCCGGAGGCCTGCTTCGAGATCGAGACGGACTTCTCCGTGGGACGGTTCTGCAGCCTCGATTGCGTCGACGACTTCGACTGTCCGTCCACGACCGACCTCGGCGCGTTCTGCATCCGCGCGGCCGGGGACATCAACCCGGACATCTGCTACCAGCGGTGCTTCGACGACCTCGACTGCTTCTCGAGCAGCATCTGCGTCGACCTGATCGACGACGAGCACGGAGCGATGCTCCCGGTCTGCGTGCCCGACACGCTCTGACCGCGCGCTCGGCCGAGCGTGCGGCTACTCCCGACCGGGCCGCCCCGGCGCGGTGGCTTCGCGCGGGCTGCGTCCACGGGGTCGCGGCGCCGTCGGCCGCCCCGACGGGGGCAGCCGGGGGATGGTGAAGTCGCCCGAGACCTCGGTCGTCGCCGGCCAGGCGAGCCCGAGGTGCTCCCTCATCACCCCCGCCAGGTCGCCGCGCTGGCGCAGGCCTGGCGAGCGCCGCCGGAACGCCGCCAGGGCGTCCCGGAGCGCGCCGGCGCTCGGGCGGTCGGCGCGGCGCGCCGCGGTCGCCCGCCGGACCACGCCATCGAGCTCGAAGGGGACATCGGTCGCCCGCTGGCTCGGCGCGGGGAGGGGTAGCGCGACACCAGCGGCAGCCTCGCCGGTCAGGAGCTCCCACAGGCACACGCCGAGGGCGTAGACGTCGCTGCGCCCGTCGGCCGGCTCCCCGCGCAGCTGCTCGGGGCTCCGGTAGGCCGCCCGGTCCGTCAGGTCGAGGGTCTCCCCATCCGTGGGGGGTGGGACCGCGGAGCCCAGCACGAAGTCGACCAGCTTCACCTCGCCCTCGTCACCGATCAGGATGCTGGAGGGTCGCAGGTGGCGATGCACCAGGCCGCCCACGGAGGCGCGCCCAGCGGCCGCCCGACGCCGTCCCGGCAGCCCATGCACGTAGGCGAGGGCGTCCGCGACGTCCTCCGCCAGCCCGAGCGTGGCGCCGAGGGGCAGACGCTGGCCCGCCGCGGCCAGCGCCTCCTGGAGCGTCCGGAGGCTGTGGCCATCGAGGAGCTCCATCACGAGGTAGTGCTGCCCCTCCGCGAGCCCGAGGTCGAAGACCCGGACGATGTTCGGGTGGGACAGGCTCACGGCGAGCTTGGCCTCCTCGACGAGGAGCCGGACGATCGCCGGGTCGCCGGCCACCGCGGGCCGGATCCGCTTGATCGCGACGGTCCGCTCGAAGCCCGCGGCGCCGCGCTGCCGGGCCCGGAACACCTCCGCGACCTCGCTCGCGCCCACGCGCTCGAGGAGCTCGTAGTCCCCGAGCCGCTTCATGGGTCGCGCGGGTTCCCTGGCACCGCCGTGCGTCATGCGGCCGCACTGTAGGGACGGCCCGCGCCGGCGCCATCCGCTTTGCGCGTGGTCAGCGGCGGTTGAGGCGTCGCCAGGCACCCCGGTGACGCGGCGACAAGCGCTGGGCTTGCTCCCACGCCCGGCGCGCCTCGGCCCGGTTGCCCATCGCCGCGTGGACGTCGCCGAGCAGAACGTGGTGGTTCGGGTTCCGGGGCCGGACCTGCACCAGACGACGGGCGGCGCGCAGCGCCGCGTTGAAGTTCCGCTCGGTCAGGTAGAGCCGCGTCATCCCGGCCAGCGCGGGGCCGTTGCGGCCGTCGAGGGTCAGGACGCGGATGTAGTTGGCCTCCGCCTCCCGCGGGCGGCCGTGCCGTCGCTGGAAGTTGGCCGTGGTCAGGATGCGCTCGATGTCGTGGCGGGTCGGGTTGTCCGGCAGGCGCGCGATGCCGGTCCGCGGATCGATGATCGGGTCGTCCTCGGCCGCCGCCGGCTCGGGTCGACCGTCGGCCGCCGCGGGCGCGTTGGCCGCCGCGGGCGCGTCGGCGCCCCCGGCGCCGGCGGCCGGCTCCTCCGGGGCCTCCGGGTCCTCGCTCGGGCCGGTCGCCGCCTCGGGCTCCGGGGGTGCCTCCGGGCGCCCCGAGGTCCCGGTCGCGTCGCCTTCGGGCGCGCCTGCCGCGGGGCCCCGGTCCGCCGCGGGCGCCTCCCCCGGCCCGGGCCGATTCGCCGCCGCGAGCTCCTCCGCGCCGCGCTCCGGGCGGCCCAGAAGGCTGATCGCGAGCGCGCCGCCCGCGACGCACATCGTCAGGAAGAGCAGGCCTGCCCCGCCCAGAGCGAGCAGCATGGGCAGCTTGGGCCGGCCGAGGGCCGCCGGGAGGCTGGAGGTCGTCGTCGAAGCGGAGGGGCGAGGCCGGTCGAGGAGGGAGTCGTAGACCTTCGGCATCACCGGCAGGCTGGCGAGCTCCGGCCCCGACGCGTCGTAGCCGACCACGGGGGTCGCGTCCGACCTGGGCTCGGACGGCGGGAGCGCCGCTGGCGGCAACGACACGGGCGGCGCCGCGGCGGAGGTCCCGTCCAGGTGGGCTGGCGGCGCCGGTGGGGCGGCCACGGGGGGGGTGCTCGGCGAGGGCGCCGGGGGCGCCGACGACGTCCACGAGCCGGTGACCCCGCTCGCGGTCGCGGCCGCCGCCGCCACCAGGGGCGGTCCGGGCGGAGCCATCGCGGGGGAGGCGAAGGACGGGCGGTCCGGCGCGGCCATCCGGTCCGGCGCGGCCAGCCGGTCCGGCGTGGACACCGGGTGTAGCGCCGGATCCGGCGCCGACGTCCGGCCCGGCGGGGACGCCCGGTCCGGCGTGGACGTCCGGGCCGGCGTGGACGTTCGGGCCCCCATGGACGCCCGGTCCGGCGCCGTGGCGCCAGGCTCCGCGGCTGGCTCGATCGTCGGGGTGGGGGGTGGGCTCGGGAGGCGCTCCACCGCGGAGTCCTCCTGCCATGGGGGTCGGTTGGTCGGGCGCTTCACCGCCGGCGTGTCGTCGCCGGACAGAGCCGGCATCCCGGTCAGGGTGCGGCTGCGGAGCTCCGGCCGCCGGCTCGCCGGCCTCTCCCGGCGCGGCGGCGGCACGGACAGCCGCCGCCGGCCCGGCGGCGGCGGGGGCGGCACCGGGACCCGGGGTCGCGGCTTGCCCGTCCCGGTGGGCGCGGCCGCGGACCGGGGCCGCGGTACGGCGACGTCCGCGGGGGGCTCCCGGCCGGCGGGCGGCGGGCGGCTCGGCCTCCGGGGCGACGCCGTCTCCGGGCTCGCGGGCGGCGTCGAGCTCAGCGCGAGGGGGCCGGGCGGCGTGGACGCGCGCGCCCGGGGGGACCGGGGCGGATGCGGCTCGATCCCGGCGGGCGGGGGGGGGCGGCTAGACGCCGCCTCGGCATGCGGGAGGACCGCTTGGAGGCGGTTCAAGACCTCGTCGAGGCGCTGGATCAGCTCGGCCGCCCTCGGACCCTCCAGCCGGCCCGCCGCCGCCGCCCGGGGGCGCTTGAGCGCGCGCTGCGCCTCGGCGGTGATCGGCGGCGGCGGAATGGAGGGGGGCACCGGCGGCTCCTCCGCCATGGCGGCCGCGAGGGCCGCGTCGACCGGCGACATCACGTTCGCCGAGGCGGGGGCGTCCTTGCGCTCCACGTGGACGCGGCCCGCGCTCAGGACGAGCAGCCCCGCCAGCGCGGCCGGACCCTCGGCGAGGGGCGCCTCCTGGAGAGGCCGGCGGGCCGTGGCGCCGACGATCAGGTTCTCCGCGAGGTCGACCTCGATCCGGATCCGGGGGTGGCTGACCACGAGCTGCAGCCCGAGGCCGGTCTCGGTGAGGGCCCGGAGCAGCCGCGTCGGGCCGACGAGCTCGAGCCGCGTGTCGAAGGCGCTCTGGGCGCGCGCCCGCTCCTCGAGGTCCTGGTCGGGGCTGACCAGGGGCGCGAAGCCCACCGCGAGCCGCTCGACGTGGGGCTGAGGGGAGCTCTCGGACCAGAGCTCCGCCTGGTCGACCATCAGGAGCGACGCCCAGCGCAGGCGGGGGTCCCGGCGGAGCTGACGCAGGGCGGGCAGGGCCCAGCCGTCCACGCCGGACCCGTCGACCACGACCACCTCGGGGTCGAGCAGCCGGGCCCGCTCGAGCCCCGCCCCGTCGCCGTCCGCGACGACCACGAGCGCGCCCCGAGCACGCAGCTCCTGGACCAGGGCGTCGGCGCGGGCCGGGTTCTGCTCGAGCAGGAGGACCCGACGGCCGCCGAACGGGTTCTCCGGGACGTCGCTGTCCTCGTCGTCGTCGATGCCCTCGAGGAGGCGGAGCCGCGCCGCCGGGCTCTCGTGGAACTCGTAGCGGAGGGGTCCCGACTCCGACGTGACCAGAGGCCGCAGCCGCTCGACCAGCTCCTCGATCGCCTCCGCCGCCGGGCGGCCAGCCCGCAGCACCACCTGGGTGCTGCTCCGGTCGTCACCGCTGGTGATCGAGAGGATCCCGCTCCTCAGCTGCTCGCTGAACAGCTCGACCAGCTCGTCGACGGTCGCATCCGCGAGATCCCCCTACACCACCCCGGGCCGCTCCGGGAGCTGCTGGGCGAGGACCGCGACACGGCGGGCCATCTGATCGGCGCTCGCGGTCCTCTCCACCACCGCCACGATCCCGTGCCGGAAGGCATCGAGGCGGGGCCCGAGGCCCGGGTCGTCCGACAGCAGCACCACGGGGACGAGCGCGGTCGCGGAGTGCGTCGCGAGGCGGGAGACCGCGGCCTGCCCCCCGTCGGCCGCCGCGTCGCCGACCAGCAGCAGGAGGTCGGGGGCAGCGGCGAAGGCGGCCTCCACGACCGCCTCGACGTCCGCTCGCTCCACCAGCAGCTCGTATCGCTCGAGAGCCGTCGCGATCGCATCGGCCATGCGCTCCCCGTGGCCGACGACCAGGACGGTCGGGCGGTCCACCGGCGCCGTCACCCCCGGCTCCCGGGGGGGCGCCACGACCCGGATGTCGACGGCAAGCCCACCGATCCAGTGTAACGACTCCGACGACGAGGGTGAGAACCCCCGGCGATCGAAGTCGTGTCGGGGGCACGCGAGGCGCCTCGCGCCTCAGGACGTCAAGCGCCCGGGCGGTAGCGTTCGAGGTACCCCGACAAGCGGAGCTTCCGCCGGGCGGAGCCGCTCGTCATGTAGCGCACCTTTCCGTAGATCGGGCGCTCCGGCCCCCAGGCCCGGTCGTAGCGACCGAGCACCCAGGTGATCCCGGCGTAGGAGTTCGGATCCCGACCGTCGAGGGCGTAACGGTCGTTCAGGTGGATCATCCGCGTCAGGGCCTCGGCGGGGCTCGGGCTCCACTCCAGGATCTTCTTGCCCCACAGCATCCGCAGGTAGTTGTGGATCCGCCCCTCGGTCCGCAGCTGGTGCTGGGCGGCGTTCCACAGCTCGTCGTGCGTCCGGGCGGCGTCGAGGGTCTCGAGGTCGTAGCAGGGGTCGCGCGGGTCGTCCTCGTGCTCGCCGAGGGTCTTCCTGGCCCAGCTCGGCAGCGCGTCGTGGGTCCGGACGGCCTCGCCCTGGTGGTAGGCCCCGTTGAGGCTCAGCTCCCGCCACACGGTCAGCTGCTCGAGGAACGCCTCCGCCGAGGCGCCCATGTGCCAGAAGCCCTCGCGCTTGCCGGTGGCGCCATCCGCCTGGTCGCCGAGGCTCCACCCCTCGTGCTCCGCCAGCTCCCGGAACAGCCGGTGGGGCCCGAGGTGGCCGAAGTGGAGGTAGGGCGAGAGGCCGCTCTGGGCGTCCTCGTCGGGGTGGTTGCGGTCCGCGTCGTAGCCCTGGTAGGCGTCGGAGCCGAGGAAGGCCCGCCAGCGCTCGAGGCCCGCCCGGACGCCTCCGCGGAGCTCGGTGGGGCCGACGCTGCCGTCGACCGGGAGGCCGTCGACCAGCGCCCCGGGGTCGGCGAGGTCGTCCGGGCCGCTCATCGGCCAGCGGTCGGCGATCGAGGAGGGCAGAGCCCAGCGCCCGCCCGGCCCCGGGTCGCGGAGGGGGTCGGCCAGAGGGGCGGCGGCGAGCGCCTCCGGGAGAGCCCGCTGGCTGAAGCTCCGGAAGCCCCGCGCCGTGGGCACCTCACGGTCCGCGGCGCGGAGCGGAAGGAGGCCGTTCGCGGCGACCGCCTCGAGGCGCACGTCCAGCGCCCGGCCCGCCGCGGCGAGCATGCGCGGCAGGAAGAAGGTGGGGTAGTCGTCCGTCACGACCACGGCCGCCTGCCCGGCGAGCGCCGCGAGCAGCCCCTTGCCCGCGCCCGCCTCGGGCTCGAGGTAGGCGAGGTAGGTCACGCCGGCCTCCTCGCACGCGGCCCGATGGTCCGCCATCCCGTCGACGACGAAGCGGTGGAGCCGCGTCGACGCGTGCTCGTAGCCGACCCGCAGGGGCTCGAAGATCACCAGGGGCCGGTCGAGCTCCCGGCACCACTCGAGGGCGCGGTCGAGCGCGTGGTTATCCCCGGTCCGGCGATGGGCGATCATCCAGTAGAGGACCATCGGCCGGTCGGCGTGGACGGGGGCGTCGTTGACGTCGCGGAGGCGGATGCGAGGAACGGGCATGAGGTCGCCGGGCTTGCCCCCTGGGGGCTGACGGGTACCTTGGGTCCACCTCGCGGCCGGCGCCGGGCGCCGGCCCCCGATCGACGAGGAGCCGCTGCCGCATGAGCGACGCCGCATGAGCGACGAGGACCTGTACGAGGTGCTCGAGGTGTCCCGGGACGCGTCGGAGGAGGAGATCCGCAAGGCGTACCGGAAGCTGGCCCGCAAGCACCACCCCGACGTGAACCCCGGGGACCCGTCGGCGGAGGAGAAGTTCAAGCGGATCAGCGCGGCCTTCGAGGTCCTGAGCAAGCCCGAGAAGCGGGCGCTCTACGACGAGTTCGGCGCCGAGGCGGAGAAGCTCGGCTACGATCCGGAGCGGGCCGAGGAGTACCGGCAGTGGAAGCGCCGGGCGGAGGCCTCGGCGGGCTTCGGCGGACGGGGCTTCGGGGGCTTCGGCGGCTTCGGCGGGGAGGCGGTCAACCTGGAGGATCTGTTCGGCGACCTGTTCGGTGACCAGGCGGCTCGGCGCGGGCCCCGCCGGGGCCGCGACGTCGAGGCGACCCTCCGGGTCGGCTTCCTGGACGCGGCGCGCGGCACCGCCGCGACCGTCGACGTGCCCCGGCCGGGCGGCGAGAGCCGACGCCTCACCGTGACCATCCCGGCGGGGATCGAGTCGGGCCAGCGTCTCCGGCTGTCCGGGCAGGGCTTCGAGGGCGCCCAGGGGGCCGGGGCGGGGGATCTGTTCGTGCGCATCGAGGTCGCCGAGCACCCGGTGTTTCGCCGGGACGGGACCGACCTCGAGCTGAGCCTCCCGATCACCGTCCCGGAGGCCCTGCGGGGAGCGACGGTGGAGGTCCCGACCCTCGACGGCTCGGTCAACGTCAAGGTGCCCCCCGGGGCTCGCGCCGGTCAGCGGATGCGGCTCCGGGGCAAGGGCATCGCGCCCGCCCGCGGTCCCGCCGGCGACCTCTTCGTCACCCTCGAGGTCGTGCTGCCGGCGGGGGGCGACGACGCCACCCGGGCCCGCCTCGCCGACGAGCTCGAAACGCTCTACGAGGGGCAGGACGTGCGGGCCGAGCTTCTTCGGGAGGGGAGCGGCTGATGGGTCGGCGGATCCCCCGGGCGGAGCTCCTCCGCCTCCTGGAGGTGGACGAGGCCTTCCTCGTGGAGCTCGAGCGCCACGAGATCCTCGGCCCCCCCGACCCGGAGGGCTGCTACGACGCGGTCGTGGTCGAGCGGGTGCGCGTGTGCTGGACGATGGTCCACTCCCTCGGGGTCAACCTGCCAGGCGTCGAGGTGGCCCTGACGCTCCTCGAGCACCTCGAGCGGGAGCGGACGCAGGTGCGGACGCTGGTCGACCGGATCCAGGCCGAGTGGCGCAAGGGCAGCTAGCGCAGCCGGGGGGGACGCGATGACCGAGACGACGACGGAGACGCTCGACTATGCCGAGGGCGCCCTCTCCTTCCGGGCCTTCGTCGCGGCGCCACCGGGGGTCGGTCCCTGTCCCGCCGTGCTGATCTGCCACGCGTGGACCGGCCTGAGCGACAGCGAGCGGGGCTGGGCCGTCGAGCAGGCGGAGCGCGGACGCGTCGGCGTCGCCCTCGACGTCTACGGCGAGGGCCGGCTCGGCACGACCGTCGAGGAGAAGCGAGCGCTGATGGGGCCCCTCCTCGAGGATCGAGCGCGCCTCCACCGGAGGCTGTCGGCCGGCATCGCGGCGGCCAAGGCTCACCCGCGCGTCGACCCGGACCGGGTGATCGTGATCGGCTTCTGCTTCGGCGGCCTGTGCGCCCTGGACGTCGCGCGCTGTGGGGAGGACGTGCTCGGTGTGGTCAGCTTCCACGGCCTCCTTGGGCCGCCGCCCACCCCGCCCGCGGCCGTCCGCGCCCGGGTGCTCGTGCTCCACGGCCACGACGACCCGATGGTGCCCCCGGAGGACGTGCTGGCCTTCCAGGCGGAGATGACCACCGCTGGGGCCGACTGGCAGGTCCATGTGTACGGGAGCACGATGCACGCGTTCACCAACCCGGCGGCGAACGACCCGGGCTTCGGCACCGTCTACTCGGCCCGGGCGGACGCGAGGGCCCGGGGGTCCTTCGAGGCCTTCGTGGCCGAGCTCTTCTAGTCACCTGTCTCAGCGATTCGTGGCAACAGCCCGCTGGCCCTCGACGCCCGACTCGGCGTCACTTCACCTCGAAACACGCGAAGTATTCCTCGTCGTCGTTCCTTGATTCGGGCGCCGATCGCTCGCCGGGATTGACCACTCACTGCTGTTCCAGGTGACTAGCGGCGAGACCCGACCGACGGCTCGGGCGAGCCGCCCGGACCGCCGACGCCGAGGGGCGGACGGCCACGCGAGAGCCATCGGCCCGTCACCCGGCTGACGTGATGCTGGCGCGGTGGCGTCGGCCGGGCGATGGGGCGGGTCCGTTCGCCGCGCTCCCCCGGGTCGCGCGGGTCGGAGCGCCTCGCGTCCCGAGGGCTCGGCGTCCACGAATGGGGACTGTGGAGAGCCTGGGGAACCGAGGCGTAACCCCTGCGGAAAGGGCTGTGGATGGCCTGGGGACAGGCGGTGGACCGGCCGCGAGCGGGCGGATCCGCGGGCGACCCCCGCTCTCTCGCGGTCGATCCGGCGCCGGTCGGCTGGATCCGCACCCCCGGGAGCCGCGCCGGTGGTCGGATCGGGCGATTCCGTCGCCTCGCTGCGCCGTCACGGCGCTGACGCGACCGGGTCCGGCCCGTGGTGACGTCAGCGTGTCGATCCGTCCAGGAGGAGCCGGCGGACCGAGGCCAGGTTGACCGCGCTCGCGGTCTCCTGGTCGAGCACCCAGCCGGGCGGGGCGGCCCCGGCGCTCGTGCCGTAGAGCAGGTCGGGCCGCGCCCGAGGCGGCCGGTAGCCCTCCGGGTTGCGGCCCGTGGCGGCCCGGCTCTGGCAGTCCGCGTAGCAGTAGAGTGCCTCGCCGGGCCGGCCGCCGGGGTGGCCGGCCGGCGCCGCGCAGCTCGCGGGGCGCGTGGTCCCGGCCTCGGCCCGGACCCGGAGGAAGACGTCGACCCTCCGGGCATCGCGGCACTGCCCCCGCCCGCGCTCGCCGCTGACGGAAGGCGGCGTCGGACAGCCCCGCTCGGGGTGCTGGGCGCGCCAGGCGTCGAGCCAGTCGGTCCCGGCGCCGATCGCGCGAAGCGGCGAGCCCTCGTCGAGACGCACGCTGACCGGGAGGACGCCGAGCAGGCCGCCCCGCAGCTCCGTCGCGGCGTACGCGGCCCGGCACCAGGACAGCCGGTGGTTCCAGATCCCGCCCCGCTCGTCGCCGCTCGGGGCCTCGGGGGGCTCCCACCGCTCGCGCTGCGGTACGTCCATGCGCCGCTGGAGCTCGAGGCAGGGGTCGGCGAGGAACACGCTGTCCTCGGCGAGGCGCTGCCGGTCGACGCTGCCCAGGGCCACGATCTCGACGCCCTGGATGTGATCCCGCAGCTCCGGGGGGAGGACGCTCCGGCCCAGGATCCGCCCGATGCAGGCGAAGGCGCTGGCGCGGGTGCCGTCCCCGCAGGCCGCCGCGTCCTCCGGGGCCCGGTAGGTCCCCTCGGCGAACGTCGCGTCGGAGCCGCACCACACGTGCCAGGCCAGAGGGTCGTCCCCGACGATCTCCACCTCGCAGAGGTCGACCAGGGCCTCCGCGACGGCGTCGACGGCGCGGAACGCGGCGCCGACGGCCCGGTCGTCGCGCCCGGCCCGGCAGCGCTCCTCGGCCCGCCGGATCGCCGGCTCGTCGCCGCTGTCGGTCCGGCCCCACGTGGTGGGGCTCAGTGCCGGCAGCTCGCGGCCCGCCGGCGCGGGGTAGGCGCCCGGACCGCAGGCGATGGCCACGGCCGCGACGGCGGCGAGGCTCGCGGGCGCGGCCACGGTCCGCCGCGCGGCGCGGCGCGCGCTCGTCATCGGCCGCCCGCGAGGTCGATCAGGGACGACAGGTTCAGGGCGACGTAGCCGCTGACCACGGGGTTGTTCGTCGGGTGGGTTCTCGCAGCGCCGTGGACCATCACCCCGACGTCGACGATCCGGGGCAGCACCTCGGGGATGCCGAGGGCGAGGGAGGCGGACAGGGACACGCCCACCCGGCTGAGCGCCTCCGGGTCGAACGCCCCCGCGAGGACCGCGTTCCCGCTCACGTCGAGCGCGGCCCAGGGCTGGAGCGAGAGCCGGAACCAGAACGCCGGCAACACGACCCCGAGCGCGAAGGGCTCGGTGAAGAAGAAGGCGAGGCGGGTATCGCCGAGGAGCCCGAGCTCCAGGCCGACGAAGCCTGCCTCCGTGGTCGAGAAGAGCGCCCGGGCCGGCCGGACCCGGAAGCGCGCCCGCGCCAGGCACCGCACGGGCTCGTCGAGGGCCTGGACCCCGAGCAGGAAGATCGAGAAGCCCGTGCCGGGGAGCTGGGCCTCGACCCGAGGGGGGACCCGCGCCCGCAGGGTCTCGAGCGTGGCGTCGGGGCCCGCCGGGCACCGATCCCCGCGCGCCGCGTAGGCGACCACCGCGGCGGGCGGCGCGCCCTCGAAGCTCCCCTCCACGCCGCTCAGGAGCGGCGTCTCGCTGGTCGCCTGCACGTCGCCCGCGGCCTCGAGGACCGCGGCGACGGCGGGGGAGGTGCTGAAGCGGAAGGTGAGCCGGTGCCGGTTCCGGACGAAGGCGAAGACGTCCTCCTCGTCGTGGGCCAGGGCCGCCCACGGGCAGAAGCCGCCGTCCGCGCAGCTCATCGCGGCCGGATCGGCGCCGACGGCGAGCCCGACCGGGTGCCACTCCCGCTCCGGATCGAGCACCGGCAGGCGCGCGAGGCCGAGGGCCTGGGTCGCGGCGCACCCCGGGCCGCCGCCCCGGCGGACCTCGAGGAGCCCGGAGCGGGACAGCAGGAACGTGCCCTCGGCCTCGCCCTCGGCCGGGGCGAGGGGCTGGTTGTCCAGGAGGACGCAGAGGTCCTCGCCGACCAGCCGCACGCGGTCGCCGACCACGGTGATCCGCCGGGGGACCGCGCCGCTCGCGCCCGGCGCGGGCAAGGGGTCGCAGGCCTCCTCGCCCTCGTCGCGCCGGCCGGCTCCCGACGCGCGCATCACTTGCATGCCCGGAGCGAGGCACAGCTGGCCGGCCGACCCTCCGCTCGCTGCACCGTCGAGCGACGTGAGGGCACCGAGGGCAGCGCACATGCCGGGGTCCGGGACCTGCTCTCCCCGCGCTGCGGTCCGGCCGTCCTGGTAGCTCGGCGTGAGGCACAGCCGCAGCGCGCCGAGCACGCGGCGCCAGTCGGCTCCGGTCGGGGCGAGGCTCCGGCCGGCCTCGCCGTAGCGGGCCACCATCGCGTCCCGGACCACGCTGTCGGGGAGGCGCAGCGCGCCGGGGCCACCGGCCTCGAGGCGCAGTGGGGTCACGACCCGGGGGTGCTCCTCCGCCGTCGCGAGCCACAGGAAGCCCGCCTCCGACGCGGTGCGGAGCTCGGGCCAGAGCAGGTCCTGCTGGAGGGTCCGGTCGGTCGGGGTGAGGACCAGGCCCGGGCTCCCGGGCGCCCAGCGCGCTTCGACGAGGGGGGATGGCGCCGCGTCGCTCGCGCGGGCGCGGCGCAGGTGGTTCTGGAGCGGGGTGACCGCCCGCTGCGCCCGGAACACGCCGATCCGCAACCCGACGGGCCCCCCGGGCCGAGCCGCGAACAGCGTCCACTCGCCGAAGGGGAGGGCCAGGCTCCGGTCGTCGACCCCGAGCACGGCCTCTCCCGTGACCGTGGCGAGGCCGGGGTAGTCGGCGCCCCGGACCGCCCGGACCTCGATGCGATCCGCCCCGCACGTCCGGTCGTCGGTCCGGTCGATCCGGAAGCCCCGCCCCTCGGGGATCGCGGCGAGCCCGAGCTGCTCCTCGAGGAGGAAGTGCTCGCAGTACCGCAGCAGCACGCTCTGCTGCGGCGCGTCGGGCCGCCCGCGGGGCCGCCCGAGCACCACCCGGGGGTCACCGTCGGGCGGGGCGGCCTCGGACGCCAGCGTCTGGAACACCTCGAGGAAGTCGGTGGTCCGGCCCGTGAGGGCGGGCAGAGACCGCCAGGGTCCACCGGACGCGAGCGCGTACTCGCAGCCGGGCTCCAGCCGGAGCGGATCGGCGATGCCGGCGACCTGGGGCCCTCGCTCGGCCTCGCCCTCCCCGGGCCGGAAGCAGCGAGGCTGGGCGCCGGCCGGGGCGGCGAGAGCGAGGGCGAAGGCGAGGACCGGGAGCCCGCGGAGCATCCCGCCGGGTATCCCCCAGCCCGAGCTGAGGAGGCAAGGGCGAGCTAGGATCGCGACAATGGCGGCAGTCCATGGCCCGACGGGGGGAGGGCCGGTTCTTCGGCGGGCCGACGAGCTGGACCGGGGCGCGATCCTCGGCGTGCTCGAGGCGGCCTTCGCCGAGGACCCCTTCGTCCGCTGGCTGGTCGGGGGTCCGGGCCGCGCCGCCGCTCGACGTCGCTACTTCGAGCTGATGCTCGGCCACATCGCCCTCCCGCGCGGGCGGGTGGACGTCGCGGAGGTCGACGGGAGGATCGTGGCGGCGGCCCTCTGGGCCCCGCCCGGGACGTGGGACCTCGGCCTGGCGGAGAGCCTCCGGGTGCTGCCGATCATGGTGGAGATCGTGGGCGTGCGCCGCTTCCCGCGCATCGCGGGCTCCCTCGACGCGATCGAGGGGGCTCGCCCGCGCGAGCCGCGCTGGCTGCTCACCCTGGTCGGCACCGCGCCCCGGTGGCGCCGGCGCGGCGTCGGCCGCGCGCTCCTCGCCCCGGTGCTGGGGCGCTGCGATCGGGACGGCACGGTCGCGGCGCTCGAGACGAGCGTCGCGGCGAACCTGACGTTCTACCGCGCGCTCGGCTTCGAGGTCCGCCACCGCCTGTCCCTCGCGGACGGCGGGCCGACGGCCTGGGTGATGGTCCGCTACCCACGCTGACCGGTCCGGCCCTTCCTCCACCGCGTCGGCCTGGTATGCTCGCCACGCGTTTCCGAGGCGTGGACGTGTCCTCGAATCCGGAGTTGCTCCCCTTCCTCGACCATCACCCGGACGCCGGGGGGCGGGGGCACCGGATCCACCTGCGCACCTTTCCCTTTCGGCTCGGCCGCAGCGACGCCGCCGACCACACGATCTACGCGCGGGAGGTGTCGGGCCTGCACGCGCAGATCGAGCGACGCGGGCACCGCTACCTGGTCAAGGACCTTCGCAGCAAGAACGGCACCTTCGTCAACGGCAAGCGGGTCGAGGGTGTACGGGAGCTCGAGGACGGAGACATCCTGCACGTCGCGTCCACCGAGTTCCGCTTCGGTACCCAGGAGGTGCGCTTCGACGAAGAGGAGCACACCGTCGCAGCCGAGATCGGCGATCAACAGCGCCTGATCCGCGACTCCAACAACCTGGAGCGGCTGCTCTCCACGTCCGCCGTGGAGGCCTTCCACCAGCCGATCGTCAGCCTGAAGAGCGCGGGGGTGGTCGGCTTCGAGATGCTCGGGCGCCCGACCCTGGCGGAGGCGACCTACAGCATCGGGGAGCTGTTCCGGGTGGCGGTCGAGCGCGGGAAGGGAAGCCGGCTCAGCCGCCTGCTCCGGGTGAGCGCGCTCGATGTCGTGCCCCACCTGCCCGGGGAGCAGTGCCTCCTCTTCTTCAACATCCACCCGACGGAGATGAGCGACGACGAGCTGATCCCGTCGCTGGAAGCCATCCCCGAGGCCCTCCGTCCCGGCCAGCGGGCGGTCGTGGAGATTCACGAGGCGGCGATGACCGACCCGGTCCGGATGGGCGAGCTTCGCCGCTGCCTCGACGACCTGGACATCGGCCTCGCCTACGACGACTTCGGCGCGGGTCAATCGAGGTTGATGGAGCTGATCGAGGTGCCCCCGGACTACCTGAAGCTCGATATGGCGCTGGTCCGCCACATCCACCTCAACGCCCGCCGGCAGGAGCTCGTGTCGGCGCTCGTCGAGGTGATGACGGGGATCGGCATCGTGGTCCTCGCGGAGGGGATCGAGCACCTCGAGGAGGCCGCCACGTGCGCGAGCCTCGGCTGCACCCTGGGCCAGGGCTACTTCTACGGGCGGCCCACGCGGCTGATCACGCCGACCCAGCCGCCCACGACGTAAGTCGGTCCGGTCGGACGGCGGGGTGAGGGCGCCGCGGGCTCCCGTCGAAGAGCCCGCTGGCGCGCTCGCGCGCCGAGCCCGGCCCGCTCAGCCGTCCGACGACCGGGGCCGGAGGCGCGCGACGGTCGCCCCCCAGCCGCCCCGGGTCTCTGGGGCGAGGCCGAACTCGAGGACGTCGTCGCGCCGCGCGAGCGCCGCGTGCACGATCCGCCGAAGGACGCCCTGGCCCTTGCCGTGGATGATCCGCACCTCGTGGATGCCCTCCTCCAGGCAGGCGTCGAGCCAGGTGGGGACGAGGTCGGCCACGTCCGAGGGGTGGAACGTGTGCAGGTCGAGCACCCCGTCGATCGGGAGCTCGACGACCGGCGGTGGATCGTCCGGCGTGTCGTCGGGCGGGGCCACGGCACCTCGGTGCCACGGTCGGCCGCCCGCGTCCACGGGGCGGCCTGGCCTCCCGCCACCGGACCGTTTACGGTCCGGCCCGAAGGAGAGCCATGCCGCGCCTGACCGCCTTCATCCTGAGCACCGTCCTCGTCGCCTGCGGCAGCTCGGCGTCGTCCAGCGGGGAGGCCGAGATCGAGGAGGAGAGCCTCGATTGGGACACGGCGGGCGGCGAGGAGATGGTCCCGTCCTCCGAGCGTGGGCCTCGCTCCGCGATCGCGCTCCTCGGCATCCACCCGCCCGACAAGCCGTGGGCGGAGATGACCCACGAGGAGCGGGAGTGGGACATGGTCGGCCGCTTCCTCCCGATCATGCAGGAGCTCTTCGCCGACCTCGACGAGGAGCGTTGGGGGCACATCGAGTGCGAGTCGTGCCACGGCGAGGACGCGGAGGCGCGCGAGTACGAGATGCCCGCGCCCACGATGATCCCGATCCCGGCCGAGGGGACGCCCAGCTACGAGGCGGCGAAGAACGCCCAGCCGAGGGTCACGCAGTACATGGAGCAGACGATCGTGCCCACGATGCGGACGCTGCTCGGCTTCGGCGACGAGGGCTCCTGCTCCACCTGCCATCCTACCGTCGGGGCGCAGGCCGCGCGGGAGGCCCGGTTCTGATCGGAGCGGCGCGCGCGTCGTGAGCCGGCGCCGCCGCCGCCGTCGTCCCCGCTGGACGCCCGACCTCGCGGGCGCTCGCGGCGCCGCGCGGGCCCACTTCGGGATCGCCAGGCTGCGCCGGGAGCAGGAGGAGGCCCTCGGCGCCGTGCTCGAGGGGCGAGACGCGCTGTGCATCCTGCCCACGGGGTACGGCAAGTCGTTGATCTACCAGGCCGCGGCGGCGGTCCTGGACCGGCCGGTGGTGACCGTCTCGCCGCTCCTGGCCCTGATCCGGGATCAGGAGCGTGCGCTCCGGGACGCGCGCCTCCCGGTCGTGCGCTTCGACAGCACGCTGCGAGCCGCGGCGCGGCGGCACCACCTCGAGCGCATCGGCAAGGGGCGGCGCCTCGTCGTCCTCACGACGCCGGAGAGCCTGGAGAACGAGGAGATGGCCGAGGCCCTCCGCGCGGCGCGGCCCGCGGTCCTCTGCGTGGACGAGGCCCACTGCATCACGGAGTGGGGGCACGACTTCCGGCCCGCGTACCTCCGGCTCGGCGCCCAGCGGCGGGCGTACGGCATCGACGTCGGCCTGGCGCTGACCGCGACCGCCACCCCCCGGGTGGCCGACGACATCGTGGAGCGCCTCGACCTCCGCGATCCTCTCGTGATCCGCGCGCCCCCGCACCGCAAGAACCTCGAGCTTCGCGTGGTGGAGGCGCCGGGCAACCTGAAGTTCGAGGCGGCGGGGCGGCTCCTTCGCCGCCTCGCGCGCCCCGGCCTGGTGTACTGCGCGACCACCAAGGCGGTCGACGAGCTCCACGCCGCCCTGACCAAGGCCCGCGTTCCCGTGGCCCGGTACCACGGGAAGATGACCGCGAAGGAGCGGGCCGCTGCTCAGCGCCGCTTCATGCGGCCGTCCAAGCCCGCCGTGATGGTCGCCACCAACGCCTTCGGGATGGGCATCGACAAGGCGGACATCCGCTACGTGATGCACTTCCAGAGCCCCGGGAGCCCCGAGCAGTACGTCCAGGAGGCGGGGAGGGCGGGTCGGGATGGGAAGCGCGCGCGCTGCGTCCTGCTGTACGACCCCGAGGATCTCGCGATCCACGAGTACCTCGCCGACCGCAGCCGGCCGTCCGGGGCTCAGCTCCGGCGGATCGGCGAGGCCCTCGCCGCCTATGCGGACGAGCGGAAGGACGTCGCGTCGAAGGAGCTCGCCCTCGCGGCGCGTGCGCCGGCCACCGTGACGCGCTCCGCGGCCGCGCAGCTCGAGGAGCTCGGGCTCCTGACCACGCGCAAGCGACGCTGGGTCCCGCTGGCGGACGCCGACACGCTGCGCGGCGCGTCGGTCGGCCTCGCCGAGCGCTTCGAGGTGATCCGGCGCGAGGATGGCCGCCGCCTCCGGGCCATGGCGGCCTACGCAGCAGAGCCGCGGTGCCGGAGCATCTTCCTGAGGAGGTGGTTCGGCGAGAGCGATCCGCCGCGATGCGGGCGGTGCGACCGGTGCCGGTCGGAGCGGTCGACGAGGAAAGAGGCCGCGAGCGCGGTGCGGCGGGCAAAGCGTGCGGCGGACCGGTCGGGGTAGCAGCCTGCTCGTCACCTGGAACGCTGAGACAGGTGACTAGGGCAGCGTCTGGATCACCCGGTCGAACGCCTCCGCGACCTTGCCGAACCCCCTCCCGTCCAGGTGCAGCTCGTTCTCCCAGTCACCGTCGGCGACCACGGTCCGGACGTCGACGTGGTGGAAGTGTGCGTGCTGCGCGCTCAGGTCCTGGAGCATCTCGTTGAAGAGATCGATCAGGTCACGGATGATCCGCCGGCCCTCGCGCACGCTCTCGTGGCCCTTCGCGACGAGATGCGGCCTGAGCCAGGGACCCGACCATCGGATCGCGAGCCGTCGATAGCCGCGGCCGTCGGGGATCGCGTAGGCGTAGCCGTGGCTGATGATCGGCAGCGACGGCGCGACGGACCAGACGCGCTCGAACAGGTGCTCGTAGGCGCGCCGGAAGCTCGTGCCGATCGCGTACTCGGCGTAGCTCCGGCGGAGGGGCGCGAGCCGGGAGCCGGCGTGGTTGAGGAAGGCGGAGAGCTCCTCGCCGGCGATGTCGTTCCCGCCCCCGGAGAACAGGAAGGCCCGGGGTCGGGTCTTGGCGATGGCCTCCAGCACCCTGTCGAGCTGCGGTGGCCGGCGCTGCCATCCGCCCCGGACCTCGGTGCCGTAGGTCAGGTTCTCGAGGGTGTCGCCGGCCTCGGCGAAGCGCCGGACGCGATAGCGGCCGAGGTCCTGGAGGTGGTCGAGGACCTCGAAGCCGAGGGGGTAGGAGAACCAGGAGTCCCCCTCCGCGACCAGCTCGGCACGCGCGTCCCGCGCATCCAACGCGCGGGTCTCGGCGCCATCCTCGACCTCGGTCCAGAGCTCCGCCTTGATCCGATCGATCTCGGCAGGAGAGTAGTCCTTGGCCACATCGATTCGACTCATCACAACCTCCACAACGAGGGTTGGCGCGCTTCGGCGCCCGGACGCTCAGCGGCTCTCGTCGTCGTCGAAGCTCTCGTGCACGACCCAGCGCGAGCGCGGGTGCCGCCGGCGCGGGTGACAGCGGACCCGGGCCGGCCGGTCGTCCGCGTGGCTCCACGTCACGCGCTCGATGGGGCTGTGATGGCCGTCCCGGTGCCGGACCCCGGGCCGGAACAGCGCCGCGGGGTCGCAGTTCTTCCCGTCGTGCATCAGCTCGAAGTGCACGTGAGGCCCGCGGCTGATCCCGGTGCTCCCGACCTCGCCGAGGATCCCGCCCTTGGGGACCCGCTGGCCGGCGACGACGAGGTTCGTCGAGTTGTGGGCGTACATCGTCACCCAGCCCCCCGGGTGGACGACGAGCACCATGTTCCCGTAGCCGGGGACCTCGTTGCCGGCGTAGGCTACGATGCCCGCGGCGGCGGCCCGCACGTTCCAGCCGATGCGGCCCATGATGTCGACGGCGAGGTGGTAGTGCCCTTCGCCCGAGCCGTACCCCCGCACGAACCAGCCCCGGGTGACCGGCCACCTCAGCGTCCCCGGGGTCCGGCCCCTCCGCCAGCCTTGCGAGGCAGCCCGCTCCCAGCGGGACTCGACCCGCCCGCGCAGGAGCGCGCTGGCGACCTGCCGCGTGCCGAGCCCGAGCCGGCGGGCCCGAACGAGCGCCCGACGCTGAGCCCGCGTGAGCTGCCGCCGGACCCGCCCGCCCCGGTCCCGCTCGACGCCCGGGATGTAGAGGCGGGTGCCCTCCCGCAGGCTGGCGGCGTCCGCCTCGTCGAGCCCGTTCGCCGCCATGATCTCGGCGGTCGTCACGCCGAAGGCGCCGGCGAGGTCCCAGATCGTCTCCCCCGGGGTGACGGTGTGCCGGAAGCCGCGCGTCTGCGTCGAGGCCTCGGCCCGCTCCCGGGTCTTGCGCGCGACCTCCCGCGCCGTGGCGCCCGGGACCAGAACGGCCCGGCCGGCCCGGAGCAGGCGGACCGCGTCGTCGTCGAGGCCGTTCTTCCGCATCAGCTCGTCGAGGTCGACCTCGTAGAGGCGGGCGACGTCCCAGAGGGTCTCGCCCTCGCCGAGGTGGTGGTAGGAGCCGCCCTCCTCGGCGGGTGGGGGCGGGAGCGCCGGCTCCGGCGGGGCCTCGCGCGGTCCCGTCACCCCCGGGACGACGAGGGTCTGGCCGGGCCGAAGGCGCCGGATGTCCCGGGGCCGGAGCTCGTTCACCTCCATCAGATCGGCCACCGAGACCCCGTAGGCCCGCGCGACGAGCCAGAGCGACTCGCCGTCCTGGAGGGTGTGGTCGACCGACGGCTCGGGCTCCGGCTCCGGCGCGTCGGCAGCGGCCGCCTCGACGACCGTCGGGGGCGCCGCCGCGGCGGGCGGCTCGGGCAGCTCCCGGCCGCAGCCCGCGGTCGCGAGGCCGGCGGAGAGCAGTGCGAGGATCGTCCGGGCCATCGGGCCGGGCACGGTAGCGCAGGGCCGGTCCGGGCGCAGCCAGACCCGGGGTCTTCGCGCGGGTCCGCGCATCACCGCGCCCGCCGTGGTCGTTCCCCGGGGCTCACCCGCGGGCCGTGTGGCGTTCCCCGGGGCTCACCCGCGGGCCGTGTGGCGCCCGTCGCCGCGGCGGCGGCGCTGCTACCGTGGCGGTCCGTGACCGCGCCCGTGACCGCCCTCACCATCGCCGGCTCCGACCCCTCGGGGGGTGCCGGCATCCAGGCCGACCTCAAGACGTTCCACCAGCACCGCGTGTACGGCACGGCGGTGATCACGCTCCTGACGGTCCAGAGCACGCAGGGGGTGCGCCGGGTCGAGGTCATGGCGCCGGACCTGGTCGCCGAGCAGCTCGACGCGCTGCTCGAGGACGTCCCGCCCCGGGCGGCCAAGACGGGGGCCCTCGGCTCGGCGGGGGTCGTGCGGACGGTCGCGGCGCGGGCGCGCGCCATTTACTTACCGCAGGTCGTAGCCCCCGGGATGGTCAGCAAGCATGGCCCCGCGTTGCTCGACGCCGAGGCCGCGGGCGTCGACCGCCGCGCGCACCAGCCGCC
>JBHJHB010000091.1:0-18542 GCA_050331215.1 Sandaracinaceae bacterium | reverse complement strand
GCTCCCGAAGGCGAGGGTCTAGCTCCTCGGTCTTCACGAACTCCTTTAAGGTCTCCTTCTCGTGGTCCTGCCGACGCTCCTCACTGATGGGGGGGTACTCCACCAGACGACGGTCGAACCGAGCGACGCTCTCCCCGGAGTAACCCGTGTCGTCGAGGAGGTTGGTGAAGTGCTCCCGGAGCTCGGCCACGGTTCGGGGTGGCCGGCGATTCGCGCTCCAGGACCGGTGGCGGTGGAGGCCTTCCGGGTCGTGGATCTCTCGCGCGTCGCGGTCGAGGCCGAAGCGGAAGACCTTCGCCGGGACCAGGTTCTGGAGGACGGTCCGGTAGTCGTCGATCATCCGGCGAGGCGCCGAAGGGGGGTGGAAGAGCGACGCTTCGGGGAACGGGGTGCCGACGGGCGCCCGCCCCTCTCGGTACTCCCAGCCTCGCTCGAGGGGGATGCGGCTCAGGGTGTCGAACAGATGGAGATAGAAGGAGGGGTAGAAGCGGAACCCGTGCTCTGCGGGGACGGTGCGGGCGGCGAGCTCGAGGGTCACCGTCCCTTCCGCCGGCGTGGCCGTGTCGGCGGCCACAACTGCACCGCCTGTCGGGCCTTCGCTGGTGTTCGAGGCAGCCTGCGTGGATCCGTCGAGGACCTCGTAGGTCGTCACGAGACGGTCGCCGGTCAGCGTCGGGTCGAGGCAGCCGACGAGCTTCATCACCCGGCGGGCGACGGTGCCGTCCGCGATGTGGATCGGCGAGAGCAGGTGGCCAAAGAGGGGTAGGGCCACCTTGAAGCGCTCGAGGAGTTCCCACTCCCTCCGCTCGTCGGTCGGCGGATCCGGGACGTACCGGAGGTCCTTCAGCTCTTGAAGGAGTCGATCGTAGTAGTCGACGGGGGCCAGGCCGGGGGTCGGCCGCTGTTGCGTCAGGACCCCTCGGACCTCGAGGAGGCGCGTGAGCTCCTGTTCCACGTCCGGGGGCGGTAATGGCCCCCTGTACGCGTCCCTGAGCGCGGCGATCCGTTCGTTCGCGTCCCCTGGACGCAGCGGGGCGAAGAGGCACTCCAGGTCGCGTCGGATATCCGGGTTCATGGTCCCCTGGAAGCGCTCTCGGGCGACGGACTCCACGAGGATCTTCGTCACCGCGTCATCGAGCTGGGCGAGCTTGTCCCCGTAGGCGGCGGTCATCGACCCGTCCGCTCTCCCGCGGGCCGCGGCGAGCAGGTCCCGACGGCTAGCGACGAAGGGGTCACGGTCTGCGATGATGTCCGCCGCTCGATCGAGCTCCTCGCGGAGGGGTCCGAGTCGCGCTTCCAGCTCGGCTTTCCGGCGCTCCAGTCGCCGCTGGCGTCGCCAGTCTCCCGAGGCGTCGGCCTCGTCGATGCCCGTGAGGACGCGGTCCAGCTCCAGGGCGAACTCGGCCTGGATCGGCCCGAGCCGATGCTGGTGCTGCAAAGCCCTCTCCAGCTCTCGCGTGGGCTCGGCCAGCTCCTGCCGCAGGCGCTCCTGCTCGCTCTTGGCGCCCCGCTCCTTGCGCTGGGCGGCCGCCGCCAGCTCTCTCCAGAGCGCTAGCGCGGGCGCGAAGCTGTCGCGGGCCGCCTCCCAAGCCGCGAGTTCTGCTCTCCGATGCTGGATCTCCGGGGCGCTGTCGACGTAATGGACCCTCATCCGCGAATCGGGGTGCTGGCAGTAGGCCACGGACTCGGCGAGTACCTGGTCCGTGATCTGCGCGGGATCGATGGCGTTCTCACTGCCCGAAGGCTGGGAATCGAAAGCGATCGCGCTGTCTGACGTGTCGTGGGGGGCCTCCTCCAGCTCCACATCACCCGCGACCTCCGGCGGCCGGACCCACTGCGTCCGCGCCATTCCTCCGATGCGCGGGATCCACTCGTGCCCCGTGACGTTGCCCTCCTCGTCGCAGAGGTCGATGCGGATGAAGTCGCTCTCCACCACCTCCACTTCGAAGCCCCTCTCCACCAGCTCGTGGGCCGCGGTGAGGCCGGCAATCCCCGCACCGACCACCACGACCCGCCCCCGGAGGCCGAGCTCCGCGTGGGTCGTCCCGTCCCCGTTTCCGTTCCCGTTGCTCACCCTGGGCCCCCTCTCTCTACCAAGACGCTCCGGCGATAACGTTCCAAGCGAGCCGCGCTCCCAGAGGCCCGAACGCAGCCGTGAAGGAAGGCCGTCAAGGCCTCGTGGAAGGCGGCGAGGTCGGCGAGGCGGCCCGACAGGACCAGGGCACCGGCCTTCGCCGCCTCGGTCAGATCCCGCTCCCCGTCGAGGAGGGCGAGGAGCTGTCGGTCCGTCGCCTCGACCGCGAGGGGCGCGTCGAGATCCGGCGCGGTGCGACGGACCGACCCGCGGGCCGCCTCCACCGCGAACCGCGCTCGTCCCACCCGCACCTCCACCCGCCGTCCGGCGAGGGCCTCCGCGGTCCTAGCGAGGTGCATCGGGCTCCGTGCCTCGAGCTCCGCGACGGACTCGTCGAACAGCGCGATCAGGGGCGCGCCCTCAGGTGGCGAGGAACTCGAAGACACCTCGACCCTCCTGGCGAAAGGGCTCCCCGCGCACCTGGCCCACGAGGGTGACCCGCCCCGCCACCTCGTGGATGCGGCTCACCCCGAAGCCGCCGGCGTCGGGGACGAGAAGCTGGAGCACCTGCTCGCTGACGAAGCTCATCTCCACGCGGTCCGCTCCGAGCGCACCTTCCACCTCGAAGCGCTCCGGCACATCCGTCGCGTTCCCCGGGACCAGCAGCCGGAGGGAGCCCGGGACCTTCGGGAGTCGGTCGGGGCGGAGGCGGCCTTGGCGCCGCACGGTGAGGGAGCGGTCGGTCAGCACCCTTGCCTGCTTCGGGCCTCGCCACAGGAACAGCGTCTGCTCGAGCGCCCGGGACCGCGTCGCGTCGGCGAAGCGCACCATCACGAAGGACCAGGGCGCCCGCTCCTCGAACAGGCTGTAGCCCCACTCCCACGTGAAGTCGTGGCCGAAGTCGAAGGTGCCCCAGTTGTGGTCGTGGTAGGCGGGCGCGCCGGGGATCTCGTGGCGCGTGCCCTCCACCTCGACCACCCCCGACGCCCGAAGGCGCGGCACCACCACCCAGCTCATGGCCGGCGCGTTCGCCGCGGGGCGCTGGTGCAGGGGCACGGGCAGGGACCGTGGCTCGAGGAGCAGGGTCCCGCGGATCGGCGCGTCGCGTGGCGCGAGGTCGAGGCGGAAGCCGCCGGCCTCAGGGGTGACCCGGCTCCGGTGGACGAAGGCGCCGAGGTCGCCCCCGGGGAGCCGTCCCCGGGCCGCGGTGCTCCGCTCCACCCAGCCCCGCCAGCCGCCCTCGTCGCGGACGAAGAGCAGGAGCCGGCAGACCCGTGGGACCGGACGTCGCCGCGGCCCGTCGGTGGTCGCGAAGACCACGACGATGTCGAGGCTCGCGCTCCCCACCCCGAAGTAGAGCCACTCCTTGTAGCCCTCTCCGCGGGAGCTCGGCCCGAGGGGCGCTCGGTTGAAGTCGAAGCGCCGGAGGAGCCTCGCCGCGAGGGCGGGGTCGAGGGCGGTCACCGGAGGAGGCTCCGGGGCCAGGGCCCGTCGAGGTCCGGGCGATCCGCGACCACGGCCTCGTCCTCGAGGGCTGGCGCCATCGCCCGGTCGTAGGTTTGGCGGAGGGCGATCAGGCCGAGGAGCGCGTCGAGCATCCCGCTCCGAAGGTCCGGCTCCGCGGTTGGCGCTTCGCCGGCCTCGGCCAGGCAGGCATCGACGAACCGGTCGAGGCTCGCTCCGGCCGACGCCAGGCCGAGGAGCGCGAGGGGGAAGGGGTCTCCCTGCCCCAGCTCATCGACCAGGCGGTCGAGGGGGTCGTCAGAGGCCATGGTCCCCCTCGAGAGCGCGGGAGAGCCGCGCCTCCAGATCCGGGGCGGTGGCCAGGCGGGCGAAGGCCTCGACGAGGGCCGAGGGTAGGCCCGTCGAGGGAGCATCGACGAGCATGCCCAGGGTCGACGCGCTCCAAGCGATGCGGGCCCGCTGGATGGTGGGCGAGCTCGCGAGTCGGGCGCGAAGTCGGGCCCCCTCGGGGGTCTGAGCGAAGCGGCGGCCTTCGGCGACCAGGGCGCTGAAGAGCGCCTGAGCCGCGAAGGGGTGGTGAGCCATCAACCGCTGAAGCTGCTCGACGGCCGCCTCGGGCGCCGGCGGATGAGGCGCGGAGAACGTCGGATCCCTTTCCATGTCAGGGGGCCTGCACCAGGAACTCGAAGGGCTGGATGACCTCGTCCACCTCATCCAGGATCGTGCTCGACGGATCGTTCGGGTCCTCGACCTCTTGCTTGAGCTTGATGACGAGCGTCGCGGGGACGACGTCGCCGGCCACCGCGGGGTCCTGATCGTTCACGGTCACGACCGCACGGACCCGGGTTTCCTCCCGGGGCGCGAGGGTCTGACGGCCCGGGAAGGGCGGCGTGGACTCCACGAGGCGCCCATCGAGGCTCTCCCACGAGGCGCTGACCTCGACCTCGACGCGCCGCCGGTTTCGGATCGGGATCTTGAGCCAAAGCGGGGTTTGGTCCGAAAGGAGCTCCTTTTCGATCAGGCTGCGCCGGCCGTACTGACGCGTCCTCAGGTGGTCGGTCTCGCCCTTGTCCTGATCCTCGCAGCACACCCCGACGCCCAGGGCCTGCATGTACGGTTCGAGATAGTCGTTGGAGTCCTGGATCTTCTTGATCAGCTTGACGGACGTCAGCGCCTGCTGGGTCACCAGGTCGTACAGCAGCTCACCCATCGAGGCGGGCACGTCGAGGCCCCGGCTTCGAAGCTCGTCCGCTATGGACTCGGCGCGATTGGCCCCCTCCGCGAGGATGTCCTCGACGCACTCCTGGATTTCATCGGCGCGTTCCCTCTGCTCTTCCGTCGGAAGGTCGTCGCTCATCTCTCTGCCTTTCCTAGCGCTCCCGTCCCACGACGTAGCTCACCATGCTGGCCACGAGATCTCGGTGAGTCCCCGGCGCGAAGCGAGCCTGAAGCTCCTCCCAGCCCCTGCGCGCCGCCGCCGCCCACCGGTCGGCGACCGCTGCGGCAGCGGCCAGGCTCCCGTGCGCCTCGAGGCGCTCCCGGAGGTTTCGGACCTCGTCGGCCGTCTTCGTTCCCGGTCCGGCCCCGCAGGCGAAGGCCGCCTCGATCTCCGCCCAGGCCGCTCGGTCGAAGGCTCCTGCCAGGAAGCGCTCACGGAGCTTCCGTCGCACGAGCTCGACCGGCGCGGCGCGCCCCCTTGGTCGCGGCCGGTCCAGGATCGCTGTAGCCCACAGCGCCTCCTCGCGGGAGGCGGTCCGCGCGTAGTGGGTGACGACCAGCGTTCGCTTTCCCTCCCAGAGATCGCCGCACGCCTCCTTGCCTACCTCGGATGGATCGCCCTCCAGATTCAGCAGGTCATCCTGGATCTGAAATGCGACTCCCAGAGCTTCGCCGCGGCGCCGCAGCTGCGCCAGCGTGTCGGCGCTTGCCCGGGCGCAGATCCCCCCGGCGCCCAGCGGCGTCGCGAAGCTGTAGATCGCCGTCTTCTTGCGCACCATCCGGACATAGTCGCCCTCGCTGACGTCCCAGGTTCCGTCGCGGATCCACCGCAGCTCCATCGCCTGGCCCTCGGCGGTCTCCCGGGCCATGGACGTGACCAGCTCCAAGATCCGGAGCGCCCGCCCCAGATCGAGCACCTCGAGGTTCTCGAGGAGCGGCGTCAGCGCGAGGGCGAGCATGGCGTCGCCGACGTTGATCGCCTGGGCCTCACCCAGGTCCCGCTGGAGCGTCGAGAGGCCGCGACGCCGCTCCGAGCCGTCCTCGACGTCGTCGTGGACGAGGAAGGCGTTGTGGAACAGCTCGAGGGCCGTCGCGGTCGGCACCGCCTCGTCGACCAGCGCGCCCAGGCTTCGAGCGGCAGCGATGCAGAGGGCCGGCCGGAGCCCCTTGGCCTCACGGAGCGGGTAGGCGAGAACCGCCCGGTAGAGCTCCGCGTCCGGCCCATCGACGGGTGCGAGGCGACGGAGCGCCTCCACCACCAGCCTCCGGCACTCCGCGAGGTACAAGTCCCGCTCGCCGACAACCACGGAGGCAGGCTACATGGAGTGAAGGTCTACCTGGGGACCTTTGTCAGGGGCCGGCCTCGATTCCTACGAACGGAGGTGCACGTTTCCGACAGGACCGGTACGGGGCGGCCCGTCCACGGGCTACAGCCCGTCTGCGGCGCCCATCGCCCCCGTGCCAGCCCGGACCGCGAGCTCTTGCGTGGGGGCCCGCTCCTGCTAAATCCTACGCCCCCCGGGCGATTAACTCAGAGGCTAGAGTGCCACCTTCACACGGTGGAAGTCACTGGTTCGACTCCAGTATCGCCCATTCTCCGCTGCGCTCCGAAGGGCGGGGCCGCCTGGGGCAGCCCCGGCTCGCTCCGCGAGCGCGATACGCCGTCGGCTCCATCCAACCTCTCCGGCTCCGCGGACTGGCGTCCGCTCCGCTCGGAGAGCTCGCATGTCGAGCGACTCCAGTATCGCCCATCGAGACGGAAGGGGCATCGGGATCAGCCATCGTGGATGCGAACATGCCGCATCACGGCGTCGCGCTGGTGACGCACGGTCATGTGGTGGTTGACCGAGGGGCGGGAGGCCCAGCCGGAGGACAACCGACGGTTGGGGTCCGACGACCCCGGTGGCGGTGACGGCGCGGGCGCTGAGCGCGCCGAACGAGTTCGTCCACCGCAGCGAGGCCTGCACGAGGCTGCACGGCGAGGCGTCCACGGACGACACCATCGCCTACGGCGGCGACGAGGGGATCCTCATCGTGAGCTTCGACGGAGGAGCGTTCAGCTCCGCGGTGGTCGACTACCCGGACGTGACGGGCATGGCGCGGCTTCTTCATGACCTCCGACGGGAGCCAGTTCATCGGAGGCACGTGCCGTAGGAGCCGAGGAGAGGCGCCGTCGACCTCCCGGTCGAGTGTTCCGGGTGAGGCCTTTACCCGTCAGGTCATCGCCTCGTCGCGCCCCCCGCCGTAGGAAGGGGACATGACGACCTCGTCGACCTTCGACACGACTGCGCTAGGCAACTCCGCGTTCGTGGCGCTCCTCATATCGTGTACCGCCTTGGCGCCTCGGGATGCAATCTGACCAGGCTGCTGACCAGGAAAGCGATGAGGCAGCAGACGACTACATCAACGCGCCGGGCGTCGAGACCTCCGCCCTCGACGCGGTGCACCTGCCGGAGCAGGGGGTCCTTTACGCTGCCGACACGGTAGCCGTACGGGCGCTCCTTCCCGCGGGCGGTGTGTCGATCTTCATGCCTGACTACCTCGCCGCCCTCGAACGCCTGGAGCAGCTCGACTTCGAGGTGTTCGTGCCGGGTCACTTCGGCTGGGGCACCAAGGCCGACTTCGTCGAGGCCGCCCAGATGCAGCGCGACTCGTGGTCCTGGATCCGGGAGGCCCTCGAACGGTTCCCACCACGGAGCGAGACTCCGGTCATCAACGATCGGGCGCCAGACCGGCCGTGATTCCCTTCAGCCGCGCTAAGCCTTCGAGCACGTCGGGTCATCCAGCGCCGAGCACATGCGAGCACTTTGTTACACCGCAGCCCTTCTTTCGGCGCTCCTCGGGGGGTGCCCCGCGAGCCATGGCCTCGATCCGGTCGACGGCGGCTCCCCCGTCGAGGCGGGGGCCGCCGACGCGGCGACCGCTGACGCGGGCTCCTGTGACCCGCACGTCTTCGTGGGCTGCGGCCTCGCGACGCACCAGTGGTTCTGGGACGGCACCGACTGCAGTCCCCTTTTCGAGTGCGCCGACAGCGGCTTCCCCTCCTATCCCGCCTGCATCGAGCGCCACCGGGAGTGCGCGGCCGACCTCGACCCGTGCACCCCGATGGACGCGGACGGAGTCGAGGGGCCGGGCTGCCCGCCGCCCGGTCCCCGGTTCCGCTGGACGGGCGAGCGCTGCGCCCTGGTGTGCATCAGGGACTGTCGAGGGGAGGCCTGCGACGCTCTCTTCGATTCGATGGAGAGCTGCGAAGCCGCCTATGCGAGCTGCCTTCCCTGACCAGGAGGCGCCGTGTCGGCCGAGGCCTACCTCCTGGCCGACCCAGCTCAGAGGCTGAGCAGGAACTGCGCGAGGTCGGACTGCTCGTCCTCGCCCAGGCCGAGGTCGAAGACGCCGTTGTAGTGGTCGATCACGTCGTCGACGGTTGCGAAGCGGCCATCGTGGTAGAAGCCGCCCGTTTGCCGAGCGGCGAGACCGAGCAGCGGCGTCGTGCGGTACGCGTCCTCCGGGCCGCGGTCGGCGTGGAAGCTGTCGATGCCGATGTCCGACGCGGGGTGGAGGTTCCAGCCGGGCTCGGAGTAGAGCGGCGGCACGTGGCACGTCGCGCACTGGGCCGCGCCGTTGAACAGCGCCTCGCCCCGCTCCGCCGCGGCCTCGTCGAAGGAGCCCGGCTCTGGCACCGGGGCCGGAAGGGACACGAGGTAGACGTGGAGGGCGGGGATCAAGGGCGTGATCCGATCGTTCTCGGCGTCGGTTCGATCGAGCCCCGCCGCGGCGGCGACGGGGAACTCGTCCGCGTCGGCGAGGCGAGCGTCGTCGAAGGTGCCCTCCCCGAACAGCTCGATGTTCGGCACGAGGCCGATCCAGTAGGCCTGAGAGCCCCAGCCGTTGTAGGTGGCCAGATTCACGCCCGCCCGGCCGTGGAGCGGCGGATTGAGCACGGCCGCCGGCTCGCCGCCGGGGCCCATCGGCTGGCCATCGAAGACGAGGTGGCCGTCGAAGGCGCCCGGCCCCCAGCTGTTGAGTACGGAGCGGACGGTCGCGTCATCCACGCCGAGGAGGTTGATGAACGGCTCGAGGCTCGGCGCGAGGGCGATGATCGCCCCCGGGTTGACGTCGCGGTTCGCGTAGCCGTCGAGGCGGCGGCCGATCGAGGGCGCGAAGGAGTCGTCCACGTCGGAGTGGCAGAGGGCGCAGTTGATGCCCACGCCGGTGAGCTCGTCGCCGTCGAAGAAGCCGGTCACGCCGACCACGGCCTCCAGCCGCAGGAGGTCGAGCGTGGTGCTTGGGCTCTCGAGATCGACGTCGCCGTTGCCGAGCGCGATCTGCACCTCCTCGGGCAGCGCATCGACGTCGACGCGGATGCCCAGCTCGAGCGCGGCCGCGGGGCTCAGGCCGGGGCCGACCCCGCCGTTGGCCTCGCCGCGGATCGCGTCCTGAAGCTGGAGCTGGCCGCTCCAGAACGCCTCGTTGCCCATCGTGTCATGGCGAAAGGCCTCGCGACCCTGGGCGATCAGGCTGAGCGCGTTCGCCTCGGCGCCCTCCGGGCTGGGCTCGCCGACGCCCCCGTCGGGATCCGCCCTCTCCGTCGACCCGCCGCAGCTCGCGGCGAATGCACCAACGGCCACCGCGAGCGCGCCGGGTAGCGCGGCCCACGTCCATCTCCATCTCATCATGTCCACTCCGGGTGTCAGGGGAAGGCACCGCGGCGAGCCGCCGGGCACCGCGGAGAGGCGGGCCGCGTCACGGCCTGCCTCCCCAGGGAGGGACGCTCCAAGGAGACGCCGTCTTACAGAGGCGGTGGTCGATTACGTCGTTTTTTGGCCCACGGAAACGACCGGTTCGCCACCGGGCGCCCCGAGGCCTCGACGCCCGTGCGCCCGCGCGGCGATACCGGTGCGGAGCGACGCGGAGCGGATGAGGGCGCTCGTTCGGCCCGAGCCCGAGGCGGTCGCGGACTCGCGGGGGGATAGCCACGTCCCGCGGATGGAGGACGGGGCCCGGCCGCTGGAGGGCGTCGTGCGGACGAGGCGCGCCAGCGCAGCGAGCTGACCTCGGCCGCGAATGGCCCCATGGTGTCGCGCGCGGAGAGCTGGTTCACTCCGGGCGGAGGCAGGCTCGGGCGTCGCTTGCCTCGCCCGCGCTGCAGGAAGGGAAGAAGACCGTGGGATGGTGGATCTACGTCTTGCTCGGGGTTCTGGTCTTGCCCGTCGTCATCTATTACGGGCTTCCGTACCTGCTCCACGTCCTGGGTCTGCATCCGAGCTATCGGATTCCGCCCTTCGACTTGAAGGGCACTCGGGCCCTGGTCATCACGACCAGTCACGATACGCTGGGCGACAAGGGGCCGGCCACCGGCGTCTTCGGTTCGGAGATGACCGTCCCCTACTACGCATTCAAGGACGCGGGCATGGAGGTCGACATCGCCTCGATCAAAGGCGGTGAGGTTCCCGTCGACCCGCGTTCGGGCTGGCCCTTGGCGACTCCGGAGGACCGACGCTTCCGCAAGGACCCGGAGGCCATGGCCAAGCTGAAGGGCTCCATCCCGATCAGCCAGGTCGACCCCGCCAAATACGATGTCTACTACATGGCCGGCGGCTGGGGCGCGGCCTACGACCTGGCGCAGTCCGGTGAGCTCGCCGAGATCATCACCAAGGCCAACGAGAACGGGAAGATCCTCGGCTCGGTCTGCCACGGAGCGTTGGGCCTCGTCAGCGCGAAGTCCCAAGACGGCTCTCCGTTGATCAAGGGGCGCAGAGTCACGGGCGTCACGGATCGCCAGATCAAGCAGCTCGGCGTGACGGTGACGCCGAAGCACCCGGAAACGGAGATGCGCAAGGTCGGCGCGAGCTTCGAATCCAAGACAGCTTTCGTCGACATGCTCGCCACGCATGTCGTCGTGGACGGCAACATCGTCACCGGACAGAACCAGAACAGCGGCTACGAGACGTCACATCGAGTTCTGGAGATCTTGGACGAGAGAAGGAAGTAGGTCCGGGTCCGGCGCCTCCGTCCAACACGAGCACCCGGCGTCCCTGCGGCCGCAGCGCGTGGGCCTCGACACCGCGCCGGCGCGGTGCGCGCGTCAGGCTGCCCTGACCGCTGCGCGGTACCGTCAGGGGACGGCGGTTAGACTTCGAGCATGTCGGACACGAACGAAGCCGCGGACGGGGCACCGGTGACGGCGGGGTGCTCGTGCGGCGCCGTCGGGATCGTGCTGCGCGGGGAGCCCGCCTTTCAGGCTGCCTGTGCCTGCGCCGACTGCCGGTCACGATCGGGGTCGGCGTTCGGCATCAGCGCCTACTACCCGGCGACGCAGGTCGTCGAGCGCCGGGGCGCACCGCGGATCTACCGCCGCACGTCGAAGCGGGGACGCCACCTCGACTTCCGGTTCTGCGAGACGTGCGGCACCACGGTCTGGTGGACGGCCGAGTTTCGGCCAGACGATGTGGGCGTCGCGGCGGGCCTGCTCGAAGGGTACGACGCGTTCCGGCCCACCGGCGCCTACTTCTGCGATACGAAGCCGGACTGGGTCCACTTCGACGAAGATATCCCGGTGGCGGGTGGGGCGACCACCCAGCGCTCGTAGAGGGAGCCGGGCGGAGGCTGCGGGCGATGAATCGGCGCGCGCCGCGAAATGGCCGCCCGCGGCTGGATCGCCCTGCACGAAGGCTTCGTGTCGACCACGAGCGTCTGCTCGATACGCTTGTGCTCGAGCTCGGTGACGGGAGCCTGCTGGTGATGGGCGGGGCCCTCCAGCGCCACTACACGCATCGGACCGCGCGGACCAAGAAGTCGGTCGGGCCGCGGCTCAGCCTGACGTTCCGGCTTATCCCAACCGGGCGGGCCAGGAGGGGGACGATCGGGCGATGAGCGGTTCCGGAACCATCAGCGCGGCCGTGGCGGGGGCGGTCATCGCAGGACTTCGCCAGACGGCACCGGGTGCAGCTGACGCATTGGACGGGCTCGAGCCGTGGCTTGCGACAGAGGGGGGCGTTCCCCTTGGCCGCTATCGGTCGGCCCTCGAGGCGGCGTGGGAGGTGGCCGGCGCAGTGTGCATCCTGCGCTCCGGCGTATCGCTCCGGCAGGCCGCACATCCCATCCTGTTCGTCTTGCTCAACAGCGACGATGTGGGCGTGCTGGTGGAGAAGGAGGCTCGGTTGCGCGGGTTCATTCACTCCCGGCACGCGGTCGACGTGGTGGAGCGCGGCGTCCATTCGATCCGCCTTCGCCACCGTTCCCTGACCGACGAGGCTCCCCATCCGGGCGAGAGCCTGGCCGCGGCCGGCCAACACCTGGTCCTGTTCGAGGAACTTGGGTGTCAGGGGCTCTCGCTCCGGTTCCCCCACAGCGCAGCGCCCGAGCGCTTCTGTTACGCGGCGGGCATGTACGACGAGCCGGTTGGGCGAACCGGCTTCGAGGAGTGGGACTTCGTGTGGTGTGCGTTCTCCGCGGCCCGGCGGCCCTTCCCCGGCCTCGACGAGCTGCTGTTGGCGCAGCAGCCACTCCCCGAGTTGCGCGATGCTCCCTCGGTGGTCGCCCAGCTGGAGCAGGTGCTCCGCCGCGACCTCGGGCGAACCTGGCGTCTCGCCGAGGTGGCCGAGGCTCTGGGGACCTCCGCCCGATCGCTCCAGCGGGACCTGGCCGAGGCGGGCACGGGCTTCAGCCGCGAGCGGGATCGCGTGCGCCTCGATGAGGCGCAACGGTTGCTTCAGGACGGCCGGCTAAGCGTGACGGAGATCGGTTTTGCGTGCGGCTTCGCCGACTCCGCCCACTTCAGCCGGCAGTTCAAGCAGCGTTTCGGTGAGCCTCCCTCGCGGTTCCGCAATCACCAGGCGTAGCCGACCTCGAGTCGGAAGAGGTGGTAGCGATTGTGCCAGTTGCCGGCGAAGGAGCGGGTCATCGAGCTTCGCAGCTCCTCCTGCTGCGCCTGGTCGAGGTCTCCCTCGAACTCGATGCGCGGGGTTGGCGGGTCGAAGGGCCAGGCCCCGGTGAACTCGACGCCGAAGGTGAAGCCGGAGTCGAGGGTTGCCGCGAACCCGAGGCCGATGGCCGGGCGAACGCCCCAGGGGCGGGTCTGGACGATGACGACGTCCCCGTCGGCTCCTTGGAAGGTCATGCGCTCGGTGTCGCTCGCGTTGAAGACAGCGCCGACCGCGAGGTAGGGGCTGAAGCGATGAGGTCGGAGCCGGATGCCGAGAAACGATCGGGCGCCCGTCTCCTCTCGAGTCCGCTGCAGCCCATCGAGGTTCACGGAGCGCGCGTTGAACGAGCTCGAGCCGCGCTCCAAGACGTCGCGTAGCTGCACCGTGAGCCCGAGGTAGACGTAGTCATTGAAGTGGTACCCGAAGCTGATCGACGGTTTGAAAGAGCCGGCGAGGATCGGGATTTCGCCGACGCCGACCGTGAGCTCGAACCGTCCATCAAGCTGCTCGGAGCGTGGCCGCCGCCCGTCCTGAGCCTGCGCGGTGGACCCACCGGCCATCGCCGCGAGCCCGAGCATGAGGACCAACAGCACGCCACGGATCGAGACACTTCCCATCATGCACCTCCCGACGGCATCTCGCCGTCGGGAGGGCTATGGCGCGGCGCGGCCGGAAGGACTTGAAGGAGCGCGCCAGACGACATGGACGACTGCGCGCGGCCCGCACCACTCGAGCGTTTCCCGATCCAGCGGCCGCCGGGGCCGAGGTTTCGACCTGAGGCTCTTCGGGGGACCAGGTATTCACATCTAGCTGACGCTAGAGCTCGGTAGGCTCGACGCCAGTGCTTGCTGGCGATCGCTCCGCGGACTCCCGACGCGCCTCGTACCGATGTTCCGGGCCTCGTTCGACGGACCCCAGGGTCAGCTACGTGAAGCGCAGCGTCATCGAGCCGGCCCTCCTGAGCGCGGTGGGCAAGCCGGTCCGCTTCCGCTGCGCGCGGCCTCGGTTCTACGCGGCGCGCAGCGGTCTCGCGGGGGGCTCACTCGGGCTCGACGGTGATCACCTGGATACGGTCGCCGGCGTCGTCCGGCACCGGCAGGACCGCGGCGAACCCGTCACCCCAGCCCTCCAAACCGAGGTGGAACGCGATGTAGTACCAGTGGCACTCGGCCGGGGCCGCGCCGTCGGCGCAGGCCTCGACGTAGGCGGCGTGGCGCATGTCGAAGGACGCAGGCGTGAGTCGGAGCGGGCGCGCGCTCCAGGCGGAGGCCTGGGTGCAGACGTCGCCGGGCCGGCACGTCGTCAGCCAGGCGTCCATGTGGGTCGCTGCGTCCTCCACGACGTCGCGCTCGAAGCTGAGGTAGAGGACGCCCACCGTCCCGTTGGAGGCGACGGCGACGGCAGGCATGAGAGCCTGCCCCATCCGCATGTCGTCGTGGGCCGGCACGCCGTCGATGAGGACCGGGGTCGACCAAGTCAGGCCTCCGTCCGTTGACTCCACGAAGGCCACGCCCAGGCCCCGGTCCGCCTCGAGGCGCTCCGCCCAGACCGCGTAGAGCCGGTCTGTCGCCGGGTCGTGGGCCACCTCCATGGGGCCGCTGTCCACACGCCCCGCGAAGTCGGACGGGCCCGGCATGGGAATCCACTCTCGGACGTCCGTGCCGAACTGCACCGGCGGCGAGGACCACGTGACCCCGCCGTCGACGGAGCGCTGCGCGACGAGGGTGTCACCGGCGGTGTGGAGGGAGACGAGGGTGCCGTCCGCGAGGACGCGGACCTGCGCGGCGTGGGGGAACCGGCTCTGCCGTCGGACGCCGGAGACCACCTGCGGCGTCTCCCAGGTCGCTCCGCAGTCGGTGCTGCGCGCAAGCTCGAGGCTACCGAACCAACCCACCCCGACGTAGCGAGTGAAGGTCGCGTAGAGCGTGCACGCCTCCGTGGGGTGGGCGGAGAGCACGCCGTAGCTTGGGTATCCCGGCTCGGACTCCGGCACCCGGACCACCTCTACCGGAGTCCCCCAGGTCCGGCCCCAGTCGGTCGAGCGGGCGACGACATGCGCGGCGGTGGGGGCACCTTCCGCCCAGCGCACCCAGCCCATGGCGGGCTGCGCCAAGACGTAGAGGTCGCCGTTGGAGCCCGCGGTCATCCAGGCGTGCCGGACCTGGTCCCAGGCTCCGTCCGCGCATCGGGTGATCCCCGGCACGACAGTCGCCTCCCAGGTCACCCCGCCGTCGAGGCTGGACGCCACCACCAGGCCGCGGTTGTCCTGGGGCTGCTCCCCGACGTCGTACACGTCCTGGGCGTAGACCGCGGCGATGCGCTGCGGATCGTTGGGGTCGACGGCGATCCAGGGGTGGACCCGGCCCGCGTGCCAGTCCATGCCGGGGTCGAGGTCCGCGGTGCAATCCGCGAAGGGGCTCGCCTCTGGTGAGACGGTGTGGACCCCGGCTACCACGAAGGTCGTGGGACCGGCCGCGTCGCTACAGCCCACCAGCGCGAGCACAAGACTGGCCACCGCCAGACATACACTTCTCAAGTGGTCCATCGTCGACTCCCCTCTCGCGAATCGCGCGATCGACGTCGGTGGACCGTCGAAGGGGCGGGGCGCACCCAGCAACCGCAAGGGCAGTCCATCGACATTCCTGGCCCATCACGTACGCACCCCCGCAGTGATGCAAACCAGGCCATCCATATAGCACGCGAGCAGCCCCCCCCGGCGTGCACAGCTTCCCGCGAAGGCGAGCATGCGAGCCGGCAGTCTGCTCCGGGGGATAGCAAACAACGCTCTGTCGGGGCCGTGATCAAGTTGACCTAACCGCCAGGTCGACGGGAGTACGCCCCGGAACCCTCCCCTGTCGAGGGACACCTCGCCCTGCCGGAGCAGACTGCCGGCACCTATGGCTGGCTGAGGTTGGAGTGAGGTCGCGGAGCTCCCGAGCCCGCCAATGGTCGGCGAGGCCGTGCTCGAGGTCACCCCTCTCCGGCGCGTGCGCGGCGTGGACGCACTCGGGGTGTACCTCCGGCAGGACGGCGAGGTTCGCGCGCGGGTGACCGGCGTCTTCGGCAAGCCCAGCCCGGTCGACATCCAGGACGGGATGGCGAGACCCGAGAGCGAAGTCCGCACGAACGCTCTCTCCGCTCGCCCTCGTGGGTCACCACAATCGCCCTTCTGCGAAACTCAGCCCCCCCACCTGGTGAGGTCACCCGGCCCGCGAAGCCGCGACGCTTGCGCTGTGCCTCGGCGGTCCTTGGAGACGAGAGTGAGAGCCGCGTTCGATGTCGCCCGGGCACCGATGTGCGGCTGCTCACAGACTTCACCTACAGTCTTCTAGTTGGCTATTGAGTTGGCCCGGGGCGGGCCTAGGTCGCGAATGAGAGCGGGACGCTCTCGTGTGGAAACGGCGGGGACATCCTCTGACGGGGTCGGCTTGGACTCCGAAGGGTGTGCGCCGTCTGGCGACCGCTCCGCGGTCAGGAGGACGACATGAGCATCAGATGGACGGTATGGCTGACCACGTTGGTGGCGAGCCTCGTGTTCGCGCCGACCGGCGAGGCGCAGCTCTGCTACTCGCTCGAGGAGGTGAACGTGACCGACTCGTCGGGCGCGGACCTCTCCACGTCTTGGTTCGGGATCAGCGACCGGAACCGGGTGGTGGGCAACTTCTGCCTCGCCGCTGACTGCAGCGCCGTCCGGGTCGGAGAAGATGACCAGTTCGTGGGCGGCGCGATCTACACCCTGCCCCGCGGTCACGAGAACGACGACTGCGACGACGACGACCGCGACGACGACGAGCGCGACGACGAGGACCGCGACGACGGGTGCTCGGTCGGTTCCCTGTCCGGCGGGACCTTCGAGACCTTCAGCCTGCCCGCGCCCTACAACTGGGTCGGCGGCGTTGGCATCAACAACCGCGGCCAGGTCGCGGGCCAGGCCCTCATCTACGACCCGGTGGCCGACGCCTTCGTTGGCTTCGCTGCGTTTGTGCGGGACCGCGACGGCACGATCACGATCCTGCCCGAGCCGGTCGGCGGGACGCTGATCTACGTCGCCAGCTCCATCAACGACTGGGGCCAGGTCGTCGGTTTCTTCATCGACCCCGACACCGCGCAGACCCGCGGCTTCATCTACACCCGCCGGACCGGCCGCTACGCCCTCTACGACATCTTCGCCCCCCCGGGGCGCCTCTCCATCAACGACGTGAACAACCGCTTCGCCATCGTGGGCGACGCGGTGGATGACGCGGAAAATCGCTTCAGCTTCATCCTCCGGGCCGGAGCCACGCGCTTCGGGCGACGGGTCTTCACCCCGCACTTCTTCAACGTCCCCGGGGCGACGCGGACCTGGGCGCCGGGCATCAGCTCGAGGGGCCTGGTGGCCGGCTACTCGGTCGACAGCGCCGGAGTCGCTACGGGCTACGTCTACGACGGGAGGGACTTCCTGGCGACCGGCATTGCCTTCGGCAGCTCGCTCGACACCCAGCTGAGCGACATCAACGCCCGCCGGATCGTCGTCGGGACCTACGAAGGCAACTCGTTCGGGTTGATCGGCCAGCCCGTCCCCTGCCACCCGTAGCGTTCGCTCCGGGCCTCCGCCCCGACCTCGGCCCTGCTCTCCTTCGGGGAGCGGCCGGGGTCGTCTCGTTCTGCTGTCTCCTCGATGTGTCACAGCCGCCCCTCGCTCGGGACTACGTCGTCCGCAGATGACGCGACCCTTTCGCGGAGGTCCCGATGCGAGAAGTCCGCTGGCAGATGGCTCCGGCGCTCTTCGACGCCAACCCGCAGCTGGTCGAGCGCATGCGCGCCAACGGCATCCCGGTCGACCGCTTCGACCACCGGGAGCGCGACTACCGAGAGTCCGCGGCGGCCCACGACGCGGCCCTCAGCGAGGCCTTCGGGCGGCGGGCGTCTGCGCGGCCGTTCATGTGCGTGGCCTTCGAGGACACCAAGCAGGGCGTGCAGGCCGCGCGGGCCGCCGGGATGTGCGTCATCGGGGTAGCGAGGAACAGCATCGAGATCGTCCACCGCCGAGCCGGCCACCTCTCCAGGCGCCCTGGACGACGCCACCACCCTCGCCACCTTCGACGACACCTTCCCGTGCACCTTCCCTCCGCCCGCCTTCGAGTGCCCGGAGGGGTCGGTGGCGATCAGCGAGCAGAACATCATCGTCGCCGTCACGAACCTCGGCTCCTGTGCCGGGTCGGTGGGGGAGTTCGACCTGACCGTGGAGCTCGACGGAAGCCCCGCGATGGTCACCTTCCTGGGCCGCCGGGGCAGCCTCTAGCCCTGCGACGGGGGGAGTTGGGCGCGGGGCCGCCCATCTCTCCTCACTCCGCCCCCCACCGAGGGCCGAGGGTCTTCACGTACTGAACCACCGCCTCGAGGTCGGCATCCGGCAGGGGCAGGGGGCCCATGCCGGTCCCCGCCTTCACACGGCGGAAGTCACTGGTTCGACTCCAGTATCGCCCATCGCGGAAACCCTTGAAAGACAAGGCTTTCCGCTCTGAGGACGGTCAGCCAGCCTCCTCCTCGACGTCGCGGGTGTCACCTTGGGTGTCACCCGCTTCGTCGTTTTCGGGCTTCGGGGACACCTCGGCGAGGGCGGGGTATAGACGACATGAAAGGGGTCCTGAGTTCGCTGTCCTGGCTGTCGCGCGCCCCACTTCACGCCTTCGAAGCGCGAATCGCCCCTGTTCGGGGACGCTCCACGGGGCCGAAGCCCGGGGGGCATGAACGCCATGTCCGATGCCTAGACGATGTCCGCCACGAGGTTCAGGACGCACCGGTGCGTCTCACCCTGCGTCAAGGGCGCGTCAGGCTCACATCCCGGGCAGGGCGAGCTGGCCAGGGGGCCGCTTGGGGGG
>JBHJHB010000090.1:0-24991 GCA_050331215.1 Sandaracinaceae bacterium | reverse complement strand
CGAAGTCCTTCCTCGCGTAGGCGTCGTAGCCGCAGAGGAACGCCCGGCGGACGCAGCGGCTGATGCAGTGGTAGTAGGGCGTGGCCTCGAGGCTCACCTGCGACTCGCGGGAGGAGGTCATGGCGGCAGGGTGGCGCGTTCGGCGACCGTGGCAAGTAAATGGGTGTCCTACAAGTATCGCGCAACAAGTATCGCGCAAATGGTGAGCATTGGCAGAACCGCTCCAGGCGGATCGTGAGCAGCTTGCGGATCTCGGCGTCCGACGCCGACGACAGCGGCGCCATCTCCAGCACCTGGCCGCGACACGTGCCGGCGACGTTGGTCGGGGCGCGCGCACGGTCGTCTCCATCCGTGTGCCGTGTTGCGTCTCCGGAGAGCCGCGAGCTACGTCCACGGCTCAAGTGGTAGGAGCGCTCCAGCTCTTGCGCACAGCCGGCCAGCGCAAAGAGCGTGACCGATGCGAACGCGAGCCCCAGGGGTAGCACGGCGCATCTCATCCCTAGGGCTCCTCGCCGCTGTACTGATATGCCGTGAGATCCTGGCGGCCGCTGCTCGCCGACCAGACCATGAACGGAGCGCCGTCACGAGCAGTCGCCATCTCGACGCTGCGCGCATCGGGTGCCGTCAAAGGATTGAGGTTTGAGATCTCTCGCACATCATAGCCCGTGTCAGTCGGGGCTACGCGCCACGAACGGACGGGCGGGTCGAAATCACTGACGATCTGTGATACGTACACCCGTCCTGCCCCATCTGCTGCGCCGCGGCCGTACAAACCCGACGGGCCCAGGGGGCTCACGGTATAGCGATCGCCCTCCCAGCGACTCACGAGGGACCCTCCGGCAGGAGGGATGAAGACGAAGTGCGGGCTCGCGTCGCCGCCCACGAGAAGCGCAATATCGGCGTTCTCTCCGGGCCAGGCGATCGCGGGTCGGCCCGCCATGGTGGTCGGCATGTCGCCGCGCAGAAGCTCCCACTCTTCGAGCGAAGTGTCGTATCGCTCGATCGTGAACATCCGCAGCACATACTCGATGTCTGGCTGGAAATCGCCGTATCCACACACCAGGCGCGACGCGTCGTCCCATACGCAAAGCACCGGGTCGCCCTGGCCCTCCTCGAGCCGATCGGGCCCGATCCGCGTCCACGTCGATGTCTCGACAAGCGCGATGTCGACGGAGATGACCCCGAGATCCGTTCGCGAGAGAACCCCCAAGCCCATCTCGCCGGTGGCCGTATCGACGGCGAGGTCGAAGGAGGTCACCCGGTCCCTCGCCAGGTAGGCCGGTGCGGCCGACACCCAGCTCGAGCCGTCGTAGCGGCAGAACTGGATTCGCCGCAGATCGGTGCCCGAACGCTCGAGGACGGCGACGACGGGCTGGTCGAGGTCGTCGACCTCGAGGTCCCAGGCGAAGGGCTCGGCGTCGCCGTCGGAGCTGGTGCACGCGTTGGTCCCCACGCGCCGCCATCGCCAGGTGTCCCAGCGGTAGACCACGACGTGGACATCTCGGCCCGCACCGATCAGCGCACCGAGATAGCGCTCACCGCCGTCCCCCGCGGCCGCGACGCGGGCATGCTTGACGACCTGTCCGAGCGAAGCCGGGCTCACCTCGGGCGCGAGCTTCCCCCAGCGCGGCACCGGGTAGGTGCGGCTCACCGTGGACAGGCGCCGCCCCGCCCGGTCGCGAACCCCGATCAGGCGTACGGTGACACTGGTCGGCCCGACCACGCCGCTCGGCTGGATCTCAATGATGCTGGGATCGAACTCGTTCAACGACAGCGTAGCGTCGAAGGTGTCACCTCCCGAGGACTCGATGGTGACCGCCGCCGCGTCGAGCGACTCCGGGCCGAGCAGCTCGCTCACGAACACGAAGATCGGCTCGTTCGCGACGTAGTCCGCCCCGCTCGCGGGGAGCATCTGGTCGAGCATCGGCGGCGTGGTGTCGGTCTCGACCTGCACCTCCTCGCTCGGGACGCGAAGGTCGGCCTGGACGCCCTCTGCGCGGAGAACGTGCAGACCGTCATCGAGACCGACGAAGCTCCAGAAGAAGCGATAGGGCTGCTCCGTGAGCGTGGTGACGAGCTCGTCGTCGACGAAGACCTCGACCGCGTCCGCCACGCCGCCGTCGACGCGCACGACGATGTTCACGGCGCTTGTCAGCAGGGCACCGTCGGCGGGCTCCTCGATCACGACCGCAGTGATCGGCGCCGGCCCCGCGTCCGCCAGGCCCAGGTCCGTAGCACCGGCATCCGGACGTCCGAGGTCTGGCTCGGCCGTGCCCGCATCGGGGGATCGGCCGAGATCGCCCGCGTCGGAACCGATGGAGGTCGCACAGCCCAGGAGAATGAGCGTGGCGAGGTTGATGGACCGAACAACGCGCTGCTTCGCGACGGGAGCCTGTACGTGTTCCATACCCGCCATACTAGCGGGCAGACACGTTGGCAGGCCGGTACGCGAGTCCATGAAGACGTGCGTACCAGGCACGGCATACCCGCTGAAGGCCATGCGAAGGACATCGTCTTCTGTGACGACGGCCTGGAGCCAAACGTTTCGAAACGACCGGATCGTGGGGCCAAGAGCCGCATCCAACCCGGAAAAACGGTCATCTCGGCCGGATGATGACCTCTCATGCCAAGGTCCATGTTCATCGCAGTGACTTGCTAGCAGGTGTGCTACGTGCGCCGTCTCACGGCCTGCTGCACGAAGCTGTTGCTTGGCTGTCACCCTTCCGACCAAGCCGATCGTTTTGACTGGACGAGCGGCGTGAATCGACCTTGCTTGGTAAGGCCTGTGGTGGCACCACGCCTTGCGACACGTGTCGGCCCGCGCCGCTTGGTAGCCGATGGCCGCTTCGCGTGACGAGCGAACCTCTGGAGTGTCGACCTGGCTTCGGTCTCTCGTGTTCGTCCTCGACGAGCCCGTCCGCGAGGTCGCCGCCAAGCACCCTGAGGAGCTCGTCGTGGTGGGGGGCTTCGAGGAGGCGCGGGCCGCCATCCGGTCGGCCACGGCCTTCGCGGCGGTGGTCTGCTCGATGTCCTGTGACCCGGTCGTGGCCGGCATGGTCATCGAGGAGACGCGGGCTCGCTGGCGTCGACCCCTCGTCGAGAGGTTCGTGTTGACGGGAAGGCAGGCAACAGCAGCCGGGCGGCGAGCGCGGCACCGGGTCGATGACGCGCAGGCGGCCGTCGAGCTCGCTCTCGATGCCCACGGCCGAGGCGTGCGCACGCGGACCCTGCAGGGCGACCTCGCCGCCGCGATGATCCGCTCCTACGGGCTCACGCGCCTGCAAGGCAAGATCATCCGGCTCCTGAGCCTCGGGCTCCATGCTCAGCACATCCCCGAGCGGCTCGGGCAGCAACAGGCCGCTCACAACCGCATGAAGTCGCGCATCTACGAGCTCTGCGGCGTCGATAGCCACGGAGGGCTGATGGAGCTCCTCTACGCGCTCACGACCCAGCTCATCAGCGAGCGCGAGGCCCCGCAAGAGAAGGCAGGGCTCCGCCACCGCATCCCTGGCGCTCGCTGAGGCGGGGCCGTCGGTCGATCCCGCACCTGCCGCCGAGGCAGACTTGAGCGGGCGCTCACGGTCGCTAGTCGCCGCGGAGCGAGGCCCCGGCGGCCGCGATGCGCCGGAGCCCCTCCGCCAGGCTCGCCTCGTCGGTCGCATAGCTCAGGCGGATGTACCCCGGCGCCCCGAAGGCGGTGCCCGGCACGGTCGCGCATCGCGCCTCGTCCAGCAGCCATGTCGCGAGGGCGACGTCGTCCTCGAGCACGCGCTCCTGGGCCCGCCTGCCGAGCCAGCCGCGGACGTTGACGAATGCGTAGAAGGCGCCCTCGGGCTCCCGGCACGAGAGCCCGTCGATCGCGTTGAGGCCGTCCACGACGAGGCGGCGGCGGGCGGCGAACGCCTCCCGCATCCGGTCCACCTCACCCGAGCCTCCGCGAAGGGCCGCCATCGCCGCGTGCTGGCTCACCGCGGCCGCGTTGGAGGTCATCTGCCCCTGGATCTTCACCATCGCGCGGGCCAGCCCCGCCGGGGACAGGGTCCAGCCGATCCGCCACCCGGTCATCGCAAAGGTCTTCGAGACGCCGTCCACGATCACCAGGCGGTCCCGGAGCGCGGGCGCGACCTCGAGGAGGGACCGGTGCTCGAAGCCGTCGTAGACGAGCTCGCCGTAGATCTCGTCCACGAGGACCCAGTAGCGTCCCCGGAGGGCGACGTCGGCCAGGGCCCGGAGCTCCTCCGCGGTGTAGGCGCTGCCGGTCGGGTTGCAGGGCGTGTTGAGGATCAGCGCCTTGGTGCGCGGCGTGACCGCAGCCTCGAGCGCCGCGGGGGTGAGCTTGAAGCCGCCCTCCTCGGCCGTGGGCACGATGACCGGCCGCGCGCCGAGCAGCGCCACCTGGTCCGGGTAGCTCACCCAGTGCGGGGCCGGGACGATGACCTCGTCCCCCGGGTCGTAGAGCGCCATCGCGAGGTTGAAGAGGCTGTGCTTGGCGCCGACCGAGACGACGATCTCGTCGAGCTCGTGCACCTGCCCACCCCGGCGGCGCGCCGAGACGTCGCGGATCGCGCTCCGAAGCTCCGGGATGCCCGCCACGGCGGTGTAGTGGGTCGCGCCATCGTCGAGGGCCCGCTTCGCGTGCTCCCGCACGGGCGTCGGCGTGTCGAAGTCCGGCTCCCCGGCCCCGAAGGAGAGCACGTCGACGCCCTGGGCCCGGAGCTCCCGGGCGCGCTGGGTCATCACGAGGGTCGCGCTGGGCTGGATCCAGCCGATGCGCTCGGCGAGGTCGGGGGCGGTCATGGATGCGTGCTCCGGCTCAGAGGGCCACCGCGAAGGCGGCGCCAGCGGCCCATGTACCGCCTGACGCACCGCGGCACCAGGCTCCAACCGCCTCGAGGGCGGGGAGCCAGTCGCCGCGCATCGACCGTCGATGAGGTCTCGGTCGCCGCGTCAGCCGGGGCCGCCCGACGAGGCGGCCGGCACCACCACGAACACCTGCCGGGTGTCGAGCACCGCGCCGCCCTGCCCGACGACGTCGATGAAGGCGAGGAAGACCTCGCTGCTCGGCCGCTCCCGGAAGATCGTGTTCCGGAACGTCACGCGGAACGTGATGGTGGTGCCCGGCAGGACGGCGAAGAACGTGGTGTCGTCGTAGCCCTCGACCGCCTCCTCGAAGGTGATCGTCGACGGCGGCGGCGGCTCCTCCCAGCACGTGGGCGACGGGAACGGCTGGGCGGCGCACGCCGGCACCCGCCCGATGATGAAGTCGGCCGCGTCGAGGCCGTAGGCGTCGGTCGGGTCGTCCCGCTTCTCGGTCGACACGTCGATCGGCACGAGCGTGGCCACCGTCTCCACGCCCTCGGCCACCTGGTCGACGAAGTCGGTCGTGGTCGCGTTGTTCGGCAGGTCATAGACCAGGAGCTGGCCGTCGTTGCTGATCGACTCGGTCGCCTCGGCGGTCCGCCGGAGGAAGAAGCACGGGCTGAAGGTGTTGGGCACGGTCGGCCCGCTCTCGCAGTCGCTCCCCGAGCGGGCCGCCACGCCGATGAACTTCGCGCCGCGGACGTTCATCAGGCTGACCGTGTCCCCCCAGTTGGCCGGGCTGGGCATGATCCCCTGGTACAGGTCGCAGCTCTCCGACTCGCCCCGGGGCCCCTCGTGCGCGCAGATGTCGGTGAAGAGGATGAAGATGGGCAGAGCGGTGGTGCGGAAGCACGCGGCGCCCCAGCCGGCCCCGAGGCAGTTCTCGTTGTAGGGCGGCACCATGTACTGCGCGCCGCCGCCCGCGTCGGTCTGCCACTGGCCGCCCTGGCCGGTGAGGGCCTGGAACAGCGCTTCGGTGTGGGACTCCGGCCCGTCGGCGCCCCCCGAGGCGCTGACCGCGAGCCACGCGGCCTGCACGTCGGCCGCCCGGGACGGGGGCGTCATCGGGATGACCAGCCGGAAGGCGTCGTCGGTCCCCCCGCCGTAGGAGCCGCCGGCCGGCTTCTGGAACGGGAAGTCCTGGAACGTCCCGCCGCCGAACCAGGCCTGGGCGATCGTCTGCTGGATCCGGGTGATCAGGCCGTCCTCGGCTGCGATCGTCTGCTGGACGTTCTGGATCGTGCCGCCCATGGACCCGGTGACGTCACTCAAGAAGAAGATGTCGGCGACCTGGATCGCGGTGGAGAAGTCGAGGTCCTGCTCCACCTCGTCGGGCCCGAAGGGCAGCACCACCAGGAAGAAGTCGTCGGGGATCTTGCACTCGGGGTCGGCGGCGCAGCCGCACCCGACCCCCGTGATGCCATCGGGGCAGTTGAAGCGCTCGAAGGCCCCCTCGCCGATGTCCGGGTCCCCGTCGTCGTCGCTGTCGAGATCGCAGGGGTCGGTCCCGAGCAGGACCTCGTCGCCGTCCCCGAGCCCATCGTTGTCGCTGTCCGGGTCGACGTAGTCGGCGAAGCCGTCGCCGCGGACCTCGCCGCTGCCGGGGTCCACCTCGCGCTGACACACCCGCGGGAGCGTATCGAGGTCGGCGTCGCCGGCCTCGACCGCATCGGGGACGTCGTCGTTGTCCGCGTCGGTGTCGATGTAGTTCGCGAGGCCGTCGAGGTCGGTGTCGGCCGTGCCCTCGGTCCGGTCGAGGATCGTGTCCCCGTCCGCGTCGATGTCGCGGAGGTCCGGGCTCCCGTCCCTGTCGGTGTCGAGGGGGGTCTCCCCCGTGCCCCACTCCACGATGTTCGGGATGCCGTCCTCGTCGACGTCGAGGTCGAGGTAGTCCGGGATGCCGTCCCGGTCCTCGTCCGCCTCGAGCTGGAAGCGGTCACGCACGTTGTCGCCGTTGGCGTCGTCGTCGAGGAAGTCGGGCACGCCGTCCTCGTCGAGGTCCGGCGGGGGCGTATCGCAGTCCGTGTCCCCGGCCTCCTCGATGTCGGGGAAGGTGTCGCCGTCCGAGTCGAGGTCGGCGAGGTTCGGCACGCCATCGGCGTCGACGTCGCCGGTCCCCTCGACCGCGTTCGACAGGGAGTCCCCGTCGTCGTCGGTGCCCTCCGGGCAGGCGTTGTCCAGCGCGCCCAGGTCCGGCTCGAGGGACGAGCCCATGTCCACGGGGGCGGGTCCGCCGTCGCAGGCGACGAGGATCAAGAGGAAAGGAAAGGAGAGCGGCGTCAGGGCCCACTTCATGGCGAGAATCTCCGAGGTAAGCTCCGGTCCGGCGGCTGGCCCCGGGCTGCGGGCAGCGGGCGGTCCTGGCCGACGGGGTCCGACAGGTGCGTGTGTGCTTAACGTCGCCCGTCGGGCCGGGAACGGCTCACTGTAGGTGGGCGCCCGGGGGGGCGGCAAGGCGGCCCCTCACCGCCATTGACATCCCCGGCGGGACCGGTTAGCAGGGAGCGCGTCTTCCCCTGGGGGAGAGGTGGGCGAACCGCCGCACGAACCGTGCCAGCCCGAGCCTCGCGACGAGACCGGCCGCGGCGAGAGCTGCGCCGGGAGGATGCAAAAGGAGTCACTCATGAGCCGTTCGACCCTGGTCCCCTTGGTCGGGAGCCTGGCGATGGTCGCTGCCTTCGCGGCCTGTGGGGGCCCCGAGTACCCGAACTGCAACAACGACGAGGACTGCCACGAGGGCGAGTTCTGCGTGAACGGGACCTGCCAGCAGTGCGTCGGGGACGAGAACTGCGAGGCCGGGGAGCGCTGCGTCGGCGGCGCCTGCGAGCCGATCCCCGGCTACTGCGAGACCACCAACGACTGCCCGACCGGGCAGGAGTGCACGAACAACCGCTGCACGGAGGTCGTCGTGGAGCGCGAGCCGCCGCCGCCGCCGCCGCCGCAGGAGTGCCAGCTCGCGAGCGTCTACTTCGCCTTCGACTCGAGCGAGCTGTCCCAGCAAGCGCGGGACGCGCTCGAGCAGAACCTCTCGTGCATGGGCGAACGGGACGTCGAGTCGATCCGGCTCAACGGCCACTGCGATCCCCGGGGCACGGAGGAGTACAACCTCGCCCTGGGTGACCGGCGGGCCCGGTCGGTCCAGAGCCACATGCGCCGCCTCGGCGTGGACCGTCGCAACATGGCCACGCACTCCTACGGGGAGGAGCAGGCCCGCGGCTACAACGAGGAGACGTGGCGCACCGACCGCCGGGTGGAGACCCAGCCGCAGTGAGCCCGTCGCCCCCCGGGGGCGACCGCTCACCCGGACAGCGACCGGAGGGGTGCCGGGGGCGGCCCCGGCGCCCGCGCCTGGCCACCCTCGCGCTCATGAGCGGCCTCGCGGTCGGCGGAGGCTGCTACACGTCGGCGCAGACCGGGCAGGAGCTGCTCGAGCGGGTCGCCGCCCTCGAGGCCGGGCAGCAGGAGCTCAGCCAGGGCCTGGACCGCGCGCAGGAGCAGCTCGCGTCCCTCGAGGACCAGCTGGTGGAGCGCACGCGCATCGCGACCCGGAGCAGCGCCGACGCGGGCGCGCAGGTCGAGACCCTCGAGGGACGCCTGGCGAGCCTCCGAGGCGAGCTCGCGGAGCTGCGCAACGAGCTCCAGCGCCAGCAGACCGAGCTGCGCGAGCAGCAGACCGGGAACCGTCAGCAGCTCGAGAAGATCGCGCGGCACGTCGGCGTCGACATGGCCCTCGACGAATCGCAGATCCCCGAGGACGCCGACGCCCACTTCGCCGCCGCGGAGCGCAGCTACGACAACAGCGAGCTGTCGCGGGCGCGGGCCCTCTACCGGGCATTCCTTCAGCGCTACCCGGACGACGAGCGCGCCGACGACGCGCAGTACAAGGTCGGGGCGAGCTACCTCCGCGAGGAGCGCCCGGCCACCGCCCTCGGGGAGCTGCGGCAGGTCCTCACCGAGCACCGGGACGGCGACCGCGTCGACGACGCCCTCGCCGACATGGCCGAGGCCTTCTGGCAGCTCCACTCCTGCGAGGACGCCGAGGATACGCTCCGGGCGCTGCTGCAGGCCCACCCCCGCTCGCCTCGCACCCGGGAGGCGCGCCAGCTGCTCACCCGGGTCCGGCGACCCCCGGCGGGCTACTGCCGCAACTGATCGCCGCGCCAGCGACCGAAGGGGAGTCCTCGGCGGTCCTCGTGGGGGTGCCGAGGGGGTCTAGGCGCCAGTCCGCCACCGCGGGCTCAGCGTCTTGAGGTACTGCACCACCGCCTCGCAGTCGGCGTCCGGCAGCGGCAGCGGGCGCATGGCCGTGCCGTCGATGCCGCCACGGACGAGGGCCCGGAGCTCGTCGTCGGTCGGGAGGTCGCCGCCGGTGGCGCCGAGGTGGGGGTACTCCCCCTCGGTCAGGTCCCGGGGCCGGGGCGAAAGGCGGGCCGCGTAGCGGCCGTCCCCGTGACCCTCGAGGCCATGGCAGGAGGCACAGTCCCGGCGGTAGACGAGCTCGCCGTGGTTCAGCACGTCGGCCGGCACGCGGCGGCCGCCAAGGACCATCGGCTCGCTGAAGGTCCGCTCTCCGCCGCCGCAGCCGACGGCGGCCAGCCCCGCGAGGAACGCGCCGAGCCAGCGGCCCAGCGCAGGTTGGGCAGGACGCCGCGGCGGGCACGGCGGCGGCGCGGTCACGCCGGAGGCAGCGCGAGGCGCCCTCGCGCCGCTGCCCCTCACGACGCCCCGGCCAGGAGGCGGACGTGCTCCTCGAGCCGCTCGAGGCCGTCCCGGTCCCGGTCGTAGATCCCGCGGAGGCTCCCCTCCCCGTCGACCAGCAGGAAGCGCTGGCCGTGCAGGATCTCGTAGCGCCCGTCGGGCCGGTCGAGGCGCTCGCCGACCGGCGAGAAGAAGGTCTGCTCGATCACCTGCTCGACCCGGTCCGGCTCCCCGGTCAGCAGATGCCACCGCGCCGGGTCCGCCCCGAACCGCTGACCGTAGGCGCGCAGCTCCTCCGGCGTATCGTGGGCCGGGTCGACGGTGATCGAGACGAAGCGGAGCTCCTCGACGTCCGCCAGGCGTCGGTCGAGGTTGGCGAGCTGGGCGCTCATGGTCGGGCACACGTCGGGGCAGCTCGTGAAGATGAAGTCCACGACGTACGGATGGCCCCGCAGGTCCTCGGACCCGAAGGGCTCGCCGCGCTGGTCGACGAGGGCGAACGGCGCGAGGGCGACCATGGCGGGCGGGGGCTCGGGCGAGGAGCCGCAGGCTGCGCCGAGCACGAGGGAGGCGGCGGCGACCGCGCCGGCTGTCCCCCGCCCGAGCCATCGGGCAGCCGTCATCGCAGGAGGGCGACGTCCAGCGCGAGCCCCAGGAGCAGCAGCGGCAAGTACGCGAGGCTGGCGACGAAGAGGCGCTTGGCCCACGGACGCCCCGCCTCGGGGGCCAGGCCGCGGGCCGCCCAGGCGAGGAACGCGAGGCCGAGGCCGGTCGCGACGACGAGGTACAGGCCGCCTGCCGCGCCGGCCGGGACGAGGAGGAGGCTGACCGGCAGCAGCAGCGCCGCCCAGGCCACGGTGTGCCACACCGTCACGCGGCGTCCGCGGACGGCCGGGAGCACCCGGATGCCGGCGTCCGCGTACTCGCGCTCGCGGACCAGCGCGATCGCGAGGAAGTGGGGGAGCTGCCAGAAGAACAGGATGGCGAACAGGACGAGCCCGGGGGCGCCCAGCTCGCCGGTCGCCGCGGTCCAGCCCATGAGCGGCGGCAGCGCGCCCGGCACCGCCCCGACCACGAGCGCGATCGGGCTCACGCGCTTGAGCGGCGTGTAGACGGCGACGTAGCTGAACAGGGCGATCGCCCCGAGGGCCCCGGTCAGCGGGTTCGACGCCAGTGTGAGCAGGGGCACGCCGAGGACGCCGAGCCCCAGACCGAACCCGAGGGCCAGGCCCGGGCTCAGCCGGCCGTCCGGCAGCGGGCGAGTCCGCGTGCGGCTCATGTGGCGGTCGACGTCCCGCTCGAGCCAGCAGTTGAGGACGCTGGCCGCCGAGACGACCAGCGCCAGGGCGACGAGGGTTCCGAGGGCGCGCGCGGGCGCCATCGCGCCCGGTGCGAGCCACATCCCACCCGCGGCCGTCAGGACCACCATGAAGGTGATCCGGGGCTTGGTGAGGAGGACGAGGTCGCGGAGGCGGTCGGCCAGGCGACGGTCGGGCCGGGCGAGGCTGGACATGGACAGGAGGCGACGCTTGGTAGCAGCGGCGGTTCTGCGGCGTCAACCGGGCGCGCGTCGACAGCCCAGGGCCTAGGGGCGCCGCGGTCGACCGGCAAGGCGCCGCCGCCCGCCGGGCGGCCCGGCGACGGGTCCGCTCAGCTCCGCAGGAGGAGGGCGGCCAGCAGCGCGCCGGTCCCGAGGAGCGCGAGGAGGGCGCCGATCCCGAGGATGAGCCACGGCGTCCGCGACAGGCCCGGGATCTGGTGGGGCTCCTCGAGCGCCGGCCGCAGGGGTCGGGGTTGGGGCGCGGGGGCCGGGCTCCTCTGGCCGTCCGCTGTCGCCGCCTGCGCCTGACCGTCGCCGCTGGGCGGCACCGCCCGGAGCGCCCCCGAGCCGACGCGATCGCCCGCCACCCCCTTCAGGGCGGCGGCGAACTCCGCGGCCGACTGGTAGCGGTCCCTCGGCCGCTTCGCGAGGGAGCACGCCAGGACCTGCTCGAGGCCGGCGGGGAACGCCCGGTCCGGCGACCGCTCGGTCAGCGGGATCGGAGGCACCTTGATGTGCTTCTGGATGTACTCCATCGGCTGCCCCTCCTCGAAGGGCAGCTTCCCCGTGAGGAGCTCGTAGAGGATGACCCCGAGGGAGTAGATGTCGGAGCGGGCGTCCAGCGTCTCTCCGCGCGCCTGCTCGGGGCTCATGAACTCGGGCGTGCCGAAGACCATCCCCTCCTGCGTGAGGATCAGGGACCCCGGCTGCATCTGCCGCTCGCTCACCTTGGCGAGGCCGAAGTCGAGCACCTTCGGGAAGTCCTGGATCCCGCCCTGGGCGGTGAGGAAGATGTTCTCGGGCTTGAGGTCGCGGTGCACGATGCCGGCCCGGTGGGCCTCCTCGAGCGCACCACACACCTGGACCATCACGTTGATGGCCCTGAGCGGCTCCATCGGCCCCTCGCGGCGCACGGTCTGCGCCAGGTTCCGCCCCTCGAGGTACTCCATCACGAAGTAGCAGGCGCCGTCGGGCAGCTGGCCGTACAGGAAGACCCGGGCGGTGTTCGGGTGGGAGAGGTGGCTCATCGCCCGCGCCTCCCGCTTGAACCGCGTGACCAGGTCCTGCCGGCTCAGGAACTTGGAGTGGAGGATCTTGATGGCGACGTAGCGCCGCATCTCGGGCTGCTCGGCCTTGTAGACGGCGCCCATGCCACCGGAGCCGATCTTCTCGAGCACCCGGAACTGGCCCGCGATCTCGCGGCCGAGGTAGGCCTCCGACACGGCGGCGAGCATATCATCGTCCCTCGGCCGCGGTAGGCGACGCCGGTGGACGGCAGGGCCCGGCGGACGTACGGCGAGGGGGTGGAGAGCGGGCGGGAAGGGGGGCGCGGCCGGCGGGTCGCGTCCGCGCGAGGAGCGGCGCCCCGGCCGCTCCGCCGGGCCCGCCTCACCCGAGCGCAGGCCGCGGAGGCCCGCCGTCTCGCCCGGTCGTTCCCGCTCGCCCGCGTCGACGCGGCCGTGGGCCCGAGCATCCGCCGCGTCCACCCACCCCGGACCGCGGGCGACGCGCGGCCGGGCCCACCGACGGTCGACGTGGCCCTGGAGGCCAGCGACGGCAGCGCCCGGGCGTGTCTACGCCTCGATCCGAGCTTCGCCGCGGGGTGGGTCGACCGGCTGGTCGGCGGCCCGGGGGACGTCCCCACGGCGGTCGGGCTGACGGCGGGCGAGCGAGGCGTCCTGGCGTACGGGCTGGCGCGATGGCTCGCCCCGACCCCGTGGTCGGTGGCCGAGGTCGCCGATGGCCCTCGGCCCATCGCCGTCCCCGGGATCACCCGCTGGACGATCACCCTGGGCTTCGCGCATGCGGAGGCGCACGGCGTCGTCGCGGCCGTCGAGCCCCTCCCGCCGCCCGACCCCGTGGGCCCGGGCCGCCTCCGCGCGTTCGGCGACCTGCCGACGGTCGGGCGGCTCGTGATGGCCGAGGTCGAGCTGAGGGGAGCCGTGGCGGCGACCCTCGAGCGCGGGGACGTGGTCCTCCCCGAGCAGCCCGATCTGCGGGTGACCCCGGCGGGCGGCATCGCGGGCCGGCTCGCGCTCCACCTGGGCGGAGGCCGGCTCCGCCTCGACGTGCGGAGCGACGGCTCGACGCTGGAGGTCCTCGGTCCCTCGCGGGCGGGCGGAGGCCCGACCCTCAGCCACCGGAGGCATACGATGAGCGAACGACGAGACGACGACCCGTCCTCCTTCACAGGGCCCTCCGCCTCCACAGGGCCCGCCGCCGACGAGCGGCCGCCGGCGTGGGACCTGGCCCGCGCGCTCCCGGTCGCGGTGACGATCGAGGTCGCCCGGATCGAGCTGACCCTCGAAGAGATCGCAGGCCTCGGGCCGGGGGAGGTGCTGGCCCTTCCATGCCCGGTCGATGAGCCCGTCGCGCTCCGGGCGGGCTCGCGCGTGATCGCCCATGGCGAGCTCGTCGAGGTGGAGGGCGAGGTCGGCGTCCGGATCGTCCGCCTGGCGGATCCGGCCGGGTAGGCCAGCGCGCGCTGGGCGGTCCGCGGTCAGCGGAGCGGAACCACGACTCCGACGAAGGCCTCGACGAAGACGGTCGTGTCCGCGAAGGCGAGGCCGGGCAGCACCACCATCGCGTTGCCGCCAACCTCGAGGCCGAGCCAGGGCTCGGCCTTCCACAGGATGCCGCCGCCGAACAGCGCGCTTCCGGTCGGGTCGAGCTCCGCTTCGCCGTCGCCGTTCGGGATGGGCCGCTGGAAGACCTGGAAGAGCCCGCCGACGTGGACGAAGGGCTCGACGGGGCCACCGAGGTCGAGGCGCTGCCGCACCCCGAGGCCGCCCTCGTAGCGCGCCAGGCGCGCGTAGCTGCCATCCGGCAGGTTGCCGCGGCGAACCACGTTCACGCCCATCCCGACGAGCAGCTTGACCGTGAAGCCCTTCGCGATGCCCCAGCCCAGGCCCCCGCGGAAGCCGAAGCCCGGCGCGACCTGCAGGGCCTCGGCGTTGGGGTCCCCGGGGACGCGAAGGCCGCCGAGGACCGCGGGGGCGTACACCCGACCGCCGAGCTGCGGGCCGTCGCCCCAGTCGTCCGCCTGGGCGACGGGGGGGCGGGCCAGGGACCCGAGCAGGACGATGCTCAGCGCGATGCGTGTCATGGGACCACCGGAACCCTAAGGCGTCGCTCCTGTCCATCACGCAGGAGATCGACGGTCAGCTCGCCGGCGCTCCGGAGGGTCTCCCAGATCGCCACCGCGTCCTCCGGACGCTCGAGCGGGAGGCCGTTGACCCGGAGCACCGTGTCCCCGACCTGCAGATCGACGCCGTCGAACAGGGACGTCCGCAGCGCGACGAGCCGGAACCCGACGAAGCGCCCCCCGTCGAGCTCCGGCTCGGTGGCGACGCGCTGAAGGAAGCGGCCGATCCCGGCGTCGAGCACCGCGTCGAGCTCGTCGCGCGCGATCGTCGCGCCGGAGGCGGCCGCGACCGGCGCCTCGGCGCCGGCGCTCCGATCCGCGGGGTCGGCGGCGCCGGAGGCGACGTCCTGGCCCGAGCAGCCGACGAGCAGCGGCGTGACGAGGAGCGCCAGCGCTCCGCGGCGAAGGCCGCGTCCATGCGGCTTCGCCGCGGGGCCTCCCCCGTCGGCGCCCCGGGCCGGCCGCGGCGCCGCTGCGGCTCGCCTCACGAGCGGTCCCCCAGCCGCTCGACCTCCCGGAGGATCGAGGCCGCCACCTCGTCGACGCCGCGGTCGGCGTCGACGTGCACGAGCCGGTCCTCCGGGAAGTGCCGATCGATCTCCCGGTAGGCGTCGGCCAGCGCCCGCTGGAGCTCCGCGCGGTCGAACAGCTCCTCGGCGCCGCCGCGCGCGCTCCGGCGGCGAGCGGCCTCCTCGGGCGTCACGTCCAGCACCAGGGTGAGGTCCGGGCGGCGGACGTGGCGGTTCAGCCCACGGATCCAGGCGACCGTCGCCGGATCCAGGCCGCCGCCCGTGCTGGCCTGGTAGGCGACCGAGGAGTGGTCGTAGCGGTCGCACACGACGGTGACGCCTCCGGCCAGGCTCGGCTCGATCGACGCCTCCAGGTGATCGAGGCGGTCGGCGGCGAAGAGCAGGGCCATGGTCGCCCAGGCGTCCCGGGCGCCGGGGGCGGCCGGCAGGGCGAGGCGGCCCGTCAGGATCTGGCGGATCATCGCGCCGACCGGGCCGTCACTCGGCTCCCGGGTCAGGTGGGTGGGCGTCCCGGCGCGCCGCAGCCGCTCGGCCAGTCGCTCGCTCTGGGTGGTCGTCCCGGCACCGTCCACCCCTTCGAGGACAATGAAGAGCCCGTCCCTCATGGCGGCGACCCGGGTCGTCGATCCTCGCCCCGCGGCGCGATGGCTCGTGGCTTGCGTCGGCTCATCGCTGAGGCGGACACTGGACCTCCTGGCCGGCGATCCGCGTCGGACCTCCGACCCGGAGGTCTAGCAGGCCGCGGCGCCCGGGGGGAAGGACGGTGCCGCCCGCCCCCGGGCGCGGCCGCCCGGGGTGGCTCAGGGGCCGGCGGCGCAGGCGCCGGGGTCCCCGAGCTCGCACAGGCGGCTCCGGGCCAGGTCGGCGAGGGCCCCCTCGGCCGCCTCGTCCAGGTAGCGGAGGTAGGCGCGCCGCGCGGCGTCGGCGTCTCCCCCCCGCTCGTGGAAGCGCGCCAGGTCGAACAGGGCGTTGTGCCCCTGGGGCAGGCCCTGCCCGATCGCCGCGGCCTGCTCGTAGGCCCGTTGCGCCGCAGCGCGATCGCCGTCCCGGGCCGCGAGGTCGCCGAGCAGGCTCGCCGCCTCGGCGCGCCGTCCTCGCGAGCCGCCCCCCCGGGTGGCCCTCTCCAGGTGGCTTCGCGCCAGCGCCCGGTCCCCCGCGGCGAGGGCCTCCTGCGCCGCGGCGAGCGCCTCGCCCGCGCTCGGCGGTGGCGGGGTCGGCGACCCCTGCCGGACCGCGCGAGCGGCGCCGCCCCGGTCCTCTCCCGTCGGCGTCGAACCGGCCTCCGCGCCGGTCGGCGTCGATCCGTCCTCGGCCGACTCCGACCTCGGCTGTCCCTCGGCTGCGGCGGTCGTCGGGCCGTCGCCCGCCGCCGACGGGAAGCGCGCCTCGCAGGGTCCATCCGGGCACGGGGCGCGGGGCTGGGCCGTCGCTGCCGGCGGCTCGGGGGCGCCCGAGTAGGTCTGGCCGGCCGTCAGGCGCAAGGGAGGGCTCCCCCGCGGGACGACCCGGACGACGCCCTCCTCGACGCTGACCGTCGTCCCGTAGCGCTCGTCGCGCTGGACCGAGAAGGCCGTTCCGACGACCTCGACCCGGGCCTCCGGGGTCTCCACGGCCAGGCGGTGCCCGGCGCCCTCCGGAGGGTCGAACGCCACCCGCACGCGCCCCCGCGCCACCCGCAGCACGAGGACGTCGGGCCCGGAGCGGCGGAGCGTCACCTCCGTCGCCGCGGCGACGGCCACGTGGCTGGTCGCGGTGCGGAGGTCCGCCGACTCCGCAGGCCCGGTGGCGATGGTCGACCCGCGGGCCAGGGAGCGCGTCACGTCGGTCCCGTCGGCGGAGCGCAGCACCGCATGGACGGTCCCGTCCGGCCGGGTCGCCGCGCCGGGGCGGAGAAGGACGAGCGCCGCCGCCGCGGCGGCGAGGGCTGCCGCCCCTGCGAGCGCGACCGGAAGCCGGCGCGCTCGCAGCGGCCGGGCCGGCGCCGGGGCAGTCCGGCGTTTCACGAGGGCGCGCTCGATCCGTCCACGACGGAGCTCATCGAGGGCCGGGGGGGAGCTCCGGAGGACCCGGGCGAGCTCGGTGGAGGGGCGTTCAGTCACGAGCGGTCTCCATCCGGGGACAGGAGGGCGGGCAGGACGGCGTCGAGGCGGCGGCGGGCCGCCTGGAGCCGGGCGTGGAGGGTGGAGATCCCGGTTCCCGTCATCTCGCGGATCTCCCCGAACGTGTAGCCCTCGACCTCGTGCAGCAGGAACACGGTCCGCTGGTCCGGGGTCAGGCGGCCGAGCGCCGCCTCGGCGAGGGCCACGTCGTCGTGGCGGTCGGGGTGGGGCGCGGGCCGGCCGAGGCCGACCCGCTCCGTGATGCGGGCCCAGCGGCCGCGGCGCCAGCGCGACCGGGCGTGGTCCAGCGCGCGACGGGTCGCGATCCCGACCAGCCAGGTGCCGACCCGTCCCCGGCCGTCGTAGCTCGAGGCGCCGTCGAGGGCGGCGAGGAAGGTCTGCTGGACGACGTCGTCGACGTCCCCGTCGTCGTGCCCGAGGATCCGGACGGCGCAGCGGAACACCCGGTCCGCGTGCCGCCGAAACAGGCTGCGGGTCGCCTCGGGGTCCCCGGCCGCGGCTGCGCGAAGCACGTCGACGTCGTCGTCGCTCTCCCCCCCCTCGGCCGGTGGGTGGGCCACGGTCGCGTGCGCCGCCATGATGGGGAGTCGTCGCGACGGGCCGAGATTTCCGATCCGGGTCACGGCGTCTCCGCTCGGGTGGGCGGCCTCCCCGATCCGCTCACGACGGAACGCGAAAGCCGAGGCGCACCCATAGGGTGACGGTGTCCTCGGCCATGAGCACCTCGAGAGCCCCCGGCGGGGGGCAGTCCGGCAAGGACGGGGGGTCGCGGCGAAACCCGTGGCTCCCGAACAGGAGGTCGACGCCCAGCTCCGCCACGACCTCGAGGATCCGGCTGAAGCGCCACGCCCCCTCCAGGCCCAGGCGCAGCCCGAAGGACGTGGAGCTCGGCTGCGCGCGGAGCTCCGGCACGTTCAGGAGCCCGACCCGGCTCACGAAGCCAGCGCTGAGCGCAGGTCGGAGGTCGCCGAAGCTCCAGGGCCGCACCTGGGCTCGGATCGCGACGTCCAGCGGCCGATAGCGGAGCTGGAGCCCATCGCAGGACCTGCGGCGATCGCTCATCAGCGCCAGGCCGGCCTCGACCGCCAGGCACTGGCCGCGCTGGCACAACCCGAAGGCGACCCGGGGGCCGAGCTGGAAGCTCTCGCGACGGGTCGAGAACGCCGCGATCAGGCTCGCGCTCAGCAGCGGTCGAAACGGAGCGCGGCCGCCCGCGGCCTCCCCGAGCTCCTGCCCCACGGGCTCGAGGTACACGATCGCCCCTGACGTCCGCGGCGAGCGGGCCATCGGCGCCGGTGGCCCGGCCAGCGCCGCCTCGCGCAGCGCCTCCACCGCGTGAGCGAGGGCCCGCGCTGCACCCTGCCGCTCCTCCCCGAGCGGGACCGGACGCAGGAGCGTTCGCCCGCCCGGGGCGCCGAGGACCAGGCGGATCACGCCGTCGCCGGCCGGCTCGAGCGCCACGTGCCCCGGCCGGACCGCCTCGAGCACGCCCGCGGGGACCGCGTCCCCGACGGTGACCGGCACGGGCAGGCGCACCCGGAGCAGGATCGCGACGGCCTCCGCGAGGTCGCGCAGGGGCGGCGCGGGGCGGAGCAGGATCGCCGTGCTGGCCGCCAGCGCGCCGGCCGGCGTCGGGGTCGGGTCATCGAGCAGCGCCGACGGCGGGGGCTCCGCCGGGCCCGTCGGACCCAGCGGCCCGGCGGGCGTCGGGGCGGTCGAAGCGGCGCCCGTGGTCACCGTGACCGGGACCTGGGCGGTGGCGCTGGTCGGCACCGCGACCGCCACCGCCACCAGCCACCCTGACGCCCTCCACGATCGCACGGGATCTTGAGCTTGGGGCAAGACGCGGCGCGTGCCCACGTCGCCAGGGTGCGCGGCGTGGAGGCGCCGAGGCGTCGCGCGGGCCCGCGGCGCGCTCCGCAGCCGGTGCCCGGGCCGTTTGTCCTCAGAACTTGTAGGTGGTCCCGAGGCGGAAGTAGAACTGGGTGTCGTTCGTTTGAATGCCCAGCAGGTTGCCGTAGAAGTTGCGCGGCTGAGCGCTCACGATCCCCTCGAGCAGGAACCACAGGTTCCAGGACCGGGTCAGGACCAGCTCCAGGACGCCGCCGAGCCGCGCCCGAGCGTAGGTCTGCCGACGCCCGCAGTTGCCCAGCGCCGGGTCCTCCGCCACGAGGGAGCAGGTGGGGTTTCCGTTCGCCTGATAGTCGAGGAACACCCCGCTGTTCAGCGGATGCCCGGCGTACTCGTCGGTGCTCAGGTCCACGCCGAAGAACAGCGTGAAGGCCCCCTGGCTGCTGAAGTGCAAGCTGCCGAGAAGCTCGGTGCTGAAGAAGAAGGTGTTCGTCGGGCTGGTCTGGGATGGGCGCGTGTCGGACCTGGACGGCCGGATCCGGATCCGGTCCTCGAAGGGCGGGTTGGGACTGCCCGGCGGGATCGTCGGGTCGGGCTCGTACTGCGGCGCGCCGAAGCCCCGGCTCGGCCAGATGCCGCCGCCGAAGCGGACCTGGATCGCGGCCGACGCCTGCCGGATCGGCCGGATGCCGAACTTCGCGCGCCCCTCGAACTCGATGATCCGCTCGAACACGCGGGTCGCGAAGCCGGCGTCGAGCCACTCGAGGAGCCCGACGTGGAGGCGGAGCTCGGCGAGGTACGGCCAGCCGAGCGAGATGTCCATCGACGCGTGGTCGACCAGGAGGGGGGCGGCCGCGTGGGTGACGGTGGAGCCGAAGAGGGCCTCGCGCTCCCGCCGCTCCTCCTCCGTGAGGCCGTCCACGGCCTCGCGCAGCGTGACGTCGAAGGGTCGCGTCTCCGACGAGGGGGTCAGCAGCACTCGCTGGCGGAGGGGCTCGTAGCCCGGGGCGCGGATCTCCACCTCGTGGGAGCCCGCGGGCAGGGTGCCCTCGAAGGGGACGGGCCCGTAGACCTCGCCGTCGACCAGGATCTCGGCTCCGGTCACGCCCTCCTGCACGGCGACGCTCACACGGACCTGCTCCGGGCCGAGGACCGCGCTGATCTCGCAGTCCTGCCCGGGCCCCACTTCGCAGGTCGTGGCGTACTCCTGGTGGCCGTCCGCCCGCACGACGATCGCGTGGTCACCGGCCGGCGGCGTCGCGACGACGGGGGCGGTCCCCTGGTCCTCCCCGTCGATGAAGACGCGGGCCCCCGACACGTTGGCCTGGACGATGATCTGGCCCGGCTGGCCGGTATCGGGCCGCATGTCGAGGGACACCACGCGCTGCTGGCCGGCCTCGATGGTCACGGTCTCCTGGAGGCGGCCGTAGCCCTCCGCGGTGGCGGTGATGATGTGCTCGCCGGCCGCCAGCCCTTCCCGCACCGCGGGCGACGGCCCGATCACCTCGCCATCGATGCTGATGATCGCGTTCGGCACCGACGCCAGCACCCGAAGGGTGGCGCCGGTCGTCGGGGTCACGCTCACGCGCTGCCCGGCGAGGACGGTCACGCTGGTCGTGTAGGTGCCCCCGGTCGTGGATCGGACCTCGACCGTGTGCGGGCCGACCGCGACGTCCTCGACGAGCATCGGGCTCGTCCCGACGGGCGTACCGTCCACCAGGACCTGGGCGCCGGGCGAGCCGCCGACGAGGATCGACCCGGTGTCGGGGGCGGCCCGCTCCATCAGCACCGGGACGCGAACGATCTGGCCGCCGCTTACCTCGACCCACTGCTCGAAGGTCACGTAGCCCTCGCGCTCGGCGGTCACGAGCGTTCGGCCGGGCTGGAGGTCGGTCACCCGGATGGGGATGCTCTGCAGCGTGCCGCCCCCCACCTCGCGCCCGTCCACGCGGACGGTCGCGCCCCGGGCAGCCTCGTTCCCGGCCGACACCTCGATCACCCCGAGGCTCCGCAGCACCGCCCGGAACGTCTCCCGCCGGCGGCGCACGGTCACCGCGAGGCGCGCCTCCTCGTGGTTGGCGAGGCGGAAGATGAAGGTGTGGTCCCCGACGGGGATGCGCGCGTTCCGAAGTGGGGTCTGGCCGAGGGGGGGCCCCTGGGCGTTGTCGAGGTAGACCGTCGCTCCCGCGGGCACCGACTCGATGTTGATCGGGATCCTCCGCTGCGCCGCGGCGGGGGTCGCGAGGACGGGGCCGGTCAGGGCAGCGAGCACCAGGCCGACGAACAGGCCGCGGGACATGGAACCTCCGGGGTCGAGGGGTGGCGGGGCAGGAATAGGCCGGGCGGTCGATTTCTTCAAGACCGCCGCCGTGTCAGCGGCTGCGGGGCTCGGTCGCCTGCCGTCGCATCGGCGAGGGCGGAAAGAGGCGGCGCTCGAGAGTGTCGCGCGTGATGCCATACCGTGCCGCTACCCGCTCGAGGACCCAGCCGTTCAAGCGCCCGCCGGGGGGCCGGAGCATCGCCGCGAGCGCGGCCTCCGTGAGCTCGGCGGCGGGCGGGTCACCGGGCAGCGGGCGGTACGGGCCGGCCAGCCACGCCGTGGCCGCCTCGAGGCGCCGCGAGGGCCCGGCGGCCCGCTTGACGCCGAGCGCGACCCGGAGCCACCCGTGGTAGGCCGCCATCGGCCGCGCCCAGTCGGGCTCTTCCTCCGCCCCGTCGAGGAAGCGCCGGAGGCTCCCGGACCGGCCCCGCAGCACGCCGAGGGGCAGCTCGTCGATCTCGCGGAGCGCGCCCGGGAACCGTGAGGCCAGCTCGCGCATCGCGGGCTTCGGGTCCGCCCCCTCCCCCGCCTCGTCGGCTTCCCGCAGGGCCACCATCTCGGCGTACTTGCCGAGCAGCTCGGTCAGCGCCGGTTCGTGCCGAGGCGGCGGAGAGCCCGTCACTCGGCTCCACCGAAGGCCGCGTCGTCGAAGGCCGCGTCGTCCAGGGCCGCGTCGTCGAAGGCGTCGTCCTCCAGGGCGGCGTCGTCCTCCAGGGCGTCGTCGTCCAGGGCGGCGTCGTCGAACGCGTCCCGCGAGAGCCCGTCGTTCGCGAACCCGTCGCCGGCTATCCCCTCCGCGTCCTCGAAGGCCCCGTCCTCCGCGAAGAGGTCGGCGTGGGCGGCGCCGAAGGGCAGCGGCGCCGCGTGCCCGACGTTTCCGCGGGGCGGAGGCGGGGGGTCGTTCGGGTGATGGAAGGAGAAGGCCTCGAGCTGAGCGAGGCCCGCCGACAGGGCCGCGTCGTCGTAGCGGCCGCGCGAGGCGAGGACCGTCATGAAGCGGGCCACGCGGCGGCGCCATCGGTCCGGGAGGCGGTCGGCCACGTAGTGACGGTGGTAGGCGCGCGGGTTCGGGAGGATCGTGGCGAGGTAGGCCGACTCGGCGGGCGTCAGGTCCTCCGGCGCGCGTCCGAAGTAGTAGTCCGCCGCGTGCCGGATGCCGTAGACGTGGGGGCCGTACTCGATGACGTTCAGGTAGAGCTCCAGGATGTCTCGCTTGGGCATCGCGGTCTCGACCCACCACGTCAGGAGCACCTCCTGGACCTTGCGGGCCAGGGTCTTCTCGCGATGCAGGAAGACGTTCTTGACGAGCTGCATCGTGATGGTGGAGGCCCCGTACACGTAGCGTCCCGCGTCGAGGTTGCGGACGAGCGCCCGTCGGATCGCGGGGACGCTGAACCCCCGATGACGGAAGAAGCCTCCGTCCTCGTGGCCGAGGACCGCGTGCACGAAGAACGGGCTGATCCGGGACAGCGGCGTCCAGCGACCGCTCCCCGGACCCGTCTCCATCTCGAAGGCTTCGCCGTCCCCCTCCAGCACCCGGTGAAGGAAGGGGCTGTCGAAGCGCCGGACGTCGGCCAGGGCCGGGACCGTCTCGAACTGGCAGCCATTCGCGATGCGCAGATCGAAGCGCGTGCCCTCGAGGTCCCGAGAATCGATGTGCAGGCTCCCGTGCGCCCGCATCCGACCGCGGAAGCCGAAGCGATCGAGCTCCTCGAGGAGGTCGGCGGGGATCGCGTCCGTGAGCTGGTCGCAGCTCTGAGGCGGAAGCTCGCCCCGCAGGTCGACCAGGTAGTGGTCCTCCGGCCACTCGAGGCGGCCCTCGAGGTTGGCCACGGCGGCGCCCAGGCGCATCTCGAGGCGTGCGACGTCGAGCCGCCGCGACGCGGCGTCGAAGCGCGCCTCGCCGCGGAACGCGAGGTCGATCGCCCGGACCGGGTGGGGGGCCAGGCGAGGCGACGCGAAGGCGAGGTCGTCGATCTCGACGTAGCCGGACAGGTCCATCGGCGCCGACCCCTCCCCGTCGACCAGGACCTCCCCGCTCATCCAGGTCTCCTCCGGGATGTGCCAGGGGAGGCGCGGGAGCACGGGCAGGAGCGTCGCGAAGGGGAGCCGGGCGAAGTGCAGGCGGCCCTCGGCGGCCGGAGCCGACGGCTCGAGCGTGAGATCCCACTCCAGGACGCCCGCCGTGCTCGGCCGGCCGGTGCCCGTGAAGCGGTAGCGCCCGGCCCCGAGGGCCCGGACCTCGGCGTCCAGGTCCCGCAGGACGCGCCGCGCCGACCCGTCTCGGATCAGCGTCGTGGAGAGGTCCTGGACCGAGAGCTCGACCTGCTCGGCCAGGTGGGGCCGCAGCGCCTCGTAGGCGGCGGGGATGCGGCGGAGGGCCGAGAGGGCCAGCGCGTCGGCCGGATCGGCGCCCTCGGTCGGCGCGCCCGCGTCGGCGGCAGGCGGGTCGGCCTGCGCCGCGACCGCCCCCGACGCCGACGCGAGCATGGGACGAGGTACCGACGGCCCCGCGCCGAGGAGGTCGGCGACGCGGCCGAGGCGTGCCAGCAAGGGTGGCCCGGCGGCCTCCGCCGGATAGCGGACCGCCGGCGCCTGGATGTCGGCCCGGAGAATCGTCCACCGGTCGCCCTGCCGGACCGCTCGCGCCGCGACGGACGCGACCGCCACGTGCGGCCCGTCCGCATCACCCACCCGCACGTCGGCGGCGGACACGCCCACCGAGGCGCGCTCCACGCGTGCCGCGACCTCGCCCTGCCTGAGGCTGAGCAGCGCCCCGTGCCGGTCCGTCAGGTCGAGCTCGAGCTCGCTGACCGCCACCCAGCGAAGATCGATCCCCCCACGGGCCTCGCCTCGGGGACGGGGCGCGGTGCGCTCGGGCGTGCCGTCGTCACGGCGGGCCTGGAGGAACGCCACGACCGCGGGGTCGTCCACCCTCCCCGCGATCTGGACCCCGCGGACGGTCAGGGTATGGACCGCCTCCGCCCCCGCCAACGCCAGGCTCAGCGGGCCCGCGTCCAGCTCGATGGACGCCACGCGCGCGACGAGCTCCGCGTCCCCGGGACGGAGCTCCAGCCCACGGATCCAGAGACGATCGAACCCCGCCGACACGCCATCCACCGAGGCCCGCAGCCCCCTGGCCTCGGCCGCCGCCTCGAGCCGGCCCTTGATCACCCAGGGAACCACCAGCAGCCAGCCCACGAGGGTCAGCAGCGTGAAGGTGGCGACCGCGCCGAGGCCGATCAGCAGGTTGCGTCGCAAGGACATCTGCCGGCCGCGATCTATGCCGGATCCCCGTGCGGCGCCACCGCAAAGCCGAACCCGAGCGCATAGCAAAACGCCCTACCGCCAGCCGTACAGTGGCCGGAGGTAGGGCGTGAGGCACCCGCCTCGTGCTGCATCTGCGCGCTGGACACGAGGTGGGGCGTAGAAAGTCCCGGCAGCGTCCTACTCTCCCACACGCAAAGCATGCAGTACCATCGGCTCTGGAGGGCTTGACTTCCGAGTTCGGGATGGGATCGGGTATGGCCCCTCCGACATCGCCACCGGAGAAACTGTGGAAGTCCGTTGTCGCTGTGTGGCTCCAGGAGCCTCCGCCTGAGGGAGGCTCCGAGCCGAGGTGCCATCGGTCGAGTCGAGTTGGGAATCTCGCTCACACTCCCAACCCTGGTCTCGAATGCCGCAACGCTTGCCTTAGAGAAAGGTGAAGCCTCACGGCCGATTAGTACAGGTTAGCTTTACGTGTCACCACGCTTCCACACCCTGCCTATCTCCACGTAGTCTTCGTGGGGCCTTCAGGGGCAAGCCCTGGGATGCCTAATCTTGGGGCCGGCTTCCCGCTTAGATGCTTTCAGCGGTTATCCGTTCCGCACATAGCTACCCGGCTATGCCCTTGGCAGGACAACCGGAACACCAGAGGTGCGTCCA
>JBHJHB010000089.1:0-9125 GCA_050331215.1 Sandaracinaceae bacterium | reverse complement strand
GCGCCGAGCAGGCCGAGGGCCAGGGCCCCGGCCAGCGCCCAGCGCGCCCATGGGGGCCGGCCGCGGCGGGCCTCGCGGGGCGCGCGCGCCGCCAGCGAGCCCCGGAGGTCGGCGAGGTCCCGCTCCGCGTCGGGCCCGAGGCCGTCGACCGCCTGCGCGAGGGCGGTCGCCATCTCGCCCGCGCTGCCGAAGCGCTGGCCCGGATCCTTCGCCAGGGCGCGCAGGGCAACCGCCTCGAGGCCGGGGGGGATCCCCCAGTCGGGGCGGCGGGACGACGGCGCCTCCGGCGCCTCGGTCAGGTGGCGCGTGCTCACCCCCAGGGCGGTCTCGGCGTCGAAGGGGACCGTACCGGTCAGGAGCTGGTAGAGCACCGCCCCCGCCGCGTAGACGTCGGCCCGCGGATCGACCGGCTCCCCGCGGGCCTGCTCGGGGGACATGTACTCGGGGGTGCCGCAGACGTAGCCGTCGACCGTGAGCGTCGTCGTCCCACGGTCGCCCTCGAGGATCTTGGCGATGCCGAAGTCGCAGACCGTGACCCGCTCGCCGCCGGCGGGGTCACGGGCGACCAGCAGGTTCTCGGGCTTGAGGTCCCGGTGCACCACGCCGGCCTGGTGGGCCTCGTCGATCGCCTCGAGCGCCGGTCCGAGGAGCTCCGCGATCCGGCGTGGGGAGAGCGGCGCGTCGCGCGCGAGGACCTCGGCGAGGTCCGGGCCCTCCACGAGCTCCATGGCGAGGAACAGCGTTCCGTCCTCGTCGGCGCCGACGTCGTGGATCCGCAGGGCGCTCGCGTGGGTGATGCGGCTCGCGGCTCGGGCCTCCCGGTGGAAGCGCTTGGCGACGCGCGGGTCGTCACCGAGGTGCGGGTGGAGGAGCTTGATCGCGACCGGGCGGCCGATGTCGATGTGCTCCGCCCGGTAGACCCTCCCCATGGCCCCCTCGCCGATCGCCTCGAGGAGGCGATAGCGACCGGCGACGGGTCGGCCGAGCCGCGGGTCGGGCTCGGTGCGCTCCGGCGGCGGGTCCTCCTCGCCGAGGGCGCCGAGGGGTCGGGCCGGGGTCATGGGCGCAGGTCCAGGATAGAGAAATCAGTAGCGCTCCTCCAGGCGAGGTCGGCCGGTCGATAGCTTGACCGTGCGCCGAGCGGGCGGCTAGAGTCGCGACCCACTCCCGCCAGCGACGCCGGCACCCCGGAGGGTTCGACGTCCAGGAGGCATCGGTGATCATCTGTCCGCGATGCGGCAAGGAGAACCAGGATCATTACAAGTTCTGCCTCGGCTGCGGTGCGGAGCTCCCGCGTGACGCGGGCGGGTCGCAGGTCGGGCAGGACGCCTCGCCGACCCCCGCGCCGCCCACCGGGCCGGTAGGTCCGCCCCCTCCGGCGGACGGGGGGGGGGCCTCGACGGCGGGCTCCAGCCCGGGGCCAGGCGCGCCGCCGGCGGACACGGCCTGGGGTGGGCCCAGCGGGCCGTCCGCCGAGCCGCCGCGGGCCAACCCGGCGCTCGCGTCGACCGCGGCGGTGCCGGCCCTCGGGGGCACGCCCGCGCCGATGGGGTCGCCGCCCCTGGCCCCGCCTCCGGGGTCGACCCCGGGCATCGGGCCCCAGGCACCCGGGGCCGTGGGCAGCAGCGCCGACCCCGTGCAGTGCCCGAACTGCGGCGCGATCAACAACCGCAGCTTCAAGTTCTGCGGCACCTGCGGATACCCGCTGGCCGACGCCGGTCCGGCGCCCGCCCCGACGGCCGCGGCGCCTCCGACCACCGGCCACGAGAAGGGGATCCTCGTCCTGATCCGGCCCGACGGGACCGAGGGTGAGTCGCTGCCCTTCGACCCGCACACGATCCTCGGCCGGGACACAATGCCGGTCTTCAGCGGCGACTCCTACCTGTCGCCGCGGCACGCGAGCTTCCACTTCGGGTCGAACGGGGTGGTCGTGCGGGACGAGGACAGCCTGAACGGCGTCTACGTGCGCATCGACACCAACACCCAGGTGGAGCTCGTGCACGGGACGATCTTCCGCATCGGCCAGGAGATCATCCGCTTCGAGGCCTTCCCGCCGATCTCCGCCGGCCCGGACGGCGTCGAGCCGATGGGCAGCCCCCGGGAGGGGCTCGTCGGTCGGATCTGCCTGATCATCGGCCGCAACACCTACGGCAACTGCTACGCCGTACCCCAGCAGGGTCTCCACCTCGGTCGCGAGCGGGGCGATATCCTGTTCCCGGACGACGGCTACGTGTCCGGCCTCCACGCCAGGATCCACCCCGAGGGGGGCAAGATCTTCCTGACCGACGTCGGCAGCTCGAACGGGACCTTCCTCCGGATCCAGGGGCAGGCTCCCGTGACCAGCGGGAGCATGCTCCTGATGGGTCAACAGCTGTTCCGGATCGAGTACTGAGCCTCGCCGGGCGTCCCGGGGCTGGACGCGCCGTCGACCCGCTCGCGAAGGAACCGATCGATGCGGGTCGCGAGGGCGACCGGCTGCTCGATCGGGGCGGCGTGGCTCGCCCCCCGCAGGACGAAGAGCTCGGCTTCGGGGATCTCCTCGGCCATGTGCTCGGCCAGGCTCGGGGGCGTGAAGGTGTCGCGCTCCGCGGCGACGACCAGCGTGGGGACGGCGACGTGGTGGAGCACGTCCTCCGCCGTGTGCTCACCGGCCGCCCGGGCCATGGCGAGGAAGATGGTCGGGTCCATCAACGCGACGTGCTCGAGGTAGGGGCGGAAGTCCTCCTCCCGGATCGAGCTGGCGTCCACCTCCTTGACGAGGCGGGCCAGCAGGAACGTCAGCCGGGCAGGGATGCGGCCCCAGAGGGCCCGCGCCACGCCGCGGCGCCGCTCGACCGCCTCGAGGAGGCGGGGGAGCACGCGTTGCAGCACGTCCGAGCCGTGGAAGGTCGACGTGACCCGGCCGTAGCTCCCGTGCAGGAGGATCAGCGCCCGGATCCGCTCCGGGCGGAGGCGGTAGGCCTCCAGCACGACCTGGGTCCCCACGGAGTGGCCGATCAGCGTCGCCTCCGGGACCTCCCACCGCTCCATCAGGTCGAGGAGGTCGCGGGCGTGGGCGGGGATATCGATCAGCGCCGGATCCACGGGGAGCCCGCTTCGGCCGTGGGCCCGGTAGTGCCAGTGGTAGACGCGGTAGCGCTCCGCGAGGTGCGGCTGGAGGTACTTCCAGGCGAAGCCGTCGCACCCGAGCCCATCGTTGAGCACGACCGCCGGCCCACGCCCGCGGCGACCCCAGAACAGCCGCGTTCCGTCCCGGACCGGGGCGAGGCCCTGCTCGTCGTACTCCATCGCGCGGCCGTGGGCGGACGGCGTCAGCCGACGTCGTTGCTCGTCGTGTCGTCCACGATGTCGTTGACCGAGGGGAGCTTGCGGATCTCCGAGAGACCGATCTTCACGCAGCGCTGGACGATCCACGACAGGGATCGGTCCAGCCGGGCCGCCTCGTGCTGGATTTCTTCGAGCATCGCTTCGGGGAAGTAGAGGCTCTGCTTACGCTTGTCGGTACCGGCCATGAGTCTCGCTATCTTCGCGGGCGGGCGAGGAGCGCAGGAAGGACCACACTGTGATCCATCGAAGGATGATGTCGTCTCGTGTACTACCCGGTGGCTCGGGGGCGGTCAAACCGAGGAGCCGCCTTCCCGAGGCCTCGAGGCCGCGCCGCCGCGACGGCTGGCGTCCGACCGTCGCCGCGTTCCTCGGGGCCTTCGCCGCGGTGGCCCTCCTCCAGGGTCCCTCCGCCTCGGCGACCGAGACGGAGGCCTCGCCCTACGCCAACCTCGCCGTGTTCGCCCGGGCGCTGACCCACATCGAGAGCGCCCACGTCGAGGATCCGGACCAGGACCGGCTGATCCGTGGCGCGATCCGCGGGATGGTCGAGACCCTCGACCCGCACAGCACCTACCTGGACCCCGAGGAGTACCGGATCCTGACGAGCGACACCCAGGGCCGCTTCGGCGGCATCGGCGTCGAGATCGACGTTCGGGACGGCTGGCTCACCGTGCACGGGGTGTTCGCCGGCGGCCCCGCCGACCGCGCCGGGATCCTGCCCGGCGACCGCTTCCTCGCGATCGCCGATCGCCCCGCCCGGGACCTCCCGGGCGGGGAGGCGGTGCGCGTGATGCGCGGCGAGCCGGGCACGGAGGTCCGGGTCCGCCTGCGCCGCGAAGGCGAGGAGGAGGCGGTGGTCCTCGACCTGACCCGGGAGGTGATCCAGGTGGACGCGGTCGAGGCGCGCATCCTCCCCGACCGCGTGGTGCACGTGACCGTCCGCTCCTTCCAGCGCACGACCACCCGGGAGCTCCGCCGAGCGCTGGACGAGGCGGTCGCGCGGACCGCGGGCGAGGGCGGCGTCCAGGGCGTGCTCCTCGACCTCCGGAGCAACCCGGGCGGGTTGCTGAACGAGGCGATCCGGATGGCCGACGAGTTCCTCGACGACGGCGTGATCGTCTCGACGCGCGGGCGGGAGGGGCGCCTCCTGGCCGAGGCGCGGGCCCACCGGGCAGGGACGCGGCGCCCGTGGCCGATGGTCGTTCTCGTCGACCACTACTCGGCCAGCGCCGCCGAGATCGTGGCGGGTGCGCTCCAGGACCATGCCCGGGCCCTCGTCGTCGGAAGCCGCACCTGGGGCAAGGGCAGCGTCCAGAACATCATCGAGCTGCCCGACGGCAGCGCCCTCAAGCTGACCGTCGCCCGCTACTACACCCCCCGGGGCCGGTCGATCCAGGCGCAGGGGATCGAGCCCGACGTGGAGGTCGAGCAGCTCGACGAGGAGACGGCGCGGGACCTCGTGCGCCGAGCGGTCGACCGCTACAGCGAGGCGAGCCTCGCCCGTCACCTGGATGCGGAGCGCACCGGCGAGACGCACCGGCAGACCGAGGTGCTGCGGCGCCGCCAGGTCCGGCGGGCGGAGGACCTCGACGAGCCGGCGAGCGGCCCGATCTACGCGGAGGACTTCCAGGCCCGGATGGCCCACCAGGTACTTCGAGCGGTCATCGCGCAGCAGCCCTGAGGCGCGCCGCGGCCCGCCCCGGCTGCCGGGGCCCGGCCCTACCGGGGCTCCCCCTCCGCCCGGCTCTCCGCCCGGGGCTCCGGGTTCGGATCGCGGGCCTGGTCCTCCCGGATCGAGTAGCGGACCAGGGACCGCAGGATCTCGTTGCGCTGGAGGTCCCCGACCAGGCGCTTGATGTCCTCGTAGATCGACGGGTCGACCAGGAGCCCGCCCAGGGTGCCGCGGCCCGCCCGGACATCGGCCGAGATCGTGCGGAGGTCGGCGCTCACCGCCGTGAGGTTCTCGACCAGGCGGCCCGCGTCGTCGCCGTACAGCAGCGTGTGGGCGTTGTTGTCCCCGGTGCGCACGTCCCGCAGGATCGTCGCGGCCTCGATCGCGACGCTGGTGATCCCCACCAGGAGCTCGATCCCCTGCTGGCCGTAGATCAGCTCGTGGGCCGTCCCATCGCCGGAGCGGACCTCCGTCACGACCTGCCGCACGCCGCGCGTCGTCGACGCCAGCTCGCTGCTCGTCGCCCGCAGGTTCCGGAGCGTGGCGCTGACCTCGTCGGCGAGGTCGGAGTCGACCAGCAGCCGCCGGAACGTGCCGTCCTCCTCCGCGGCCATCGACGTCAGGGTCCGCAGGTTGTGGACGAAGCCCCGGAGGTCCTCCTGGAAGGCGGGGTCGGCCAAGCCCTCCGTCGTGCGGTTGAGGTTCCGGACGATCCCCTCCGCGTCACGCCCCGTGTCGCCGAGGAAGGCGGTCAGCATCGAGGCCTCGCTGACCGGTATGGGCTGGGATGGGTCGAGCTGGTCGCCCGTGCCGCTCGTGATGTCGATCAGCTTGTCGCCGAGGAGGCCCTTGCTCCCGATCGTCGCGGTGGACGTCTCGCGGATGTAGGGGGCATCGTCCCGGCGCACGCCCATGTCGACGCGGACGCGGCCGTCGTCCTGGAAGACGACCTCCCTCACGGTCCCGACGTCGATCCCCGCGATGCGCACCGGGCTCCCCGTCCGCAGGCCCTCCGCGGAGTCGAAGTAGGCGTGGTAGTGCACGCGCGGCATGAACATCGTGCTGCCGTTGCCGATGACGAAGATCAGCACGCTGCCGACCACCAGGGCCGCGGTGACGAACACCCCGACCCGTAGCTCGCTCGATCCGCCCCTCATCGTCGACCCCTTATCCGCCCCACCTCAGCAGGGTCTCCGTGTCGTCGTCCCCGGGCGCGTTGCCCTGGATGAAGTCCCGCACGCGCGGATCCCGGGAGCGCTGGATCTCCTCCGGCGTCCCCTCGAAGATGACGTAGCCACGCTCGATCATGGCGATGCGATCGCTGACGCGGAAAGCGCTGGGCATGTCGTGGGTGACGACCACGGTGGTCACGCTGTATCGGTCGTTCAGCTCGACGATCAAGTCGGTGATCCACTCCACCGCGATCGGGTCGAGGCCGGTGGTCGGCTCGTCGTAGAGGATCACCTCGGGGTCGAGGGCCAGCGAGCGCGCGAGCGCGACCCGCTTGCGCATGCCGCTCGAGAGGTCGGCCGGCCACATGTCGATCACGTCGACCAGGCCCACGTCCTCGAGGCACTCCACGACCCGACTCTCGACCACCTTCTCGCTCATCTGGCGGCGATGCTCCCGCAGCGGGTACGCGACGTTCTCGCGTACGCTGAGGGAGTCGAAGAGCGCGGAGGCCTGGAAGAGCATCGACACGCGCTTGCGGAGGGCCAGGAGCCCGGCCTCGTTCATCTCCCCGACCTCCTGCCCGTCGAAGCGGATCGAGCCGGCGTCGATCGACAGCAGCCCGATCAGCATCTTGAGCAGGACGCTCTTGCCCTGCCCGGAGCCGCCGATGATCGTCAGCGCCTCGCCCTTGTGGATGAGGAGGTTGAGGTCCTCGTAGACCACCTTGGGCCCGAAGGCCTTCTGCACGTGCTCGAACTCGATGAGGGCCATGTTCGGCGCGCCCGTGCGCGGGTCCTCGGCGACGGTGAGACGGCGAATGGTATAGGACCTTCCGATGGGGCGAGCACGGTGGGTAGCCGGACGGGGGGCCTTGGCCGGAGCCCTCCTGCTCGCCTGCACCGGGGAGGCGGAGGCCCCCGGCCGGATGCGGGCGCTCGCCGAGCCGCACCTCGCCGAGATGGCCTCCTTCGACCGCTGGGCTCGACGCCTCGGCCTCGGCGACGGCGCGTTCTCCTCCGAGGACGCGATGCGGGAGGCGGCGTTCGCGCCCCTTCGGCGGCGGGGCCGGGCCGTCGCGGCTTGGGTCCACCGGGAGGGGGTCGACGGCCTCCGGCTCGCCTACCCCGACCCGAGCCTGGAGCTGCCGCGGAGCGGCTGGGTCCGCGTCCGCACCGACGAGCTCGGGGAGCTCCGGGTGGCCGAGCATCCTCTCGATCTGCCGGCGGGTGCGGGGCCGTGGCTGCTTCTCGCGCGCACCCGCCCGGCTCCGGGCGAAGCCACGCTGCGGGTGGTCCTCGCGTTCCCGCCGTTGCCCGAGGTCGAGCGGTGAGCGGGACCTCGGCCGCGGCCTCGTCGGGCGTCGCCCGTGCGTCGGGCGTGGCCCGTGCCGTGTCCGCCTTCGTCCTGATGGTCCTCATCGGCTGCCAGGCTGCTGCCTCGCCGCCGGCCCCGGGCGCCTCGGCGTCGGGCACCGGCTCCCGGCGGCCGTCGCCGGCTCCGCTGTCCGTCGTCTGGCGGGGTGGGGAGGACGGGCACGGGGCCGGAGCCGGCCCGGTCCTCGTCCTGCTCCACGGCTACGGTGCGCCGCCGGACGACCTGGTGCCGCTCGGCGCGGAGCTGGCGGGCATCGTCCCCGGTCTTCGACTGGCCTTCCCGGCGGGTCCCGTCCGGCTCGGGGGCTCTGCCCGGGCCTGGTGGGCGCTCGACGCACGCGCGCTGCGAGCGCGCCCCGCCGACCGCGGAGCGGAGCGCCCGGACGGCCTCGAGGGTGCTCGCCGTTCGATCGTGGCGTGGCTGGACGAGCAGGAGGCCGGCGGTCGCCTCGACCCCTCCCGCACCGTCCTCGGGGGCTTCAGCCAGGGCGCGATGCTGGCGACGGACGTCGCGCTCCGCTGGCTTCGGCGCCCCGCCGGGCTGGTGTCGATGAGCGGGAGCCCGCTCGTCGAGGCCGACTGGTCCGACCTGCTCGCGCGCCGCCGGGGGCTCCCGGTCCTGATCAGTCACGGTCGGGCCGACCCCCTCCTCGCGTACGAGGCGGCGGCCCGGATGGTGCGCCGGCTGACGGACGCCGGGCTCCCCGTGCGCTTCGTCCCGTTTGCCGGCGGCCACGAGATTCCGGCAGGCGTGACCGAGGAGCTGCGGGGCTTCCTTCGCGAGGTCCTCGACGCTCGAGGCCGGTGACCTGCCCCTCGCTCGCTCGAGAGCGCTAGTCGGCCTCGTTCGGGGCGCAGGAGGCCGGGACCTCTTGCGAGTAGGCGTCGAGCGAGGCGCGCCAGCCGTCGATCGCGTTCTGGCACGCGGCGTTCGAGCCCGGCGTGTCGACCATCGCCCGCACCGCCCCGCACTGCTGCTCGGCGTCGAGGCTGGGGAGATCCTCCGCCATCGCGCCCACGTAGGCCTCGCAGCACGACACGGCGCGCTCGCACACCGCGCTGGTGCCGCCGCCCAGCGGTCCTCCCGACGCCACCCCGGGGACGACGAAGTACACGCCCGCCACGCCGCTCAAGCAGCACAGCGACAGGAGCCCGCACCCGATCCCGAGGAACAGGGGAAGGCGGCTCTTCGTCGGGGCCGCTTCGCCCGACATGTCGCCCACGGGCGCGCTGCTTCCCGGGCCGGCGTAGGGGCTGCCGCCGCCAAAGCCGGGCGAGGCGGGGGCGCCGCCAGCGCCGGGGGCGGGGGCGCCGCCGAAGGCCGCCGGGGTGGGTTGCGGTCCACCGCCCGGGCCCGTCGCCGGCGGATACCCGGGCTGCTGGCCGCCGAAGCCCGGGGGACCCGGCTGGGCGGGGGCGCCGAACCCGCCGGGGGACGAGCCGGGAGGACCTCCGAACGACGGGGCTCCGCCCGGGGGATCGGCGGGGCCGGGCGTGTTCTGCGGCTGGCCGAAGGGGGGCTGAGCGGCCTGGGGCGGCGCGGCCTGAGGCTGAGAAGCCTGGGGTGGCGCGGCCTGGGG
>JBHJHB010000088.1:0-17653 GCA_050331215.1 Sandaracinaceae bacterium | reverse complement strand
GGGCCGTGACTGCGGCATTGTCTTCATGCATATCAAGACGCATCCCAGATGCTTGTTTTCGAACCGGCTCTGCGCCTGGCGGCCGTACCGTGAACGACCATCCACAACCCGGCCCGGGTCGTGGCCCCCCTGACCCGGAGCCCCGGCGTCGCTGCGTCGCCCACCGGGGGGGGCTGGGGCCCGCAGCGCGCTCCGCCCACGCGCACGGCCCGGCTCGCCGCCTTGATGGCGCACCACCGCCGACGCTAGCCTCCCGACGCTCAGGGCCCGTCCGGGTGTCGGCGGACCTCCCTTCGACGTGACCCTCACGCTGCGCGCGGTCGAACAGCTCGCTCCGGACCAGGCCTCGCTGAACGCGGCCTCGAAGCTCCGGCGGCCATCGCGATGGTCCCAGCGAGGGCAGAACGCCGAGGCGGGGCTGCTCTGGGCGGCGTGCCAGGGCTCGGGCGCCAACCCCTACCGGGTGGTCGCCGACGTGCAGAGCCTCCGCACGAGGTGCACGTGCCCCTCCCGCAAGCTTCCGTGCAAGCACGCGCTCGCGCTCCTCTGGATCCGGGCCGAGGGCGGCGGGGCGACGTTCCCCGAGGGGCCCGTGCCCGACTGGGTGGGCGAGTGGGTCGCGCGTCGCCGCCGAGGGCGCGCTCGCCCGCCCGGCGGCGGCGGAGGGGAGGCGAAGTCCCTGGTCTCCGCCGAGGCCCAGGTCGAGGCCCGTCCCGACCCGGAAACGGAGGCCCGGCGCGCCGAAGCCCGCCGCAAGCGCGAGGCCGCGACGCGGGCCCAGCTCCTCGACGGGCTCCTCGACCTCGACCAGTGGATGGCCGACCAGCTCCGCCTCGGTCTGTCCGGCGCGCTGGCCGAGCTGAGCCCCCGCTGCCGTCAGATCGCCGCGCGCCTCATGGACGCCAAGGCGGCCGCGCTCGCGTCCCGGCTGGACGAGCTGCCGGCTCGCGTGCTCGGCCTCCCGGAGTCGGACCGGGGCGACGCGCTGCTCGCCGAGCTGGGCAAGCTGGTGCTCCTGGTTCGCGCCTACCGCGCCGCGCCAACGGACCCGGAGCTCCACCGCGCGGTGGCCACCAGCGAGAGCCGCGAAGCGCTCGAAGCCCTCGAGGACGCCCCGCGCCTCCGGAGCACCTTCGAGGTGCTCGGCGAGCGCATCACGACGCGCCGCGACGGGCTGATCAGCCACGCGACCTGGCTCCTCGACGTGCTGGCCCCGGAGCCGCGCTTCGCGGTGCTCCTCGACTTCCACCCGGCCAGCGTTGGCCGCCAGGGCCCTGCCTTCGCCGCGGGCGAGCAGCTCACGGGGGAGCTCCGGTTCTACCCCGCGCGCGCGCCGCTCCGCGCGATCCTCGTCGAGCGGGGGGATCCGCCGCCGTCGCCGCTCCCCTGGGCCTGCGCCCCGGCCTCGGGCGAGCCCCTCGCCGGCTACGCCGCCGCGCTCGCCGTGGCGCCTTGGACCCTGAGCGCTCCGGTCCTCCTGCCGCCCGGGCGCCTCGCCGAGGCCCCGTCGGAGCGGCGGCTGTGGTGGACCGGGCGCGGCTCTGCGCAGGCCCTGCCCCTCGACGAGCGGGCGAGCGCACCGGCGCTCCTCGCGACCGCGTGGACCGCGGCGGTGGGGCTCTGGGACGGACACCAGCTCTCGCCGCTCGCCGCGACCACCCCCCTGGGTCGGCTCCATGTCCCGTGACCTCGATTCCTTCGTCGCCGAGAAGAAGGGAGCGTGGCTGGTCGGGCGCAGCCTGGGCCACGGCGTGGCGCCCGAGGCCTGGGCGCCGGCCCTGGCCGGGGCCGCGTCGGAAAGCGAGCAGGAGCTCCGCTTGGCCGCGCTGGTCAGCCAGCGGGACCAGCTCGTCCGGCGGCCCTCGCCCCCTGCGCTCCGCGCGCGGGAGGACCTTCCCGAGGTGCCGCTCGCGCTTGTCCCTCCCTCCGAGCGACCGCTCGTGCGCCGGCTCCTGGCTGGCCCCGCGCGCGAGGGCCTGGACCGGCTCGCGGTGCTCCGCCTGCTGGTCGAGCGGGGCTACGCCCCTCACCCGGGCGACTGGCTGCCCGGGCCGAGCGAGGAGGTGCCGGAGGAGCTCGAGCCCTGGCGGGCCTGGGTCGCCCTCGGCGGCGTGGGCCTCGACGAGACGGCGATGAGCCTGGAGCGGTTCGAGGAGCTGTCGCCGGGGGAGCGCCGGGACCGGTTTCGCCGCCTTCGCGCTCGTGACCCCGCCGCCGCCGCCGCGCTCCTCGCCCAGGGAGGGCCCGAGCTGCCGGCGGAGCAACGCTACCCGCTCGTCGCGGCCCTGGCCGACGAGCTGTCCGCCGAGGACCTCCCCCTGCTCCGGACCTTCGCGAAGGACCGGTCCCGCAAGGCGCGCGCCGCGGCGCGGCGCTTGCTGCTGCGGCTCGGCGAGGCGCCGGAGGCGGAGGAGGAGGCGCGGGAGCTCGCCTTGATGCTCCGGGTGACGCGGAGGCGCTCGATGCTCGGGACGCGGATCACGGTGACGTGCACCAAGCCGAAGAACGACGCTCAGGGTCGGCTCCGCGCCCAGCTCTTCGGCGAGGTGCCCTACCCCGCCCTGGCCGAGGCGCTGGAGGTGGCCCCTCTGGAGCTCGCCGAGGCCTGGGCCTTCGGCGACGCCTGGCTGAGCGACAACGCCGCCTTCCTCGCCACCGCCGCGGAGACCGCCCCCCGCGCCGCGGTCCTCGTCCTCGCTCGCCGCCTCGCCGGGGCCGGCCTCGTCCGAGAGCTCGAAGCCCTGCGGGCCCGCCTCGGCCCCGACGACGTGGCGGCGCTCGGGCCGAGCTTGCTGCGCGGTCGGGCCGCTCTGACCCTGCGGGGGCTCCTCGCGATCGTCGGCGGTCCTCGGCCGTGGCTCGACGCCGAGGCCCTCGAGTCGTCCGCGGCGATGAAGGAGGTGCGTCGGGCGCTGAGGGCCCTCGGGTCGCCGGCCGAGGAGGGGCCGGCCCGCGACGAGCGCTTCGTCCTGGGCTCGGAGCTCTTCGCGCTGGGCGCGCTGCTCCCTCACGCCGCCGCGACCGCGTTCCTCGAGGAGGCGATCGCGGCGGGCCTGCACCCCGCCGTCCCGCACCTGGACCTCCTGCGCCTCAACGTGGCGCTGGGGCCGAAGGAGGACCGATGACCGAAGCGCAGCGCCTGCCCGCCGAGGAGACGTTCCGGGCGGAGCTCGAGGCCCTGGTCCAGGACGACGGGCCCCGCCCCGAGGGCTGGCACCTCACGCCCCGGGCGGTGGTCACCTACCTCCTCGGCGGGGACGCGCCCGATGGCACGACAGTCAGCCCGAAGTACATCGGCGACCGGCGCCGGATGGAGAGCGCGGTCGCGACGCTCGCCACCGACCGCGCGCTCCTGCTCCTCGGCGTGCCCGGCACCGGCAAGTCCTGGGTGTCCGAGCTCCTGGCGGCGGCGATCAGCGGCGACAGCACCCTCGTGGTCCAGGGCACCGCGGGGACGGACGAGAATCAGGTCCGCTACGGCTGGAACTACGCCCAGCTCCTGGCGCACGGGCCGAGCGAGGAGGCCCTGGTGAAGACCCCGCTCTACCGCGCGATGGAGGCGGGCCAGGTCTGTCGCTTCGAGGAGCTCACGCGCCTGGGCTCGGACGTGCAGGACACGCTGATCACCGTGCTGTCCGAGCGGATGCTCCCCATCCCGGAGCTCGATCAGCGGCTTCTGGCCCGGCGGGGCTTCAACGTCATCGCCACGGCGAACAACCGGGACAAGGGCGTCAACGAGCTGAGCTCGGCCCTCAAGCGCCGCTTCAACGTGGTGGTCCTTCCGCTCCCCGGCGACATGGCATCGGAGGTGGCGATCGTACAGAAGCGCGTCGCCGAGCTGGGGGAGGGGCTCAAGCTCCCGATGCCCGAGCGCGTGGAGGCCGAGATCGAGCGGGTGATCACCATCTTCCGCGAGCTCCGAAGCGGCCGGACCCTCGACGGCAAGATGGCGCTCAAGGCCCCCACCACGGTCCCCTCGACGGCGGAGGCGATCGCGGTGGTGGTCGGGGGGCTCAGCCAGGCCGTGTGGTTCGCCGACGGCGAGCTCGGCGCCGAGGCCCTCGCGCCGAGCTTGCTCGGCGCGATCCTCAAGGACCCGGTGCAGGACCGGGTCGTGCTCGAGGAGTACATCGAGACCGTGCTGAAGAAGCGGCGCGACTACGCCGACTACTACCTCCAGCTCTCGAGGATGCTCTGAGCGCGGCCATGGCGGAGGTCGCCTACTACGGGATCCGCCACCACGGGCCCGGGAGCGCGACCTCCCTTCTGCGGGCTCTCGACGCTCAGGACCCGGCGATGGTGCTCCTCGAGGGCCCCGCGGACGCCACGGCCCTCCTGCCGTTCCTCGGGCGTCACGGGATGCAGCCACCGGTGGCGCTCCTCGCGTTCGCCGTCGACGACCCGACGCAGGCGATCTTCGATCCCTTCGCCGCGTTCTCGCCCGAGTACCAGGCGACCCGCTGGGCGCTCGCCCGGGAGCGCCCGGTCCGCTTCATCGATCTGCCCGCCGCCAACGTGCTCGCGATGGCGGACGACGAGCGCGACGAGGCGGGCAGCGACCCGATCGGGGAGCTCGCCGGAGCGGCCGGCTATCTGGACGGCGAGAGCTTCTGGAACGACCTGTTCGAGGCGAACCCGGATCCGGGGCCCACCTTCGCCGCGATCGAGCGAGCGATGACCGAGCTGCGGCAGGGGGTGCCGTTGCGGGAGCGGGAGGCCTGGCGTGAGGCCCACATGCGCCTCGCGGTCGCGAAGGCCCGCCGGGAGGCGGAGGGGTCGGTCGCCGTGGTCTGCGGCGCCTGGCACGTCCCGGCCCTCCGCGCGCGGCACGCGAGGAAGGACGACCGGGCGCTGTTGGCGGGGCTCCCGAAGCGCAAGGCGGCCGCGACCTGGGTGCCGTGGACCTATCCGCGCCTCGCCGGGGCGCGGGGCTACCGGGCCGGCGTGCGCTCGCCCCTCTGGTACGAGCACCTGTTCGAGCACGGCACCGACGCCGAGGCCCAGGCGCGATGGCTGGGCAGCGTGGCGGCGAGCCTGCGGGAGGTCGGTCGCACGGTGTCCACGGCCGAGCTGATCGAGGCGACCCGCCTGGCCCGCAGCCTCGCGGCCCTGCGGCAGCGCCCCGCCCCTGGCTTCGAGGAGCTCCAGGAGGGCGTGGTCGCGTGCCTGTGCTTCGGCGACGAGACGGTGCTGTGGGAGCACGAGGACCGCCTGCTGCTCGGCGACCGGGTCGGCGCGATCCCGGACGATCTGCCCCTCGCGCCGCTCCTCGACGACCTGCGGCGCCGCCAGCGGAAGGTGCGCCTCAAGGCGGAGGCGCTGCCCCGGGAGCTGTCCGTCGACCTCCGGACCGAGAGCGGGCTCGGCCGCTCGACGCTCCTGCACCAGCTCCGGGCGCTCGACGTCCCCTGGGGCCGCCCGATCGATGCTGGCCGCAGCCGCGGCACCTTCCGCGAGAAGTGGATCCTGGAGTGGGAGCCGGAGCACGCGGTCCGGCTCGTGGAGCACCTCGTGTACGGGCAGACGGTCGAGGCCGCCGCCGACGCGCGGACGGTGGCCCGGATGCGCAAGACCGCCAGCTTGACCGCCCTCGCCGCGTTGGTCGACGGGGCGCTGGTCGCGCAGCTCGCCGGGGCGGCGGGGGCGGGCATCGGCCTCCTGTCGGAGCTCGCCGCCCGAACCAGCGATGCGTCGGAGCTCCTCGGCACCCTGCCTCCGCTGGCCGGGATCCTGCGTTACGGCACCGCCCGGGCCGTGCAGACCGACCACTACCGTGAGCTCTTCGTGCAGACGGCGGTGCGAGCCGCGGCGGCCCTCGCCTTCGCGTGCCGGGCGGTGGACGAGGAGGTCGCGGCGGAGCTGTACCGGCGGATCGGCGCCGCCCACGAGGCGATCGCCCTCGCCCAGCTGGACGAAGGGGAGCACGCGACATGGCTCCGCGCGCTCGAGGAGGTCGTCGAGGACGGCCAGGCGACCCCCCTGCTCGCGGGCCTCGCGGCGCGCCTGCTCTACGGCGAAGGCCGCCTCGACGAGAGGGCGGTCAGCAGCATCCTGGCGCGAGCGCTCTCCCCGGGGACACCGCCCGCCGACGCAGGCGGGTTCTTCGAGGGCTTCTTCACCTCCCTCGGGGCGCACCTGATCCACGACGACCCCTTGCGCGAGGTGGTCGACGCCTGGATTCGATCTCTGCCGGACGAGGAGTTCCAGGCTCAGCTTCCTCTCCTGCGCCGCGTGTTCGCCAGCCTCGACCGCGCCGAGCGGCGCGCTCTGATCGACCGGCTTCGCCGGGCCGCCCGGGCCGCCTCGGACGTGAGGACCGTCGAGGCCCTCGAGCCCGTCTGGGCGGCGCACCTCCCCACCCTGACGAGCATCCTGAGCGGAAGGGGGCGGCCGTGAGCGGCGACGACTCCGTCCAGGCCGAGCGGCGGTGGCTCCTGTGCCTCGGCGAGGACGACGAGGCGGGGGTCCTCACGCCCGACGACCAGCGCATCCAGCGCGCGCTGAGCGCCCTCTACGACGCCCCTCCCCCGGGCGGCAAGAAGGGGGGCCGGGGGAGCCTCGGCCGCTCCGCGCCGCGGGTCAGCCGATGGCTCGGCGACATCCGCGAGCTGTTCCCGAGCTCCGTCGTCCAGGTCATCCAGCGCGACGCCTTCGAGCGCCTCGGCCTGCGCCAGATGCTGCTCCAGCCCGAGTTCCTCGCGGCCTGCGAGGCGGACGTCCACCTCGTGGCGGACCTGATGAGCTTGCGGGCGTCGATGCCGGACCAGACCCTCGACGCCGCCCGGGAGGTGATCCGGAAGGTGGTGGACGAGCTGATGGAGCGGCTCGCGCAGCGCACCGCGCAGGCCGTGCGCGGCGCGGTGAGCCGCGCCCAGCGGACGCGGCGACCGCGGGCGCCGGACATCGACTGGCCGCGAACGCTCGCCGCCAACCTCCGGCACTACCAGCCGGAGCACCGGACGGTGATCCCGGAGGTGCTGATCGGCGTTCAGCGCCGAGCGCGCCGCCTGGTCGATCTCGACGAGGTCGTGCTGTGCGTCGACCAGAGCGGGTCGATGGCCACGAGCGTCGTGTACGCCTCGATCTTCGCGGCAGTGATGGCGTCCCTGCCCGCCGTGCGGACCCAGCTCGTGTGCTTCGACACGACGGTGCTCGACCTGACCGACGAGCTCGAGGACCCGGTGCAGGTGCTCTTCGGCGTCCAGCTCGGGGGCGGCACCGACATCCACCAGGCGGTCGCCTACTGCGAGCAGCGGATCGAGCGGCCCACGAAGAGCCACCTGATCCTGCTCACGGACCTCTACGAAGGGGGCGACCCGGAGGCGCTCGTCCAGCGCCTCGCCCACCTGCTCCGGTCGGGCGTGAACGTGATCGTGCTGCTCGCGCTGACCGATACCGGCTCGCCGGGCTACGACGGACAGCTCGCCGAGACCATCGCGGCCCTGGGCGCGCCGGTCTTCGCCTGCACCCCGGACCGCTTCCCGGATCTCATGGCCACGGCGCTCCGCCGCGAGGACGTCCACGCCTGGGCGGCGACGAACGACATCAAGCTGGTCCGGGCGGGCGACACGGGGGGCTGACGCGGGTGGGCCGCCGCCGACCCAGCGGCCGGCGAGTCCTGTCGATGCGTCTCCCCCCCGGCAAAGGGCGAGGGCCGCGACCGACGAGCCGGGGCGCAGAGGCCGCGGTCGCCCGGCCCCGCCCGACGGCGCCCCGTCGCCGGAGCGTCAACCGGCCGCCGCCCGCCTTCGCGTCGACGCCGTGCTTCGGCCGCGGGGCGCGCGGTGCACGGTCCTTGCTCCCGGCGCGCTCATGTCGAGCGACCACTCCCGTCCGTCCGCCGCGCAGAGCTCCGAGCCCGAGGTCCTCGACGAGACCGAGCCGGTCGCGTGCCCTCTCTGCGGCCGAGGAGCGGAGGACGCGCACGTCGTGGGGACCCGTGCCCGCTTCGACCTCCCGGTCCGTAACGTGGCCTGCGCGTGCTGCGGCCTCGTGTACGTGACGCCCCGCCCGACCGCGCGCGCGCTCGAGGCCTACTACCGGACCCAGTACCGGGCGCACTACCACGGCGTGAAGATCCCGGCGCCCGATGGCCGCGCGCTCGGGCCGGGGGACGAGGGCTTCGAGGAGGCCTGGCGCAGCCGTCATCGGGCCCAGGCCCGCGGCGCGCTGGCGCTCGGCCGCCCGCCGGCCGGGGGGCGGGTCCTCGAGGTCGGCTGCGGCGACGGGACGACGCTCGGCTTCATGGAGGAGCTCGGCGGGGTCCAGGTCTTCGGCGTCGAGCCCGACGTGCGCCAGGCGGCGCGGGCCGATGAGCGTGGCGTACCCTGCTTCGCCGGCTCGATGGAGGAGTACGAGCCGCCCGGCGAGGGCTTCGATCAGGTTCAGATGTTCCACGTGCTCGAGCACCTGCAGGATCCGCTGGGTGCCGTGGGGAGGCTCGCGTCATGGCTCCGGCCGGGCGGCCGCCTGGTGATCGAGGTGCCGAACGTCACCCAGCCCTACGGCCTGCTGGAGGCCAACTTCTTCCAGAACGCGCACCTCGTCAGCCTCAGCCCGAGCACTCTCGCGGCGCTGCTGCGCCGCGCTGGCCTCGTGGTCACCCGGCTCGTGGACGCCGGCAGCGTGTACGCGGTGGGACACCTCGACCCCGCCGTGCCTCGCGCCGAGCTGCCTCTGTCCTTCGATCGGTCGATGCTCGACGCTCCCGAGCAGGACGGCGCCTGGGTCGCCGAGCGGTTGCGCTCCTACGCGGAGCTCGAGCGCCTTCGGCTCGAGGCCCTCGCGCGCCCGGTCACGTTCGAGGGCCTGGAGCGGATCGTCCGGGTGCTGGGACGACCGTGCTTCGAGCCGCACCTCCTCCAGGCGGTGGAGAGCCTGGCCACCCACCTGCTCGGGCAGGGCGCGCTCCGGGCGGCGAGGGCCGTACTGGCCGCGGCGGCGCGGGGTCCCCACCGCGCCGATGTCGCGCGCGGCTTCGCGTCCTCCGCCGCGGCGCTCGACCGGTTGATCGCGCCGCCGGCTGGCCTCGACGTCGAGCCGTCCTAACCTGGTCGGTTCGGTCCCGCGCGGTCGGCGGGCCCGCACGACGATGCCCGACCTACCCTCGACCCTCGGCGACGATGCCCGGATCCTCGCTCGGGTCGTCGTCGCGATGCTGGTGGCGGTCCCCCTCGGCTGGGAGCGCGAGCGGCGGCAGCGGCCGGCGGGGCTGCGGACCCACCTGCTCGTGGCGATGAGCGCCGCCCTTCTGGTGAGCCTGGCGACGCCGATGGTGGAGGCCCTCGCGCCCCACGGCGGCCTTCGCTTCGATCCCCTTCGGGTCTTCGTGGCGGTGATCGGGGGGGTGTCGATCGTCGGGGCCGGGACGATCGTCGTGGACCGGACCAACGGCGGCGTGCGCGGCCTCACGACCGCGGCGTCGCTTCTGGCCACGGCGACGATCGGCATCGCCGCGGGGCTGGAGCGCTACGTGGTCGCGATCGGGACGAGCGCGCTCGCCGTCCTCGTGCTCTCGATGCTCGCCTGGGTGGAGCGTCGCCTCGAGGGCCGCTAGCGCGCTTGCCCAAGAGCTGCGGGGCTCGGGGTCACGACCGGCGCTACCGCCGCCCGCGTCCTCGACCGCGGCCAGGATGATCCGCGTCGCTGTCCTCGTCGGCGTCCTCGTCGCTGTCCTCGTCGGCGTCCTCGTCGGCGTCCTCGTCGGCGTCCTCGTCGCTGTCCTCGTCGGCGTCCTCGTCGGCGTCCTCGTCCGAGTCCTCGTCGACGTCCTCATCGCAGTCGTCGTCGTCGTCGTCCTCCGTGCACTCCCCGAGGTCGCCCGGTGGCGTGACCGCGTAGGACTCACCGTCGTCGACGGCCGGGCGCCCGGACTGGTCGTGGGGGACGCTGACCGTACACCTGCCGGTCGTCTCGTTGCCCGCCTCGTCGGCGACCGTGAAGTCGATCGTGTAGACACGCCCGTTGCCCGGCCCGGCCCGCTCCGCCCGGAGCTCCAGGCCGCAGGGGTCGAACACCACGTCCGGCTCCGTGTTGCCGTCGCCGCGGCCGTTCACGGGCTCATCGCTCGCGACGCGCGTGAAGGTCACGGTCAGGTCCGTGCCGTCGCAGGCATCCGTCGCCTCGACGCAGTCCTCCGGGTCGATGCGGACGAGGCGGTGGTTCGGGGGCCAGAGCTCGAGCTCGAGGGGGGTGACCTCCGGGGCCGCCGTATCCTCGACGGTCAGCGTGGCCGTGCACAGCACCGGGCCGGCAGCCCCGTCGGTGACGTCGATCGTGTGCTCGCCGACCTCGAAGGGGCCCTCGTCGGAGACCACGGGATCGAAGTCCGCGCAGGTCTCCGTCGTGCTGTCGTTCTCGTAGTAGAGCGTGCCCGGGTCGGCGGTGCCGGTGCCGTCGTCGCACTCGAGCGTCAGGTCGTCGGGGCACACCCATGCCCCGCCCGGGAGCATGGTCGCGTCCTCCGTGCACTCTGCGGCCAGCGCGCCCCGGGTCGATCCATCGGCCGTGACGCAGCCACCGAGCAGCGCCGCCGCCCCGAGAAGCACCCCGGCCCGGGTGCGCGCGATCCTCTGGTCCATTCCCATCTTGCTGCTCCTTGAGTGCCTTCCCCTGCCGGTCTCCGTGCCGGCCAGGGGGGTCACGGTCGCAGGGCGACACGCGTTTCCTCACAGCTGGGGCCCACGCAGGGCGGGGTCTCCGCGCTCCGGCGCGGAGGGCGCTGGTCCGAGGGTGCGGGCCGGTTTCGCTCGCCAGGGTCCGGCACTACACCAGGCACGCCGCCCGGCAGGCCGCGGCGCGGCCCCGCGGAGGAGCGCAGATGACCAAGACCTGGACCGTGTACCTGAGCGGCGAGATCCATAGCGACTGGCGGGACCGGATCGCCAATGGGGTCCGCGCCGCGGACCTCCCCGTGACGCTGACCGCTCCCGTCACCGACCATCCCTCGTCCGACGACTGCGGCGTGCGCATCCTGGGCGCCGAGAGCGACCCCTTCTGGCACGACCACAAGGGGGCGAAGGTCAACGCGCTCCGCACGCGGACCCTGATCGGCGACGCCGACGTGGTCGTCGTGCGCTTCGGCGAGAAGTACCGCCAGTGGAACGCCGCCTTCGACGCGGGCTACGCGGTAGCTCTGGGCAAGCCCCTGATCGTGCTGCGCCCGCCCGAGCTCCGGCATGCGCTGAAGGAGGTTGACGGCGCCGCCCTCGCCGTGGCGACCGAGCCCGAGCAGGTCGCGGCGCTCCTGGACTACGCGATCACGGGCCGGCTGCCGCCGGCCGAGTAGCTCTACCCCCGCGTCGCGCGGTGCCCGACTAGAGCCCGCGGTCGCCCGGGCGCCGGGACCCTCGACGCCCGGCCTCCCACGGCCCGTCAGTCGCTCATCAGGTGCTCGAAGAGCCCGAGGCCGCTGACCACGGCGACGAGGTCGAACGCCAGCAGAATACGGAGCCACGGGACGATCTCGGCGACCGGCGCCCCGTCGAGGAGCTCGCGGGTGGCGACGACACCCGCCAGGAGCCCCGGGGCCGAGAGCGGGAACAGGACCACGCTCAGCATCAGGTCCCGAGCTCCGGTCCGCACGCTCATCGCAGCGAACAGCGTCCCCATCGCCACGTAGCCGAGCGTCCCGAGCGCGAGCAGGAGCCCCATCGGCGGCAGGTCCGCCACGGGCCGGAGCCGGAACAGCAGGCCCACCACGAGGAGCAGCGCCAGGTCGATCACCAGCACGAAGGCGAGGCTGCCGAGGGCCTTGCCGGCGTAGAGGCTGGCGCGGGGCACGGGCGTGAGCAGCAGGCCCCGGATCGCGTCGGCCTCGCGCTCGCGGGCCCAGGCCCGCCCCATCGCGAGCACTCCGGCGAAGGACGCCGCCACCCACAGCACCCCGGGCGCGACGTCCCGCGCCGTCTCGTCGTCGAGGAAGAAGGCGAGGGAGGTCAGGATGGTGACGAGCAGGCCGAAGAGGCCCGCGGTGATCAGGATCTCCCCCGAGCGCAGCTCCACCCGGAGCTCCTTCTCGGCGATGACCCAGGTCCCGTGCAGGAACCCCGTCACGCCGGCCCTCCGGCCCCGGCTGCGTCGACCACCTGGCCGCGCCGGAGCGTCACCCGCCGGTCGGCGAGGCGCTCCGCGAGGCCCGGGTCGTGCGTGATCAGCGCCACGATCGCCCCTCGGGCCCGCTCGGCCTCCACCGCCTCGATCAGCCGCGCGGTCGTGCGGTGGTCCAGCCCGGTCGACGGCTCGTCGAGGAGGAGCAGGCTCGGGGAGTTCAGGAGCGCCCGGGCCAGGGCGAGGCGCTGGAGCTGGCCGCGCGAGTAGGTCCGCGCCGGCCGATCTCCGAAGCGACCGATGCCGAAGCGCTCCCGGGCCTCCGCCACGCGCGCCTCCGCGGCGGAGAGCCGGTGGAGCCGAGCATAGAGCCGGAGGTTCTCGTTGGCGGTCAGGTCCGGGTACACCATCGCCGCGTGGGCCAGCACCCCGAGGTGCCGTCGGAGCGCGGGGCCGGGCCGAGGCGCGGCCGCTCCGGCGCCGTAGCGCACCTCCCCGCGGGTCGGTCGCAGCAGCTGGGCGAGGATGCCGAGGAGCGTGGACTTGCCGCTCCCGTTCGGCCCCTCGATCACGGTGACCTCACCCCCGCGGAGCCGGAGGTCCACGCCGCGCAGCGCGGCGGTGGCCCCGAAGAGCTTCACGAGGCCGGTCGCGCGGACCTCGTCGAAGGCGACGCCGGGGCTCATCGGCGGACCATAGCCCCACCCCACCGTCAGAACAGGTCCGCCACGATGCCGTCGAGGTGGAGCCACCGCTCGGTGGGCACGCGGAGGCGGTCGCCCTCGTGGACGAGGTCGCCCCCATCGTGCCGCCGGGCCAGGGCCCGGTCCCGTCCGGCCGTGGGGTCCACCCCGAGCCGCTCGCGCAGATCGGCGAGGTCGACGCCGCGGCTCGTCCGGAGACCGAGCATCAGGGCCTCCCGAACCCGGTCCTCGGGGCCGAGGGGCTCCGCGAAGGCCTCGCGGCCGGGCTGGGCGAGGTAGGCCTCGGGCCGCGGGTCGTTCCGGTAGCGCCTCGCCTCGGCCCCGGTCGAGAGGCAGCCGACGGCGCCCGCGCCGAGGCCCAGGTAGTCCCCCCCGCGCCAGTAATGGAGGTTGTGGCGGCACTCCTCGCCCGGCGCCGCGTAGCTCGAGACCTCGTAGTGGCCCAGCCCGCGGCTCGCGAGGAACGCCTCGGTCGCCCGGTAGGTCTCCGCGAAGGCCTCGTCGGACGCCACGGGGAGCCGCCCCTTCCGGTGCAGGGCGCCGAACTGGGTCCCGGGCTCGATCGTCAGCGCGTAGACGCTCAGGTGCCGGAGCCCGAGCTCGAGCAGGGCCGCCGCCTGGTCCCGGAACGCCGACGCGCGCACGCCCGGGAGCCCGAACATCAGGTCGCCGCTCAGGCGGGGCATCGGCTTGGCGGCCCGCAGCGACGCCAGGGCCCCGTCGGCGGTGTGCAGGCGGCCGAGGTAGCGCAGCTCGGCGTCGGCCAGGCTCTGGACGCCGATCGAGAGCCGGTTCACGCCCGCCCGGCGCAGCGCCGCGACGTGGTGCTCGTCGAGGGACGTCGGGTTCGCCTCGAGGGTCACCTCGAGGTCGGGGTCGTGGTCCCCGAAGGCGTCGACCACGCCGCGCACGACACGCGCGACCGCCTCCGCCGCCCACAGGCTCGGCGTCCCGCCGCCGAAGAAGACGCTGACGAGCGAGCGACGCCCCAGCGCGCGTCGGCGGTCCCGCAGCTCGGCGAGGACCGCGTCGGCGTAGGCGTCGTGCGGTACCTCGTCCCGCCGGATCGCCCCCGAGGCGAAGTCGCAGTAGGGGCACTTCGCGAGGCACCAGGGGAAGTGGACGTACACCGAGGTCCGCACCGGAGCCGCCAGCGGGCTCGAGGCCTTGCTCGCCCTGGCGCGGGCGGCGGTGGGCGCGGGGGCCGTCGGGGTCCGGGCGGTCACGGGGCGTCGACCCAGGCCTGGCACCGCCCCGTCCCCGCCACAAGGGCAGGGACCCCGCGCCGGTTGACCCCGGGGTCCCGAGTCCCCATTTTTTTCCCACGCTCTCGCGAGCCCAGGAACCCGGCGCTGGCGTGCGGATAGCACGCCGCGCTCCATCCCTTTACCATCGCGCCTCGGGCGCGAGTCCGCGCTTGCGTGCAGGTGGCACGCCGCGCTCCATCACCTCACCATCGCGCCTCCGGCGCGAGCTACCCGACGACGATGCAGAAGCGCGACTACTACGAGGTCCTCGGGGTCGAGCGGTCCGCGAGCGAGACCGAGCTCAAGAAGGCCTACCGGAAGCTCGCTCTCCAGTTCCACCCGGACCGCAACCAGGACAACCCCGAGGCGGAGGCGAAGTTCAAGGAGGTCGCCGAGGCCTACCAGGTCCTCAGCGACGACGAGAAGCGTGCGCTCTACGACCGCTACGGCCACGCCGGCCTCCAGCACGGCGCGGCGGGTCCCGGGTTCGGCAGCGTCGAGGATATCTTCAGCCAGTTCGGCGACATCTTCGGCGACCTGTTCGGGATGCGCGGCGCGGGCGGGATCGGCGGCTTCCGCAGCACCCGGCGCACCAACGCGCCGATGCGCGGCGCGGACATCAAGGTCATGGTCGGCCTGACCCTCGAGGAGGCCGCCGCCGGGACCCGCAAGGAGGTCGAGGTGGGCTACCCCGCGCCATGCTCCGCTTGCCAGGGCACGGGCGCCGAGGGAGGCCGGTTTCGGACCTGCAACACGTGCCGCGGCCAGGGCCAGGTCGCCTACAGCCGGGGCGCCTTCATGCTCTCGACCACCTGCCCCGAGTGCCAGGGCCGCGGGAACATCCCCGAGTCGCTGTGCACCGCGTGCGACGGCCGGGCCGAGGAGCACGTCGAGAAGACGGTCAAGGTCAGCATCCCCGCCGGGATCGACGGGGGTCAGACGCTGCGCGTGGCCAACCAGGGCCAGCCCGGGCTCCGCGGCGGTCCGGCCGGCCACCTCTACGTCGAGGTGGAGATGGAGCCCCACGAGCGGTTCGAGCGCTCGGGCCCGGACCTGGTGCACCAGCTGACCGTCTCGTTCCCCCACGCCGCCCTCGGGAGTGATGTCGACGTGCCCACCCTCGGGGAGGGTGACCCGGTCACCGTCAAGGTCCCGGCCGGCGTCCAGCCCGGCGACCAGCTGGTGGTCCGCGGCGAGGGCATGCCCCGCCTCGACGGTCGCGGCCGGGGGGACATGGTCGTGGTCGTCAACGTCGACGTGCCCAAGAAGCTCAGCGGCAAGGCCCGTCAGCTCCTGCTCGAGCTGCAGCAGACCTTCGACAAGCACTAGGGTGACAGCCGGCCCGGGAACGCGGGCAGCTCCCCCGTCGCCAGCCACTGGTAGGTGCCCCAGGTCTGCAGCACCCGCCGCGTGTAGCGCCGCGTCTCGTCGTAGGGGATCTCCTCCACCCAGGCGTCGAAGCGGAGGCCGCCGCGCTCGTCGAGCCACCGGTCGACGGCGCCCTGGCCCGCGTTGTAAGCCGGCGGCACCAGCGCCGGCGCCTCTTCGTAGCGGTCCCAGAGCCACGCCATGAACGCGGCGCCGACCCGCACGTTCACGCCCGGGTCGGTCAGCGTGCGGGCGGTCGGGCGGATCCCGACGCGGCGCCCGAAGCGGCGCGCGGTCGGCAGGATCAGCTGCACCAGGCCGTAGGCGTGGGCGACGCTGACCGCGTCGGGGCGGAAGCCCGACTCCTCCCGCGCGATCGCGCGGACCAGGGCCGCGGGGAGGCTCTGGGCCCGGGCCGCGTCCTCGATCAGGGGCCGGTAGGCGAGCGGGTAGGCGACGCGCCAGCGGGCGGTGACGTCGCCGTCCGGGCCCTCGGCCTGGAGCGCGCCCAGCTGGCCGCGGGCGAGGTAGACCGCCCGGACATGGTCGCCGGCGCGGTCGAGCATCGCCGCACGCAGCCACCGCAGCTCGCGGTCGGAGGTCCCGTGCCGAGCCACCCAGCGGAGCTCCGTGGCCCCTTCCTCGGTGGCTCCCACCCGGAGGAGCTCGCGAGCGCGCGCGAAGGCCGCGGTGGCGAGCTCGTCGCGCCACGCGAAGGGCAAGGACGCCGGGCCGGGCTCCCCGAACGGGGCCTCCCGCCGGTCGCCGTGCTCCCGGAGCCGAGCGACCGCCTGCTGCGCGTAGTAGGCGAGCGGCCGCTCCTCGATCAGGGTCCTCCACGCGTCCCGGGCGTCGTCGACGCGCCCGAGGTCGGCCAGCGTGACCGCCCGCCAGTACGCCGCACGGCCCTGGAGGCCCTCCGCGTCCTCCTCCGGCCCCTCGGCGAGGCTGGCCTCGAGGTAGCGTAGGGTCTCCTCCGAAGCGCCGCGCCTACGCGCCTCCCAGGCGAGGCGGAAGCGCGCGCGCCCCCGCATGTCGCCGTCCGGGTAGCGCTCCGGCAGGCTCGCGAGGCGCGCCCGGAAGCCCTCCTCGTCGCCCGCCTCCCGCAGCAGGAGCGCGCCGCGGAAGCGGGCGTCGTCCGCGAGGCGGTGCGTCGGCGCCACCTCCTCGAGCCGGGCGTAGAGCGCGAGCGCTCGCTCGTGATCGCCGGCGAAGGTCGCCGCGCGGCCGCCGTAGAACAGCGCCCAGGCGCGCCGGTCGAGGTCCGAGGTGCAGTCCTCGGCGACCTCGGCCATCCGGTCCGCGGCCCGGGCGCGCTCGCGCCGATGGTAGGTCGCCTTGGCCTCGCCGAACCGCGCGCGGCAGAGCGCGTCGGGGGGCGGCCTCTCGACGCCATCCGGGGTCCGGGGCCTCGACGTCGCCCGGGCTCGCCGCCGCGCGGCCTCCACGACCTCCCGGAACGCTTGCTCGGCATCCTCGTAGCGACGAAGGCCCATGAAGGCCTCGGCGCGGGCCAGGCGATCCTCGAGGCTGGGCTCGGCGAGCGCGGCTCGCTCCGCGGCGGGCAGGGCGGCGAGGACCTCGTCGAGGAGGGCCTGCGCCACCTCGGCGTCCGCCGACCGGGGAGCCCGGCTCGGCACGCGCTGGAGAAGCCGGGCGGCCTCCGCCAGGTCCCCTGAGCGGTTCCGCTGGATCAGCAAGCGGGCGAGGGGGAGGACCACGTCGGCTGCGGCCCGGTCCTCGCGCGTACCCTGGAGGAGGGCGCGAAGGGTCGGCTCGGCGTCCTCGAGGCGCCCCGCGTCCACGAGGGTGGCGGCCAGGAGCCGCCGGGCCCGGTCCTGCCCCGCCCACGCCTCCGTGGTCAGCGGCTGCAGCTCCGTCGCGGCCCGGCCAGGGTCCGCTTCGCGCAGGAGGCGTCCCCGCCAGAGTCGCGCCCACGGCGCGAGCGGATGATCGGTCCCGATCAACGCGGCGAGCGCCTCCGCCGCCCGCACGGGGTGTCCCGCGGCCTGGGCGGCGGCGGCCTTCACCCAGAGGAGGCGCCCGGGCTCTCCGGGGTCGCTCGCATCCGCGGCGTCCGCGACCGCGAGCGCGCGCTCGGGCTCGGGGTCGCCGGCCCGGAGCAGGTGGAGCACATCCGCGACGGTCCCCTCCGGCCGGACCTCGTCGGGGTCGAAGCGGGGTGCCTCGGGCGCAGGCGGGGGCGGGGCCGGCGCCGGAGGCCGCGCGGGTGCGTTCGGCGACGGCGCCGAGCACGCCGCCGCCAGCGCGGCCGCGAGCAGCCCG